>JAZUSC010000053.1:0-42707 GCA_045606505.1 Oscillospiraceae bacterium
TATAAAATCTCCTTTCAAAATAATCATAGTTTTGTTTCATAATCGTCACCTATGCCTCTTATGTCACTCAATAAACGTAAAAGCATTTCTAGAATCCTTTCACATTTTATAATTAACCCGGCGGTGTGCAAACACCGCTAAAATTCAAATAGCAATATAAAATATAAGCATCAATAAAAAACATCTTTCAAGAAAGCTTTAATAGATATGTAAATTGTTTCATAACAAAAACTCATATAACCTTACCAATCAACCATAAGGCAGACCTCTCATTTTCATGAGTGGTCTTTTTTATAGTCTTGATGTTACCCCAAAACCGTGAAGTTTACGGTCACCTAAAATTAAAGGATATAATAAAAACACGATGAACGACAAACGATCATCGAAAGAAAAATAGGACGTAAAATTTACGGAAACACAAAAAAACAATCTATAATAAGATCACAACATACGAAAGGAACATAAAAAATGCTGGATAAATTCGACACCATAAGAGGTACAGTTATAGGAGATAGGATAAGAAGCACAAGCATAGTATCCGACGACGCTTCTGCTTACATAATGAAATGCTCTGTTCCACTTCCGGTTGGAGCAACAGGCCTGTTTACCGTGACAGGCTATAAGATAGAAGAAAACGGCGTTACCTACCGTGTAGTGCCTGACTCCATAGAGTACGATGTAGCATAAAAATAAAATAGTCTTGAAAATGCTCTCCTATGATATAAAGGAGAGCTTTTTCATATTATCGTGAAGCTTGTTCTTTATATGAATCCCCTTAGGTGCTTTGGTTTTTACAGTTTTTTATCAACAACAGCAGCAAAACGAATTGACTTTCGCAGTTTTTGCGAATTTCAAAATCTACCCTGTATTATGAGTATGTAAGGCATATAAGCCGCCTGGTTGTTAGGGCGTAGAGTTTAACAACAGCGACCGATAGCGGCTGAATACCCTCGGAGAAAAAACACGTTCAACTGAAAAAACTTAATTAGGAGGTAACAACAATGGGAATAAGATTTAAAGACGCTACTTACAATTCCAGCAAGGGTTATATCGACAGAAAGAGCGATATACAGGAGATTATGGGGCATATCAACGACCTCACACTGGACGAGCTGAAAAGTCATTGTAAAAAGAGCTATCTCACTGCATTCGAGATTGGCTTGGAGATGCAGGACATTTCAACCAGCTATCTTAACAGTATGAGATACACAGATATGCTGTGTGTACTGAACGAGATAAAGATCAATTACCAAAAAATGAATGGCAACGAAGATGAAAAAAGCCGTATGTTCTTTGTTTATACAATAGCGGACGCACTGAATACCGCTTCGTCCACTTGCAGCTGGGTCAATCTCTTTTTCTCGATAAGCGTCAAAGCGTATCTGGAATTCCTCGCTGAAAAAACGGGTAGTACCGGTCATACGGTAGATTTTTCCGACCTTAATAAACTGGTAATGAAGACGTTGGAATTTGAACTGACCGACTCCACCACCATTGGAACGCTTATTAAGGAAACACACAAAGCCGTGAACAAGCCGTGGAACATATTGTCTTACATTCAAGAATACGAAGAAAATATGCACACTGCCCACCGGATACTGGATATGCTGCTTGTAAACAGTATGGAAACAGCTTATCCTATGCGGTTCCGTCTGAACGAAATAAGACGTAATGCAGCAGCCTGTGAAATGTCCCAAAAGTGTTCGGACATCGAAAAGTGCGACTGATACACAGTCCCTTCGACACCACAGTATATAAGCAGAACGAGAGGTGCAGAAATGCTCCTCTCTTATTTTGCCAAAAACAACTGCCCCAAAATGAACCTTTTCTCACGAAGAAACGACTTACAGTATGGGAATAATATATTTCCGCAGTTTTTGCGGAACTAGAAATACACCCGATATAATGTAAATGTAATTAAGATCAACCGCCCGGTTGTTAGGGCGTAGAGTTTAACAACAGCGACCGACAGCGGCTGAATACCCTCGGGGCGACGCCAACGTTAAACTTATACTCTAAGAACTTTTATACTGTCAGGAGGAATAATGACTGAAAATAAATTCGAACAACTTCTTAAAGAAAACCTTAAAATAGTATCCCGTTATGTCGGAAGAAACCTTTCGGGACGCAGCCAACAAGACATAGAAGATATCGTACAGAAGATCTGTTTGGCGACATACGAACGGTATAGGAAAGCCCCACAATCTGTGCCGGAAGACCCAAATGAGTTTAAGAATTATATTTTGAGGATCGCCAAGTGCAGATGCTACGATTATTACCGTAATGATTATCGCACCAAAGACCATAAAGAAGATACTCCAATAGAGGAACTTAATATCAAAGATACAATGACCGATATGGCTGATACTGTCGAACAGCAGCTTATGATCGAGCAGGTACTCGCTAAGCTTAAAACGATACATAGCGAGGTGATACGTTACCGCTGTCTGTTAGGCTATTCCGAAGAAAAAACCGCTTCCATTCTGAACATATCCAAAGGAACTGTAAAAAGCCGCTTAAATGCCGCTAAAAAACATTTCATAGCTATATACAATGCGACTGAGCTATCCGGCTGAATTTATTTTCCTGAGCCTGTCGATATATAAAACTGTGAAATAAGTTGCAAGGTTTTCCTGTTTAACAGTGAACCTTATGCTCATCAAAACCGACTATCTTTATGAAGACGGTCAGGTGTCCACTGACAGCACACTGACTATCACGACTTTAATATGATCCGACTATCGTACCGGAAAAGAGGTGAAAGAAGGAAATAATTATTACAGCAATATCCCTTATCCCTTTCTCAAAGAACTATTATTTATTAAAAAAAGGAGTTTTATTTATGAAGAATTTCCCCAGAACTATCCCCACTATCACTATCAACAGGATAAGCAACGAATCCTCCCCTGTCGTATGCGACGAGGTCAGAGGCTGGTTTATCATTCCAAAGCTTGGTGAACGTTCCGAGTTCGCTGTATATGACACCCTCACAGGCGACCGTATTTGCTGCATCGAGGCGGAGGCGACCAACAAAGCGAAAGTCCACAACATTGAGGGAGTTGAGTTTGCCGCAAACACATTCAGAGCCGACGGCACTGTAAAGAAAACGCAGATCGTTGCACAGCTTTCTGATACTTGCTGTAACTTTTTATCATACTTTGATACCAATGGAGATGTCAAGAGGTACACCACCTTCTACGATGACGCAGTTGCAGGGTATGACGTAAATGACTTCGGCAGTGAAACTCACATCAAACAGGAATCCTTTGCCAAGCGTGACGACAACGACAAATATATCGTCAATTTTGGCGTAAGAGCTCGTGGAGTCGTAGGACGTTACGAGGTGAATATCAACGGCAAGGTCTTTGATACTGTTTGCGTTGCAAATGTTGACGCCACCAGAAACAATGAGCTTATCGAACAGTACATCGACAAAAACGGAAGAACCATTCTTCAACGTGAATTTATGTCGGATTCGATGATGATGAAAAACGGTATGCATATCGGTATGAAATCTGACATATTTCCCTATTCCGTCAAAGTCAACGGCAATGATTATGTCTGCGAGTCTATTGCTGTAACCGATTTCGCTATCTGAATGTGTTGATGTATAAATAGTCGAGAAAAAGGCTGCGTATTTTTATGCAGCCTTTTGTCGTATTCAGTGCTGTCGGCAATAACAAAATACGTTGAACGATACTTCCCTATTCTCACGGTTTTTTATTTTCAAAAACAGCTGACAAACAAACGAACCTTTTCTCAAAAAGGATCGACTTACAGTATGAAAACAGTGAAGTTCCGTAGATTTTGCGGAACTCAAAATCCATCTGATATAATGTAAATGTAATTAAGATCAAACGCTCGGTTGTTAGGGCGTAGAGTTTAACAACAGCGACCGACGGCGGCTGAATACCCTCGGGGCGACGCCAACGTTCAACCAATCATCTCACCATTATTACACTTTAAGGAGAACTACTACTATGAACGAACAGACCCTATTCCAATTTGCATTTTGCGGTACAAAAAGCGACTTTTCAAAAGCTCTTAACCACCTCGCACAAATAGCCGAGGACGAAGAATGGTCATACGGAGATAACCCATTCGTCATATTACAGAAATACATTCAGTGGACTTTCAAGCAGTGCTACGTTCAGGATAAGATCCTTTATTCCGAAAAGAACGGTGCAATGTACGCCTGCTTTAACACCGGTCTGCTGACAAAGAACGGTCACGATATCGTTGCTATCTTTGAAAAGAACGAAAGACCTGACGCACAGGAATGGCGTATGATAGGTTTCAGATCTGTAACAGACAGACTGTTTATGAGTATATTTGACCATACTCCCGATATCGCTACATACAGTGATAACTACGAAAATTACTACTTCAATCCTAACTATCCTATCGTTATCGATACGGATCACATTCTTGATGACAACTGGGACAGAATACAGGAAGTTATTCCTCTCAGTAAGCCGATTATGAAGCTGTTGCTTGTGGGTGCTGTCGATGACGCAACCAAAAGGATACGCCGCAATATGCGATTAGTCATTCCTCAGTTCTACAACAACCAGATAATGTATCTGGTGCCTATCAATATTCCGATCGACGAAAACAGGACCGAAACAATGGCCTTGGCGGTTGAGCGTACTGATACAAAGCAGTATCGTGCCAACACTATCTTCACTAAGGAAATGGCATACGAAAAGGCTCGTTTGCTTATGAGACCTGAAACCAACTGGTTGATTTAAGTCCACTCAGATAAGACAATACCACAGTATGTAAAAAAGACGTGTTTAAACAATAAATAGTGTGGCTGACGCACAAGTTCATTCCACTGCCAAATACCCGTCTTTGCCGTTTTGGTCAAGACGGGAGGGCGGCAGATAACCTCGGTATCAAAATACATACCAAAAAAACATCAGAACAATTATTCAGGAGGATAGTATATGAGCTTCAACATCGAAGATAACATACTGGTAAAATACATTGAACAAGACGGAACATCTGATATTGTAATACCCGATAACGTGACAGCGATCAGCGATTTTGCTTTCTGTGCTTGTAGAGATCTGAGAACGGTAACAATACCCGAAAGCGTGGCCGAAATAGGAAAAGGAGCGTTTATGGGCTGTACAAGTCTGACTTCGATAGTTATTCCCGATAGTGTGAAACAGGTCGGTAATAATGCTTTTCAGGATTGTACTAGCTTACGCTCGGTAACACTCTCCAACAAAATGAAAGAGATCAGCGATTCCGCTTTCATTGATTGTGCAAATTTGCAGACAATTTCTATCCCTGCTACCGTGAAAAAGATAGGCAATGCCGCTTTTGCTCAATGCTCGGAACTTCGCTCAATAGATCTTCCGAATGGAGTGACAGAGATCGGTAATAGTGCATTTGCTGACTGTAAAAGCTTGACTTCAATAGTTATTCCACATAGCGTGAAACGGATAGGTAACAATGCATTTCAGGATTGCATAAGCTTACACTCGGCAACGCTCTCCAACAAAATGAAAGAAATAAGTACCGCCGCATTTATAGGGTGTACAGGTCTGGAAAAAGTAATTATCCCTGACAGCGTGAAAAAGATAGGCGATGCCGCTTTCGTTAAATGCACTAGTCTGAAAGAAATAGATATCCCCGACAGCGTAACAGAGATCGGTATGGGTGCTTTCGCACAATGTTCAGAACTTCGCTCAATAGCTATTCCTAATGAAATAACGGAGATAGAAAAGGGGGTATTTCAGGAATGTACCAACCTTCGCTCTGTAAAAATCCCCGAAAACTTAACAAAGATCGGTGATATGGTATTTGCTCAATGTACAAGCTTAGAATCAATAACCTTTCCGGATACTGTGACAGAGATAGGAAATGGTGCGTTTGTTAATTGTGTTGGCCTCAGAGCGACCACTCTCCCAAACAATTTAGAAAAGGTCGGCAAGGCCGCTTTCGTTGGTTGCGGAGATATGCAGTTGACTATCCCTGAAAAAGTATTCAAGAATGTATACGGAATGTTAGAAGAGTGGCTGGTCTACATAGGCAGATAAAATCGCATTGCATCTGTATCCGACGGAATACGACCCTATCAGCAGAAAACCCCTCTGTGACCCTTTTCTCACAAAGGGGTTTGATAAACTGAATTCGGCATATACAGGTTGAACATTTCCCCTTTACGAAGGCAACAAAAAGCAAACCCGAATCATTTCCGCAGTTTTTGTGGATCTCAAAATCTGCCCTTTATAATGAGTATGTAAGGCATATAAGCCGCCTGGTTGTTAGGGCGTAGAGTTTAACAACAGCGACCGACAGCGGCTGAACACCCTCGGGGCGACACCAACGTTCAACCGAAAAATAGAATTAGGAGGTACAACAATGGGAACAAGACTTGAAGACGCTGTTTATAATTCCAACCAGGGATATATCGACAGAAAGAGCGATATACAGGAGATAATGGGTCATATCAACGACCTGTCGTTTGAAGAACTGAACAATCATTGCGTAGACAGTTTTCTCTGTACGTTTGGAGTTGGCTTGGAGATGCAGGATATTTCACGCAGATACCTTAACAGTATGAGATACACTGATCTGCTGTGTGTACTGAACGAGATAAAGATCGACTACAATAAACGATACGGTGCCGATGACGCCAAGTGCCGTATGTTCCTTGTATATGCAATAGCTGACGCTCTGAAAATCGCATCGTCCTCTTGCAGCTGGGTCAACCTCTTTTGGGCAATCAGCGTCAAAGCATATTTAGAGTTCCTCGCTGAACAGGCGAGTAACTTAGGCAACATTGTGGATTTTTCTGACCTTAAAAAGCAGATAAAGAATACGCTGGGATTTGAACCGAGCGACTCCACCACCATAGGAACGCTTATCAAAAAAGCACATAGTATCGTAAACAAACCCTGGAACGTATTAAGTGATATTACGAAATACGAAGACAGCATATACGCCGCCCACGAGTTACTGGATATGCTGCTTGTAAACAGTATGGAAACAGCTTATCCTATGCGATTCCGTCTGAACGATATAAGACGTAGTGCAGCAGCTTACAAATTATCCGAACCTTGTTCAGATGTCGAGATGCCCTTGAAGTAAAGCACATCCTCTTTAAACACCACGCTGTATAATATACAGCCGTGGCAGATGAAGGCAAATCACTGGATCGACCTAAAATAATTGATATGCACAAAGCACATAAAACATCTATTTGGCGGTTTGAAAACAGTATACTGCTTAAATACGCTGAGGACTATGGGGCTATTCCAAGTGGTAATACCCGACAGCACAACACATATTGTCCCTAATGCATTCAAGGGTTATCCCTAAGCCGCAATCAGATATCCCGTCCGTGGAATATCCTGGCAATAAACCGACACCCTATAAGGAGCGTAAAGCCTGAGAGGTGCGGCAACACTCCTTTATTGCTTGTGTGCTTAATATATAAAAGACCGCTCCGTGAGCCGTTTTAATGGCTTTCGGGGCGGTCTTTTTATAAACAGAAAAAGAGTATACAGAGCCTTATAGTTGCTTGACCCTATACAAGAACTACTTTAAGTATGATCATATAATATATTAAAAATTATGTGTGCATCATCAAAGTAATCCATTTGCAAGTTTGAGAATATTAAGAGCATCCTTAATATCAACAGCACCATTGTTGTCAATGTCTGAAACAACTGGATTAGTTATTGTTTCAATTCTATTTGCGTGTTTAAGTGTGTGAAGTGCATCATTTATAGACAGCTTACCATCGTTGTTTGCATCGCCCTTGCGATCAGAGAACTCGCACAGCATAATCACATATTCACCATTTGCACAAACTGGCAGTATAACCGTGCCGTTCTCATCAAGAATTGCATTGTCAACAAAAACAAGCTTGTCGCCATCCAACTTGTATATATTTGCAAACTTGCCTGCGTGTTTCCTTACAAAGCTTATGCTGAGCTTTGCAGGAACATTTGTATCTTTCAGACTAAATTTTGAACCCTCAATACCTCTCAAAGAGGAAATATCAAGTTCTTTGACATCGGCAAAATCAAGATAAGAATCTTTTGCTTCGACTATTTCCGCTCCGTTGATAAGCCAACTTTTAGAACTTGTTACTTTTATTGTGGCTGTAATTTTATTATCAGACAGTGCCTTTACTACATCTTTTGGAAGGCAATCACAACCATTGAGTGAAATCTCAATATCGCTGTACGCAGGAAGTTTTGCGATACTGTCAGCAATTTCAGTCCAGCTTTGCTCTTGACCGTTTATCGATGGCTTTTCTTCCCTGGGCTTGGAAGCAGAGCTACTACCTCCGCTGTATCCACCGCCTCCGCTATATCCGCCACCGCTTGACCCACCGCCTGTGGAAACAGACTTTTTAGTATAGGTAGCAGTTACGATATCACTGCTTGTCATTCCGTCTTTAATAGCTATTGCTTTGATTTCAGTTGTAGAAGTTATAGAGAATTCTCCCTTGTATTTTGTACTGCTAGCGGTGGGTTCGCTACCGTCGATAGTATAGTAGATATCCGCGCCTTCGGTTTCACAGCTTATTGTTATCTTCTGACTTCCTGAAAAAGTCTTGCCACTTGAAGGAGTGAAAATCGGAGCTTCCACAGTTTCCAATGCAGGAATTATTTCATCCTTAATAATAAACCCGCAAACTGTACAATCGATATATTTATAACCCGTTTCAGTCATAGTTGCCTCTGTTTCGGTTATCCACTCACTTGCATTGTGAGTAGCCGTGTCGCTTGTATTACCGCAACTACATTCGTGCCAATGGGTCTCAGCGTCATTTGACCAGCTTTCGCTATATGTACAGATATGTTGTTCTTCACTTACAAAAGCATACATACTGAAATGTTCAAGATAGATAACATAACTATCTTCTTTCTGCTTTCCGGGAATGATCTCTTTCGTTCCATTGTCTAATATTCTATAACAGTAGAACACCTCATCTCTATGTCCCTTAGGGATAGGAATAATCAACTCAACAAGGCCATCATAACCGTTTGAAATATCCTTTTCACCTTGAAGCAAAGTAATGTCAAGCAAATTATATTTTTTATTAGCGGTTATCTCTGTTCCAAGTGCCTCCTCTGCCCTTGCAATGCCTGCCTCATCGTATACTTCGTTAGCCTTTACTTTTACATAAGAAAGATCAAGACCTACACCTGCTTCACTCTTATCCTTCATATTAAATCCCGGATTATATGTAATGCTGGTAATAACATCATTAGGATCTGCATCAGGATTTATTTCTACCTCAACATCCTTATTATTTGCATCGTCGAAAGGATCGTTTTCTTCACTGGCATTTCCTATACAGATAAAGGAAATATTATGCCTGATTGCATAGTAATAGATTGCAGAATCTTTGTAACCTCTGAGTGTGAAATCACTCTTTTTATTGTCAGCTGAGACATAACCAAACGCTTGATCTCCGATATTTGTTACAGACTGGGGCACTGTTAATAAGACAATATTCTCACAGCCCCTGAATGCCCAGTAGCCTACATAGTTAACGCCGTCATTGATAACAACATCTGTAAGCAGCTTACATTCCGCAAAAGCCTCAAATCCGATAAAGTCAAGTACACCCAATATCTTTATCGCTTCAAGATTTGTTGCACCATAAAACGCCGCATCTTCAATATGGTGAACCGATGCAGGAACAGTGTAGCCGCCCTTAATACCGCCAGGATATGCCACAAGTGCCTTCATATCTTTTGTAAACAGAACACCATCAACCGAAACATATGTACTGTTGTCCTCAGCACAGGCGATAGATGTCATAGAGCGATTTTGTGCGAACGCACCACCTTTTATTGTGGTAACATTTGCAGGTATATTGATCGTTTTTAAAGCGTAGCAATGCTCAAATGCCCAACTATCAATGTATTCAAGAGATTCAGGCAATGTTACCTCTTCGAGATTTTCACAGCGGTTGAACGCATACCAACCCAGTTTTTTTACACCCTCTGGAATCACCAAAGTTTTCATATTAAGAACACTGGAATTCACTGATGTATAGATCTGTGCAAATGCTGCTGTACCTATTTCAACGACCTTTTTGCCGTCTATCTCAGAGGGAATTACAACGTCCTGTGTAACGATCTCACAGCCTGTTATAGTGATAGTTCCATCGCCGTTATCAAAATAGTAGAAAAGATTTTCTGTCGCCTTAGCGTAATCGTATTCGAAATTCGCCGCAAGGCTCTCTGTACCATCTGTGTAAACAGCATAAATCTCTACATTGTACTTTCCGTCAGCAAATTCATTTTGAGTCAGGATGTCTTTAAAGTTTGACGAATAGTTTGCCAAACAGTTGTCGATTACCTCTTTACTTCCGTCAGATACTTTTACCTTGTAGCTTTCTGCACCGTCCACTGCGTCCCAATGTACCACGCCATTAACCAGCCATACATCTACCGCACTGCCATAGCTTACCGCAAGTGCTTCGGAAACTTCGCTCACGTCACCGTTTATATCTATTGCAAGGACAGAAACGTTATATGTGCCGCTTTCAGCTCCGATATATTCAAGCGTACTGTCAAATGTGGTAAAGTTATTCGAAAGACAGTGAACATATTTATTGGTTCCGTTTACATCTATTACAGCAATATAAGCAACTGCACCTTGTACCGCATTCCATACGATTGCTTTTGAGTCGTCAAACGTCGGTTTGACGGGTTTTGTTATCGAAGTGCTGGTATCACAGCCATCATAAGTATAACTAAACGTATCCGAGCTTATCACCGAACCGTCAGAAGTCATAAATGTCAGTTCAAGGGTGCCTGTCAGTGAATTGTTATTGTTGACATTATAAACAGCAAGATCCACAGGAAGTGTAATACTTGGAGAAACAATATTACCGTTTATATCTTTGGAACAATATGCGTATGCTATCTGTTTTCCGTTTGCATAAACACTGTAAACTATCATACTGTCAGTTGGATCGGTATGTGCATTCCAGCTCAATTTACCTGTGGTGCTGTCATAAACAGGTGATGCCTGCCATATTACAGGATTTACGGTAAACATATCGCCTATTTCAAGACCGAGTTTTTCATAAGCTTCATCTTTAACATAAATACTGAATCTTATAGAGTGGATAACATCATTATTATCAGCACCGGATAGTGTTGTACCAAAATCCATAGAGTATGTATCGTACACAGCATTCCAGTCATAGCTGTCGCCGGTCACCATCGAAATTGCAACAGAAAGATCATTTGCAGTCATCTCATCAATAGTAGAACTTTCAAAAGTATATCCACTTACATCAATACCTGAATATAGCTCTTTAAGCTCACCGACAGTAGTTTCACCAAGTTCCACACCGGGAATTGATATGTTTACGTTATAAGAGCAATCACGTCCATTATCGTTTTCTGCGGATACTACCGTCATCGTCTTTCCACCCGAAGGAAGAGTAAACTTATAACTGTCAAAACTCTCATCGTAGTTTATTTTTACAATATCACCTTCGGAAAGACCTAGTTCGGTTATCTTCTCTTCGCTAAGATAAAGCTGATATCCTGCTTTTTGCACGATATTGCTGTCAGCGACTGTAAGCGTAGAAAAATCCAGACTTCCGCTGTTATAAACGGCGTCCCAACCATTGTACTCTTCGGCAGTAGAACCGCTTAACAGAAAAATGCTTGTTTGCACATCGCTCTCAGAAACCCCATCAATAGAGCAGTTTTTGAATTCAAAACCGCTTACCGATATTCCCGAGTACAGCTCTTTTAACTGTGCTACTGTGGTGCCTCCCTGTGTCACATCCGGAAGTGAGATATCATAGGAAGCCGAGCAAGCAAGCTTACCGTTTTCAGTCTTTGCTGTCATTACAATCGGCTCTTCATTAAATGTGTACGAATAAGCAGCTGCTTCGGCGTATGCGACGCTATACGGCGTCAGCTCCCGAATCAAGCTGTTTTGTGTTGCTGTAAGCATTACTGCACAGGCAACAACAGATGAAATGAATTGTTTTGCTTTCATAGTATTCCTCCTATACTTTCACTATATAAAAGCATTATAGTACTTTTTTATTATATAATTTTACTTCAATAATTGGAAAAAGTATGTAATAAGTTGCATAAAAAATGTATCAAAATATCAAACCTTGACAAACTGTCAAATTGTAATTATAATGAAGTTAATATTTTACAAGGAGAATAATGACCGTGCGGTACATAATTTGCGAAAACGACGAAAAAGCTTCAATGCTTTTGAAGCAAAAAATATCCGACATTGAACCTGATGCAGACATTCTTGTTTACTCTTCCGCAGAAGCTATGTTATTTAATATCGAAGACATTCGCAGCAAGATAGACGCAGTATTTATGGATATAAAACTTAAAAACGAGAATGGTCTAAACGGCATCTCTGCCATAGAACGTTTACTTGATACACACCCAGAAACAAAGCCTGTCTATGTTACAGGCTATGCAAAAGAATATCTTCAAGATATGTACACCTTACCGTCAGGCAAACACCCTATTGCTGTACTCGTGAAACCTGTTGAAACAAAGTACCTCAGAAACGCCCTTGAAAAGATCAAAGATCTATCGAAAAAAACTAGTTATTTTCCTATAAAGACCGGCGGCACAATAAAATATATAAATACTGATGATATTATCTCAATAAACAGTGATCGACGCAAATTTATTATACACTGCCTAAACGATACCTACTCTACCTACGGCAAATTATCCGATTGCCTATCAGAGCTTCCCGACAAGTTCGTGCAATGTCACAAGAGCTACATAATAAACCTTGATCATATATCGCAGATAAAAGGTTGGAACAGCATCATAATGACAGACGGCAGTGAATATCCGATCAGCCGAACATACCGAGAGCAGGTAAAAATAACCGCAGCTCTTATCGAACTTTAAGACGAGGTTTTTATGGAGCAGATCCTGATTGAAATTTTGTTTTTTCTTTTATTTAATTGTTTTCAGGTATTGTTAATGTATATTTGTATGTTTGCTATGCTGACTCCGAAATACAACAAATATATATTGCTTACTGTACTGACTTCCGCAAATGTATGTATAGAAGCACTGGTTCCGACAGATATGGTATGGCTAAGAGCAATAGCCGTGTTTGTAGTTTTTATATTGCCTGCTTTTTTCTTTTTTAAAGAGAAAAAAGTGATCTGTGCCTTTGCGATAGGTCTTGAAATGGCGACTTTTTTATTGATGGATATCATCATATCTGTAATAACGTATGAGATATACGGTGATATCCTGACGATCAATTTCTCTCAGCATACCTGGGACACCATAATCTACATTATCGGAACAGATGTAGTTTTCTCTGCCGGTACATTTTTGATGTACATTCTTTGGCTAAGGTTTTTTAAAAAAAGTCATATCAGATCAATTAGTCTTTTCTGCCTTTTTCCTCTTAGCCAGTTTGCATTCTTTGCAGCAAGTAGCTACCATACGTGGGGTATGGCAAAGACAGATCTGATAAAAAATCCGTTTATTATAGTTGCTATTGGATTGTCGCTACTTGCAGATGTGGCAATGTACCGTGCATTGATACAAAATACGAAAATGCAACAGTTGACGCAAAAACTAGGTGAAATGCAGCACGAAATGGATCTTCAACTGCAATATTATGATGGTTTGGCACAAAAGATAACCGAAATAAGAGAGTACCATCACGATATAAATAACCTTATTACGGTGACGGAATCGTTGTTGCAGCATAACAGCTATACCGATGAAGGCAAAGCTATGTTAGAGGATATCAAAGACAGATCGCATCAAATGAAACTGCCTGTTTACAGCGAAAATCCAACTGTAAATGCAGTACTGTACCACAAAAAAAGCACTGCTGACGAACACAACCTTCGCTTTGAGATCAACATACGCCGAGAAGAAAGCTTTCCATTTGAAAGAACAGACATATGCTCTGTTTTGGCCAATCTTCTTGATAATGCATTGCGTGAAGCGAAAGAAGTACAAAATGGATTTGTGGAAATATCCTCAGACAGAAGTTTTGGAATGCTTAGAATTGAAGTAAAGAACAGTACCACAAAAACGATCGACAGTGAGAAAGCGATTCTTAAAACCGATAAACCCGATCAAGACAAGCACGGCTACGGACTTGAAATAATCAAAAATATTGCCGAAAAGTACAACGGAAAATTTGTACTTACAGCAAAGGACGGAATTGCGAGAGCAGGAGTAATTTTAATGATAACAGACAAAAACGCTCCTGAGCTAATTGTAAATCGTGAGCACTGAGCACTTATTCGCTACAATATAAAAATCATATATAAACATCAGATTTTTATCACAATAAATACAATTTATACGAATCACATCATATTTTATACGAATTTTACAATAATTTATGCGAATTTTTCTTGGCATTTCCGAAATAAATTCGTATAATTTAGTAAAGGGGTGATGAAAATGATACGATCCGAGATACTGAAACTTGTAAATTTCATTCAAAAGACAAAATGCGAAAGCAACACCATTGAGATCAAATCTGCGAAAGTGGATTGCCCTAAGCTGTTTGATACATTATCCTCATTCTCTAATCAATCTGGTGGAGGCACTATCATATTCGGAATCGACGAGCGTGAAGATTATTCTGTCTGCGGTGTATACGATGCTGCTGACTTGCAGAAAAAGATTATGGAGCAGAGTATTCAGATGGAACCTGAGCTTCGTCCGTTATGTACCGTTGTAGATATAGACGGTAAGACCGTAGTTTGTGCCGAGATCCAGGAGATCGATAACTTTCAGAAGCCTTGCTTTTACAGAGGTGCAGGAAAATGGAAAGGTTCATATATCCGTGTAGGTGACGGTGACAGACGAATGACCGAATACGAGGTCTACAGCTATGAAGCGTTCAAAAAGAAGATACACGATGAGCTTCGTACCAACGGCGATAGAGCCGACACGAGAAATTCTTTCTTCGCAGATGCACTTGAATTTATGGAGATAACTGAAAATCGTTAGAGCGAAATCCCGACTGTACTCGCAGCTATGCTGGAATATATGCGGATGTTCTTCACTCACTGAATGATATGGATAAAGATCGACTTCTTGTTGCCGATGATGAATTTGGCAGGGAGTTGCAGGATCTGTAATTCACTCGACGGCCATACAGCTCTGTACACAAACATCCCACCTGTGGTATAATTTAACAATAGACCAACACTATCTCCAAAATGACATAATCCCCTTAGAATAGACACTTGAAAATAAACAGTTCAAGACTACAAAAAGGGGATTGTTTTTTTAGGAATTACATTGTCAATTTCACAGTTTAAGTTCAGATTTACAAACAATGACTAGGTTATTGACCATTTTGCACCCACAATAAAAAAGTAGAGCAACTTATTTAATAGCTTTTCTCAAAATCATATTCATAATTGCCGATTCTATACTTATCCGGTTATGATCTCTACTTCTTATTTTTTAAAAATAGAAAACAATTTCTTTTTTAAACCAAACTTTTGCTCTTTAACCAGTTCAGTATCCACACCATCATTATCCACACCATCATTTGTCTGTATACAACTTGGTTGAATAATTATATTCTGCTTTTGCGTTTTAATACCAGTGCTTTCTACGGTATTTGAAGCAATGTAATTATCGGAACCTCTTTTCTCTTCAAATAATTCAAGTGCAGTCTTAACTAATTCGTTTAATTTTGGCATAGAACCGTCTTTTATTTTTTCAACACCCAATGGTTTCGCAATGACTTCAACAGGTGTTTTTTCGCGATTTTTAAAAACAGTTAAAAGGAACTGTTTCAAATCTTCGGTGCAAGTGTTGTCTATCCGGCTTTTTATTAATTCGGACTCAGACATTGAATCAGCCTCAGACTTGGATGCGACAATATCACCATAACACAATAAATAAATCAACAGCATAACCAGCGAATATGTATCCATATAATCACAAATGATAGTATCAATATTTCCTTTTTGATATTTTTCCAATATATAAGGCATAACAAATGATTTTATACCGTAAAAATCCATATGATAATTCTCTGCTTTAAACGGTGTAAATTCATTATCAATATCAACCCCTTCATTCATTGGTCTTGTTTTGACATTTTGTATTTTGGCATCGTTTCTTCTGCACAATTTACTTTTCTCAAAAAAACACAATCTAGTTTTAATGTTTTCAGGATCCGATACATCAACGAGAATAGAACACGGATGTATGTTCCTATGGTATATTTTACAAAAATTATCATCTTCAATGTTTCGAAGTCCAATAAGAGTATCACATAACATCGAAACAATCCGCAAGGACATAATGGTGTTATTGATGTCGAATTCAGTTGTGTCTGAACCATCAGCTATAAGACGGGTTCTCTCTTCGTTTTTTAAATATACATAATCACACAGTAACGTTTCTTTTTTGTGCAACCAAATAGCTCTTAGCGTATAATTGGTATTTCCTGTTTCAACAAGAGAAGTAACACCGCATTGAGGATTATCTTTTAAAAGTGTCGAAGCAAGGGAATCACGGTTTGCGTCACCTTTTGAACACAGCTTACTTATTAGACATTTTCCATAAAAAAACACGTTCTCTTGTTCGAATTGCTTTGTCTCATATAATCTTTTTGAAGAAAATGGTGTCGGATATCTCAGCAGTTTTCGAAACTCAACACCATTATATTTAAACGACAACGCGTCACTTCTTATAATATGTGGTTTTTCACTATAATTCTTTCTTACGGATACACTTCCAGAACCTTTATCATACTTTATTTCAAAACCGTTTGTTATCAGAACAATATTTATAATAAGTTCAGCTAAGATATCAAGAATCGTTTCAACACCTTGTCCATCAAAGATCTCTTGTGTTTCTTTTTTAGTCTTGGCGTGGTCAGCTACATTTCTGCAACATCTTATTATCTCCATCTTTTCAAAAAGCTTTTCCTGCTGTTCTGGGATCGCCTTATTATCTGTTTTCTCTGACAAAAAAAATAGATTTTTTATATTATGCAAAAGATTTGAATTTCTAAAAAAAGATATATTATCAGACAATCCACTGCTTTTTTTACAATTAACTACACTAGCAAGCAAACATTCAAGTATAATTCCCGCTTTGTAAGAAACATACATTTTATCAGGCAACTTAGAACCGTACGAATATAACTCAAGAATATCATATACCGCACGACTATATAACGCTTCATCAAATACGGAAATAAGCGAATTGGGTATTTGTTCTTTTTCCTTATATGTTCTTAAACATTCGAAATTGTAATACATTATAGTCTCCAAATATCATTTTAATATTCTGTAAAAAATGCTGTTTCTTTTTCTGTATATTTTAATCACACAATTTGGAGATCCAAGCTCAATATGTTCCACTGCACTTAGAAGCGAGTCTTCTTCTATATTTTTTCTTAGCTTAACACTAACAATGGACATCTCGTTCGTATTCACATCACAAGCCTGAACAACCAATGTAGTTCCATACTTAGATAGATCTGTTGTATACAACACGTAGCCTTCATTCATATTGCGTACATATATTTTGCAATGTGTTCTGCTGACACCACTTATATCTCCAACACAAATATTTGCAGAAGGATCTCTGCCTATTGTATAAACTGTGTTTAACTGTAATTCTATATCATCAGGCCCTTTTGTCACTGAATCACTCTGACTGACTTGAATATTTTCAGTGTGAACTTTTTGATTACCTTTTGTATTGTGAACAATTAAAAAAATTGCAAATATGACAAATGCAATAATAACAAATGAAATCAATACCACATCAGGGTTATTTGCATAATAATCAATTATTTGATCAAACGGAGTTTTAGCACTAACATCGGCAAGAGAGTAAGGATAGCCTTTACTGTTAAGAACATCAATAACATATTGCATCTTAACAACATAAGCCGGACCACTTTGTCCACTAACTAAGTTTTTTTTCGCAAAGGCGACACCCACTGCTGCACCATCTTGTGTAACAACAGGACCGCCTGAATTACCATTGTTTATATATATGCTTGTATAATAACAATCAAATCTCTCTACAACACCATCGCCTTCATAGTCAACAGTTGAACTTAACTTTGTTATTTCTCCAGCTGTTACAGAGGCGTTTTGAGGGAGGGCAGAATAAGTGTAATCTTCATCTCCATCCACAGGGTATCCAACTGCAAAAAGCGGAGTACCATATGTAAGTGTTTCGGTAGAAAGCGGCAAAGGATCTCTGTCGATAATGGGAAAAGCTATTTTTAATATTGCAAAATCGTGAATATCGCTTATGAATACATCTTCTATAGCATATCTATGTTCTGTATCATTTATTGCCTGCGTATAAACAAACGATTCTTCCCATAGATGATCATCTTTTAACGCAACGTGAGCATTTGTCAAAATGTATTGTGGATCCTCACCTTTTTCACCTATACAAAAACCTGTACCCAAAGAGCTATTCACACCATCTGTGCCGCAAATTCGCACAACACTGTTGCACACCTTACTATTTATTCTGTTCAGTTCTTCATCGCTATATTTATAGTTCTGGCTATTTGCAGCAAAGCTTGATACAGTAATACATATTGTTGTACTGATAATTACAACCGCCGAAATAATGCATTTTATATTTTTCATACCTGTTCCTCTCGTACAATGTGATTGCTCTACGTAATATGTTTATTCATCAACGAATACCTTCAATTTGTCAATTCCTGTTATGTTGTTAATATCGCAATGCGATTTAGTAATGCAAAGGGTTTTAAGGTTAGGCATCAGAGCGATAAGCTCGGATAACTCGTTTCCTTGTATAGTGGTATCCTCAAGATGAAGCGTTTCAGCTTCTGGAAAAAAGTGAGCAATCTCTAAAACATTATTATATGGAGTATATGTGCTTTCAGGAGGTATATATGTACCCATTTGATAACCGTCGTCCAGTGTTCCTTGCTCAATTCCATCACAGAACAGTATCTCACCTCCACGAATGACAACGGTTTTATATAAATTATCGATAACTTCATCCTCATATAACCCTGGCCAACGCTCTACATTTTCACAAAAAGATATAGGCGTCCAATCTATAATACCATTGCCATATGCACCAATATACTTCAATTCAGAACACGAAGCCAATTGTTCAAAGCCATCAAGCGATAAGCTATCAATATTAAGACAATCTAATTCTCTAAGATGCTGTTTGTTTTTCAATATTTCTACCAAAAGCTGACTATCGATACTGTCAACATCCTTGATACGCAGATATCGGAGTTTGTCTATTTTGTTTATCCAATCAAGCTCAGATTTTGCAATTTCCATTTCTCTAAAACTAACATCTTCTAAATTCTCAGGAATTGGATTATCTCCAAATTCACACACACAACCTCTGAAATATATATCAGTTATATCTGTTAATTCAGAAATAGCGGAGAACACTTCGGATGACAGCTCACAATAGTTAAAGTATATTTTTTCAGCATAAGGAAATAAACTTATCGTTTCAGCCTGGATCTCAGAGGTAGTTTTGTAGAATGACAACTGATCAACAGAATAATTACCAACGATATCATCGCCCTCAAAAAATACATTGTCATTATAAAAATACACCTTTGTATATTTCCTTTTTTTCAGTTCCTTTTCTGTGAGGATTTCCCCATCCAATGTAATATAGGTATTCGTATATCGGAGGTCTTTACAGAAATCAAATGCAGAGTAGTCAGTAAAATTTTTTCCGTCAGTATCTTTAACATCTCGTATATCAATGCTTACTAACGATGGATGTTCAGACAACTTTTCAAATGCATCTAGCGAATTAAAGGCAGAACCATATAAATTCAGAGTGTGCAGAGTCCTCAAAGACAAAAGCTTTTCAACCAGTTCTTCCTCAGCACCTTTAAAATCACCATTAAAAAGATATATCTCTTCTGCATTTGTAAATTTATCCAGATGCATAATAAAGTCAACATTCGCATCATAAAAATAAAACCTTTTAGTACTGTCCGGAAGATAATTTAGATCATTGCTATCAAACTCATTCACATCCAAAGATATAGTATTTAGATAACGCATAGATTGCAAATCATAAAGACTGATATTTTCAACGTTTATTATATTCAGATCTCTAATCTGTTTTAGAGCAGATAGATCACGAATAACTATGTTATCTTCTTTTGAAGGATAAATTTGTGCTATTTGTACATTTTCAAAAAAAGAAAGATTATCAATATCTGTTCCTACAAAAGATACATTTGTTAAACTATTCAGCTGTCCAAGTGCAGATAGTTCTTTTCCATCATCATCCTTATCAGGAATATCGCAATTATACACAGCAAGACAAGTAAGATTAGGGAAATATTCCACTATATCTTCAAAAGATTCAATGGTAAATTGAGGACCTTCAACGTCTGTTCTATATTCATTTTTAAGGAAATCATCTATTTCTTTCTCATTAAGTATAATTTTACCATTATCAATAACCATTGTTTTTATTCTACTGCAATACTCTTCTGTGGTATACCTGTTTTCAAAACATTCTGAAATACTCTGCTTTAATTTACTATCCTCCCAAGAATGATTAAATATATTTTCCATATCGATTGCGGTGTCTGTTTTAGACATAAAAGAAACAATGACTGTAACTAATAGGAAAAGCACAATAATTAATAAAAAAGCAAATCGTTTGATACCCAAATATAAGTTTTCATTTAGAGTACTCAATTTAATTTTCCATTTAGCTTGGTGCCAAAGTAAACCTCGGTATATAATCCAACGCTGAACTAAATCAAGCTTACTATTTTTTAAGTTTTCCATAACTGTCTTTTTAAGATTCTTTTTATACGCCCTATCACTCACACCAATCCCTTGAACTGGACACCTGTTGCCTGTGAAGAGATAATATAGAGTTGAACATACCGAATATATATCATAATTTACGTAATAGTTTTTCCCAAATAAATTTGCTTTTCGTAAAACACCAATAGTTGGATCTGATGGTGCATATTCAGGCGTTCCATTATTATTTACCTTATTTATGCCAACTCCAATTTGTTTATCAATTTTTAAAGTCTCGCCATAATCTATCAAAAACAGTTTTGGTTCTTCCGTATCTTTAGTATCAAGACACATTATGTTACTAGGTTTTATATCGTGATGACAATAGCCTTTTTTGTGCAGATCATTAAGTTCGGTTAAAAGCGGATAAAATAAATCAATAATGTAATTGTTACGTTCCTTTATATTTTCATACTTGTTGATACATTGTACAATAGTAGTATTTGCCACATATTCCATAACAACAAAACAGTATTCTGCGAGTTCTTCGTTGTTGATCTTAAGAAAACTATTGCTACTGTTCCTGTCCTCTGTGAATTTACCGGCAGTCGTAATTCTAAATGGATATCTGCCTACTATTGGATATATTCCCGGAATATTCTTAAAAGCAAATCTATGTATTTCAAGACCGATCTTACATTCTTTTTCAAAATGATCTACATCGCTTTGCAACACCCCCTCTTTCGACTTAGGGTCTTTTCTGATAAACATTATCTTTAATACAAATTTATTTTCTTTTAATGGCTCCTTGCCTGACAGAGTAAATATTGTACCAAAACCTCCACTAGCTGAATTTTCCGAGTTTTGGGCATTCAATGTAAACAGATCCTTGAGATGATTATTTATTGCAAGCTTTGCTGCTTCAAATGCTATCTTAAAGTTATCGGTATAGTGATTTATCCTATCAGTTTCAACAGTTTCTGATAAAACTGTATCATCACCTAGTTCAAAGGCAGGAATAATCTCATTCAAAGATTTTCTTTTTTCCGTTTTGATCTTTTGATTGTTTTTATTCTTTCCTTTGTATGACATAATATTTTCTCCAAACCAAATAAATCTTAATATAATAATTATACCATAATTTCTTAAAATTGCAATACATAATGCCTCTCATTTATTTGACTCCAAAAAGTTAGACCTTTAATAGTGTAGTGGTTTTGATGACTGCTACGCTATTATAATGCAGCCAAGTATCTGAGTCGGTATTGTATCGGTCTCATCCAGTCAAGTTTCTCTTTGATTATTTTCTCGTTAGTACGTTATGCTCCACTGTTATTCTGCCTACCGTTTCTTGCCTTATGTTAACATCAAACACTTCAAGGAATTTGTCTATGCACATATATACCTGATGCCTCAGTATGTAACTTAGATGTTTGCTGTATTCTTTCAGAGCTATGACGACCTCTTGTTTTCGCTTTTGGTTTTATCTAACTTCGACCTAATTTATTATATAAAATAAATTTAGTCAATAAATTTCGCAAAAAGTTTTCTAAAACCACTTGACAAGTACAAAGCAAAATGATATAATCCTTTTAAGGTTTAAGAAAACCACAATACAAAAGGAGGTAATTCATCAATGCTTGAACACATAACCTATTACGGAATCAAACGCATTGACCCCGAATATGCAGCACGATTTGTGCCGGGCGATGAAATCATCATCGAAGAAAAGATCGATGGAGCAAATGCAAGCTTTCAGTATGACGAACAGGGAGATATTCTCGCTGCTTTTTCGCACCATCAACCGCTTGACGCAGATAATAATCTGCGTGGATTTTACGAATTTGTTCAGTCGCTCGATAAGGCTAAGGTAAAAGAGGTGCTTGGCAGCAATATCCGTCTTTTCGGCGAATGGCTGGTACAGCACAAAGTGGAGTATCCCAAGGAATGCTACAACAAATTCTATTGCTTTGACGCACTTGATACCGCTACCAAAAGATATCTTCCGCAGCACGAGGTAATGAAGATAGCCGAAAGACTTGAACTACCATTTGTTCCTGTTTTATTTGAGGGTGTTTTCTCTAACTGGAATGACTATACATCGCTTGTTGGAAAAACAATGCTTGGCGGTACCGAGGGCGAGGGCATCGTGATCAAGAATATGTCAAAGCTTGGCACTATGCACCTTGGCTACATCAAGATAGTACAAGACAGATTCAAGGAATTCAAGCCAAAACGTCCGCACAAAAAACATACCAACGACAGCAGCAACTCTCTTGCTGCTACTATCGTGACCCGTGCAAGGACAGAAAAAATCCTGTTGAAGCTCGTGGACGAAGGCATCTTGCCCGAAAACTGGAACACAAATGATATGGGCACAATACGAAAGCATCTTCCAAAGCGGATCTACGACGATTGCGTCAAAGAGGAAAACGAAACTGTTCAGCAGTGTGAGAATTTCGGAAAGTATGTCGGTAATCTGTCGATGACCTACGTCAAGGAAATACTCAACGAGAAAACAGGTGCAAACGCACTTCTGTAATCCGCTTTATTCACAGAATGATTAAATATAAAATATTTGGCTCTGTCACATCAAATGGTTGATTTTATAGGAAAGGAGGAAAAAGGGATGTTATTAGTAAAGCAATATGAAATAAGGAAAACAAGTAATCCCGAAGTATATGCTATGCTAGATAACTTCTGTTTTCTTTCTAAAAACCTTTATAACCTTACAAATTACTATATCAGACAGGGTTATTTCATAACTAGAAAATTAGCCTCGGGAGAAATATTAGACAGTAAGGAAAAGGCTTTTCTGAAGAACTTAAATGAAGCTGTAAAGAAATACAATAACAGCAGCAAGAGGAAAATAAGATATTTCGACAGCACTCATAAAGTTCCCTGTGATGCCTACTTCCTAGATAGAGTACTGAAGGGTAAGGATTATTCTGAAATGCCTGTAGCTTCTGCAGCTCAGGTTTGTATACAATCTGTATGTAAAGAGTGGAAAGGATATTTCGAAAGCATAAAGGCAAAGAAATTAAAGAGTATTCCTAGACCTCCTAAATATAAAGATAAGAAAAACGGTAGGTATCCTATAACTTTAACAGCTAATGCCTGCAAAATAAGAGATGGTTATATTTGTTTTCCTAAGACTTTTAAGGGTTTTAAAGTGAAGACAGAATTGCAGTCATTACAGCAGGTAAGAATAAGAACTACTAAAACGAAAGCAATAATAGAGGTGATTTACAATGTAGCAGGAAAAGAAACGAAACCTGATAATAACCGAGTAATAGGTATTGATATAGGTATAGATAACTTTGTAACCATAGTAAATAACATTGGAGACAATGCTGTTTTAATAGATGGTAAGGGTCTGAAATCTATAAATACTCATTACAATAAGCAGAAAGCTTTGCTGCAAAGTATAGCAAAACGCTGTAATCAAAGATATCAGACTAACAGAACAGAAAGACTTACAGCGAAAAGAAACAGCAAAGTTAAGGACTTCATTCACAAGGTTAGCAGATACATAGTAAACTACGCATTACAAAACGATATCAATACTGTAATTATAGGATATAACGAGGGTTGGAAACAAAGCGTTGATTTAGGAAAAGTAGTAAATCAGAAATTTGTAAGCATCCCATATTATATGCTATTGCAGCAGTTAAAATACAAATGTAAGCTAGAGGGTATTAATCTGCTAGTAACAGAAGAAAGCTATACAAGCGGAACCAGTTACCTTGATAATGAGTTACCTGTAAAATCTAACTATAATAAGAACAGAAGGGTTTACAGGGGCTTATTTAAGAGTAATAAGGGTATTGAAATCAATGCTGACATAAATGCCGCATTTCAGATTATCAAGAAAGTAAATCCTAGTTATTTACAAGGTAACGAAATAATAACAGGAAAAAGAATGTATCTACTGTAACAGGTAGTAAAGGTATCGGCTTATACCATTACAATTCTTTAGGATGTAAGAAGTCACTGAAATCAACCATTTGATGTGACAGAGCCAAATATTTTCTACTGTAACAAACATATATGACGTTCTTATTGACTTTTTTTGAGTTTTATGCTATCGTTTTATGAGGATTTCTAAAAAGTATAACGGAGGAACATTTTATGGCAGCAAAGAAAGACCGCAACGTCAAGTTCGGATCGATCTGCCCGAAAATAACACGAGGCATCCAGCTTAAAAAGCGTCAGATAATTGAATGCCTTTCGGTTGTACCTACCGGATACAGATATCTTACACTTGCCGAACTTGATAAAAGACTCAGCATTGAGCTTGATATAAACGATCTGCCATACTTTGATCCTACGCCTCTTTGCAAAAGTGTGGAACAGTTCTGCATAAAAAAGGGTATGATACTTCTCTCAAAGAACGATACCCCATATAAGGTGGATCTTGTGGGAGATATCGGAGATGAAAAGATAATAGCGAGCGGTAATATCTATATGGTGACCGTCGACGACGAAAAGATCTCTCCCGTATGCCTGTGCTTCTGGCTAAAAAGCAGCGAAGGTTTAAGGTCGCTGAAAAACGCCTCCTCCCTGACCAAAGGAAATATGAGGTGGATCTCTATCAAGCAGCTTAATGAAATGCTGCTGCCTGAATTCACCGTAGATGAACAGCGTGCTTTACTTGGCAGTAAGATCGAAGAGATAAAGAATGTAATGCTATCAATAGAAAGACAGCTTCGATCAAGTTTAAACACAATGTACATCCTCACAAACGATATTCCCGAAGCACCACACAAACAAAACGAATAATAGCATAAACGCCGTACTTGTGAAATGCCCCCAGTATTATACTTGCTTTACTTAACGGAACCAAAGAAATAGGCGAAGGTGCATTCAATGACTGCACTGGGTTGTCTGAAATAACGATACCGCCATCTGTTGATATTATAGGTGGGAGTGAATTTAACGGTAAAAGTATAATAGCACAACTGAACGGACATATCCTTCACCGCACGATGCTTGGGAAAGACAGATAGGGATACTATGAATACCAATTCATACTTTTAGACAGCGTGACCATAAAATGTACTGAAAACAGTGCAGCTGAGTTTTACGCAAGATATAACAAGATCCGTTTTGAACTTATCACTATGGGAGGTAAATAATTATGAGTGCATATGTACGTACTATGCTTGATATGTATATCAAAAAAGAATACCGCGGTTTCATCACCGAGGTCTACCAAAATAAGGACTGGCGGCTGTTTCCTGACCCTCAGATTGATATAGCCGCAGGTGCAAATATAGATGAGGAAACCACAGAGCTGCTGTTTTCTCCTGATCGCGACGATGAATCGACCTGGGACGAGAACACAGGCAGACTGAGGCTGAACATTGAGTACGATACTGACGCATATAAAAGCCGCCATTGTTTCAATAATTTTACTGAGCTATACATAAATTTTCTGCCACGCTATTGTGAAGATGATAAGATGTGCTTTTATGCAGCTATCGACAAAGACGATGAAACCACTATATATGACCTGAAGCACAGCCGACAGGCAACGCTCGACTATAATCTTAAAACATTGTGTGACGATATCAGCGACTATGAAAAACTATCCGATAAGTGGGAGAATAACGACAAAGGCTCCTTTATCATACCAGTGCCACTGAACGATGGCGAAGACAAGCTTACCGAACACTATGTCGTGCGATGCAACTCAATGTTGAAAAGAGCAACAAAAGCAGAACTTGAAACACTTTCAGCACCGAAAAGCATTTTCAGACCAATAGAACTTGATGAGCTTATCGATGAAGACGGCACATTTGATATTCCTGAGTGGCTCGCTATAATAGATAAATTTACATTCAGAAATTGTTCGAAGCTCAGGAAACTGATTTGCAGGAATTGTTGTCTGAAGATAGAAAGGTATGCTTTTGCAGGCTGCACTGATCTTGAAGAGATCATTTTCCTTGATCCCAATAAGCCTTACGGTACGCTCGTCGAGATCGAAAGAGGAGCTTTCAGCGGCTGCCTGAAACTGAAAAAAGTACATCTTCCGAAGTTGTTACGGCCGATCAGAGATTATTTGTTTTTTGGCTGCGTCAGTCTTGAGGAAGTGATAATGCCCGTCGGTACTGAGGAACGCTTGAAGCTTGCCGCTTCCAGAGGTATATCGACAGACAATATCGAGGGTACTATATACGACACAGCTATATGGATAGAACACTATGCTTTCTCTCTTTGTCGCAGCTTGAAAACAATCATCGTGCCTGAGGGTACAGAGCGGATTTGTAGCGAAGCCTTCAGCCACTGCACATCACTGGAGGAAATAAGTCTGCCCTCAACCCTGCAAGAAATAGAAAACGAAGCATTCCTTGGCTGTACATCGCTCCGTCGCATAGATATTCCCAACAGGACATACCATATACACGAAGGTGCCTTCAATGACTGCACCGCACTGTCTGAAATAACGTTACCGCCATCTGTTGATATTATAGGCCGAGACGAGCATCATCTGAGCGGAAGTATCGCAGGTACATTGTCAGGACACATACTTCATCGCAGGTTACTTGAAAAACACAGATACGGCAGCTCTGAAGAACGATTTGAACCATTGGACGGTGTGACGATAAAGTGTGCCCAAAACAGCCCAGCGGAGTTTTACGCAAGGTACAACAAGATAAAATATGAGATCTACGATATGGGAGATGAAAAAAGTGACACCTATATTAAAAAACTGGCATTTGATGTCTTCTGAGAAAGACGAGGGAACAGTATATTATGCGTACGGAACAGTGTTCGGACACACAAGTCCGAGGTGTGCTGACGGCACTTCGATACACACCTCACGCATCAAGAATATCATTTTGTCAGACGAAGATACACTTGAAGTTCAAACTCGCAACACCGTTTATCACGTGAAACTGAATGAATACGGCACATTAGCCGATATGGATAATGAACGCTCAGGGCTAAGCAGTGATAAGACCTCCTCAGCACTGGAAAGCTTCAATATCCCCGAGGAGATATACGCACGGATGACAGAATCCTTCAAGGTGCGTTTTAATCAACGCTGTGCAGATATAGTTTCCTGCAAATCCAAGCTTTCTATCGGCGAAATGTATCTTGCCTTGTCCGCTAACACTGATTACTATTTTGATTTTGGAATGATAAAGCAGCCTGAGGAAACAGTTTTTCTTCAAAAACGTGTGCATCTCGGTATGCATCAGGACAGCGTTCTTTTGATGAAAAAATATGATATCGCATCAAGTTATTTCCCCTACAAAGCGAACAATATGGAGTTTTACAAAAGCTTGTATATAGTCGATAATATAAGCAAAGGCACCCGTATCGGCTATCTGAAAAACACGGGAGATATGCCGCTGAACATTAGATTCACTTGGGGCAAATGTGTTACACTTATGCCAAATGAGGAGATAGAAGTCCGCTATCAGGAAACAGGCAGCGAGGATATCCATCTTACTGATGAAACCGACAAATATCCCGCAATTCCGCTTTAAAATAATAAGGAGATGAAAAAATGCGTAAAATACTTATAGACGATCACATCGTAGATACGAAAGCGTGTAGTTACAGTCTTCCGTGGGACAGCGACGGTATGTGCTACAATTTCAAGATGCCTGATGAGTGTATACTGCCGTCGGATATAGAGCAGATAAGCGACAGATCGGATATAGCAGCCCTTGTCATCGGGTGCGATCTGGACAGCTATGACTTTATATCAGATATGACAAATCTGAACTTGCTCTACATTTACAAGGGCAATAATGTTACCTCGCTTGATTTTGTAAGAAACCTTACAGAACTGAATCAGTTTTATATCTCAGGATCTCATATATCGGATATCAGTCCATTTCTTTCTCTGTTGGAGAAAAAGGAAAAACTTATGGCAGACGAGCCTGATCTTTTCAAAAGGATATTCCTTACACTCAAAGGCATCTATATCGAAAGCGACTGTGAGATCGCAGAAAATGATATCCGCAAGCTCAGACATTCCCGTGCATTCGGTCACGAGCTGATAATAAACGGCAAGTTCAGATAACACCACAGGAGAAACATATGTTATACCTTACGGCTGACCTGCATTTTAGACGATGTTTTTTAACGAAAAGCATCTTGGTATGCTTCATACTCTGATCGATACAGCGAGAAAACCGCATAACAATACCGCTTTCCATCTATATCTAGTGGGGACAGCGTAGACTGGAAAGAGCCTACCCCCGAGGAGATAACCGAAAAGGTGCTTAAAGGCACAAAATCAGGCTCTATACTGCTATTTCACAACGACCTCGAAAACACCACCGAGGCTCTGCCTGAGATACTGACTAAGCTGCGTGACGAGGGATATGAATTTGTGACGGTAAGCGACCTTATCTTTCACGAGAATTACACCATAAACGCCGACGGCAGACAGATACCCGACACAAAAGCGGGACTTGATATCTCTGCTGAAAACGTTGACGAGGTAATGGCTCATTATTCCGACAAACTCACGGAAATGGGCTTCACACAGGAACAGCTTACAGCAGCCGCAAATGCAGTAAAAGGCGGTGCAGAGATACCTGAGCAGGTGTTAGAGGTAATCGCACGTCTTGACAGCACAGCAGCCAACGACACTTCCTCGGATAATACTCCCGACGACACCGAAAGCAGTACGGAAAACAACAATGATACATCTGCTCCCACAGAGGATATACCTGACGTTGAGGACAGCGATGTACCCGATGCCTCAGACCCAAACGAAAACGGCAATGCGGAGATAAAGCCCGACAAGGGACAGCCTATGAAATAACAAAAAGGCACTGTTTTCGCAGTGCCTTTTTTCATATCATTTCAGCATTTCAAGGATATTTTCCTTTGCTTTCAGCCCAACCGAGGCATTGACTATCTCGCCGTTTCTGAACACAAGCAGCGTAGGAATACTGCTGATACCGTATTCTCCTGCAAGTTCAGGCTGTTCGTCAACGTTTACCTTACCCACTGTTACCTTGTCGGAAAGCTCCTCAGCTATCTCTGCGATAACAGGCCCAAGCATCATACAGGGAGCACACCAGCTCGCCCAGAAATCCACAAGCACAGTTTTATCGGAGTTAAGTACCTCCGCCTCGAAGTTGTCGTTTGTAAGTGTTATTTCAGCCATAATGTCCTCCTAGTCCTTTGATTTGTAGTACAGCATACAGTGGCAGAAGCCCTCAAAATCGGGGTCTTTTATCTGCTCACGGAATTCCTTGCATATACACTTGTTTTCTTCTGTACGGGGAAGTTTACAAGGACAGTATCCGTCCTTTTTTTCAAGTCCCTCTTTCAGTGCCTTGACTATTTTTTCATCGGGGTTTAGCGTGACCGCCATATACTGTACCTCCTGTCCGTATTATTATGCTTTTGCAATACGATATAATTCAAATGGGCGGAGTACCGCCCATTAAGATATACTTTACGATTTTTTCATTATCTGTTTATAAAGCGTCAATGCGTCAGCGAGATCTACATCTCCGTCATTGTCCATATCCGCTCTTTGATCTGTTATTTTTACGGATTTAGAAAGACGTTCAAACAGGCGGTCAAAGTCTGCCTGATCTACCTCCATATCATTGTTGAGGTCGCCTTTTATTTTGGTGAACAGGTCTAAAATAACGATATAATCACCGCTGTCGGCAGGAACAAAATCTGCACTTCCGGTATTGTCCAACTTTACAGTATAGACAAGTTCCATCTTGCGTGTAGTTTGATCAAATCTGAACAGACTTGCATATTTCTTGTCGTTGTTTGTTCCGAACTCCATATTTATTGCAGCATTCAGCTTGTTGCTGCTATTAAAATGGAGAGTTTTCGCCAATGTGCCGCCTATGTTTTTGATATACACATCTGGTATGTAGATAGCATTTGTTCTTATACCAAGACCTGTGCCTGTGATACCCACCTCTGAAAGTGTACTTGTATCAAGCGTCCAGTACATATTATCTTTAATGCCCTCAAAAACCAGTGTAAGCTCATTTGTACGTGCCGCACGAATTACCTCAGTAGGTACAGCCATAACACCGTTGAGGTCAATAGTCACCGTACTGCCCTTTGGTTTTGCCGAAAGAGATTTTACAACATTGCCCCAGCCACCCTCGGAAGCACCCTTTATTCTTGGCAGATAGTCCTCTATGGGCGTTTCCTCGTTAAGGATAGAATCGCTGTTTGGCTTTGATACAGAGCCGCTTGACGTGTCCTTTACATTGACTGTAAAGCTGTCGGTGTATCCCGCATAGTTTACTGTTACGGTTTTTTCGCCGGCGGTATTACTGTTGAAGTCCGATACCATATTTTTTGTAATGGATACTTTTTTATAGGAATAATCCTCATAGGTCACAAGCAGGGTGCCGCCTGTAACGTCAATATCCTCGCCCTTTTTGTAGGTCTTTTTTGTAGGTGCCTTATCAAGCTCCATAAAAACCACTTCAAGCTCAGACGGTAACTCTATCGTGTAATTAAACTCGGAAATCTCGCTCATCTCATATCCTGTGCTTATAGCTATTGCACGAATGGTATAGGAAACGGATTCTCCGACCTTACCTTTGCAGCGGATATAGTCTTTATACTCCATATCGTCAACAGACGGCTCAGACCCGTCAAGGGTGTAAAATATCCTTGCACCTTTTGTGGAAGAGGTCAGCTTTACATATCTGTTGCTGTCATAAATACCCGACTCGACACTCGCCTTAGGTGCAGCTGCTACCTTTGACGATGTTGCGGCATAGGCGGTAAGCCCCTCGCCCATAGAGGGAGCAACGCTGACCGACATCAAGAAAGCCGCAGCGAATGCCGCTGCACGGCGGGATAGCTTTATCATCTCAATACCTCCCTGAAATATATTAACTGAATATAGTATATCATAAAAACTGTCAGTTCGTCAATAGCTGTTACAACACGTCACCGGGGCGGTTTTCGTCCTGATACAGCGTAACGGTGAACTCCGTCCCCTCGCCTAAGTTACTGTGAACGCTTATCCTACCGCCGCACAGCTTTACTATCCGCTTTACAAGGGGAAGTCCCAGACCGTTGCCCTTTGTACCGTGTGAGCTGTCCGCCTGATAGAATTTCTCGAAAATGTGCGGCAGAGCCTCCTGCGATATTCCCTCTCCCGTGTCGCTGATACGCACTGTAATTACATTTGCGGCACTTTTGCAGCTTACCTTTATGCTGCCGCCTTTCGGGGTGAACTTCACCGCATTGTCGAAAAGATTGTTCCAAACGTGGGCAAGGAGCTGCTCATTCCAGAAAAACTGAACCTCGTCAAGCTCCATATCTATCTCGATATCCTTTTCAGACCACTGCGGCTCCAAGCGGAGCATACAATTACGCAGCTGCTCGTCAAGGGAAAAGCTGCTTTTGTCCGATACGATATCCTTGTTTTCGATATTTGTAAGCAGCAGAGTATTCGCAGACATCACGGACAGATACTGAGCCTCGTCAAGGATTATCTTTGAAAACTCCTTTTGCTGCTCTGAGGTGATATCGCCGTCTTGAAGCTGTCTTGCAAAGCCGCAGATAGAGGCAAGGGGCGTTTTGAACTCGTGGGAAAAGTTCGCAATAAAGTCCTTTTTGAACATCTCGTTTGCGGAAAGCTCGTTTGTCATCTCGTTAAAGCTTTCTATAAGCTCTCCAAGTTCCCTTACGGTAAGCTTTTTGTTCCATTTCATATCAAGATGTGCGGTATAATCTCCCTTTGCAACACGCTTGGTGGCGTGGATAAGGCCGGTAAGCGGACTTAGTATTATCTTACCTGCAAGAAAGGACAGCAGACCGCCGATAAAAATACTGGATATTACAGAGCTTAACACCGTAACGGTATCGCTTGAACCATCGCCTACCACCCAGCCGATTATCAGCGTTGAGGTGAATGTAAGTATCTCCGCAGCGGCGATAAGGCAAAGCACGAACAAGCTTAATTTAAGAGTAAGTCTATTGGTGCCGGGGGCTTGTTTCCTTGTATGCCTCGCCATAAATTATCCTTTCACCTTATGTACTGCCTTGTAGCCAAGACCTCTTACGGTAACTATCTCAAAATCTGCATTGTCACGGAAACGGTCACGCAGACGGTTTATATGTACATCTACTGTACGCAGCTCACTGTCGCTGTCCATAGACCAGAATTCGTCCATAATATTCGCACGGGTAAAAGTCTTTCCTGGGAATGACAGCAGCTTGAAAAGTATCTGAAACTCCTTTTTCGGAAGCTGTACCTCCTCGCCGCCGCATCTTACTGCAAGGGAATCGTAGATAAGCTCGGTATCGCCGACGGTTATGCGTTTTTCCTCTGAAATCTTCGCACGACGCATAAGTGCCTTGATACGCAGCAGCATCTCTATCTCGTCAACGGGCTTTACCATAAAATCGTCCGTGCCAAGTGTGAATGCCTTTCGCACGTCCTCTGCACCGTCCCTTGCGGTTATCACAAGGACAGGGATATCAGAGCCGCCCTCTCGCAGCGTACGAAGGAATGTGTATCCGTCCATTTCGGGCATCATTATGTCCAGCACGATAAGGTCGATATGTTCCCTGTCAAGCTTTTCAAATGCCTCACGTCCGTTTGCGGCGGTGTAGGGCTTGTAGCCGTTCTTTTCGAGCGTTACCTCGTAAAGGCGGCGGATATGTGCGTGGTCGTCCACCACAAGTATGTTGAACATCGTGTTTCTCCAATCGCCGTTAAACGGGCAGTGTTCTTTCCAGCGGAATGACCTTGCCTTCTCTCAGCAGTCTGAGGTAATCCTCAGGGCAGTTGATAGGCTCAGGCACAGCAATGCCGCTGCCAAAAAGCTTGTCAAGGTGATGACTGTCAGAGCCGCCTGTTTTTATAAGGCCGTACATATCCGCATAGGCATTTGCACGCTCATTGTAGAATTTTGCAGGGTCGTGGCTGCCGTTGATGACCTCCACAGCGTCTACGTCATAGGGGTACAGTGTGATATGGTGGATATAAGGGTCGCTGCGGAACGGGTGAGCGTGTACGATAAATCCGCCCAAAGCACGTACTGTCGAAAACAGCTTACGCTCGTCTGTTTCCATAAGCAGACGTTCGTTGTCTTTCAGCCACTCCTTATCCATTCCGTATATCAGCAGGTCTGCGTTATATTTGCAGAACTCCACGCCGAAAAACACCTTTAAGCCTATCTCGTCGCCTACTTCCTTTGCGATCTCATAGCCCTTGCAGTAGGCGTCTATACGCTCCTCCCAGGGGAGAGAGCGGTCAACGGAGGTGTTTCCGTTAAAGAAATGGTTCGTTACAAAAATACCGTCATAGCCAAGCTCTTTGTGAGCCCTTGCCATATCAGCGGCAGCGGCACTTGAACAGGCACTGCCTTCTTTGGTGTGGAGATGTGTTTCGTATTTGTACATTAAGTTGCCTCTTTTCTGCTTCTAATATCAAAAACAGGATACCGCATAGCGATACCCTGTCGGTCTTGTGTTTTCCGTATGTATATCAGAAATCGATATCGTTTACGGCAGAGTTTGCAAGCTGTAACTCCTTCTTGGGAATTCTCTTCAAAGGAGAATAAACGAATTTCTTGCAGGAGTCGTAGGACTTAACAGGTCCGAATTTGGAGCACATTATCTTATCGCCCTCGCCCGCAGTGCCAAGCTCACAATACTTGCAGGACGGCTTTATATTGTTGCCGAAAAGCTTCTTCTTAGCCATAGTTATTACCTCCGTGAAAGCTTAATATATTTTCCAAACAGTACAAAAGTACACTTTTATCTATGATTATTATAGCACATACAATCCGAAATGTCCACACCTTTATACCACAATTTTTTTAATCGGTTTTGTTCACTTTTAACAAACTGTTGCTCAAAATGCCCTTTGCCAAGCCCTTTTTTCGGATTTTTTTGTAAAAAGATATTGAAATGTGAATAATTATGTGCTATAATACAATATGTATAGTTGTGTGTACCTGCACAACATCAACATAAGGGAAAATAGCCTGCTTTTGGGGAAAAAAGCAAGGCAGGAAAGGAAGTATAATTATGAACATCAAAAAGAGATTTCTCAGTGCCGCCGCAGCAGCGATGATGGTGACAGCAAGTCTTCCAATGTATTCGGTGAACACTTATGCCGCTATTGATTATGAAATGAGCGACTATGTATGGGATTATGACCACAGCCTGTTTTATGTTAACGACGACCTTAACGACAAGGTTATAGCCGCAATCGAAAAGGCAACAGGCAAGGATTATGACGATATAACATTTACCGATCTTGAAAAGGTGACAAACCTCAACCTCAGCGGTATGGAACTTGAAGGTGTTCCGGGCTTTATCCAGTATATGCATCGTCTGCGTACTCTTAATCTTTCCGAAAACCGTCTGCGTTCAGCCGATGTGAACAAGCTTGATCTCAGTTATTGCATCTACCTTACCAGCGTAGATGTCAGCGACAACTATCTGACCTCTGTTCCCTCCTGGTTCGTGTCGCTTGATCTCTCCAAAAAAGACATCTCCAACAACCTTATCGCTACAACAGACCAGCGTTCAGTTGATCTCACCGTTTCTACATATTATTTTATGAAGGGCGATGAATTCAAGGAGAATGAATTTAAGGACAAGATCCTGTCAACAATGATACTGAGCGACGGAACAGAGCTTCCTGATTTCTTCTACGATCCCGAGCTTCCCACCTACGATATTCCCGAGGATTATATCGACGATGAGGATTACGAGAGAAACTACAATGTAGAAGTAGATCTTGATGTATCAAAGTTCATAAAAGACGGCATCGTTTCCGAAACAGGCAGCGTAACAGGTACAGCGGGACTTTTCACAGCGTACAGCAATGAAAATACCTCCGCTAAATTCAAGCTGTACTTCCTTGACGGCAACGATCCCTCCTCTGTGAAGATAAGACTTGAAACCCTCATTCAGGAATGCGAGTCTATCAAAAAAGAAGAATACACATCGGGCAGCTGGGCCGCTTATGAGGCTGCACTCAAAACAGCAAAGACAATCAGCGAATACACAAATGCTGATACGGATATGCTGAAAAATGCTCTTAACGGTCTTAACTCCGCAAAGAACGACCTCAAAAAGGGTGTTTCCACCGCTACCAAGAAGGTACTTAACGACCTTATAACCATTTCCAAGACCTACAAGGAAGAGAACTATTCCACAGCAAGCTGGAAGAAGTTCCAGAAGGCGGTAGCCGCTTTAACAGAGGCTGTAAACAACACTGAAACCTCTATCGAAAACGCTAACCTTGCAATAAAGGCATTCCAGAAAGCACAGTCTGAGCTTACCGCAACACTTATGTCCCTGCCTGAAACTATCCTTAAAAGCGAGTTCGAGGCTATCTACGGCGAGGATAAGGTAATCACAGCAAAGGGCGTGACCCGTGAGGGCTACAAGTACACCTGGGAATTTAACGGCAACGATGTAACTCTCCCCGCAGACTTCAACCCCGAGATCAAATACGAGTCAGAATTTGAGGAAAAGATACGCTTTGAAGTAGGCAGTGCCAGTGATTATCAGCTGTTCAAGTTTGAGGAAAAGGGTACGTTCCCCGGCACAGCACTGATAACTCTCGATGTTTCAGGCGTTTATGACGAGGGTACATACAGACTTTACAAGTTCAACACCTCTACACAGAAGTCTGAATTTGTAAAGGAAGTAGAGATCGAGGACGGCGAGGTCAGCCTTACCGTAAACGAGGGCGGAGATTACTTTATAAGCTCTGTTCTTCAAAACTTCCAGATGATCTCTTCCAATTTCAACATCAACAACGAAAAGCTTACCATTTCAGGCACATTCAAGAAAAAGTACACAGCAGAGGATTTCAGAAAATCACTCGAAAACGGTGAGGCTATCAAGCTCCTTACCGTAGACGGTGACGATGTAATGGACTACGAGTACATTGCAACAGGTATGACAGCTACCGCTCCCGGCAGCGATGTTTCTTATACTATCGTTATCCCCGGCGACTGCGACGGTGACGGCAATGTAGCACTTATGGACGCACTGCTTACACTGAAAGCGGCAGCAGGCGACGAGACCGCTCTCACCACTTACGCACAGAAGGCAGCCGCAGACGTAACAGGCAACGGCTGGATATATCTTGATGACTCTCTGGAAATACTCAAACACAGTGCCGGAATCGAGTAATTCCGAATCGGAGGCAAAATGAACATTAAAACTATTGCTGAAAACCGCAAGGCAAGACACGAGTATTTTATCGTAGAAAGCATTGAGGCAGGCATAGAACTGTTTGGCACGGAGGTCAAATCCATACGTCAGGGCGGTATCAACTTAAAGGATTCCTGGATATCCATTGACAACGGCGAGGCCTTCATCAAAAATATGCACATCTCTCCCTACGAAAAGGGAAACATCTTCAACCGTGATCCCTACCGTGTACGTAAGCTGCTTATGCATAAAAAAGAGATAATGCGGCTTTTCGGACAGGTTAAGCAGGGCGGCTATACGCTTATTCCCATATCACTTTATTTCAAGGATTCAAAGGTAAAGGTGCAGGTTGGTCTGTGCAAGGGTAAAAAGCTGCATGACAAACGTGAGGATATGGCAAAGCGTGACGCAGGACGCGAGATAGAACGTGCAATGAAAGAACGAAACAGATAAAAACAGACCGTCATCTTCGTGATGACGGTCTTTCTGTTATTCAAATGTTGCCATAGCCTCGGCTTTTAAGAAAAATTCATACATCGGAGCTATCTTTTTGAACTCCCTTGCGACAAAGCCCGAAAGCTTGTCGGTGAACATTATCTCAGGGTCGGTTATCTCTCCCGATAGTCCGAGATTTTTCCTGTTGAGCCAATTACAAAGCTCGGGAGGCTTATCGGGGTATTTGTTACGCTTATACAGGTCGCCGTAGAATTCAAAGGTCTTTTGCTTGTTTACAGCCATAAAAGCCTTTTTAAAGCACTCGTCACCGTCAAGGATAAGCTTTCTTGCCGCTTCCATAGTTGCAGGACGGGGACAGTACCAGCCACAGCCGAAGCTCATTCCACCCGCACCTATCGAAAAATAGAACTCGGGACGGGATTCGTAGCCGCTCTTCATTCGCCCGAAGGAGTACCATATATGGTCACGGAAAATGGAATCGGGGTGCATTCTTGCGTCACGATATATACGGGAAATACGTTTCGGGTCGCATATTATCTGCTTGTCTATCTTATTCATTGTGGGAGCGACATCTAAAATAAGCTGTGACAACGGCTCTGTCACAAGGCTCTTGTAGTCCTCCTTATGCTCGTTGAACCAATCTCTGCTGTCGTGCAGACGGTTCTCGAAAAGAAAATCCAGCGATTGCTGTGAGAATGGCATATTATTACTTCCTACCTTTCTTTGCAGGCTTTTTATTGGTGAGTTTAAAGCTGTTTTCCGTCATACGGATAAGCTCCTCATCAGGTACGTCAGAGTCAAAATACACCGTATTCCAGTGGGTCTTGTTCATATGATATCCTGCTGTAACTCCCTCGTAGATATTACGGAGAAGATCCGCCTCCATAGGGTCGCATTTAAGGTTCACACCAAAACGCCCGTGGATATTAAGTATTGCGGCAAACCACTTTCTGCTGTCCGTATGACGTCCTATAAAGGTCTCGAAGTCCTCGTCAAAGGGCTGGTCGACGGTAACTCCGCCCATATTGCGGAGATGTTCAAGATATTTTTCCTTTGTCATTTTGTGTCCTTACGCACATAGTTCATAAAGCGTATCTTATGGCAGTTGGTTTCGATGATGTCCGAGCTTTCTACAAGCTCCCATTCGGGCAGAGCGTCTATATCCGTAAAGAATGTATCTCCGCCGAAGCTTTCATAGACTCTTGTGATATACGCCTTGTCGCAGTATGGGAGCATCTGCATATATATTTCGCCGCCGCCGATAACATAGATATCATTCTCAACGGTCTTTGCGTATTCAAGGAATGATTCTATGGAAGGGAAGCACTTTGCACCCTCTAACTCTGTTACCGTGCGTGAGATAACGCAGTTCTCCCTGTCAGGGAGCGGCCTTTTCGGGAAGCTTTCGTAGGTCTTTCTGCCCATAACCACGGTGGAGCCTGATGTAATCTCACGAAATCGCTTCATATCTGCTGGGAGCCTTGTCAGAAGTCCCCCGTTTACGCCGATCGCCCAGTCGTTATCGGCTACTAAAATAAGTGTCATATCGTACCTCCTGCTTTGGAATTAGGAATTAGGAATGAGGAATTACGGTGCGGCTTCGCCGCTGATTTCAACATATATCTAATTCACAACATATAATTAAATTATACCAACTCTCCCCCTAAATGTCAACAAAAACGCAAACCGCCGTACAGCTTTTCTGCACGGCGGCTCTTTTATATATCTTTTGTTCTACACTATAATTATTTTTTGTTATTCAGCAAGGAGTTTTTCTACACTTGCAAGTTTAACGCATACACAGAATATCTCCATAGCCTGACGCAGCTCGTCTACTGTCGGGAATGTGGGAGCAATTCTGATGTTGCTGTCGTGGGGGTCTTTACCGTAGGGGTAGGTCGCACCTGCACCTGTCATTACAACGCCTGCTTCCGCAGCGAGAGAAACTATCCTCTTAGCACAGCCGTCGAGTGCGTCGAAGCTTACGAAGTAACCGCCCTTGGGCTTCTGCCACTTGCCTATGCCGAGGGGGGCTATCTCCTTGTCGAGCATATACAGTACAACGCTGAATTTAGGCTGAATGATGGCTGCGTGACGCTTCATATGAGCCTTGATACCCTCAAAATTCTTGAAGTACTTGCAATGACGGAGCTGGTTGAGCTTATCAAAGCCGATAGTCTGCACTGTCATCTGGCTCTTAATGAAATCTATGTTGTTCTTACTTGCAGCGATTATTGCAAGACCGCCGCCGGGAAAAGATATCTTTGAAGTAGATGTGAACTGGAATACCATATCGGGATTGCCTGCTTTTCTGCACTCCTCGATGATGTTGAGCAGTGTGTCGTGGTCATCGGAGAGGTGATGTACGCAGTAAGCGTTATCCCAGAATATACGGAAGTCCTTTGCGGCAGGCTTTAAGTTTGCAAAGCGTCTTACTACCTCGTCGGAGTAGGTGATACCTGTGGGATTTGAGTACATAGGTACGCACCAAATACCCTTTATATCTTCATCGGAGGCTACAAGCTTTTCAACAACGTCCATATCAGGGCCGTCTGCCTTGTAGTCTACGGGTATCATCTCGATACCGAGGGACTCACATATTGCAAAGTGTCTGTCATAACCGGGGACAGGACACAGGAATTTTACCTTTTCGCAGCTGCCCCAGGGCTTGTCGCCGCCGTATACGCCGAAGTGGAGGGCACGGATTATTGTATCGTACATAAGCTGCAAGGAGGAGTTACCTCCAACGATGACCTCATCATCGCTGATACCAAGCATCTCTGTAAACAGTGCCTTTGCCTCGGGGATACCGTCAAGCACACCGTAGTTACGGCAGTCGATTCCGTTGGAGGACTTATAGTCGCCGTCAAGACAGTGCAGCAGCATATCAATAGTCAGGTCAAGCTGCTCGGGAGCGGGCTTACCTCTGGACATATCAAGCTTTAATCCCTTTGCCTTGTACTCCTCATACTGCTTTTCAAGGGAGGTCTTTTCGACCATAAGCTGTTCCTTGTTCATTTCAGTGAATAACATAGCTGATATCCTTTCTGCTCTGATGTTTTATATATATTATGTCATTTGTGCAGGAAAGTAAACACTGCCGCTGCACTTTTCACATTATTCTCTAAACCTTAATTATTATATCATAGCGTTTTTAATTTTGCAACCTTTTTTAAAAAATCTTGCAAAAAAACAAAACTGCCCATATTATGGGCAGCGTTTTTGGTGAATATTGCTATTATTTATGCGTTGCTTGTTTCACTCTGTCTGTTTTCAAGTGCCTTGATAGCGGCTACTGCGTCCCAGTAGAAATGCTCCTCGCCTATCCGCTCACGGAAGCCCGCTCTGTCCATTATCTCCGCAACGGCTGTCTGCACACCACAGAAAGATATCTGCGTTCCCTTTTCAAGGAACTGTTTATACAGTGTTTCAAGCTCACCGAGAGATATATCGTCTGCTGTGGGAACGCCTCTCATAGAGAGTATCACCTGCTTTGCACCTTCAAGCTCAGCAAGGGCGGTGATGAGCTTTTCCTGTGTGCCGAAAAACAGTGGTCCTGACAAATACACCACCTTAAATTCCTCGTGGTGACTGCCCTTTACCTTGCCTTTAAGACGACTCTCGTCAACGTCACTGGTGACAACGTTAAGCTCACAGCTCTTCACAACGAAAAGCAGCATAGCCGCAACCACACCGATAACGATAGCAATGGTGAGGTCAAATACCACTGTTGCAATCATAGTAAGCAGATACTGCGAAATAGAGGACTTGAATTTCTTACCGAAAATGCTCTTTATAGAGTGCCACTCATTCATACGGAATGCGGTCACCATAAGAACTCCTGCAAGTGCAGAGAGGGGAATACGGCTCATTACACCGCCTAAAAGGAACATCGACAGGATAAGCACCACGGAGTGGAAAACGCTTACAAGCCTTGTCTGTCCGCCTGACTTTATTGCAACGGAGGTACGTGCGATAGCCGCTGTTGCGGGAACACCGCCAAGCAGCGGTATAACCATATTGCCTATGCCCTGTGCGATAAGCTCACGGTCAGCGTCAAGACGCTCACCCTTCATCTTGCCTGCGGAAGCACCGCACAGCAGACTCTCTATCATACCGAGAGCTGCAACGGATATTGCAGGCATAATAAGACTTGTGATATTCGCAAAATCAAAGCCGTTCATAATAATGCTCTGCTCAGTAACAAGAGAGCTGGGGATAGCTCCGACCTCTGCCACAACAGGCTCGGGGAAGCATATCATATTCACGATAAGTGCAACGATTATTCCCACAAGAGAGGAGGGGACTACGCCGTTCCACTTTTTGGGGTAAACAATCATTATCAGCATAACCAATGCACCGAACATTACCGCCCACCAGTTGACAGAAAAGCTGCCCTCTCCTGTGAAGTAGGAGGCTATCTTCTCTATCTGATTAGTACCGACGGACTTTGTACCGAAGAAGTTATCTATCTGTCCCAAAGCGATGATGATAGCGATACCCGATGTGAAGCCTGTAATAACAGGGGACGGCAGATAGCTTACCAGCTTTCCTACCTTGCAGAAAGCCGCAACGATAAGTATCAGACCCGACAAAAATCCAGCAGTAAGCACTCCTGGGATACCATACTGTGCAGATACGGACAGAAGTATTGCCGCCATAGCACCGGTAGGGCCTGATATCTGATAGGACGCACCGCCGAGTATTGCGATAACTATACCTGCAACGATAGCGGTTATCATACCCGCAGCGGCGTCAGCACCCGAGCTTACACCAAAAGCAAGTGCCAGTGGAAGTGCTACCGCAGCCACTGTAAGCCCTGCCATAAGATCCTTTGCAAGGGATTTTCCATTGTAACCCTTAAACTCCGTTTTAAGGTCGGAAACATACTTTTTTACCATTTGAACAAACCTTCTTTTTTATATATAATCTCTCTTTTCAAGACCGAAGATAATTATACTCCCACTGTGCATTATTGTCAATAAGCGGGAGTAACATAGTTTTTAGACCAAAACGGCTTTGTTTTGTGAAGATTTACCCTCTTTTTCCGAGTGCCTTTTACAGCATTCAAAAAACTTTTAAAAATTTTTTGCAAAAAGGCTTGACAAATCATTTTCGTTGTGATATAATTAGTTAGTCGTTGGGACGATGTCCTAACTCGTGTATATATGGCGGCATAGCTCAGTTGGCTAGAGCACTTGGTTCATACCCAGGGTGTCATTGGTTCGAATCCGATTGCCGCTACCAAAACGGCCCGTTGGTCAAGAGGTTAAGACATCGCCCTTTCACGGCGGAATCATGGGTTCGATTCCCGTACGGGTCACCATCAACA
>JAZUSC010000054.1:0-16397 GCA_045606505.1 Oscillospiraceae bacterium
ATGACCGAAAAAGAAAAGGCCGCAGCAGGCTATCTGTATAACGCAAACTATGACCCCGAGATACTTTCAGACATTGCGAGGTGCAATGACCTCTGCCACGAATTCAACCAGATAAAGCCCTCCGACCGTGCGGCACAGGGCGAGATACTCAAAAGGATATTCGGCAGGATGGGCAAGGATGTTGCTGTAAACACACCTTTCTGGTGCGATTACGGCTACAACACCACTGTCGGTGATTACTTCTTTGCTAATCACAACTGTCAGATACTTGACGGATGCAAGGTAACATTCGGCGACCACGTTTTCATTGCACCAAACTGTACATTCACCACTGCGGAGCACGCTCTTGACGCAGAGCAGAGAAACGAGGGTCTTGAGGTGGCTCTCCCCATAATAGTCGGCAATAATGTATGGATAGGTGCAGGCACTATCGTCCTCGGCGGTGTGACTATCGGGGACAACTCCGTTATCGGTGCAGGAAGCGTTGTGACAAAGGATATTCCCCCGAATGTCATTGCGGTGGGAGTGCCCTGCCGCGTGCTTCGTGAGATAACAGAAGCAGACAAGGACAGATACCCGAGATATAAATGTTAAAATGGAGGTATACCTATGCACACCTTTTCAGACAAATACAAAGCATTTCTCTCGGATTTCGGAAAAGCACGGAAAATGGTGTTTTCCACCTCTGAAAAAGATAAAGTATCCTCTCGTATGATGAGCGTTATTCAGATGGACGGGACATTTTATTTTCAGACGGACTGCACATTCAGGAAATACCGTCAGATTTCAAACAACCGCAATGTGGCTCTGTGTATCGACAATATTCAGATTGAGGGAATATGCGAGGAGCTTGGACATCCGCTGGATAATGCGGATTTCTGCCGACAATTTGAGGAGTGCTTTAAAGGCTCGTTTGACGCATATACGTCGCTAGAAAACGAGCGGCTGTTTGCCGTGAAACCTGTATTCATCGAGCGGTGGATATACGAAAACGGAGTACCTTTTATCGAAACTTTTGATATAGTGAAGCAGGATTACAGTATCAGTAATCCATCAATAATGGGGTGAATTATGAGCTACGATTTCAGAAAATTCAACGATTCTTATTACGAAACCGTCCGCACATTCTTGATAGAGCTTTGTCAGAATGACCTTACTCACATCAACTGGAATTGGGCAAGATGGGAATGGATGTATCATCATCCCGATTTTGACAGAGAAGCTATCGACAAGATAGGGCTATGGTTTGCTGACGAAGTATTGGTGGGTGCCGCAATATACGACCACTACTTCGGGGAGGCTTTTTTCGCAGTAAAAGCAGGTCACGAGGAGCTTGAAACGGATATCCTCGACTATATGGTCGAAAATCTTTCTGACGAAAACGGTCTTGGCATTGCTGTAAACGATAATGACATAAGGACAGCGAAATTGCTGACAAAGTACGGTTTTACAATACACGAGCAGACCGAAAATATACTTGAGCTTGAAATAGATGAATTTGATTTCGTCACAAGCACTGACAAGGGATTAACTTTGAAAAACCTCGATGCCGAGAAAGACCTCTGCAAGCACCACGAAATGCTGTGGATAGGCTTTGACCATGAGGGCTACCTGCCGCTTGATGAGGAAACTCTCGACAAGCAGAGAATAATGCTTTCAGCACCGCACATCAACGCACAGACGCATATTGCCGCTGTCAACGAAAACTCGGAATTTGTTTCATACTGCGGATTGTGGTATGATAGTGATACCGACTATGTCTATGTTGAGCCTGTATGCACTGCCCCAGACTATCGCGGCAAGGGTATCGCAAAACTCGTTATTTCAGAAGCGTTAAAAAACGCTCACGCGCTTGGGGCAAAAAAGGCTTATGTAATTTCAGATATGGAATTCTACAAGCGGCTGGGATTTAAACAGCATTCGCATTATTCTTTCTATTGGTACAAGAAATAGCTTTTACATATACTTCAAGGAGGAAATTATGAGCAAGAAACTTACAGCATATTTTTCAGCAAGCGGAGTTACCGCAAAGGCGGCAAAAGTTCTCTCAGAAGCGGCAGGCACTGACCTTTTCGAGATAAAGCCTGCTGTCCCCTACACCGCCGCTGACCTCAACTGGCAGGACAAGAATTCCCGAAGCTCGGTGGAGATGAAAGACCTCTCCTCACGTCCCGAGATTGCAGAAAAGCTCGGGAATATGAACGAATACGATGTGATATTCCTCGGTTTCCCGATATGGTGGTACATCGCACCGACTATCATCAACACATTCCTCGAAAGCTACGACCTTTCTGGCAAGAAGATAGTTCTTTTTGCAACATCGGGCGGAAGCGGCTTCGGAAAGACCGCTGAAAAGCTCTCGGACAGCTGCAAGGGTGCAGAGATCATCACAGGAAAGCTACTTAGCGGAAAGACCGATATCTCTGAGCTTGAAAAGTGGGCGGAGCAATTCTGATAACCAAAGGAGACACAATGACTACATTCGATAATGAAATACATTCACAATACGCAAAGGAAGCAAAAGAAAAATGGGGCGGCACTGCGGCTTATAAGGAGAGTACCGAAAAAACCAAGGACTACTCCAAGGAAAAGTGGAACGAGATAACCTCGGCTATGGAGGATATCATGGCAGAGTTTGCGGAGTGCAATATAAATGGCTCTGCGGCTGACAGCGAGGAGGCTCAGGCACTCGTCAGGAAGTGGCAGGACTTCATCTCCGCCAACTACTACACCTGCACGAATGAGATTCTCACAGGGCTTGGCGAGATGTATGTTGCAGACGAGCGTTTCAAGGTTAATATCGACCGTAACGGTGATGGTACAGCAGAATTCATACGTGAGGCTATCAGGTACTATTGCAGATAAACGTGGCTCACTATAAGTAAGGCGCATAGCCATATAGAAGTATAACCCGTGAAGTAATTCTTCACGGGTTATTGAAATCTCTCATATAAATTGAAATTTGTTACTCTGACCAACCGAAACATGTGTCAACAATCGTTTCAGTCAGAACTATTTCTTAATTACAGGTATCCAAACCTCATACTGTGCGTTTTGAGGGTCTGGATTCAGGTAAACTTCAATGTCAGGAGCATTAGCGTATTCATATCCTGAGGTAGGAAGCCATTCAGTTATAATACGCTGTTCCAATTCTTGAATAGACTGATTTGTACCTGTTCCCGTGAAAATTGCCCAAGTAGCGGCAGGAACAATATATTCCTCAAACCCCGTGTCTTTTTTTGTACTTGAAACTGCAATAAAATATTTCCACTGTTCAGCATCATTACATGCACTCACACCTAAAAGTCCCATAGGTGCAGTATCCATCAATCCTGCTAATTTCTGTATTGTTCCATCAACGGCAGCATTTTGCCACATTTTCGGAACAACAGCAAGATTTTTCTCGATTTCTTTATCAAGAGGCTGAGATATGCCTACAATGCGAAATGCATCTTTCTTTTCAATACGATAATTCATTTCTTCTACTCCTTTAACCGTAATTCTGAATGAGATAGGAGGAAAGGATTTTATAGATACGCCCTCATTTTTCACTGCAGAAGGTGCAATACCATGAATGCTTTGAAATGCTCTGTTAAACGCAGTAGGTGACTGATATCCATACTCGCCTGCAACTTCTATTATCTTTTTATAACCAAACTGTAAGTCTACCGCAGCTAATGACATTTTTCTTCTTCGGATATATTCCGACAAAGGAATGCCTGCCATATAGCTAAACATTCTCTGAAAATGATAGGATGAACAACAAGCGATTTTTGCAAGCTGTTCGTAGTCAATATCATCTTTCAAATGTTCTTCTATATAAATAATTGCTTGATTCAATTTTTCAATCCATTCCATATTACCTACTCCTATCTTCGTTATTAGTATATCATAAAATCTCATTATTTTCCTCTCATTATATGCACGAAAAAGAGAGGTATCCAATTACTGTAGGATTCTATATGCACTATACCTCCGTTATTATAGATCAGTATCTATATTCTAAAGCTTATGATAATGCAGGTTATTCCGACCGCTGCAGTAATGATTCCGATCACAAAGAACTCCTTCATCCTACGTCTTAATCTGATGTATGTATCTCCATCTCCGTCAAGCAGATGATAGTATCCATGTCGATTTAGTGCGGAAAACAACAATGATATAACACAGATGACAATGCTCACAATGGCAATTATCAATAAAAATGTTCTCATACTTCCCTCCTGTATCTTATGATCTTGTGGTAACACATTCCGATAACAAGTCACTTATATGCAACCACGATTGGCTGATAAAAGCCTGTTTCTTCGGGGAACTTCCATACAACGCTGCTGCAACCGCTTGAAACAAAATGGCTTGTCAGCTCTTCCCTGCGGGTCGCTCTGTATTCACACTCAAACCTGCTTACATTCAATGTTTCTTCATCTTCGATGATATACTGAATGAGCCTGTAAATATCGCCATTCCACTCCCACGTCTGAAACGATACTCTCTGTCCCCTGTCCGTTTTATGGATATATGGTGGAGAATAAGGCGGTTTATCTTTCAGCAGGGCGTCATAATCCCGTATGCTTCCCACGAATATTCCGTTGTCTTTGAGCTGAGCCATAATGCTCCTAACCGCTCTACCTAAATCCTCGCTCGAAAGCATATGAGGCAAAGCGTTATCCATCGCGATAATAATATCAAACTGTTCTGCAAAAACATCTGACAGTGTGCAGAAATCTGCTTTTTCAAAACGAATGCTGACATTGGCACTATATGCTCTTTTCTTTGCTTCGACAAGCTCACCGTCACTTATGTCAGAGGCGGTCACATCATATCCCAGCGAGGCAAGTCCAATAGTCTGTGTTCCTATTCCGCAGGCACAATCAAGAATATGTGCCGCCTTGTCAAAACCATTATCAGCGAATATCTTATGCAGCAAGTTTGCCTGTTCAATAGTTGATGACTTCCAGTCAAGAAACAGCTTATCGTATTGTGACGCTAAATTATCATAAAAGGTTTGTGTTATATTCATATTGACTTCTCCGTCAGATTTATCATTTATCATTGTAAACCATAATAATTATAGCATAATAACGATCCAAACGCAACAGACTCTTACTATTGTTAGGGTAATCCGCTTTGCTGAGCCATCTACTGACAAAACCTATTGACAAATAATCGTTAAATGGATAAAATAATATCATATATAATCCATATACGGAGGGTCTTATGAAAGTTAACGCAAAAACAATGAAGTGGACAAGAGCACCAAAGCAGTACACAGTAACAGAGGATCGTGTGGAGATGATTACAGAGCCGCATACAGACCTGTGGCAGAGAACGTATTATAAGAACCACTCGCCGTTTTCCAAATCAAAGATTTGGACGGCTGAGTGAACCTTGAAATATACTTTCGCCGCTTTGCGGCTGTCTGCTACGCAGACTTGTGGCAACAAGTTGCCACAACATATTATCATTTCCGCAACGACAACGCTCCTGTATCACAGCTTGAAACAGAGGAGGAATACTTCTCCTTTGTTGTGAAAACGGAATTTGACACCAAAGAACGCTACGACCAGAGCGGAGTTGTTATGTATCTTGACAGCGACAACTGGCAGAAAGCTTCTGTGGAATACGAAAACGAGCAGATACAGCGTCTGGGCAGTGTTGTTACAAACAACGGATATTCAGACTGGTCGTCGGTTGATGTGGATGCTTCCATTAAAACTATGTGGTTCCGTTTAAGCCGCAGAGGAAAGGATTTCTGCATCGAAAATTCCTCAGACGGTATTAATTTCAAGCAAATGCGTATCTGCCATATGTTCAACGCTGAAACAAAGATCAGCTTCGGCATTTACGCTTGCAGTGCAGAAGCTTCTTCGTTTAAAGCGACATTCATTGATATGGAAATAACAGAGTGCAAATGGCTCGCTCATAACGGACAGGCTCCTGACGAGGACATCTGATTCCATTCATCTTAATATTAATTACAGGAGCAGACGAACTGCTCTCATAATTATGCACACAATCTAAATCAAGAACATACTTCATCTGTTTTTACACAACTAAAAGCGGGAGCATATCGTTTGAAATGCCCCCGCTTTATTATTGTGAGAAGATTGTCTACGTGTACAGATTATTTTGACAGCAGCATTCTGTCGTTTGCAAGTTCCCCACCACTGAGTTCAGAGAACTTACGCAGCAATACATCAACTGTGAGTTTCTTCTTTTCCTCGCCTTTCACATCAAAGATTATCTGTCCATTGTTCATCATAATAAGTCGGTTGCCGTGCTTAATGGCGTCCTTCATATTGTGTGTTACCATCAGTGCGGTAAGACCGTTTTCACTGATTATCTTGTCTGAAAGTTCCAGCACTTTTGCGGCGGTCTTTGGATCGAGTGCCGCAGTATGCTCGTCAAGAAGAAGTATCTTAGGCTGTTTCAGAGTCGCCATCAGCAGAGTGAGTGCCTGTCGCTGACCACCAGAAAGCAGTCCTACCTTTGAGGTCATACGATTTTCAAGACCCAGATCCAGCGTTGCCAGAAGCTCCTTGTACTGTGTGCGTTCCTTTTCGCTGATGCCCCATCTGAGAGTTCTGCGTTGTCCCCTACGCATCGCAAGGGCAAGATTTTCTTGTATCTCCATGTTTGCGGCAGTTCCCATCATAGGATCCTGAAATACTCGTCCGAGATAGGGTGCTCGTCTATGCTCACTTTTTGCGGTAACATCAACTCCGTCGATAATTATCTTTCCGCTGTCTACGGGCCAAACGCCCGAAAGTGCATTGAGCATAGTAGATTTTCCTGCACCATTACCGCCGATTATCGCAACGAAATCACCCTTTTCAAGCGTGAGATTAAGACCGTTGAGTGCCTTCTTTTCGTTTACTGTTCCTGCATTGAAAGTCTTGTGGATATTCATCATCTTAAGCATAGTATCACTCCTCCTCGCCAATATGAGCAACAGAAGTTGCAGGCTCGCCGTTACGTTTTCTGATAAGCTTGTTGATACCGTTCTTTATAAGAGGAAGTGACAGACAGAATGTTACTGTAATAGCTGTAAACAGTTTAAGGTCGTTTGCAGCCATACCTGCCGCCATAACCAGTGCAATAATTATTCTGTAAACAACCGCTCCGACAGCAAGTGCCACAAGATTACGCTTGAAGGTCTTTGTGCCAATCAGCACCTCACCGATGATGAGTGAAGCAAGTCCGATAACGATAGAGCCGATACCCATCTGAATATCCGCGTAAGCCTGATACTGTGCAATAAGAGCACCCGAAAATGCTACAAGTCCGTTTGACAGCATAAGGCAGATGATAATCATAAACGTTGTACTGATACCCTGTGCACGTACCATCTGTTGATTGTTACCTGTTGCCCTGATAGCACAGCCAAGCTCTGTACCAAAGAACCAATACATAATAACGGAAAGTACAATCACAACAACTATTCCAACAAGCATTGCAGAAAAATTCTTGCTCACCAAAATATCCAGCAGCCACGCCATAGAGCTGTTTTCATCGTACTCTCCTACCAGCTTCTTCATCAGGTCGTGTACGGGTGTAAATACCGTTTCAACCTTATTTGAGCCTGTCGTAGGCAGAGGGATATTCGCCTTGCCCATAATACGAAGGTTGATAGAGTAACAAGCTGTCATAGTTAGTATACCTGCAAGAAGTGCGGGTATCTTTAATTTGGTATGTAACAGTGCTGTCACAAGACCGCCTATTAGTCCCACAAAAAGTGCAACAATACAAGCAAGCCAAGCATTTACACCGTTAGATATAAGTACTGCCGCTGTCGCACCGCCTGTTGTGATAGTACCCTCAACCGACAGGTCAGCAACATCAAGGATACGATAGCTGAGATGTACACCAAGCGTCATTATTCCCCACAGAAGTCCCAGAGCAATAGCACCGATAATGATGTTTACCATAATATTTTCCTTTCAAAAGATGTAGGAGCGATATGCAATACCGCTCCGTACAGTTATTGATATTTGTTGTTATTCTGCGGCCGCAGGTTTCTGAACATACTGCTGCATATCCTCTGGAATAGTCATACCGATTGCTTCTGCGAAATCGCCGTTGATACAATATACAAATTCAGATGCGCCCTCAATAGGCATCTTGGAGATATCCTCTCCTTCAAGTACTCTTACAGCCATCAGACCAGCCTGGTAACCGAGGTTGTAGTAATCAAGACCAAGAGTTGCAAGTCCACCTGACATTACCATACCGCTTTCACCGCAAATAACGGGTTTCTTTGCTTCAACACAAACCTCATAAACTGTTGTCATAGAAGAAGCGAAGATATTGTCTGTGGGAATGTAGATAGCGTCACACTCATTTACAATGGAAGTTGTAGCCTGCTGTACCTCGTTTGTGTTGGAAACAGTCTTTTCTGTCCAAGTAAGGCCGAGGGTCTCAACATATTTCTTAGCAATATCTGTCTGAAGAACGGAATTGTCCTCGGAAGAGTTGTACAGGAAACCTACTACCTTTGTATCGGGAGCGAGTTTCATCATAAGATCGATCTGTTCCTCAACGGGGTTCATATCTGTTGTACCGGAAACGTTTGTACCGGGGTTATCGTTGGAATTTACAAGACCTGCAACTGCGAAGTCTGTGATAGCTGTACCGATGATCGGTATCTCTGTTGTCTGACCCTGAGCAGCTTGTGCAGCAGGTGTTGCGATTGCAAAAATAAGATCCACATTGTCGCCTACGAACTGAGTAGCGATTGTGTTGAGGTTTGCTGTTTCGCCCTGACCGTTCTGAGCATCAATCTCAACCTTTGTCTCGTCATAGCCCTTGTCAAGCAGTGCCTTCTTAAAACCCTCCTCTGCTCTGTCCATTGCATCGTGGGTCATCATCTTGGAAATGCCGATCTTCAGTTTTCCACTGTCACCGGAACATCCTGTAACACCTACGCTTAACATTGCGGCAGCTGTTATAGCTGCTATGATTCTTTTGATCTTCATAAATCAATTCCTTCTTTCATTCAAATGCATTACCACTATACAGCATAACAGCTTTAAAGCGATAAATTTTTTCGCTTTTGATTTTATCACTTTATATTGCAAAAGTCAACTGTTTTTTTTAAAATATAGAGATTGATTTCAATTTTTAGTAATATTCAACAATTCACAAACATCGATATTAAATTTATTGTTTTTTTTTCACAAGTACAATCCCCTACTGAATTGTATGCTATAATAATCTTGCCCGACTATCTGCTGTTTCTAGAATTAAAATATGATAGAAAACAACAAGAATCACCACTATGGTCACATCTGAGTTTTCTGACCCATTTTTACATACGATTTTTAATATAGCGATCACAACAAAACGGCTCTGTTATGTGATTTTTCATCATTATAACAGGGCCGTTTTGTAAGTTGGATTTCTACGAATCAAGGGGCCAGGGTTTCGAATTCCTTCTGGTGTGATTTAAAGAAATCATAATACGCACGTACTCCCGAAAGCTCTGTCCATTCCTTGACCTGTGCCTTGTCATCGAGGTCATATATCAATGCCCCTTCAATAGCCAACATAAAAGGCGAATGTGTGGATATCACCATTTGACATCCAAGATAACAGACGTGTTCATAAAGCACCTCGGCAAGCTCCTGCTGTCGCTTAGGAGAAAGGCTGTTTTCAGGCTCGTCCAGAAGATACAATCCGTTCTCCTGAAGATTATCGTAGAAATACTTGATGGCGGTCTCGCCGTTGGAATGCTCACGGATATTTGCCCCGAGGTACTTCTTCACAAATTTTGATCTTGTAAGCCGTTTTACATCATAATTCAAATGCAGCGGATCTGCCTTATCCAACGCAACTATATCACCACCATTGTATTTCGCATCCATATACTGTCCGATAAGCTCATCACGCTTGTTGTCGATACCCTTGTTCAGGGCACGTAGGTCAAGCATATAGTCAAAAACATCGTCACTGGTGATTATCCTGCGTTCCTCGGGCAGAGTGCTGTCAAGCTCATAGCTGCACAGCTCAAGGTAGTCCTCATAAAAAGAGGAGCGATTGTAGGTCGCCGTGCGCTGTGCACCTATCTTCTCAGCAATTATATTCAGAATGGTGGTCTTGCCAGAGCCGTTGCCACCATATAGTATCGTCAGTGGTGCAAAGTCCAGCTTAAGTCCGTCATACTTGCGGAGTATTCCAAACGGATAATATGTTGAATGCAATGGTGTTTCATTGCGGCAGTAAAAACCATACTCATCACCATCGTCGGGAAATGAAAATGAGGAAAGTGATATCATAGCTGCTCCTTTCAGAGGTTATAATTCTTCAATATCAAGTATACCACACTATATATCCCGTTTTCAGCACAATTAAATACCAACCGGATAAAAAACATAAGAATCGGCGGAGATATTCACTCCGCCGATATCATTTTACACCTCTATTGCCACATCGCTATGCTCCTCAAACCACCGCATGAGCCTTGTGGACAACCTCGCCTGCCGCAGGAAAAGCTCCCTGTTGGCAGCGTTTGAACCGTAGTATTGCCCGTAGTAATCGCACACCACTATCTGATAAAAAAACAGCGGCATAGCCATTTTCAGATCATATTCGGAGAGCGACGAATATCCGCAGTAATCCCTGAAATACTGCGTGAGCCTGCCGACATCTATCCTGCCCTCCGCACATTCGGGAGCGGCATACACATAGGAGCGCATCAGCTCCCACACCGCAGGGTGAACACAGGCGGTCGTCCAATCGATGACGGCGTTTATCCTGTCCTCGCCGCAGATAAGCTGACTGATGAAATAATCGCCGTGGGTAGCCGTCCGCGTCAGCCTTGCAAGATCGAACTCATACCTCGGGAAACGCCCCATCAGTGCTATTCTGTAACGCAGGTCGGCGGCGATGTCAGTATCGCCTTTCTGCTCTGCAATTTTCAGCGAATTTTCGTAGGAACGCAGTGCATTTTCGGGCGTCATATAACGGAAAAAGTCCTCGCCTATGCCCACAGGAAGTCCCTCATAGCCTTTGAGTGCCGCATGGATTTTTCCGAGCGTTCTCGCACTGTCCGTAAGCAGCCAGTCAGGGGCGGTGTTCCATTCGTATTCCCTGCCGCTGATACGCTCCTGCACGGTGAAAATTCCGTACTCGCTCTGCGTGATGTACTCGCCGTCCGTATTCCGCAGAAATCTGCACACGCTTATGCCGTTTCTGAGGAGAAGCTCGCACAGCCTCGGCTCGTTTTCGGGGGAGTTCATCTCGCTCGCCGCAGGGAACTTCACAACGAAGCTGCCTTCGCTGCACTCCGCAAAAAATGTATCAGAGCCAGCACCGCCCTGTGCGTGCGTGATATTCTCCGCTGTGAGGGTGTAGTGAGCATTCAGCAGCTTGATTATATCCGCTGTCATTCCTTAACGCCCCATTTCTGACAGAAAAACTCTATATCCTCGCCCAGTGGACCTTTACAGAAAGCCACCTCCGCAGGAAAGCTCTCATCACCGCCGATATTCACCGATTTCGGCTGAACAAACACCTCATAGCCTGCCTGTTCCACTAAATCAGCACAAGCGGCTACATCGTCCACCGCAAATGCAAAATGCCTTATAACGCCCTGTCCGAGCGGCTCAACTCCGTTGCGAAAAATTTCCACTATTCCGCTGCCCGTATCAAGCAGCAGGCAAGCCTCGCACTCCTTGACTATGCAAAGTCCCAGCAGTTCGACATAAAAGCTCCTTGCACGGCGGTATTCCTCGTCGTTGCAGGTCTTCATTGATATGTGGTGAAGTCCTTTTATAAGGCTCATTTCTCCAACTCCTTTGTGATATTACAGTACGATAGTTATGTAATGGCGCTCGTCCGTGACCTTTTCTATCACTCCGCCATTCGCCACCGCCGCCCTTATGGACGGAGTATTGTGATTTTTGACAGTGAACAGCAGGCTCTCAATGCCGAGCTTCCTGCCCTCCACGATAAGACCTGCCACAAGCGACTTGCCCAAGCCTCTGCCCCTTGCCGCAGGAGCGACAGCATAGCCGATGTTGCCGCCTGACTCACGCAGAGCGTCCGTCAGGAAATGCCGCAGCTTTCCGAAACCGACAGGCTTGCCTTCCTCGTACAGCCAGAAGATAGTTTCAGGCACTTTCCAGCCGTCCACGATATCTGTCAGAAGCGAATTTGCGTAGGCTCTTTCAAGCCACGCCTTGTATTCTTCATAGGTCTTGCCATTGGCAGGGTTAATAAGCCCGTTTTCGTCCGCAGGTATCTCCTGCAGCATTGCGTAGATATCCTCTCCGTCCTCAGGCGAGAGCTTTTTCAGCACAAGGCTCATTTCTCCATCTCCTTTATGATGTCCTCCACGACCTCAACAGCAGACTTCACCATCTTCGGGCAGAACTCGGTGAACAGGCGGTTTTCGCGGGCATAATTCATGCCCTCCATCGTGCGGACATCGCAGCTAAGAAGGTCGTTACAGATATACGAACCGTTGTGCTTTGCAAACTCATCGAGGAAGCGGTCGTTCACGAGATCGGCACGCTGCTTACTCTCGGTATCACCCTTTACGCAGTGACCGTATTTCAGTCCCAACACCATCAGTGCACCCGTACAAGCACCACAGACCTCACCTTTTCTCATTCCGCTACCGAAACAAGCTCCAAGCTTCAGTGCCTGTTCTTCGGTTATGCCTAACTCGTCTGCGAATGCCGTAAGCACCGCCTGCGAACAGTGGAATTTGTCGCTGAAATACTGTTCAGCTTTTTGTGTATGTGTCATATTTATACCCCTTTTCAATCATTATTTTTAGGCTGCTCCTTAGTAAAATTCCTCACCGCATAGCGGAAGCCTTTCAGCAGAAATCCCGTTGCCGCCTTGCCTACCTTTGAATTCGGGCACATGATGTCAAACGCATGATAGCAGCCCTTGTACAGCCTGAACGCCACCCTCACGCCGCTTGACTTTAGCTTCTTCACGAACTCTATCGTTTCGTCACGGAACGGCTCTACTCCGCCAACGAATGTGAGCGTCGGCGGCAGGTCGGAAAGGTCCTCTGCCCTTGCGGGAGCGGCGTAAATCGGAACACTGTCGCTGCCGTAAAGCTCGCCCAGATACAGCTTCCAGCTAAGCTCGTTCGACTTGCTGTTCCAGACGGGAGCGTCGTTGTCCTGTGAGGATTCGGTGATCATGCGGTCGTCTATCATCGGGTACAGCGGCATCTGGAATGCGATGGACACCTCGCCCCTGTCCCTTGCGTAAAGGCTGACTGCCGCTGCAAGTCCACCACCTGCACTGTCACCGCCCACAAAAAGCTGATTCCGGCGGATATTGTACCTGTCGCAGTTATCTCTCATCCATAGCAAAGCCTTATAGCAATCATCTAACGCCGCAGGATATGGTGCATCAACGGATTTTCTGTAATCAGGAGCAACCACCACGCAATCTGCGGCGGCAATAAAATTCTCCACAAAACGGATGTCCTGCTCGGGCAGACCCAGTCCGTAGCCGCCGCCGTGCATCCACAGCAGACCAACGCAGGAACTATTTTTCTTTCTGCCTGTATAAACGCAGACACGCAGCTTCGAGCCGTCAGGTCGGTCGAGCCACACCTGCTCGCAGTTCACTTTGAGGGAAAAGCTCTTGCCCTCGCTGAAAAGGCGGTGCATCCTGTTTGCGGAACGCAGACCTTTCTCGTCGAATACGGGCATTACCTTGCGTATCACGCCGCCCATCAGACGAAGCTCGGGGCGTATCATTTCGGGAGTTATTTTCATGGTGGTGTCCTTTCTGGTGTACTCATTCAGAAATATTTTGAAGTAAATCTATCATAGAATTCAAGCTCTTCCTGTTCGGTAGTATCCTTATCTATGAACTCCTGCAGTTCTTTCTTTATTGCTGTATACTTATCCGAGTAATCCGCTTCACCGCAGAAAACAGTATGTACCATAGCTCCATACACACCACAGGTTATAGCGTAATATTTCGGGCACTTCTCCAGAGTTACTCTGCACGAACCCTTGTATTCCTCATCTGCAAGTATTATCCCGTTCTCGCTGCCGGTAGCACCGCTGATATATACACTTTTCCACATAGTGCCCATCTCCTTGAAATAGTATTTACAGAATTATTGTACCATATTTTTCTTGCTTATGCAACAGAAACTCCTCCCATACCCTTGACATTTAATCCCACTTTGTATTACCATATTCATAAGGAGGCGCATTACAATGACTTTTGACATCAACAACTACACAACCGAAAAGCTTGAAAACAGCAAGCTGAACATAGTTTTCCGTGCGTACAGAAATATCCCGTATGTGAAGGACCCTGTTTCGCCCGAACAGCAGGTGCTGAACATCTTCATTCCGCAGGACTACATCGATGGCGGAGCGATAAACGGCTACACAGCCACGACCGCGCCGATATTCTTCCCGAACGGCATAGGCGGTTATATGGAAGCAAGACCCTGCTCGCCCTGTGTGCGTGAGGACGGCAGGTTCAACACCGAGGCTGCGGCACTTGCAAGGGGTTATGTCGTTATCTCCGCAGGTGCAAGAGGACGGACTACCTCTGACGGCGAAAGATACACAGGCAAAGCTCCTGCCTGCATCGTTGACCTGAAAGCAGCGGTGCGTTTTGTAAGGAGCATTTCGGACAAGATATGCGGCAATGTGAACAGGATAATCTCCAACGGCACCAGCGCAGGCGGTGCGATGTCTGCACTGCTGGCGGCTTCGGGAGATTCGCCGCTGTATCTACCTTACCTTGAGAAGCTTGGTGCGGAAGAAACAAGCGACCGCATTTTTGCCGCCTCCTGCTACTGCCCCATCACCAACCTTGAGCACGCTGACGCCGCCTACGAATGGCAGTACGGTCATCTGTCAGAACAGCACTGGGAGAAATGGGAGCAATTCGGCGACACCTGGAAGCCAACTCCTATGCACACCGTACTCAGCGAGGAGCAGATGAGGCTCTCCGCAGAGCTGAAAGCACAGTTCCCCGAATATCTTAACAGCATTTCTCCGAACGGTCTTAGCCTTAACGAGAGCGGCTGCGGCAGTTTCCTGAACTACATTGAAAGGCTGATAATCTCCTCCGCCGAAAAGGCACATTCCGAGGGCGTTGATATTCCAACAGAGAGCGGAATCGACCTTGCGGCAGGCACTATTGACTTCCCGAAATACTGCGGCTTCATCACCCGAATGAAAGCGCCCTGCGCCTTTGACAACCCCGATATGTACACGCCCGAAAACCAGCTTTTCGGCGATGAGATAACGGACAAAAAGCACTTTACCGAATTTGGTGCGAAAGCTGACGGCAGTGCTAGTTCTACCGCTCCGAGCGAAGTGGTAGCTCTGATGAATGCGATGAATTTCACCGCAAACGAGGGCTGTACAAAGCACTGGCGTATCCGCAACGGTGCGGCAGACAGGGACACCTCCTTTGCGATATCCGCAATGCTTGCGCAGTGCCTTATTGCCGAGGGAAAGAACGTTGATTACTTCCTCCCATGGGGAGTTCCTCACAGCGGCGATTACGACCTCGAGGAGCTTTTCAACTGGATCGACGAGATATGTAAGTGAATAGCAAACATCGGCGGAGAATGCACTCCGCCGATGTTACTTTATATTCTCATCAAAAAACGCCACAAGATTATCCATTACGCCGCTTGCCGCCTGAATACTGCCTATCATCAACAGCTCAGAGTTCAGCTCGGAATAGTCTATATCATAGCCTGCCGCCCGTATCAGCTGGGTGAAGAACACACGCTGAGTTCGTCCGTTGCCCTCTCGGAATGGGTGCAGAAGATTCAGCGTATGATAAAGGTCAGCTACCTCCGCCACAAGCTCCGACCTGGCAAGACCTCTGAAATAATCCATCGAACGCAGACGGGAGAAGATACGCTGCCCCTGCTCCTCGATCCTGTCGCAGGCGGTGAAGCGTGTAGTCATCTTTGACATATCTATCTTCCTGACAGTGCCTGCCCATTCGTACAGGCCAAAAAACAGATAGCTGTGCAGTGCCTTGTAGTCATCGAAGCTGAAATCGCATTTTAGCGGCTGCATAATAAGCTGTGCCGCCTTTATAGCTGTTATCATCGACTCGTTCTTTTCCAGAGCTTCCGCATCTGTTATCCCCAGTTTATTTATCAGAACATTCGTGTCAGGATAGCAGTCCTCCTGCATTGTACCTAGTTTATATCCCATATTACCGAACCTTATTCATCACTGTTGATTATCTTCAATGCCTCATCAAGCGTCATTTCGCCACGCACTACTTTCAGCATCAGCGAACGCTGCTCGTCTGAGATTTTAAAACCCTCCATCTTTGTGGAAGCTATCGCATTGTCAACAGCACGCTCGGGTGTCATCTGTGCCATTTTACTCACTCCTGTGTATTCAGATATCCTGAGATCTCCTTATGCA
>JAZUSC010000055.1:0-111860 GCA_045606505.1 Oscillospiraceae bacterium
ACTTAATTACATTTTTATAATAACAGAGTAGCTGTATATTTTATAGTAGTAATAGAATATATTGCTGTATACTATTTTTTCCGCTGTTATCTAAATGCGATCGTTCTGCATTCAGATGACTGCGGATTTTTTGATTTTAAGGAAAAAGTATTAAAGTGCTGATAAGAAAAGTCGAAATATTGAAAAGCTTTTATCAGATTACTTTTTGGAATTGTGGATATAATATCCGTATTATCGTGTTCGGATGATCAATAATAATATGGATATGCCACGGGTGTATTTGTTTTTGGCAAAAAGTGATTAGAAGTCAGAAATGGTAATGTTCTAAATACATAATGAAAGGAAGGTGTCAACGTGAAAATTGATGTAAATGAGAGTAAGAAGATAGTTTTGCTGTGGAAGTCGACAGCAGAAACAGATACACCTATTTCCGATGAGATTAAAGATCTGCTTGATAATTATAGGAGTAAGAAATACCGTATAATAATAATGAAGTCTGGCAATGAAGATTTGTTTGAACCGACTTTGACCCTTTTATTAAAGAATAGAATGAAAAAGGCTATGGAAGAGGCCTCGGAAGAGTACAAGCAGTCTAAAGAGGCGGTATGAATGTGCTTAAATATATCAGTTGGTTATTATCGCATATAATTTCTCTTGATTTATTGGGAGATATGTGGTACAATGTTAATAGAAAAATATTGAAAGGAATGTTTGACATTGGAAAATAAGACCAGTCTGAATATAGCAGGTTATTGTCGTATTTCGGTTGATATGGAACTTGATAGAGATAATACCTCTATCGAACACCAGAAAGCCATTATATCAGAATTTGTAAAGACTCGGTTCCCTGATGCTAATCTGACGTTTTATGAGGACAGAGATCGCTCGGGATATACATTTGATCAGCGTGAAGGTTATCAGCGTATGCGAAAAAAGCTGATGAGCGGTGAGCATAATATACTTATTGTAAAGGATTTCAGCCGTTTTTCACGAAGAAACAGTAAGGGACTTGTGGAACTTGAAGATTTGCGTGATAATGGTGTTCGTATCATAGCGATAGGTGATGCGATAGACTACCCTACACACGATGATTGGATGTCTATTCAGTTTCGATTTCTTGTAAATGAGATGCCTGTCACCGATGCAAGTAAAAAGGTAAAGAGTGTAATAGAAAATCGTCAGAAAGAAGGAAAATGGCTCTGTGCTGTTCCGTTCGGATACAAACTGACAGGCGGAAAAAAGCTTAACATTGAGGTTGACGAGGAAGCTGCCGAGATAGTACGAAAAATATTCGAGCTGTACTCAGAGGGGATGGGATACCGTAAGATAGCAAATTATCTTACTGATAAACATATTCCCACTCCACGTATGATGGAACGAAATCGTAAAATAGAGCAGGGTGAGGAATGCAGTAAAAAACCAGTAAAGCAGGAATGGAGCATTGTATCTATTTCAGAGATACTTCGGAATGATTTTTATATCGGCACATTTCGTCAAGCCAAGTACAAAAGAAATAAGATAAACGGTGCTGACCGTAAGACCGATGAAAGTGAGCATATCGTATTTGAAAACCATCACGAGCCTATCGTTGAATACCGCCTTTTCGCCGCTGTACAGCAGCAGCTTGGCAACAGGAGTGCGGGACATTACAGGGGAGTGAAGAAGTACGACAATGTGTATTCTGGATTTATCTTCTGCGGCGACTGTGGAAGTCCTATGTTCTCTATAAGTAATCCAAAACGTGATCCGGCATATACATGTGGCACTTATCATAAAAGAGGTTTATCCGGTTGTACATCTCACTTTATTAAGTGTGAAACATTGGATTATGCACTTAAAGAATATGTGCGTATGGTTCGTGATAATTCACAGGAGATGATAAAGCGGTTAGATGCGGCACTCCGTGAGGAAAAGATAGAAACTGGTCAGACAAAGACAACTGTGGAGATACTGCGTCAGCGTATTGAGGATACTAAATCTGAGATGAAACTGCTTATGCGACAGAAGGTTAGAGAGATTGCAAGAAATCCCGAAAACGAAGCATTGTATGAGGAAACATACGGTGAGATGTTGGATGAACTTGCAAATCAGGTGGATTCTCTTGAATCGCAGATAGATCTTACGGTAACCAAACAAAGTGCAGTTGTAAGGGTCAATCGTACCGCTAAAACAGCTATTGACATCTTCAACGACATAATCGAAAAGGACAAGCTGACGCGAACCGACCTCGAAGTTATAATCGACAAGGTCATCGTGTATGAGGATAGAGTTGAAGTGCAACTGAAAGCTAATATCGACGCTCTGTTGAGGCTTGATGCAGAAAAGGGGCTAACCGCAAATTTTAATCAAGGCACGGCTGATATCGTACAAACAGTTACTCAGAAAGTGAGGAACTGGAAGCCTAAGGTCTACCGTGTCAATGTGTTATGTGAGGGCGACCCGCTTGAAATCTACACCAGTCCCGACGGAGAGGTGATTTTCCGAAAGTATTCTCCCGTAGGAGAGATATCGGGTACAGCGTCACAGTACGCAGATGTGCTGTCTAAGATAGGCGGCTGTCCCGCTGTCATCTGTGACCGTGATCACGTTATTGCTGTATCCGGAATGTCAAAGAAAGAGGTCATTGAACGCAGGGTATCAGGTTCGCTTGAAGACCTTATTGAACAGCGTAAGACTCATTTTTACAAAAGCCGTGAGGACAAGCGGCTCAACCCTATCGAGGGTATCGACCGTTACGCTATTGCGTGTGCCCCTATTCTTTCACAGGGCGATGTAAACGGTGCAGTTATTATGCTCTCGGCAGATAATAATGAGTTTGCAACAGGGGAGCAGACCGCACTTGTACAGGCGGCGGCGATGTATTTCGGAAAGCAGATGGAAGAATAAAATCATACCTCCTATGGTCTTTCATAGGAGGTTTTTCGCTGAATATGTATTAAAAACGTGAAACTCTATTGACATTATTAAAAAATTATGGTAAAATATATATCAAGTTTGTAAACTTTAATGATTTAAAGCTGTTTAGCTTTACAGTTTTTACGCTTTGTAGCAAAAAACAGGGAATGGAGAATTATATGGGATCACAAGTTGCAACGTTTGTTATTTTGGGCGTGTACATTGCCGTGATGATAGGTATAGGTATCTACACGTCAAGAAAAACTAAGTCCACGGACGATTTTATGCTGGGCGGAAGAAATGTAGGCTCATGGCTTACCGCTTTTTCCTACGGCACTACATATTTTTCGGCGGTAGTATTTATCGGTTACGCAGGACAGTTTGGTTGGAGCTACGGTGTTTCGGCTACCTGGATAGGCGTAGGTAATGCTATCCTTGGAAGTCTGCTTCCGTGGTTTATTCTTGGAAAAAGAACAAGGCTTATGACAAATCACCTCGGAGCAAGGACAATGCCCGAGTATTTTGAGCTTCGTTTTGGTTCTAAGAGCCTTAAAATTTTTGCTGCGGCGATAGTGTTCATATTCCTTATTCCGTACACAGCCTCTGTTTATAACGGCCTTTCAAGGCTTTTCGGTATGGTCTTTGACCTCGGTGAAAACGGATATGTTATCATTATTATAGCTATGGCGGTAATATCAGCGGTATATGTAATACTTGGCGGTTACGCCGCAACTGCACTCAACGACTTTTTCCAGGGTATGATAATGCTGATGGGCATATCTGCTGTCGTTATCTGTACACTTAACGGAAAGGGCGGTTTTTCTTCTGCACTACAACAGCTTGGCGAGGTTGAGGCACAGCAGGGTCTTAATACTCTCTTCGGCCCAGACCCTGTAAACCTGTTCGGTGTTGTACTGCTCACTTCGATAGGTACTTGGGGACTTCCTCAGATGGTACAGAAGTTCTACGCTATCAAGAGTGAAAAGGCTATAACAAAGGGTGCTGTGATTTCCACGATATTTGCACTTGTTGTTGCGGGTGGTTCGTACTTTATGGGCGGCTTTGTAAGACTTTATACAACTACCGACCCCGCAGATACCACAAAGACCCTTATCAATGTTACAGGCGGCAAACCTGAGTACGATACTATGGTTCCCGCACTGCTCGATACCGCACTTCCCGATATCCTTATCGGTCTTGTTGTGGTGCTTGTGCTTTCAGCTTCGCTTTCCACATTGTCCTCACTGGTGCTTACATCAAGCTCTACACTCACAAACGACCTTATCAAGCCAAGGGTAAAGAACTTCCACGACAAAAAACAAATGCTTGTTATGAGAATACTCATTGCGGTTTTCCTCCTTATTTCCGTTGTTATTGCTTGTAATAAGAACGCCTCTATCTCTACGCTAATGTCCTACTCCTGGGGAGCACTTTCGGGCAGCTTCCTCGGTCCTTTTATGTATGGTCTGTTCAATAAAAAGACCTCTAAGGCAGCGGTCATTGCAAGTTTCTGCACAGGCATCGGCATAACTGTTGTACATATGTTCCTGTTCGGATTTGGTATTGAGGCTTTCGCAGGAATAAAGCAGGCAGTGATCGATATGAATCTGCCTATAAATGTACTTTCACCTATCAATGCAGGTGCGTTTGCAATGGTTGTTTCCCTTATTGAAGTACCTGTCATCAGCCTGTTTACAAAGTCACCTGAAAAGGATATTGTAGATAACGCATTCAGCAGTCTTGAAGTAAAGTGATATATACTGAAAAACCGTGCCTTTATGCACGGTTTTTTATTTGAGAAAAGCTGTTGCATTTTCTGTGCTGATGATGTACAATATAATGGTGAGGTGTATTATGGAACTAAAAAAAATATCGGATAAAGAACAATGGAAATGCTTACGTGAGCTTTATAAGACAGCATTTCCGAAATATGAGCGTAAACCTCTTTGGCTGATAAAGGGTATGCATAAAAAATGTACAGCGGATATATGGGTCATTGATGACGGGGGAGACTTCGCAGGCTTTGCCGCAACTATGAATCACAGCGACCTTGTTTTGCTTGATTATTTTGCCGTTGCAGAAGAAAAGAGGGGACAGGGAGTAGGCAGCAAGGCACTACGACTTTTACAGAAGAAGTACAGTGACAGACGCTTTTTCCTTGAAATAGAAAGCGTATATGCCGAGGCTGATAATCTGCCTGAGCGTCAACGAAGAAAAAGCTTTTATCTCAGCAACGGTATGACCGAAATGAAGATAATGGTACTGGTAGGCGTTACCGATATGGAGGTGCTTGGCTATAACTGTAATATCACCTTTGGAGAATATCTGTCGGTTTATACCAACAATCTCGGAAAATGGGCAGAAAAGTACCTTAAACCCCTTGGATATCCCGATAAATAGAAGAAATCCCGTCGGTTAGTGTACCGACGGGATATTTTTACTTTATTTCGCCCTTTGTGGTCTGATTCCTTCTGATCTTCTTAGAAGTTGTCTTGTCAAACTCGGTGTCACGAACACGCAGTCTGTGGATATTCTTTGCAGAGGGAAGAGTTTTGTTGATATCGTCGATAATGTTGTGCAGTTGCTTTACCGCTTCTTCAATATCGGGACAGATATCTGTATTGGGGAGTATCTCTGCGGTGATAACGCCGTCTTCGGCATATACAAGCAGTTCCTTGATAAGATCGATCATAGCGAACTTATTTTCAAGTTCCTCAGGGGAAACATTCTCGCCGTTGCTGAGAATGATAAGGTTCTTCTTGCGTCCTGTGATGAACAGGCGGTTTGTGGTTTCGTCCACATATCCGAGGTCGCCTGTATGCAGCCAACCGTCATTGTCAAGAGCCTCTGCGGTAGCCTCGGGCATCTGATAGTAGCCTTTCATTACAGAGCCGCTCTTTATGGTTATCTCACCGTCAACTATCTTAACTGTACAGCCGTTTACGATCTTACCAACGTCGCCTGCTGTACTTATGTCATTAAACATAGCAGTAGCGATACGTGGAGAACACTCTGTCATACCGTAGCCCTGTGCTATCGGGATACCCATATCAAGATATCCGTTTACAAGCTCGGGAGCAAGGTATGCACCGCCGCTGTAAATTCCCTTTATCTTGCCGCCAAAGAATGCCTGTGCGATAACCTTTGGAGGAAGCTCCTTTGCCTTTGCGGCAGCCATTATCTGCTTGTAGATAGTTTCAGCTATCATAGGAACGAGCAGGATAAATGTAGGCTGGAACAGCTTTAAGTTCTGTGCAATTCTCATCATAGAGTCGTTGACACATACGGTTGTGCCGTATCTCAGCGAAAGAAGGATATCACAGGAGAAGCAGTAGCAGTGGTGGATAGGAAGAACGCTGAGCAGCGAGTCCTCAGGGGTACTCTCATTATCCTGACACATAGTATTGTCGATAAAGTTTGCGTGGGTAAGCATAACACCCTTGGATTTGCCTGTTGTACCTGATGTGTACACAATAGAAGCAAGTTCCTCATTGGAGAACGCTTTAAGCTCAGCGGGAGCGTACTTTTCAAGTATCTCGGAGATATTTGTGTCTGCACTTTCTGTGGGCTGTAAGGAAACGTATGCCTTTATCTTGGAACAGTTTGCCTTGATAGCAGGTAGCATAGGCTCATAACGCTTATCAAAGAAGAATACATTTACATCTGCTCTGTCAACGAGGTCTATGATATCCTCAGCAGAAAGCTGTGCGTCAAGAGGAACTGTAACATTTCCGTTCATAACAGTGCCGAAGTATGCTGTAAGGTACTGCGAGCAGGTAAGACCGATTATTGAAGCGTGTACCTTTTCTCCGTTAAGAACCTCATTAAGGTAAGTGGATACACGTTTGCTGTTCTCGAAGAATTTCTCAAAGGAGGTCTCAGCAATATCCTTGCCGTCCTTTTCCTTGATAAAAGCGTTAGCACCAAAACTCTCAGCAGCGTGTTTTACTAAGTCCTGTAATGTTTTGATAGATGTCTTGTCCATATAACACCTCTCTTACTTCAATGTTTCGAAATACTTGATAGCATCGCCTATTGTACGGAGTTTAAGAACTTCGCTTTCGTCAACCTGTACTTCGAATGTGTCCTCTACCTCTCCGAGAAGGCTCATAAAATCGTATGAATTGAAACCGAGATCTTCAATAAATCTGGATTCCTCAGTGATAGAATCTGCGTCAACATCAACATAATTACAGATCATTTCCTTAAACTGGTCTAACATATTTTTTTCCTCCGTTAAATTAAAGTGTATATTCAGATAGAAACCTCTATCAGATCATATCAAGAATTTCGCCGACAGTTCTGTCCTTATCCTCAATGCCTCTGAACAGTACACGGCAGAGATAGTAGTAAAGATATTCCATTTCGTGTTCGGAAACGACGTCATAGCGGTATTCAAAGTTAAAGTTAAGACCGCCGTCCTCCATACGGTGCATTACAGTGAGGTAAAGGGGCTGACCGGCAACACCGTTTGAGTACCATTCGCTTCTGTAATTGATATCGGGAATATCTGAACTTGCGTTCTGTGCCTTTAATGTAAGAGGCTGATATGTAAGGCTCATACATTCATAACTTGCACCGGGCTGGAGCTTCCAGTACTTGCCACGCTCCATTGTAAGAGCGATAGGGTCGTAGTTTGCGTGACGGAAAAGTCTGTTCTGCTCAGCCTGGATATATTTCAGTGCGTCTATAAATGTCATTTCAGGCTCGATGATAGTACGGAGAGGGAAGAAGTGAATTCTTGTACCGCCCGAATTCTTTTCAAGCAGAGTACCACGTCTTGCGATACAGCTCTTTACAGAAACGTCCTTTTCGTTGTCGTTGAACTTGGAAAGAACTGTTCTAAGACCCATAAGCAGCAGACAAACCATAGGGATATTGTTATCCTGACAGAACTGCATAAGTCTTTCGGAAGGCTCTTTTTCAAGGTGGTAAACAGAAATACCTGCCTGTACGGATTTAGAAACAACCATTGCACTACGCTGGTTGGGGTTATTGTTTTCTCTGCGTTGTGTGAGAAGTCTGCCCATACCTGTGAAGTCGGTATACATAGGCTCGTCACGTTTAAGTTCCTCCATCCAGAACTCTCTGTCTTTCTTTGCAGCGGCAGAGCCGTCCTCGTATGCAAGGTCTTTTTCAAGCTGCTTAATGTAAGACATTCCTGCCTTAGGCATTTCTGTGCCGAACATTTTTGCACAGTATATCTGTAATACATCACGGTCAAATGCAATAAGGGAGCTTGAATCCATAGTCATATGGTCTACTTTGAGATAAACACCGTTGTAGCCGTTGGGCAGCTGAATCATAACTATCTTGTTCATCGGAGAGTTATATCTTTCGAAAGGCTCTTCTGTCCACTTTTCCATCTCACGGTGAGCGTCCTCGTCCTTCCAGTAAGAGAAGTCTACAAGCGGGATATCACGGTCATCAAAGGGTACGACATACTGATAAACTGTACCGTCCTCATCCTGAATGAAACGCAGACGCATACTGTCAAAGCGGTGGATAGCCTCCTTGATAGCTTCTTTCAGGACATTAAAGTCAACTCCTGCCTGAAAGTACAGACCCGTACCAATACAAAGCACCTGAGAGGGGCAGTATCTTATAGTGTAGTTGTGGATACGCTGTGCCGCTGTAAGCGGATAGCACTGCATCACAGTGCCGTTGATTACAAACTCTTTCATATAATTATCCTTTCCGTTAATTTAATTAACGTATTTTTCCAAAAATTCATCAACCTTTTTTTCATAAAGCACGTGGCTTTCGTAGTAACTTGCGGCGTGGCCTGCGTTTTCAACTATAAGCAACTCTTTGGGAGAATTACACGCCTCATAGTTTTCGTGGCTCATACGGGTAGGGACAAAGGTATCCTCCGCACCGTGTACAAAAAGTATTGGGATATTTGTTTTGCTTACAGCGTCAAGTGTAGAGTAGTCGTTGAAGCCGTAACCTGCCTTTTTTCTGGTTATCTTGCTGTTGATACCCATAACCAGCTTTTTGGGCATATGGTAATCTCTTTGCATAATGTGACCAAACACCTCATAGGGGGAGGTATAAGCACAGTCAGCGATAATAGCTTTTACATTTGGGAGGTCATCAAATCCTGCGGTCATAAGCACAGTAGCACCGCCCATTGAAACACCATAAAGAAGTATCTTCTTTTTACCGTCATATCGGTCGTTTATGTATTCTATCCATTTCAGCAGGTCGTATCTGTCAAGGATACCAAAGCCTACATAGTCGCCCTCGCTCTTGCCGTGAGCTCGATTGTCAACGATAAGTGCGTCGTAGCCTTTTTTTACGAAATAAGCACCGATAGTAGAGCAGGAGTCCCAGCCTGTACTGGTATAGCCGTGGGACATAAGCACGATGGTGTCAGTGTCACCGTCGGCGGGGTACAGGTCAGCGTGAAGTGTAAGGTCATCACGGGACTTTAATGTCAGATGTTCGCTTTCACGAGCGGAGAGGAAATCCTTGTTTTCGTGGATAAACTGGATATATCCTTCCCACTTTTTGGCGTCACCTACTTCATCACGGCTTACACGACTTTCTGTCTGACGTGGAATAGTCTTTTTGTATAGTGCATAAGCTCCGTATGTGTAGCCTGCCGCACCGAGAGCGGCAATACCGCCCACAATACCTGCTGCTATTGCGAGAATGCTCATAATGTCTGCCTCCTATAATATTTTCAGTTTTGTTATACACAAATGTATTGTACCATATTTTGCACTTTACGTCAATAATTATTTTTCAAAAAAAGCAACAAATCACTTGCTTTTGTCGTTTTTGTGGAAAAATCAGTAATTTGCTCTTTGTCACAGCACACTGAAATAATATGTTTATCTAATTCCTTTGTGATAATGTTACATTTTAAATTTCCGTCAAGAACATCAAAGCAGCTGAGAGGTACAGAAAGCCCCTTTCCGAGCATTTTAAGGTATGCCTCTTTTCTTGTCCATACAAAAAGCATTGTTTTTATTATATCGTCGCCGGAATTGATATAGTTCTGTTCATTTTCTGTAAAAAAACGTATTGCCTTTGTGCTTTTTTTACCTGCAATATCTTCAATGTCAATACCAATGGGGGTATTGTCGCATACAAATGCAACCGCACCTGTTGAATGTGAAATGGAAAAATGCACATCGGGATAATCAGAAAGAAACGGCTTTCCGTATTCCCCGACCGAGAAATTCAGCTTTGGGGGTGAGATGTGCAGTTTCTTTGAAAGTTCCACACGGGCGAGAAGTTCTGCCATAAGTGAGTTGAGCTTGTCACACTCCTTGCTATACTGTTCTATTTTCTTCCTTTGTTCCTCAGACACAAGCGGAAGATAGCTTTCGTAAACCGAAAAAGAGAGTTCTTCTGTATTCAAAATAGTAATTGTCATCGTATTATCCGCCTTGACTTAACAAAATAATTGTCGTATAATGGTAAAGATGTATCTGATATTATTATAAAGCTTAGGTAGTATCACGTCAAGCATTTGGTACATTATATTTTCAGAACAGAGGAAAAGCTATGAAAGACATAAAGATAACAGATGTACGCTCTCAGCCTGGTGATAGTGCATTTCTTATAGATGACGGCAAAACATCGGTGCTGTATGACACAGGATTTGGCTTTACAGGCTATGATGTGGCAGAAAATATCCGAAAGATACTTTGTGAAAGAAAGCTTGATTACATATTTCTGACACATTCCCACTATGATCACGCACTGGGAAGTGCATATATTCTTGAAAAGTATCCCCAAGCAAAGGTCGTTGCAGGAAGATATGCTGCCGGTATATTCACTCGTGAGGGAGCAAAGGCTGTTATGAAAGACCTTGACAACAAATTTGCGGCAAAGTGCGGTGTGACGGAATATGAATTCCTCGGCGATAAGCTGAGGGTAGACATTTCCTGTGATGACGGTGATATAATAAAAGCGGGAGATATGACCTTTGAGGTGCTTGACCTCCCAGGTCACACAAAATGCTCCGTAGGTTTTTATTGTAAGGAACATTCGTTGCTGCTTTCTACTGAAACGATAGGCGTGTATGACGGTGTTACGAACATCGTCCCCTCATATCTCGTGGGATATGAGATGTCGTTAAGGTCGATAGACAGGGTAACGGCTCTGCCGATAGAACAGCTTTTAGCTCCGCATTTTGGAATATTAAACAGGGAACAGACAGATTATTTTCTTAAAAACGCACGAAGATGCTCGGTTGAGGCAGCGGAGCTTATCCTTTCCTGTCTTAAAAGCGGCAAGAATGATGAGGATATAATCGACGTGTTTAAGGAAAAATACTGGAAAGGCTACATAAAGGATATCTACCCCATTGACGCAATGAAACTGAACACTTCCATTATGATAGGACTTATCAGGAAAGAATTACTGTAATGCTATTGCATTTTCGTGTAAAATGTGGTATAATTATTAGTTGTAAAAATATCGGAATATGAAAGGAAATCATATTTATGTCCAGTAAAAATGACAAGGCACAGAAGCCTTTTGAAATTCCCCGTCCCGAATTCCCCAAGCGTGCTGTCGTAACAGGCGGTATGCCCTACGGAAATAAGGAACTTCATTTCGGACACGTAGGCGGTATGCTGGTGTTTGCGGACACTTATGCACGTTTTCTGCGTGACCGTATCGGCAAGGACAATGTTATCTTTGTCAGCGGTACAGACTGCTATGGCTCTCCCATCGCTGAGGGCTGGCGTCAGAAGGTAGCAAAGGGCGAGTTTGAGGGAACTCTTGAGGAGTTTGTAACAGGAAATCACGAGAAGCAGAAGAAAACTCTCAAAGCTTACGGTATCGATCCTAACCTTTTTGCAGCTTCGGGTCTTGGCCGCTCCAAGGAGATACACGCAGAGGTAACAGACAGATTTCTGACCTCTCTTTATGCAAAGGGTCAGCTTAATAAGATTTCCACAATGCAGTTCTTTGATGAGAAGGCAGGAGTTTTCCTTAACGGTCGTCAGGTAATAGGTAAGTGTCCCGTAGAGGGCTGTACTTCTGAAAAGGGCTACGCAGACGAGTGTGACCTCGGACATCAGTATATGCCCGAAAATCTGCTTAATCCTGTCAGCACTCTTACTGGCGAAACTCCCACAATGAAACCTGTAACCAACTGGTATTTCAAGCTTCGTGATTACGAAAAGCTTCTTCAGGATTGGGTTGCAGAGCTTCAAAAACGTAAGGATATCCGTCCTGTTGTATGGAAGACCATTGCGGAATTTTTAAAGCCCCCTGTAATTTATGTAAAGCGTGAATTTGAAGAAAAGTATCTTTCTCTTAAAGATACTATGCCTACTCACAACTACCTTGAAGAGCCCAAAAAACCCTCTTTCACTATTGAGTTTACTACACTTTCCGATTGCGATGATGCTTGTCGTATTCTCACGCAGAACGGTATCCGTTATCGTACAGGTAAGACGCTTGTTCCTTTCCGTTTGACAGGTAATATTGAATGGGGCGTTCCCGCTCCTAATATGGAGGATACAGAGGGACTTACCGTTTGGGTATGGCCTGAGTCTTTGTGGGCACCTATTTCCTTTACTCAGACCTATCTTGAACAGACAGGCCACGATCGTTCCGAATGGAAGGACTACTGGTGCAGCAAGGAATCCAATGTTTATCAGTTTATCGGACAGGACAATATTTATTTCTATGGTGTTGCAGAGCCTGCAATGTGGATGGCACAGCAGGAGAGTGTTGAAAAGACTGCTTCCCCCGAGGAGGGCAGCTTACAGCTTCCGCTTATCGTAGCAAATCACCATATCCTGTTCCTTGATAAAAAGGCGTCCAGCTCAGGTGCTGTAAAGCCTCCTATGGCTGACGATCTGCTTAACTACTATACACCCGAGCAGCTCCGTATGCATTGGCTTGGTCTTGGTCTTGGTCAGCGTTCTGTAAGCTTTATGCCAAAGCCCTTTAATCCTGATGCAGCTCCCGAAGAGGCTGATCCTGTTGTAAAGGACGGTCTGCTGCTTTCAAATGTATACAATCGTATGATACGCACAGCGTTCTACACCACACAAAAGGCGTTTGACGGTGTAATGCCTGACATCGCACCCGAGGAGAAGTTCCTTGAAGAAGCTAAGAAGGCAGTTCTTGAATATGAGCGTCATATGTCGAAGTTCAACTTTCACCAGTGTACCTATGTTCTTGACAGCTATATTCGTAATGGCAGTAAGTATATGGCAAAGGCACTCAACAATGAGGAACAGAGCAGTGAACAGCTTAAACAGACACTTGCGAATCTGTTCTATATTATAAGGATTGCAGGTGTGCTGCTGCACCCTATGGCTCCGTTTGGCACAGAAAAGCTGAGAGAGTATTTACAGGTAGACGAACGTATCTGGTCTTGGGATACAATCCTTGAACCGCTTACATTCTTCACAGAAGGTGAGCATAAGCTCAAATTCCTGCCTCCTCGTACAGATTTCTTCACAAGACACGAAAGTCAGTTCGCAGCAGGTGAGGAAGAATAATATTTTAATCTTGTATTTCAAAAAAATTATCCCCCGAGTTAAACTCGGGGGATCGTTTTATGCAATTTGTTTTATACTGTAAGCTGTGTGATCTGATCTCTGAGTACGGATGCCTGACCGCTAAGCTCTTCGCAGGAGGCTGCACTCTCTTCTGCTGTTGCAGAGTTCTGCTGAACTACATCGGAGATCTGTCCGATTCCTACGGTTACCTGCTTGATAGCCTCTGCCTGCTGAACTGCACCTGCGGAGATATCTGCAATAAGTGCGTTTGTCTGACCGCTTATCTCCATAACTTCCTTCATAGTCTGTGCTGTGGTTTCTGCGATCTCGCTGCCGTTGTTTACTGATTCAACAGTAGCGGAAATAAGTACGTTTGTATTACTTGCTGCCTCTGCGGACTTCGCTGCGAGGTTTCTTACTTCATCAGCAACTACGGCAAAGCCCTTGCCCGCAGCACCCGCTCTTGCAGCCTCGATAGCTGCGTTGAGTGCGAGGATATTTGTCTGGAATGCGATATCTTCGATAGCTTTGATGATATTGCTTATCTCGTCGGACTTTGTCTTGATATCGTCCATAGCTTCAAGCATCTTGTTTATTTCTGTATCCTGCTCACCGATCTTTTCTGCTGTCTGCTTGGAAAGTTCGTTTGCACGTGCAGCGTTTTCAGCACTGAGCTGTACCTGCTGGGAGATGTTGTTGATAGAAGCGGAGAGCTGGTCAACAGCTGTTGCCTGAGTTATAGTACCCTCTGAAAGGATCTGAGAGCCACTAGCTATCTGGTCTGCACCAACAGTAACATCATCAACTGCTGTATTGATGCTTTCGATGATAGCACCGAGAGTTGTGTGGATATTTTCAAATGCCTTGCTTATAGCAATAAAGTCACCGATATACTCTACCTGATTTACCTTTGAGAAATCGCCGTTTGCCATATTTCCGAGCACACCGCTTATATCACTGATGTAGGAGTTGAGGGAGTGCTTTGTGCTTTCAAGCTTATGTGCAAACTCGCCCATTTCGTCGTTTGCAAACTTAAATGTACTGTCGGGAGTGCCAAGCTCACCACGGCTCATTTCATCTGCAATTCTTGCAGCTTCGCTGAGGGGCTTGGATATGAGAGATCTGATTATCAGTATTACAACAACCACAGCTGCTACACAGAACACTACCATAAGAATAATGCAGAGTGTAAATACTGTTGTTGTCATACTGTCAAAGTTTGCAGAGGACATACCTGCAAAAAATGAACCAATAACGTTGCCGCTGTTATCCTTAATAGGAGTATAGTGAACAAAATGCTTCTGACCGAGGATATCAGCTTCGCCTACATATTCCTCGCCTTTACCGATAACGGCAGCTTCTACATTTGCAGCCATATCTGTGCCTACTGCTCTTTTGCCGTCAGCATTGATGACTGTTGTGGAGTATCTTGTCTTACCGCTGAAAAGTGTAACCTCACAGTGGGTCTTTTCCTTAATAGTGTCAAGGAGAGTGTTATCTTGCAGGTCAATACCTACTAACATAACACCTGTGATAGCACCTGATCTGTTTACAGGTATCATACATTGAAGTGACAGGGGGACATTTGCGTCCTGTGCATAGGTGATAACTGATTCGCCAGCCAGAGCCTTGTCTATATTTGCAGAGGAGAGCTTGTAGTTAGGTGATTTCCATAACACATTCTTTGATGTGTCAAAGACAACACCGTATACATAATCGCCGTACTGTTCATCAGTCCAGTAGCTGTCAAGGTTTGTATATGTACCGCTCTTTATACAACTTCCGAGAAAACCTGTATTCGACCAGTTTGTTATTGTGTGCAGAATGGTTTCTGCCTCAGCGTTGAGGTCATACTGCAATACACTTGCACCTGAGGCGGTGTGGTCATAAACGAGCTTAGTACTTTGCTCTGTTGAGAGCACTGTTGAAAAGATCGTAAGCACCAGTGATACCACTACAACGATAGCACACACAGCTATACTGATCTTTAATCCGAGTTTTGATGTTTTTTTCATATTCACATCTTCCTTTACGTTTTATTGATACAACGATCAAAGTTTGTATTTAAAATATTATATCACAAATGGAACAATAAAACAATACAAATCATCTCGTGAAATTACACAAAATTACAGATTGATTTCGGGTGTTTGGAACAATGCTGCTTTAATGCGTTATTCCGTATCATCTGAAATATCCTTAAAAAGAGTGTATTTAAACTCGTTTATGATATCAAGGTGATCAAACACAGGTATTGCTCCGTCGCGGATAAGCGGTATAACACCCGAAAAGGCTGAACTGAAAACATCGTGGGGACAAAGGCAGAACAGCTCTCTGTTTTGTTGTGTCGTATGTTCTGCGGTGAGCAGACAGCCGCTTCGTTCGGGAGCTTCAATGATGAATGTACCCATAGCAAGACCGGAGATGATACGGTTGCGGTGTTTGAAGTATTCGGGAATGACGCCTGTATGTGGCGGTAGCTCGGAGATGATCGCACCGCCAGTTTTTACAATGTTCTCTTTAAGGCTGCGATTTACAGCAGGGTAGTCCACGAGATTTCCACAGGCCAGAACGCCTATTGTTTTTTCGCCTTTTATAAGGGCAGACTGATGTGCGGCGGTATCAAGCCCTACCGCAAGACCACTGATTATTACGATACCGACAGCCGCAAGTTCTGTACATATCTTCCGTGCAGCTGTCAACCCGTAGCTGCTGGGATTTCGTGTTCCTACGACGGCGAGTGTCGTTCGCCCAGAAAGACCTTCTAACGAACCTTGTACGAACAGCACCACAGGTGGATTGTAGATAGTTTTCAGAGTCGCAGGGTATTCTTCATCGTCAAAGGTAACTATACGGATATTGTTTTGTTCACATTCCCCTATCAGATGCTTTACTTCACGGGAGCGTATTGTTGAGGCACGGTTTCGCTCATCTTCGTTAAGTGGTATACTACATTTGCCGTCACGGATAGCTTCGGCAGCTGAGCGTACATCGTTATCATATTCCTCTACTATCTGCATAGTCTTTTCATTGTGGGGCTGCATTACAAGTAGGAGCCATAGCCATATATCCTTATTCATCTTTGCCCTCCTTTATGCTCTTAACTGCCAAAATACCACAGCGGCAGCGGCGGCGACATTAAGCGAGTCTACGTTGTGGTACATAGGTATCTTCACAGTATAGTCGCAGCGTTCTATTGTTGTATCTAGCAGACCGTCGCCCTCTGTGCCGAGTATAACGGCAAGTTTTTCTTCGGACTGAATATTTAGTTTATCTAAGTCTATTGAGTTGTCGGTCAGTGTCATTGCAGCGGTCTTGAAGTTCATTTCTTTTAGTTTGTCTATATAATCTGTATCATTGTCAAGATAAGTCCACGGCACTTGGAATACCGTACCCATACTCACCCTTGCTGCACGACGGTAGAGAGGGTCGCTGGAAGCGGGGGTGAGCAATACTGCGTCCATTCCGAGGGCGGCGGCACAGCGTATTATAGCACCTACATTTGTGGGGTTTACAACGTTTTCAAGCACAGCTACACGTTTTGCGTTTCTACATATTTCGGCAGGGGAAGGCAGAGGTTTTCGTTTCATAGCACACAAAGCACCTCTTGTCAGCTTAAAGCCGGTTATTTTTGTAAGGATATCCTCCTTTGCGGTATACACGGGTATATCACCGCATAGGGGCAGTATACTCGAAAGCTTTGTTTCTATATCTTCTTCCGTAAGCAGAGAAATCGGTTGGTATCCCGCTGTAAGTGCAAGTCTTATCACCTCAGGGCTTTCAGCAATAAAGATACCCGCATAAGGCTCGTTTATATGCAGAAGCTGTGGTTCTTTCATACGTGCATAAACGTCAAGCTTATCCGAGAGAAAATCTGTTATTTCAATTATATTTGGCATAGTACTCCTTAATTATATAAGATTGTTTTGTATATTTAATTTTAGCACATTTTTCCTGATATGTAAAGTGTCACGCCTTAAAACTGTAAATTGTTAAAGTAAAATATATTGACAAAAAACAACAGATGTGATACAATAATAAAGTGTATATAAACAGATTACAAATGCACAAGAAAGGAATCATTGAAGAAAATGAAGATCAGCTTTTCAACTCTTGCTTGTCCTGATTTTTCTTGGACAGACATCTACTCTATGGCAAAAGACTTCGGTTTTGACGGAATTGAGATCCGTGGACTAGGTGCTGATATTTTTTCGGTAAAAGCACAGCCCTTTACTGATACACAGCTACCCAATACTGTTGCAAAGCTAAAGAGTCTTAATATTGAGATTCCTATCCTTTCTTCCGCTGCTTGTCTAAAATATGCTGACAAGGCTGAGGAAACGGAGCAGGAGATAACAGAATATATGGAGCTTGCTGCAAAGCTCGGGACATCTTTTATCCGTATCCTAGCAGACCTTGAACCCAATCCTGTGGGAGAGGTCGATGATGAATATATTATCGCACAGCTTAAAAAACTTGCTGTTTCCGCAGAGAAGTATAATGTAACTTTGCTTGTGGAAACAAACGGTGTATACTGTGACACAAAGCGTCTGAGAAAGGTTCTCGACGCTGTTTCCAGCCGCAAGGTCGCTGCCCTTTGGGATATGCACCACCCCTATCGCTTTGCAAACGAGCAGCCTGCTGAAACTGTTGCAAACCTTGGTGAGTACATCAAGTATACTCACACCAAGGACAGTGTAATGGTAGACGGCAAAGTGGAGTACAAGCTTATGGGCGAGGGCGATATGCCCATAAAGGAAATGCTTGAAGCGTTAAAGTCTATAAACTATAACGGCTATGTATCACTTGAATGGGTAAAACGCTGGTCCAATAATCTCTGTGACGCAGGCGTTGTTGTTCCTCACTACGCAAGTTATATGACCCCCTACAAGGTACACCACAAGCACCAACTTCAAGATAACAATGCAAAAACAGGTAAGTATGTATGGCCAAAGGAAAGACTTCTTGACTACACATTCCCCGATATCCTTGACAGAATGTGTGAGGAATTCCCCAACCAGTACGCTTTCCGATACACAGAACTTGATTATACAAGAACATACCCCGAGTTCAGAGATGATGTTGACAATTTCGCAAGATCTCTTATCGCTATGGGCGTAAAGAAGGGCGACCACGTTGCCATCTGGGCTACAAATGTTCCCGCCTGGTATATTACATTCTGGGCAACAACAAAGATAGGTGCGGTCCTTGTTACAGTAAATACAGCGTATAAGATCCACGAAACAGAGTATCTCTTAAAGCAGTCTGATACTCATACGCTTGTAATGGTAGACAGCTACAAGGACAGCGACTATGCCGCTATCATTAAGGAGATATGCCCTGAACTTGAAACCTGCCCCAAGGGTGCACTTGATTGTAAGCGTCTGCCTGTTTTGAAGAACATTGTTACCGTAGGCTTTGAGATGAATGGCTGTTACAGCTGGGAGGAGGCTAACGAAAAGGCAAAGGAAGTTCCTTACAGCGAGGTTGAGAAGGTAAGACGTACCATTGACAAGCACGATGTCTGCAATATGCAGTACACTTCGGGTACAACAGGCTTCCCCAAGGGCGTTATGCTGACACATTATAATGTTGTAAACAATGGTAAGGCTATCGGCGACTGTATGGATCTTTCCACAGCAGACAGAATGATGATTCAAGTGCCTATGTTTCACTGCTTTGGAATGGTTCTTGCTATGACAGCGTCTATGACCCACGGCGTTACAATGTCGCCTATCCCTGCATTCTCGCCCAGAAAGGGTCTTAAATGTATAAATCAGGAGAAGATCACCTGCTTCCACGGTGTTCCCACAATGTTCATCGCAATGCTTGGTCACGAGGATTTTGAAAAGACCGATTTCTCTTATATGAGAACAGGTATTATGGCAGGCTCTCCTTGTCCTATCAAGACTATGCAGGAAGTTATCGAAAAGATGCATATGAGCGAGATATGTATTACCTACGGTCAGACAGAGGCTTCTCCCGCTTGTACTATGAGTAAGACTACTGACAGCATAGAAACCCGTGTAAATACAGTAGGTGGTCCTATCTTTGGTGTTGAATGTAAGATAGTAGATCCCGAAACAGGCGAGGAGCTTCCTGATAACGTTGACGGTGAGTTCTGTGCACGTGGTTACAATATAATGAAGGGCTATTACAAGATGCCCGAAGCGACCGCTGCCGCTATTGATGAGGATAGTTGGCTGCACTCCGGTGACCTTGCAAGACGTCTGCCTGACGGTAACTTTAAGATCACAGGCCGTATAAAGGATATGATAATCCGTGGAGGTGAGAACATCTACCCCAAGGAGATTGAGGACTTCCTGTATACTCATCCCAAGATAAAGGATGTACAGGTAATCGGTGTTCCCGATAAGGATTACGGCGAGGAGATAATGGCTTGTGTTATCCTTAATGAAGGCGAAACTTCAAGCGAGGCGGAGATCAAGCAGTTTGTACTTGACCATATGGCTAAGCACAAGGTTCCCCGTTATGTTGATTTCGTGACAGAGTTCCCGATGAACGCAGCAGGCAAGATACTCAAATACAAGATGCGTGAGGCGGCAGTTGAAAAGCTGAATCTCCATAACGCAAATAAGATCGTTACTGCATAAATAATACAGCTTGAAGCCGAAAGACTTCAAGCTGTTTTTTTGATATAAAATGAAAAGAGCCGACTTTTTCAGTCGGCTCATAATAATTATAGAAAATGCGAAAAGATCATCTGTTGAGGATAAGCTTTGTAAGCTCTACGGGATCAACGATAGTGCCGTCCTTGTATACACGCATATTGCCGGAAGCAATTTCGTCAATAAGGATAACTTCGTTGTTATTATAACCAAACTCAAACTTGATATCCCACAGATCAAGGCCGATAGTTTTAAGGTCGTCGGCAACAATCTTTGTGATCTTTAATGTCTGCTCTTTCATACTCTCAAACATTTCGGGAGTCATAACACCGAGAACTGCAAGGCCTTCGCTTGTTACAAGGGGATCACCCTTTTCGTCGTTCTTGAATGTACACTCAACATAACCGTCCTTGATAACGGTACCGTCCTTCATATATTCGCCGTATCTGCGGATAAAACTGCCTGTTGCAACAAGGCGGCAGATTACTTCAAGACCCTTACCGAATACAGTTGCGGGGAGAACTTCCATTGTAGCCTCATCAACGTTTGCGTTTACATAGTGTGTCTTGATGCCTGCTTTTTTAAGAAGCTCAAAGTAGTAAACAGATGTTTGGAGGTTAGCCTTTCCTATGCCGTCAATAGTCAGACCTACTGTGTTCTCACCGGGATCGAAAACACCGTCTTTGCCAGTGCAGTCATCCTTGAATTTGAGCATTACATTGCCGTTTTCGAGCTTGTAAACATCCTTGGTCTTACCTGTGTAAATCTTTTCCATAGTTTTTCTCCTTTTTTGTTATACGGATTTTTATCCTATTAAATTTTAATACGGAAATGGCTATTTGTCAAGTGCTTTTTGCGTTTTTTTTGAGTTTTTTGTCCGTTGACATCGGATTTTGCTTTTGATATAATTAATATGTAGAGATGTTTGAAGGACATCTTGTTAAAACGCTTTATCTTTGCTTTGAGGTGAATGATATGATAAAAAAGTATACCTTTGGAACACCTATTGAGACCTACGCAGTTGTTGAGGATATTCCTGTTTGCATCGAAAGTCTGCCTTTCTTTGAGGTAATACCTGAAAGTGGTAGTTTTAGCTATACTCTTAGCGACTGTGATATAGTCTATGGACTTGGTGAGCAGGTGAGAGGCATAAATAAAAGAGGCTGGAAGTATGTTAGCTGTTGTGCGGATAACTGTAATCATCAGGAGGATACACAATCCCTATACGGAGCACATAATTTTCTGATAGTATCGGGCGAAGAACTTTTGGGAGTGTTTTTTGATTATCCTGGTAATATCACCTTTGATGTGGGGTACACAAAACGAGATGTGTTTACCATAACACCTGATGATTTTAATATGAATGTATATATCATTACAGGTGATGACGAAAAGGATATAGTCGGACAATTCCGCAGAATTATCGGCAGGAGTTATATTGCTCCGAAGTGGGCTTTCGGATATGGACAGAGCAGGTGGGGTTATAAAAATGCCGAGGATATTCGTGATATCGCCCGTGAGTACCGCAGTCGCAATATCCCGATAGACAGTATCTATCTTGATATAGATTATATGGAGAGGTATAAGGATTTCACTGTGGATAGTGAAAGTTTTCCCAACTTGACCGAGTTGTGCTGTGAAATGAAAGCCCAAGGCATACATCTTGTGCCGATAATTGACGCAGGCGTTAAGATAGAGGAGGGTTATTCTGTTTACGAGGAGGGCGTTGCTGAGGATTACTTTTGCAAAAACACAGACGGTAATGACTTTGTAGGTGCTGTCTGGCCCGGAAAAGTGCATTTTCCTGATTTTCTTAATGCTAAGACACGCAGGTGGTTTGGAGATAAGTACGCTGTTTTGCTTGAAATGGGTATAGAGGGTTTCTGGAATGATATGAATGAACCTGCAATATTCTATACCGAAAAACGACTTGCTGATGTGATAGAGCGTGTGACTGAACTTAGCAAGGGCAATATGGGTATATATGATTATTTCGAGTTTACGGGTCTTGTGAATGGTATAAGCAATAACGTGGATGATTACAAGCAGTTTTTCCACAATATAAACGGAGAAATGATACCGCACGATAAGGTGCATAACCTTTACGGTTATAATATGACAAAGGCGGCAGGAGAGGCTTTTGAAAGGCTCTGTCCCGATAAGAGGATACTTATGTTCTCCCGTGCGTCGTATATCGGTGCTCATAGATACGGCGGTATATGGCAGGGTGACAATAAATCCTGGTGGTCGCATCTTTTGATGAATATGCAGATGATGCCCACACTTAATATGTGTGGATTCTTGTTTACAGGTGCAGATGTAGGTGGTTTTGGAAGCAATACGACAGAGGACCTTATGCTACGTTGGTTGCAACTTGCAGTGTTCACACCGCTTATGCGTAACCACTCCGCATTAGGAACACGAGAGCAGGAGTTGTATCGTTTCGACAACTGTGACGACTGCAAAAAGATGATAGAGATACGCTATGGTCTTATTCCGTATCTTTACAGTGAGTATATGAAAGCGGCACTTAACGGCGAGATGATGTTCCGTCCCATAGCCTTTGACCACCGCAATGACGCAGACGCAAGGAATATTGAAGATCAGCTTTATCTTGGCAACGAGGTGATGATAGCACCTATATATACACAGAATGCCCGTGGAAGATATGTGTATCTTCCTGAGGAGATGATGCTTGTGCGTATGCGTAGCCTTGATGACTACGAAACAGAGGTGCTGCCGCAGGGACACCACCACATTTCTGCTGAACTTAACGAGCTTGTGTTCTTTATACGCAGCGGCAAGGCAATACCTATCGGAAACTCTGCAAAATACACATCAGCACTTGACAGCAGCTCTTTAAGAATGATTGGTTACAGTTCTGCCACCTATGAGCTTTATGATGATGACGGTGTTTCTTTGGAATACGATATCAACAAGAATATAACCAAGCTGGAAAACTAAAAAAAATGACGCTGCTTTTTTCGGGCGGCGTCATTCTCTGAATTTAAATATGTGTTTAAGCTGTCCTCGTGAGTGTATTCCAAGTTTTGCGAACGTTCGTTTTAGGCTGCTTTTCACACTGTCAACAGAGGTACTACATATTTTGGCTATCTGCTCGTTTGAAAAGTTTTTTGCGGCAAGGACAGCATATTTTAAGGCGGCTTTTGTAAGTCCAAGATCCTTTCTGCGGCTTTCCAGTGCGTTCATAGAGCTCTCCAGAGTTTTGGCGATGGCTTCTTTGCTTTTGCTTGTGCTGTTTAGTTCAGAAAGCTCTCTTGTGCCGATAAGCTCAACCCCTCTTCGCATTTGTTCTGCAAACGATAAAACTTTTCTTATATACGGTGTATACTTTTGCGGAAGAGAATCAGCGGCTAGTTCAAAAATTTTCGGAAAATGTATGCATAATTCGACGGCGGGCATAACAATGCCTGTGTTGTAGATCTTATCAAGGACTGATCTAATCGTATCCAGTGACTCTTTCTTTTTGTTTTGCATATAATATGCGGCGGCTGAACTTAACCTGAACATTATGCAGAGTGTTTCGTTTCGCACATCTTCTGCAGCTTGAATATAGTAGTCTATCACAGAGAGTAGTGTATTACAATCCTTGTGTAGCAGCATAGCAAAGCAGCGTACAAAAAAGCAATACGGTGCAGTATATCGGTTTAAAAGTACCACTGAGTCAACGGCTGTGCATTGCTGCCATATCTCCTCTGTGTTGCCTTTTTTCATACAGCTGATAAGGGATAGGCAAAGACTTGCCATATCGCCAATTTCGGTGGTGGAGTATAGCTTCATCAAAACTGTTATGCTGTCTGAGGCGTTTTTATAGCTTTGGTAGTTGCCGAGGAGTATTGCACATCTCGCAGCAGTACATAGTGCGATAAGCCTTGTGGGAATAAAATGCTTTCCGACGCATTTAGCCTCGACATACTCCGACTGCATAAGACCTATTTTGAGATCTCCTAACATATAATGTGTTTCGGCGATGTAAAGCTCGTCGATGTATTCGCCGTTGTCTATCATTTCTGTGTACATATTGTGATAGCGTATGAATTGCTCTGCCTCTGTTTTTATGGGTACAGAGTATCGGTGTATAAGGCTGAATACCGACGGTGTGTATATAGACCAAGAATAAAAGGGTGGGGAGAATGCCTTTTGGCTGGGAAATATCTCGTATGCTCTTTTGATGTGATTGCCCATCTTCTCGATGATGTAGAGATCCTGATAGGTTCTTAGTGCATAGCCGTATGAAAGCAGACTTTGGCGTTCATTGTCGTTATAGTCGGGTGAAATGGAAATGTATTCCAAAAGTTCATCATAGCGATATTTCAGACGGTCTTTATATGTAGTCAGCATAAGCAGTGAAACCACACGCAGAAGTCGGGGAGTGATCCCTTTGATAAGGGGACATTCCATCGCAAATTTAAATAGTAACTCTTTATTACGCATAAGCAGTTCCAATGAAACAGGCTCACTTTTTTTATCAACAAGTGCGGCGGAATGTAGATCCCCCGCAAGATAGAACTGGCAAAATGCACGGAAAGTCATTCCGTTTCGTAGGTACTCTTTGGCACGACAATAATGCAGTTCACGTCTGACCGTTTCAGGAAGAGAAGCAAAGAATCTATATAATGCATATTGCATTGTGATATGCGGTTCGTATCTTCCAGTGTGACGGTTTATACGTATAAGAGGTATTATACGGTTTATCTCATCTATACCGTTGCTAATGCTTTGCACTGATATTGCTTCCTTGCCGAAATATTCTGATATATTTTCCTGAATGATAAGATCTGAGATAAGGGCATTATCGATTTTTCCGTATAGTGCTGTACAAATAGCGGCAAATTGTATATATGGTGGTACTCTCTTAATTATTGAGTCAAGAATTAACTTGTCGCACTGATAATCTGTAATTGTTATACCGGACTTGTGCATATATGCACATAGCCGAATGCTCAGTATTTGCTTGTCTGTATGGGCGTATATCGTACCTGTGTCGAGGTCGGTTATTCCACAGAGTGAGAGATATTCCGCCGTTTCTCCTTTTGTCAGTAAAAGGTCGTCGGTGTATATCTTTTTTACGTTTCTATATACAGGTGAATGAACATAATGGTCAGGGATCTCTGTACATAGTACCGTAGTGGGTGCAGGGGAATACTGCATAATCAGTTTTGCACAATATATATTGTTGAGTATCATTTGCTCAGCGGCAGGGGAATCCATAACTATTAGAGTAGGCTTTTTAAGAACAGCAGATTTAAAATCGCCGCACAACTTGATATAGTCTGCCTGTGTAACTGGAATGTGTTCGCTCTTTCCGAGTATTATTTGACAGTACCTTGAAAAACAATCGTCTGCCGAAATGTTATGGCTTATATTATGACAGCGATATCCGACAGGTCGGGTCTGTTTTATGTATTCCTTTACAGTGAATGTCTTTCCACAGCCGTTTCTGGCAGAGATAATAGTAAGTTTTTCGCTGTAAATAGATTTAAGTTGTTCACGAAGTCTTTCGGATATATATGTAACAGAAAGCCTTTTCAAGACCTCACCCCCTTAGCGTATAATTTATTTTATCATAAAAAATAATAAAAGTACAGATATTTTTTCAAAAACCCCTTGACAAATCGTTTTTGATGTTGTATAATTATCGAGTAATAAAGCAGAGCCACCACACTCTCACCCGCCGACGTTTGTTCTGTCAGGCGTGGTCACTTAAATGAATAATAGCCTTTGGGCATTTCATTAAGCGTGAGTAGTGTGTACTTGCGCTTATTTTATTTCTATGGCTAACGTTTTTATATGGAAAGGCGGTGCTTGACAATCGGCACAAAAGAACAGCTCATCAATGAGGAGATCCGAGAAAAGGAAGTAAGAGTTATCGGTACAGAGGGCGAGCAGCTTGGCGTAATGGCAACTGCTGACGCACTTGCACAGGCTATCGAGGCTGACCTCGATCTTGTTTTGATAGCTCCCAATGCAACTCCTCCGGTATGCCGCATTATGGACTACGGCAAATATCGTTTCGAGCAGACTAAGAGGGAAAAGGAAGCAAAAAAGAACCAGAAGCAGGCTGAGGTAAAGGAAATCAAGATGTCGCTCAATATCGACACCAACGATTTCAATATCAAGGTCAAGAATTGTATCAAGTTCCTTCAGAACGGTGATAAGGTAAAGGTTACTATACGCTTCAGACGTGCGAGAGAGATGTCGCATATGAACCTCAGCGAAGAGTTGATGAAGAGATTTATGGATGCCGTGTCTGAGTACGGCGGTTCCGAAAAGCCGTCCAAGCTCGAGGGTAAGAACTACGCAGTGGTTTTAAGTCCCAAGAAATAAGATGGTGCGACAGTGCACTGTAACAAGAAAACTCAAGGAGGATACCAAAATGCCTAAGATCAAAACACACAGCGGAGCTAAAAAGCGTTTTAAGCTGACAAAGACCGGTAAGGTTAAGATGGCACACTGCAACAAGCGTCACATTCTTACCAAGAAGTCTACAAAGCGTAAAAGAGGATTAAGAGCAGGTGCTTACGCAGACGTTACCAACGTAGCTGCTGTAAAGAGCCTTATTCCGTACAAATAAGAATTAAGCGGAATAAGCGTTTCCGCAGAAAAAACTAGGAGGTAATGTAAGATGGCACGTATTAAGGGCGCACTCGCTACTCGTAAGAGAAGAAATAGAACATTAAAACTTGCAAAGGGCTACTGGGGTGGTAAGAGCAGACTGTTCAAGACTGCTAAGGAAGCCGTAATGAAGTCCGGTCAGTATGCTTATGTAAGCAGAAGACTTAAAAAGAGAGATTTCAGAAGACTCTGGATCACAAGAATTTCCGCAGGCTGCAAGGCTAACGGTATGAACTACTCTACATTTATGAACGGTCTTAAAAAGGCTGGCATCACACTCAACAGAAAGATGCTTTCCGAGATCGCTATCAATGATGCAGCAGGCTTCACAGCACTGACTGAGAAGGCTAAGGCTGCACTTTAATCGTGATATATCTCACGTCCCACTTCGAGACGTGAGATTTTTCGCTATGTAGGGGGTATATTTCCGTTGGAGCTTACATCAAGAAAAAACGACACAGTACGTCGTTTTAAGGAACTTATCCGTGATAAAAAAATGCGTACACAGCAGGGAGTTTTCGTTATAGAGGGCGATCATCAGTGTGGCGAGGCGGTGACTGCAAAGCTTGATATCCGCTTTGTTCTTATAACAGAAAAGGCAAGAGCAAAGTATCCGCAGACAGCCGAGCGGCTTATAGACGCATCTGAAGGATACGCAGTAATATCAGAGGATATAGCGGAATATATATCCGATACAAAAGCACCGCAGGGTATGTTTGCAGAAGTATCGATGAAGAACATTGATCCTGTAAAAGGTAATCGTCTTGTTCTTCTTGACGGAGTACAGGATCCGGGAAATGTTGGCACGGTCATTCGTACTGCTGAGGCACTTGGCATAGATGCTGTGGTGTTATCCACTGGCTGTGCAGATGTGTATTCACCAAAGACGCTTCGTTCATCTATGGGAAGTGTTTTCAGGATCCCCTGTATAACCTGCGATCTTGCGGAAATGATAACTTCGCTCAGAGCAGAGGGTTATACAGTGTATGGTTCAATGCTTGATGATACTGCACAACGACTGGGTGAAGTAGAGTTTCCTGAAAAGGTGGCTGTTGTTATTGGCAGTGAGGGTGCGGGTATCTCCGATGCAGTGAAGAATTCCTGTACAGGCGGTCTGTATATACCTATAACAGGTGCTGAGTCGCTTAATGCGGCTGTTGCGGCTTCCATTATTTTGTGGGAGCTTTCAAAATAAATGCTTTCTGCTTATGCAGAAGGTATCGCAAAGCTATAAGCATAGGTTTTCGGTTTTGCGATGCTAAGATCAAATAATCCAAATAGAATTTGGGGGAAAACAAGTGGCACATCTTGTAATTTTAGAGTCGCCCTCCAAGGCGAAAACAGTAAAGAAATATCTCGGTGACGGTTATAATGTAATAGCCTCTACGGGACACGTTATCGATCTTCCAAAGTCCAAAATGGGCGTTGATATCGAGAATGACTTTGCTCCGCAGTATGTCAATATGAAGGACAAGTCCGAGATAATCAAGGAACTTAAAAAGCAGGCTAAATCAAGCGATATCATCTATCTCGCAACTGACCCTGACCGTGAGGGCGAGGCTATTGCGTGGCATCTTTCGCATCTGCTTAACATTGATGAGAATGCACCTGTGCGTGTTACTTTTAACGAGATCACAAAAACGGGTATCCAAAGTGGTATGAGCAGTCCACGAAAGATAGATACAAGCATTGTAAATGCACAGCAGACAAGACGTATCCTTGACAGAATAGTGGGTTATAAGCTTTCTCCTTTCCTCTGGAAGAAGGTAAGAAGAGGTCTTTCCGCAGGACGTGTACAGTCTGTGGCAGTACGTCTTATCGTTGATAGGGAGAATGAGATACGCAATTTCCAATCACAGGAATATTGGAGTATAGACGCAAAGCTTGTTGCGTCCTCTTCAAAGAAAGCGTTTGCAGCAAAACTTGCTGAGGTAGACGGCAAAAAGGTAGAGATAACTGATAAAGCTCAGGCTGATTCAATACTTTCAACACTTAACGGTGCAGAGTATATCGTATCCAATCTTAAAAAGTCCCAGCGTAAGAAACAGCCTGCACCTCCTTTTACCACATCTACCTTACAGCAGGAGGCTTCCCGCAGACTTTCTTTCCAGGCCAGAAGAACAATGAAAGCTGCACAGGAGCTTTATGAGGGTGTTGAAGTCCCAGGTATGGGTGCCGTCGGACTTATCACCTATATGAGAACAGACTCGCTGCGTATTTCTGACGAGGCTAAGGCTGCTGCGGCTGAGCATATAAAGTCTGTATATGGCGAGGATTATCTTCCCGAAAAAACACGTGTGTTTAAATCAAAGAACAACGCACAGGACGCTCACGAGGCTATACGCCCGACTACTGTGAATTTAACACCCGAGCAGTTGAAGGTGGCACTTACAAATGACCAGTACAAGCTTTATAAACTTATCTGGGAGCGTTTTATGGCAAGTCAGATGGCAAATGCAATAATGGATACTGTGTCCGTTGATATATCTGCTGCTAATTGTCTGTTCAAATCAAGTGGATACTCTGTAAAGTTTGATGGTTTTACAAAGCTTTACGAGGAAACAAAGGACGGCGACAACGAGCAGAGCGGAGCACTTCCCATTATCACAAAGGGAGAGAAGCTTAAAGCTAAGGAAGTAGTAGGCAACCAGCACTTTACCCAGCCACCTGCACGTTATAATGAGGCCTCTCTTATCAAGGAACTTGAAGAAAACGGTATCGGAAGACCGTCCACTTATGCTCCTACTATTTCCACTATCCTTGACAGACACTATGTTGAGAGAGAGAGCGGTAATCAGTTAAAGCCCACATCTCTTGGTGAGGTCATCACTGACCTTCTTAAAGATCACTTTGATAATATCGTTGATGTCAAGTTCACAGCTAAAATGGAAACAGAGCTTGATAACATCGAAAAGGGAACTCTTGATTGGGTGGAAACTCTCCGCCGTTTCTATACACGTTTTGCAAAGACCCTTGAAAAGGCTGAAACTGATATGGAAGGCAAGCGTGTAAAGGTGCCTGATGAGCCTACCGATATCATCTGCGAGGAATGCGGAAAGAATATGGTCATCAAGATAGGACCGTATGGAAAGTTTCTCGGTTGTTCAGGCTTCCCTGAGTGTAAATTCACAAAGAAGATAGTTACCGAAACAAAGGGCAACTGTCCAGTTTGCGGTAAGAAGATGCTTGCTAAGAAGTCCAAGAAGGGTAAACCTTTCTATGGCTGTGAAAATTATCAGACCTGCAATTTTATGACGTGGGATCTCCCCATTGAGGAAAAATGTCCTCAGTGCGGTAAAACATTGTTCAAAAAAGCAGGCAGAATGGGTAAGATATATTGTGCAAAAGAGGGTTGCGATTATGAGCGTCCTCTTGATAATGCAAAGGATAAATAATGACAGTAAAAGTAATAGGTGCGGGTCTTGCTGGCTGCGAAGCGGCTGTGCAGCTCGCAGAGCGTGGCTTTGATGTCGAGCTTTATGAGATGAAGCCACAGAAATATTCCCCTGCACACAAATATCAGGGCTTTGCGGAGCTTGTCTGCTCAAACTCACTCAAAGCGGCAAGGGTGGAAAGTGCCTGTGGTCTGCTCAAAGAGGAGATGCGAAGACTTGGCTCTGTGATATTAAAGGCAGCGGAAAAGACATCTGTCCCCGCTGGTGGAGCTCTTGCGGTAAACAGGACGGAGTTTTCCGATGAGGTCACCCGACTTGTTAGAGCTTATCATAATATAAAGGTGATAGAGGGCGAGGTTACAGAGCTTCCAACGGAAAATGCCGTTATATGTACAGGACCGCTGACTTCTGACGCACTTGCAGAAAAGATAAGAGGTCTGTGCGGCGAGGGTCTTAGTTTTTACGATGCCGCTGCTCCTATTGTTTCAGCAGAAAGCATAGATTTTTCTAAGGCTTTCTATCAGACAAGATACGACAAGGGCGATGCTGATTACATCAACTGTCCTATGAATAAAGAGGAATACGAGGCATTTTACGAGGCTCTTGTAAATGCCGAGTCCGCTCCTTTAAAGGAGTTTGACCGACCCGATGAAAAAGCAGGAATGAAGGTCTACGAGGGCTGTATGCCTGTGGAAGTTCTCGCAAAGCGTGGAATAGAGAGTGTTCGCTACGGATGTATGAAGCCTGTCGGACTTATCGACCCACGAACAGGCAGACGTCCTTGGGCGGCTGTACAGCTTAGAAAAGAGAACTGCGAGGGTACTATGTACAATCTTGTCGGTTTTCAGACCAACCTTAAATTCGGTGAGCAAAAGCGAGTGTTCTCTATGATACCCGGTCTTGAAAATGCGGAGTTTGTCCGTTATGGAGTTATGCATCGCAATACCTTTATAGACAGTCCCCGACTTCTTGACGAGCATTTTATGCTTAAAGGATCAAAAAACATCTTCTTTGGCGGTCAGATAACAGGTGTTGAGGGGTATGTGGAGAGTGCTGCAAGTGGCATTGCCGCAGGTCGTGCTTTGGCAGATGTTTTAGAGGGTAAGCAGCCGCTTACATTCCCACGTACAACTATGCTTGGTGCTTTGTCTGCCTACATAAGCGATGAGAGTGTTACTGATTTTCAGCCTATGGGCAGCAATATGGGAATACTTCCGCCCTTGGAAATCAATATCAAGGGTAAGCAGGAAAAATACGCAGTTTATGCAAAACGTGCATTGGCTGATCTGGATAAACTGTTAGAAAACTAACGGTTATGCGAACGGAGAAATAATATGAAGATTGTAATTGACGGTTTCGGCGGAGATAATTCACCTGACGAGGTATTGCTTGGTGCGGAACTTGCGGTAAAAGAGCTTGGCATTGAGGTTGCTGTTACAGGCGATACGGATATATTGAAAAAGCGTATGGAGGAGCTTAGCATTTCTTCAAAAGGTATTGAGCTTGTTCACGCAGAGGGTGTAATAGAGGTCGAAGACAATCCCCGTGCTATATTAAAGGAAAAGGCTAATACTTCAATGGGTGTTGCTTTTAAAATGGTTGCTGACGGTAAGGCTGACGCTGTTATCAGTGCTGGAAGCACAGCAGCTATCGTTCTTGGCGGCACTATGATATGCAAACGTATAAAGGGAGTTAAGCGTGCAGCACTTGTTCCGCCTATGCCTGCAAAGGGAGGAGTACGCTATTGTGTACTTGACGGCGGTGCAAACATCGAGTGTCGTCCTGAGATGCTCCAACAGTTTGCTATTATGGGAAGCCTGTTTATGAAGAAAACTATGGGTATAGCAAATCCCAGAGTAGGTCTGTTAAATATTGGCACTGAGGAAGAAAAGGGCAGAGAGCTTGAACACGAAACCATGGCTCTTTTAAAGAAAACTCCCTCTATAAACTTTGTTGGCTATGTAGAGGCAAGAGATGTCCCCCTCGGAGCTGTGGACGTGCTTATTACCGACGGTTTTACAGGTAATGTATATCTTAAAGCTTGTGAGGGTATGGGTGCTTTAATGAAGGATGCACTTAAATCTATGTTCTTTGCAAGTCTCAAAACTAAGATCGGTGCACTTTGCGTTAAAAAGCAGCTTAGTACATTTATTAAGCAGATGGATTATAAAACTATCGGCGGCTCTCCGCTTTTAGGTACTGCGAAGCCTGTATTCAAGGCACACGGCAGCTCAGACGCTGTTGCATTCCTTGGTGCATTTAGACAGGCAAAGCTGTTTGTAGAGAACAACGCTATCGAGGAGATGACGGCGGCTATTGCTGCTCTCGATACAAAGGAAGAAGAATGATATGGCAAACCTCATAGAATTTGAGCCTGTAATAGGCTATTCCTTTAAGAATAGGTCTTATTTTGAGCAGGCTATGACACATTCAAGCTATTCGGGCGGCAAGAACAATGGCAGCAATGAGCGGCTTGAATTCCTCGGTGATGCGGTGTTGCAGATAACCGTTTCAAGGTTTCTTTTTACAAATCTTGTAAATGAGCCTGAGGGTGAGCTTACAAAACTGCGAGCCTCTATCGTTTGTGAAAATTCTCTTTACAATTTTGCGAAGAAGATCGATCTCGGAAAATACCTGTATCTTGGCAAGGGTGAGGAAATGACAGGCGGAAGAGAACGCCGTTCTATTCTTGCTGACGCATTCGAGGCTTTGATTGCAGCAATTTATCTTGACGGTGGTCTGGAATCGGCTGAAAGGTTCATTTTACAATTTATGCCCTCGATCGAGGCACTGAAAAGCGGCAAGGTAAAGCTTGGAGATTACAAGACTATATTGCAGGAGATAATCCAGCAAAATCCCGAGGAACATATCGCCTATGAAGTTACCGAGGAGGACGGGGAAAATCACCATAAGCTGTTCTGTGCGACAGTGCTTCTCAACGGACAGGCCATAGGCAAGGGCAAGGGACACAGTAAAAAGGAGGCCGAGCAGGCTGCCGCAAAGGAAGCAATAGGTCTTATGGGCTATGAAACAGACTAATATTTCTATTTTTATACCACACATCGGCTGTCCTCACAGGTGTAGCTTCTGTGACCAGAAAAGTATTTCGGGAGAGCAGAAAGCACCCACCTCAGACGAGGTCAGAATTTTGCTTAGCGAACAGGCAGAGCATCTTAAACGCCGTGATATGTGTGCGGAGATAGCTTTTTTCGGTGGTAGCTTTACTGCAATTCCCGAGTGCTATATGACAGAGCTGCTTAAAGCGGCAAATGATGCAATAAAGCTTTATCCCGATGTATATTGTGGGATACGCTGCTCTACTCGTCCCGATCGTATTTCCGTGGAAATACTGGACAAGCTGAGATCTTATGGAACGACAGCGATAGAGCTAGGGGCACAGTCTATGTCTGACGAGGTGCTTTTGGCAAATCGCCGTGGTCACACTGCCGAAGATGTACGCAAGGCAGCAATGCTTATCAAGGAGAGCGGTATCTCGCTTGGACTTCAAATGATGACAGGTCTTTACCGTGACAGTGAGGCAGCGGTGCTACATACAGCAGATGAGTTTGTTTCACTCTGTCCCAATACGGTGAGGATATATCCTACTGTTATTTTAGAGGGTACTATGTTAGGCTCACTTTACAAAAGCGGAGAGTACAAGACCTTTTCCTTTGATAGGACGGTTGAGCTTTGCTCAGCACTTTTGAAAAAGTTTACTGAAAACGGGATTGCTGTTATCCGAATGGGACTTCACGCAAGTGAAGAAGTTGAAAATGCAATGCTGGGGGGAGTTTATCACCCCGCATTCAGAGAGCTTTGCGAAAGCAGACTGTTTCTGAATGATATTATTGATAAGATAATCCCTATGGAAAAGGGAAACTATATATTATATACCGACCCGAAAAATATCAGTAAGGCAACGGGACAGAAACGGTGCAACATTACGCATTTGTTACAGCTTGGCTATAATATAAAGGTCAAGCCACGCACGGGCGAGTATATAATGCTATGTGAAACAGAAGGTTAAAACCGCAGTCAATGATGCGGCAAGAGGTAATTGATGTTTTTTAAGTCGCTGGAAATTCACGGGTTTAAGTCCTTTGCGGACAAGACCGTGCTTAATTTTGATACAAAGACCACCGCTGTTGTCGGAAGTAACGGCAACGGTAAGAGTAATATCAGTGATGCCCTCCGCTGGGTAATGGGTGAGCAGGGAGCAAAGACGCTTCGTGGCGAAAAAATGGAGGACGTAATCTTCCACGGCACTGTTGAGAGAAAGCCTATGGGCTTTGCAAAGGTAGCTCTTACTATTGATAACTGCGACCGTGCTCTCGGTGTTGACGCAGATGAAGTTGTCATCTCCCGTAAGTTGTACCGTAGTGGCGAGAGCGAGTATCTAATCAACGGACAGAAGTCCCGTTTAAAGGATATTCAGGAAATGCTTATGGGTACAGGCCTTGGACGTGACGGTTATTCCATTATAGGACAGGGACGTGTCGCTGAGATAGTAAATGCAAGAGGCTCACAGCGTCGTGAGATATTCGAGGAAGCGGCGGGCGTATCGCTTATGCTTCATAAGAAAGCAGAGGCGGAAAAGCAACTCGCAAACGCAGAAGAGAACATTACACGACAGCGTGACCTTATCCGTGTGGACGAGGAACGTCTGCCTATACTTAAAAAGCAGTCCGAAAAGGCAATGCTTGCAAAGGAACTGCTTGTCGAGAAAGAAGATCTTGAAATCTCTGTAAGCACTGCACGGCTTGAAGAACAGCGTGAGGCTCTAAAAAAGCTTGATGACGGTCTGCTTTTAAATCGTGCGGAGTGCGAACATTATGAGCACGATATCGAAAAGCTGGAAGAGGGGATTGAAAGCTCTTCCGAAATGAAGATGAGAGTACAGGCAGAGCTGGATCGTTTCCGCAGAAATCGTCAGTCTGTAAATGATGAGATAGCAGAGAAAAGCTCAAATATTAAGGTGCTTGAAAACGACCTGCATCATAATGAACAGCGTCGTGTAGAACTTTCCGAACAGATAAAGGATGCTGAAAAGAGTAGTCACGGCTTTGACGAGAAAATAAAGGATATCGAGCAGAGCATTTCCGACAAGGAAAAGGAGCTATCAGCTTTTGAGAGCCGCCGTGCCGAGGCACAGAGAAGCCTTGATGAGATCGCAGGACAAAGTGCCGAGGTCGACAAGGCGTATTCAGAGATAGAAAAGGATCTTGCACAGCTACACCGTGACAAGAGCATAGCAAGTATAAGTCAGGGACAGGCGGAGCGTGCGGTAGCTGAGGCTGAGGAGCAGAAAAAGGTGTTCCTTGACGGCCTTAATGACAGCGAAAACAAGCTCAATGAATATAATGCCGCAAAGAATGAGGTATCAAAGCAGCTTTCTGATATTTTTGAGCAGCGTGATACGCTGAAAAACAAGCTTTCGGGCTATGAAAGACTGAATGACGGCAAAAAACGCCGTATGAATGAAGCCAAAGAGGCTCTTGATAAGGTAAACAGTGAGCTTGGCTCAAAACAGCAGAGATATAATGTACTCCGTGATGTGGAAAACAATATGGAGGGATATTATCGCAGCGTTAAGGAGATAATAAGAGCCTCCAAATCCGGCAGAATAACAGGTATACACGGCACTGTTGCAGATGTTATAGGGGTTGAGGAAAGATATGTGACCGCTATTGAAACGGTGCTTCAATCCGTAATGCAAAATATCATCGTTGATAATGAGGAAACAGCCAAGCGTTGTATCCGTTTTTTAAAGGAAACCAACGCAGGACGTGCGACTATGCTTCCTCTTACCAGTATTAAAGGACGTTTTCTCAACGAGCCACGCCTTGAATCCGAACAAGGCTTTGAGGGTATAGCAAGTGACCTTGTACAGTGCGATGATGAATACAGGGAGATAATTAAAAATCTTCTCGGTACTACCGCAGTGGTCGATGATATTGACACAGCCGCCTATATAGGTAAGAAATACGGCAATAAATTCCGTATCGTTACCCTTGACGGACAGGTCGTAAATGCGGGCGGTTCGTTTACGGGTGGTAGCCGTGTGGCAGACAGCGGCATAATTTCCCGTAAGCAGGAGATCGAAACGCTCTACAACGAGATAACAAAGCTTCGTCAGACACAGAATGAAAAGAGCGAGGAATTCCGTCAGTATCAGGCTGAAATGGCAAAGTTCACCATTGAGATAGAGGGAATGCAGGACGGACTTCGTGATCTTGACAACGGAGAGATACGTGCTAATGCTGAAATATCACGACTTGATAGCCTTATCTCACAGCTTTCTCAACAGGGAGAAACCGCAAAGATTACTGTTGAACGCTTTGATCTTCAAATAAAGCAGCAACGTGACATAATAACTGAGAACACAAAAATACTCGAACAGACCGAGGAAAGGATAGCAGAGCTTGAAATGCAGCTTTCGGAATCGGGCAGCGAGCGTGACAGTGCGGCTCAGAGAATAAAGGCACTTTCAGAAGAACTTTCACAGATAAATATTGATACTCTTGCGGCAAGTAAGGACATTGACGCGTTTAGAGCTGAGATACGCAGCCTTGAAAATAACCGCAAAATGCTGTTTGAAAACAGCGACGGTTATAAAGAGGCAATGCAAAGGCTTGACGACAGCGACAGAGAGATACGTCTTGAAATTGAGAGTATAAAGCTTTCTGTACAAAAGCAGACAGAAGAGTTGTCCGAAAACGATCAGGATATCAAACGTTCCGAGGAAGAGATAACTTCTCTCGAACAGAAGATAAACACTATGCACAGTGATGTGCGTGAGGCTACTGCAAACAAGGAGAAGTTCAATCGTGAGGTTGCTCGCCTTGAAGAGCGTCGTGCAGGCGTACAAAAGGAATATGACAATGTTGTAAAGCTGCTGTACGACCGATATGAGCTTACGGTTTCTATGGCGGCGGAGAGAGCAAAGCCCCTTGACGACTTGCTTGTGGCAGAAAATCAACTTGCAGAGCTAAACAAGAGAATAAGCTCACTCGGCAGCATAAATATGGAGTCCATTGAAGAATATCTTGTGGTATCCGAGCGTTATGAATTCCAGACAGCACAGCTTAACGACATAGAAAATGCAAAGCGTGAGCTGGAAAAGATAATCGCACAGCACACAGAGGATATCAAGACTCGCTTCCTCAACAGCTTTGAGGAGATAAACCGTTACTTCAAGGATATCTTCGTCAGGGTATTCGGTGACGGAGCAAGGGCAGAGCTTGAACTCACAAACCCCGATGATATACTTAATTCGGGTATTGAGATAAATGCCGCACCACCGGGAAAGGTAATCAAAAATCTGATATCCCTCTCGGGTGGCGAGCAGACTATGGTGGCTATCACCATTTATTTTGCGATACTTATGCATCGTCCCACGCCATTCTGTATGCTTGACGAGGTGGACGCTGCACTTGATGATGTGAATGTAGACAAGTACATCACATATCTTAATCAGTTCAGTAATCAGACGCAGCTTATGGTCATCACTCACCGTAGAGGTACTATTGAGGGTTGTAGTGTTCTGTATGGTGTATTTATGCAGGAGAAGGGTGTATCCCGTCTTTTGAAGAGAGAGCTTACAGACGAGCTTGATGTTGAATTGAAGTAAGGAGATTTTATGGGCCTTTTTGACAAATTCAGAAAAAAGAAAAATGAAGAAGAAAAAATCGAAGAGCAGACTGACGTTGTCGAAGTTGTCGAATCTGAGGATAATCCCACCGAAGAAGAGCAGGACGTTGAGGTCACACCTGCCGAAGCCTACATTGAGGAGGTCACCGAAGAGGTGATTGATGAGGCAGAGTCTGTTGATACTTCTGCTGAGGAGATTATTACAGAGAATATCGAGAATAGCGAAACAGAAGAAGCTCCAAAGAAAATGGGCTTTTTTGAAAAGCTGAAAAACGGTCTTAAAAAGACAAAAGACGGTTTTGTATCAAAGTTAGAGCTGATTATGAACAGCTTTACTAAGATAGACGAGGACTTCTTTGAGGAGCTCGAGGAAATGCTTATCCTGTCGGATATAGGTGCGGAAACCTCCTGTGATATCTGTGATAAGCTCCGTGCAGCGGTAAAGCGTACAGGTGCTACCGACCCCGCCGATGTCAAGCAGCTGCTCCGTGATATTATAGCGGAGATACTTACAGGCGACAATGATTTGCAGCTTGTTTCAAAGCCCTCTGTTATTATGGTGATAGGCGTAAACGGTGCCGGTAAGACTACAACAATAGGAAAACTCGCAGCAAACCTGAAAGCACAAGGCAAAAAGGTCATCGTTGCAGCGGCAGATACATTCCGTGCGGCGGCTATCGACCAGCTTAATGTGTGGACAGACCGTGCAGGAGTTGACATTGTAAAACACAGCGAGGGCAGCGACCCTGCCGCAGTGGTTTTTGACGCTATCAATGCCGCAAAGGCAAGAGGTGCTGACGTAGTTCTTTGCGATACCGCAGGCAGACTTCATAACAAAAAGCACCTTATGGAGGAACTTAAAAAGATATCACGTGTAATCACAAGGGAACTTCCCGAGGCAAGTATTGAAACACTGCTTGTTCTTGACGCAACAACAGGTCAAAATGCAGTTAATCAGGCTAAGCTTTTCAGTGAAACTGCTGAAATTACAGGAATTGCACTTACAAAGCTTGACGGAACCGCAAAAGGTGGTATAATAATACCTATAAAGAATGAACTTGGCATTCCTGTAAAGCTGGTGGGTGTTGGTGAGAAGATAGATGATCTTCAACCATTTATCCCCACAGATTACGTTAATGCACTGTTTGAGTAACTTAGGCTAACGCCCATTTATAGAAAGGAATTATAATGACACATCAACATCATTCCGCAGAGGACAAACCTGCCGCCAATTCGCCTGACCGACAGCGGCTGATAATCGCTTCAAATAACGAGGGTAAGATTCGTGAGTTCAGAAAGCTCTTAGAACCATTCGGATTCGAAGTGATATCTATGCGTCAGGCAGGCTTTACAGATGAGATAATTGAGGACGGAGAAACATTCGAGGAGAACGCACATATCAAGGCGAGAGCTGTATTTGAGGCTACGGGACTTCCTGTAATGGCTGACGACAGCGGTCTTGAAATTGATTTTCTCAACGGAGCACCCGGTATATATTCCGCAAGATATGCGGGGGAGGACGCTTCCGATAAGGAACGCTGCTTAAAGGTGTTGGAGGAGATGCACGATGTTGCAAGACCTCTCCGTGATGCAAGATTTGTTTGCTCTATCTACTTTATCTATAAAGAGGACGACGAGTATTCCGTAAACGGAACGGTTGAGGGTTACATAGGCGATGAAATGGTCGGAAAGAACGGCTTCGGCTATGACCCGATTTTTATGCTGGACGATGATGAAAGTATGGCGACTATCGGCGAAGAAGAGAAGAACAAGATAAGTCACCGTGCAAAGGCATTTGAAAAGCTCAGCGACATTTTAAAGGAGAAATTCGGTTAATGCTTACAAGTAAACAGAGAGCCCACCTGCGTTCTATCGCACAGGGCTATAATGCTATATTTTTCGTTGGTAAGAATGGTATCGGCGAGGAACTTATAAAGCAGCTTGACGACGTGCTTAACAGCCGTGAGCTTATCAAGGTAGGTGTACAGGAGAACTGTGAGTACACCTCCCGTGAGGCTGCCGACGAGATAGCATCACAGCTTAAAGCTGACGTTGTACAGGTTATAGGCAGAAAGTTCGTGCTTTGGAGAAGAAGCAAGGATCCAAAGAAAAGGGTGATAGAGCTTGATTAAGACAGGTATCTTCGGGGGAGCATTTAACCCCGTGCATAAGGGACATGTCCGTCTTGCTGAGGAGGCTGTAAAGCAGCTTAAATTAAAGCGTCTGCTGATAATTCCCACATACGACTCGCCCCATAAGGAAACTAAGCTTATCCCATTTGAGGATAGAGCGGAGATGTGCCGCCGTGCTTTCGGTCATATCGAGGGTGCGGAGATAAGCGACATTGAAGTTCAGCTTGGTGGAAAGAGTTTTACGATAAACACTATCAGAGAGCTTAAAAGCCGTTATCCTGATGAGCAGTTTTTTCTGCTTATAGGCGGCGATATGTTGTTTAGCTTTGACCAGTGGTATAAGTACGAGTCCATTTTAAAGGAAACTAAGGTCTGTGCTATTGCCCGTGACAATGACAGTCTTGTTGATATGATGGAGTTTGCAAACGAAATGGGCAGGATAAAAGTCCTCCCGACAAAAGCTATTGAGATATCCTCCACAGAGATACGCAGTAAAGTGTCGATAGGGGAGGATATATCCGAACTTGTCCCCGAAAGCGTTGCAGAATATATCTCAGACAAGAAACTATACTCGGAGGGCTGATATTTGAGCAGATACGAGGAATTCGACCAATATGAAAAGCTTATAAAGGAGCGTCTTTCAAAAAAGCGTTTCACTCACAGTATGAATGTTGCCGAGGCTTGTTACAAACTTGCGGAGCGTTACGGCGGTGATATGAAACGCTGTTACCTTGCGGGGCTTCTCCACGATATAATGAAAGAGGACCTACCCGAAAAACAGAAGCAGTACACCGTTGACAGCGGAATGCAGCCCGACAGTGCAGAGATAGAATCTCCCCAGTTGTGGCACGCCGTTGCAGGAGCGGTCTATGTACGGGACAAGCTGGATATCACAGACGAGGAGATATTGTCGGCTATTCGTTTTCATACGATAGGCAGTGCAAAGATGACGCTGCTTGAAAAGATAGTATATCTCGGGGATATGATATCTGATGAGAGGGATTATAAGGACGTTGACAAATTCAGAAAATTCTGCTATGATGATATAGATAAGGCTATGTCCATTGCTCTTATATACAGCATCGAAAATGTATGTAAAAAGTGTGGCAAGATACCACGTTACACCTTTGAGGCATACAATTATTATATGAATTTCAATAAGAATAAGGAGAGTCTATGACAGACAGAGAAGAACTTGAAATTGCCGTAAAGGCACTTGATTCTAAGAAAGCAAAGGATATAAAGGTATTAAAGGTCGATGATCTTACCATTCTTGCAAATTATTTTGTTATTGCGTCTGCTACCAGTACAACACAGGTAAAGGCACTTGCAGACGAGGTAGAGTTCAAGCTTGGCGAAAAGGGCGTACAGGCAAAGGGCATAGAGGGTTATCAGAGCAAGACCTGGATAGTCCTTGACTATATTGATGTTATCGTACACGTTTTCCTTGAAAACGAGAGAGAATTCTATCAGCTTGAACATCTTTGGGCAGACGGTACTCCCGTTGATGTTAGTGACTGGCTCATTGATTGATATAGTGTGGATTTCGTTTGAATTCAGAAAATGAAAATTTTTCTATAAAAAATCAAATAACCACTTGACAAAATTGCTTATGTGATGTATAATTAGACATATACTTTTTGTATAACTACTTTTTTGTAGATAACCTATGCCTTGTGGCAAAGGGAGGGAAATATAGATGGCAGAAATTCGTCTTGGTAAAAACGAATCTCTTGATACCGCTCTTAAGCGTTTCAAGCGTTCGTGTGCAAGGGACGGCGTTCTTGCTGAAGTTCGTAAAAGAGAGCATTACGAAAAGCCTTCGGTAAAACGTAAGAAGAAGTCCGAAGCTGCTCGCAAGCGCAAGTTCTGATTTACGGATTGCATTGCTACTTAAAAACAAACGGTTGAGGCGGGCATACTATGCCCGCTTTAATTGTATGTATCAAAGAGTATTGCCGCTCGCTATGCGGAGAGGTGTGGAGGATATTTATATGAAGAAAACTGCTTTGCTTTTAGCTACGGGTATTCTTATGCTTTCGGGCTGTTCCGATGGGTCGGAATATAACGAAAAAGTAAGGGGCGGTATGTGGTACGACGGTACTGTAATGTACTACTGGTTCAACGAGGATGGTACAGGCTCACGTTATAACACCGAGAGGGGCGAGGAAGGTGATTTCACATATTCGCTTGGTAAAGGCACGGATATTGTCTTTGTTCCCGATATCGGTTTTGCTGAGTGCGAGGTCTCTCAGTTCACAATGACTATCGGTGATAACTTTCGTATCGTTTTTAATGTTGAGGAAATGAACAAGGATACTCTCGTGTTGGATTGGGAAGGACAGGTGACAGAGCTCAGCTATGTAAGCAGCTCGGAGGACGAGTATAAGAAAATTACCGAAATCAAACCCGAGCCGTATACAGGCTGGACGATAAAAAGCGGTAGATGGGAGATTGAGGACGAGGGCGTTGCATATTTCGATGCGGAAACGCTTACAGGTACTATGTATGAGGACAGCGGCAGGGAATATCAGTTTACATACGAATACAGAGAAAAAGACGGATATGTTATCTTTTCTATGACAGAGGAAAGAAACGGTGAATACTATGTAACCAAACGCTATGCAGAAGAAATCAGCGACGAGGAGGTTATATTGCATTGGTCTATAGAGCAATGGGACGACGATGAGCTTAATCAGTCGATGAGATATGTATCAAATAATTAAAGAAATACGTTTTTGGAGGTCTTATGCTGTTTAAGCCTACATTCTGGCTGAAAAGTGTTTTAAATATTGACGAAAAGTTCCTGCGTGACAACGGCGTGAAAGCACTTGTGCTTGACCTTGACAACACATTGTCTATGCACGGCAATCCCGCTGCGGAGGCAGGGGTTACCGAATGGCTGGATGAGATGCGTCGTCTTGGGATAAAGATGCGTGTTGTATCAAACAATACGAATAAGAGGGTCGCACCCCTGGCGGCAAAGCTTGGTCTGCCTTTTACGGCAAACGGAGCAAAGCCGCTTACTTTCGGTATAACAAAAGCAATGAAAGCAATGGGTGTATCTAAACAGGAAACGCTTGTTGTTGGAGATCAGATATTTACGGACATTATGGGCGGAAATTTCAAGGGTGTTCGGACTGTACTTGTTGAGCCTTTTCATCTTGAAAGGACCTGGACATTTCGTCTTAAACGCAAGGTAGAGAGCTTAGTTTTTAACCGTGATTACTCTAAGTTGGAGGTGAAGTGATGGGTATAACATTCGGCCCCGGTGGAAACTCCCTGAGCTGGGGAAAGAAGAAGTTTCCGCAGGATCTTCCCGAGTATCTAGGTTCAATGGGACTCAACGGTTATGAGATAGAGTGTGGCAGAGGAGTGCGTATAAGCGAGAATACCATTACAAATCTTCCCGCTATCGCTAAGGAGAACGGAATATATATCACGCTTCACGCACCGTATTTTATTTCTCTTTCCTCGGTAGAGGAGGAAACACGTCTTAAAAGCGTTGATTATATTATGCAAAGTGCAAAAGCGGCAAAGTCAGTAGGTGCGGAGAAGATTGTCGTACATTCAGGCTCTTGTGCCAAGATAAGCAGGGAGGAGGCTACCGACCTCGCTTTTGATACGCTGAAAATGGCACAGGCGGCACTTGATGAAGAGGGACTTTCAGATATAATAATCTGTCCAGAAACTATGGGAAAGATTAATCAGCTTGGAACTTTGGAAGAGGTAGTTACACTTTGCGGTGTTGATGAGCGTTTTCTTCCCTGTGTTGATTTCGGACATCTTAATGCCCGTACACTGGGCGGAATAAAGGGCAGAGCTGAATACGTTAAGATACTTGACTATATCGAGCATAAGCTTGGACACGACAGGCTTTCACGTATGCATATCCATTTCAGCCGTATCGAGTTTACTGCGGGCGGTGAGAAGCGACACGTGACCTTTGCCGATAAGCAGTGGGGTCCTGAGTATGAGCCGCTTATGGAGGAACTTCACAAAAGGAATCTTTCCCCCTCAATTATATGCGAGTCCGACGGCACACAGGCAGAGGACGCCGCAGAAATGAAACGTTATTTTGACTCTTTATAATACTGACAAAAGCCGTTTTACGGCAAAAGGAGAATTATATGAAGATACTTGTACTTAACGGGCCTAATCTAAATCTTTTGGGTGAACGTGAGCCGAATATTTACGGCGGTGACACGCTGAAATCCATTAACGACGAGATTTGCGATACTGCAAGGTCGCTTGGCATTGATGTGACGTTTTTCCAAAGCAATTCCGAGGGCGGTATCATTGATCGTCTGCACGAGGCTAGACTTGATTGTGCAGGTGTTATCCTCAATGCAGGAGCGTACACACATTACAGCTATGCTATCCGTGACGCTATTTCGGCGATAAAGATACCCGTTGTGGAGGTTCATCTTTCAAACGTAAACAACCGTGACGAATTCCGTAAGACATCGGTAATTGCACCTGTATGCTGCGGAAGTATCGCAGGCTTCGGTAAGTACAGTTATATGCTGGGCCTTTATGCCCTTAACAATATGCTCGGAGGCAATGATGAATAACATTGAACGCCTTACAGAGCAGCTTTCGGACGATACACACGGTGCACTTATCACATCTGATGTCAGCAGACGGTATTTCTGCGGTTTTAAGTCTTCAGCAGGAGTTATCCTTGTAACCAAGCAGGAGTCTTATCTGATAATAGATTCACGCTACTATGACAAGGCAAGACAGCGTGTCACAGATTGCGAGGTCGTTCTTATGGACGATGTACGCAGTCAGCTTCTTGACCTGCTTGTAAGACACAATATAACTAAGCTTTCTGTTGAGAGTGCTTATATGACGCTCCACGAATTTGAGGAGTATAAGGATAAGCTCTATTATGCTGAGCTTGACGGTTCAACCTGGCTTTCCGACAGGATATCCGCAATGCGTGTGATAAAGTCGGAAGACGAGGTAAAGCTTATTCTAAAAGCCCAGCGTATTGCTGAAACTGCTTTTGACAGACTTCTTGACAGAATGAGAAAGGGTATGACCGAGAAACAGGTCGCAGCCCTTTTGAATTATTACTTAATGGACAGCGGAGCAGACGATCTGTCCTTTGAAACCATTGCAGCGTCAGGAGTAAACTCTGCATCTCCACACGCTGTTCCAACCGACAAGCCACTTGAAGAGGGTGATTTTCTTACCCTTGATTTCGGTGCAGTATGCGACGGTTATCACTCAGATATGACGAGAACTCTGGTTGTCGGTGATCCTACTCCCGAAATGGAGGAACTTTACAATGCTGTGCTGTACGCAAACCTTGACGCACTGAAAGCGGTAAGGGCAGATGTTGGTGGAAAGCTTGTTGACAGCGTTGCAAGAAGTACACTAAATGGTTGGGGCGGTTATGACAAATATTTTGGTCACGGTCTTGGCCACGGTGTAGGTCTTGAAATACACGAAGCACCCACACTTTCACGAAAAAGCACATCAATGCTGCGTGCAGGAATGATAGTGACTGTTGAACCGGGTGCATACATTTCGGGTAAGTACGGTGTGCGTATCGAGGATATGGTTCTTGTAACCGAAAACGGCTGTGAAAACCTTACTTCCACCACAAAAAATCTTATCCATATCTAAAAAAAGCAGAGAAAACATAGATTTTTTCAGTTTTTTTATAAAAAGGACTTGAAAAATTCCGCAATATAGGGTAAAATAAAAGGGACGATTTTATAAAGGGTAGGTTTGAGTATATCTGTCTGACCCTTGGGCGGTCTGTTTAGATCGTTCCGTAGTTCGTATAAAATAATAAAAAGATAAAAATTGGAGGTTCCTACTATGGTAACAGCAGGAGATTTCAGAAATGGTATGACATTTGAAGAGGACGGCAACGTAATGCAGATCATCGAGTTCCAGCACGTTAAGCCCGGTAAGGGTGCAGCGTTCGTTAGAACAAAGGTTAGAAATGTAATTACAGGATCCGTGGTTGAAAAGACCTATAACCCTTCCGCTAAGTTCCCCACAGCTTATGTTGAGAGAAAGGATATGGAGTACACATATTCCGACGGCGATCTCTATTACTTTATGGATCCCGAAACATATGAGCAGGTTCCCGTAAACAAGTCCGACCTTGGTGATGCTTTCAAGTTCGTTAAGGAGAATATGGTATGTAAGGTACTCTCCTACAAGGGCAACGTATTTGGCGTAGAGCCTCCGAACTTTGTAGAGCTTCAGATCACACAGACAGATCCTGGTTTCGCAGGCAACACAGCTACAAATGCTACAAAACCCGCTACACTTGAAACAGGTGCTGAGATCCGTGTCCCCCTGTTTATCGACAATGGTGAGATCATCCGTATCGACACAAGAACAGGCGAATATATGGAGCGTGTAAAGTAATTTAAAGCTTACACATTTTTAAAAATAATGGCATATAGCCAATAGGAAAGGATGTAATAACAATGACAATCGGCGAAAAGGTATCTTACATTAAGGGTTTAGCAGAGGGACTTAACCTCGACGAAGCTACAAAAGAGGGCAAGATCATTGCCGCAATGCTTGATGTCCTTTCCGACATCGCAGAAAACCTCAAAGAAGTTGATGATGAGCTTAACGATATCGCTGACGTAATGACAGATATGGAGGAAAGCGTAGCTGACCTCGAAGATATCGTATACGACATCGACGACGATGATGACGATTACGAGGACGATGAGGATTTCGACGACGATCTGGACGAGCTGTATGAAACTACTTGTCCTGCTTGTAGCAACACTATCCGTTTCGACTACGAGCAGGCAGTTTCAGGTGGTATGGATTGTCCCAACTGCGGTCAGCATCTCGAATTCCAACTTGATGATGACGACGCAGAATAATCCCATTTTTGCATAAGATGTGTAGTGCAGGCGGGTGACTTTTACGTCATCTGCCTGTATTTGTTTTGAAAGGAGAACAGCAATGAGCTGGAGAGATAACCTTATAAAAATAGAGCCGTATGTTGCAGGTGAACAGCCGAATAAAACGGATTTCATAAAGCTTAATGCAAACGAAAATCCATATCCGCCTGCTCCGGGTGTTTTAAAAGCGATAGAAAGCTTTAAGGCAGAGTGTCTGAAAAAGTATCCCGACGCAGATGCAAAGCCTCTTGCGACAGCTATTGCAGAGCGAGCAGGACTTAAACGTGAAAACGTGTTTGTGGGTAACGGCTCTGATGATGTACTGGCACTATGTTTTCGTGCTTTTTTCAATTCAGATAAGCCTGTAATATACCCTGATATTACATATTCTTTCTATCCTGTTTGGTGTGAGATGCTACGCATTCCCTATGAAACCATACCCGTTGATGAGGATTTCAACATAAGTGCGGCTGATTATAAGCGTCCAAACGGTGGCGTAGTCATTGCAAATCCTAACGCACCTACAAGTATCGCAAGGGGACTTGATTTTATCCGTGAGATACTTGACGCTAACCACGACAGCGTTGTTATCGTTGACGAGGCCTATGTGGATTTCGGCGGTGAAAGTGCTATTCCGCTTCTTTCCGAGTATGAAAATCTTGTTGTAACGCAGACATTCTCCAAATCACGCTCTATGGCTGGTATGAGAATAGGCTGTGCATTCGGAAATAGTGAGATAATATCCGCTCTGTATGCCGCTAAGGATAGTTACAATTCCTATCCTATGGACAGCGTTGCTATCGAGGCAGGAATAGCCTCTGTAAAGGACGAGGCTTATTTCTGTGAAACGCTCAACAAGGTAATTGCTACCCGTGACAGGCTGACTGCCGCTCTGCGTGAAATGGGCTTTACACTGCCTGACAGTAGTGCGAATTTCGTTTTTGCCGAGCACAGCAAATATCGTGCAAAGGATATCTGTGAATATCTTAAAACTCGTGACATTTATGTACGATATTTCAGCAAGGCAAGGATAGATAATCGTCTGCGTATTACCGTGGGTACTGACGACGAGATAGACGCTCTTATTACCGCACTTAAAGACTATATCAAGTAAAAAATTAAGGCTGCCTTTTTATGCAGCCTTTTTTATTGTGATGTTTAATAGAGTTTTGCAGCATTTTTCCTGTACTCCGTAGGACTTGTTCCTGTGTATTGTCGAAAGCAACGGCTGAAATAAAGCATATCCGTAAATCCAAGCATACGGCTTATCTCTCCGACAGGAATAAGGGTAGAGCTAAGCAGAGTCTGAGCTTTGTTCATTCTCTGTTCGGTATGATATTGCTGCATAGTTAGTTCCTTTTCCTTTTTAAACACAGCCGCCATATACTTGTAGCTGAGATAAAAACGGTTTTCAAGCTGCTTTGAGGAAAAATTTTCATTACTATGATTATTAAGATATTCACATATTTTATCGGATAGGCTCTGCGGTTTTTGAGCCGTGCTTTCATAAAAAGCTATTTCCGTTAGGAGTTCGCAAAATTTCATATTAGCCTTCCACTTCTTCATTGTATCTGCTGAAAGAAAAAATTCATCCAAGGTCAATATTCTCTTTTCGATATCGCTGCCTGAAAGTCCTGTCAGCTTTTTGGGGAGGTGCGATTCATACTCTATATGCTCATACTGTGAAATAGGACTACTATCAGGTACGAAATTACACAGACCTTCTTTTTCTTCAAAGTAAAAATGCACGAAATACCAGCGTGTACCTCTCTGTATCTCATACTTTCCGTAGTGATGCACTCTGTTTTTAAGAAAAAGCAGCTCTCCCGAGCCTATCGTGTAGTCTGTATCGTCCTCAGTGACATATATCTTGCCTTCAAGAACATAGATAAGTATGTTGAAATTCACAGTGCGGTCTGCGTGAAAGAATGGCTCTGCCGCAGCACATAGACCGCAACCGTCTATAACAGGCATTGAAACATTGTTAAAGATTATTTCGTTCACGATTATTCTCCATATTTATAAGTAAAAAATCCATTTATTTAATGTTTTATAAGGATTATAATACATATAAAGCAATTTGTCAATAACCGCAGAAAGGAAATGATAAAATGAAAACTCAAACACAGATAAATATTCGGTCATACAAGGCTGAGGGATTTATAGGTCGTTATCAGCAGCTTATAAAGGATACTGTCATTCCATATCAGTACAGTGTACTTTGTGATGAAGCTCCCGATACCGAAAAGAGCCACGTGGTTCAGAATTTTATCAATGCTGCTAAGGCTGTCCGAGGCGAGGACACAGGCGACGGCTTTTACGGAATGGTATTTCAGGACAGTGACGCTGCTAAATGGATAGAGGCAGCAGCATACTCGTTGTCTGTTATTCCGGATAAAGCACTGGAAGATACCGTTGATAGGCTTATAGATATAATAGCTGACGCACAGGATACGGACGGTTATCTCAATACTTATTTTACGATAAAGGACAAGGATAAACGCTGGAAAAACCTGCTTGAAGGACACGAGCTTTACTGCTCAGGTCATTTTATGGAAGCAGCCTGTGCTTACTACGAGGCGACAGGAAAAAGAAAGCTGCTTGATGTAATGCTCAGAAATATGGAGCATATCTACGACCTTTTCGTGACAAACGGCAAGGAGGGCAGCCCAGGTCATCCCGAGGTTGAACTTGCCCTTATGAAGATGTACCGTTGTACAGGTGAAAAGAAGTGTCTTGAACTTGCAGAGCGTTTTATAAACGAGAGAGGCTGTGACCCCGACTACTATAAAAAGGAAAAGGCACTCCGTGATTGGACAGTTTGGGGAAATAACGCTGAGGATAACAATTATCAGCAGAGCGGTAAGCCTGTAAGAGAGCAGACCGATGCAACAGGCCACGCTGTACGTGCTGTATATCTTTACACAGGAATGGCAGACCTTTCTGCGGAAACAGGCGATGATAGTCTGTTTAAGGCTTGTCGTGTACTTTGGGATAGCATCACTAAACGCAGAATGTACATTACAGGTGGTATTGGCTCTGCGGTAAACGGCGAGGCTTTCACGGTTGACCACGATCTTCCTAATGATACTGCGTATGCTGAAACCTGTGCATCTATCGGGCTTATGTTCTTTGCGTCAAGAATGCTTGAAAATGAGGTCAACAGCGAGTATGCGGATGTTATGGAGAGAGCATTTTACAACACAGTCCTTGCCGGAATGCAGCTTGACGGAAAGAGGTTCTTTTATGTAAATCCTTTAGAGGTAATACCGGGTATTTCAGGAGCAGCCGCTACACATTGGCATACTCTTACTCAGCGTCCTAAATGGTACACCTGTGCTTGTTGCCCTCCAAACGTTGCACGTCTTATATCCTCCTTTGGAAAGTACGCATACGGCGAGAATGAAGATACTGCGTTTTGTCACCTTTATGCGGCGGGCGATGTTGAGTTTTCAAACGGAATGAAGCTACACTGTAAAACAGAGTATCCCTATGGCTTTACGGTGATATACAGGATAAAAAAGGGCGGCAGACTTTCGGTGAGGATACCTTCGTGGAGCAAGAAATACGAGCTTTCTCTTAACGGAGAGCCTGTAACATCTATGCCCGAAAAAGGTTATGTAACTGTTTCCGTGGCTGACGGAGATGTATTAAGGCTTGTTCTTGATGATACTCCTCGTTATGTATATGCATCTTCCAAAGTGCCAGAGCTTACAGGCTGTACTGCGATATACCGTGGACCTCTTGTATATTGCTTTGAGGGTGTTGATAACGGGGGCGATATCCTTTCACTTTCTTTGCTCAGAAATGGTAATATAGCTGTTTCGGAGTTTGCTCCTGATACGCTTGGTGGAACTATAACGCTTACAGCAGAGGCAAGAAGGATACAATGTAGCGATGAGCTGTACTCAACAGAACCTCCTGCGGAGGAAAGTTGTAAGGCGACAGCAGTGCCTTATTACACCTGGGGCAATCGTGGCGAAAACCAGATGAGGGTATGGATGACCGAAACCAGATAATATAATAAAAAAGCCTCCCGACATTTGAATATGTCGGGAGTTCGTTCTGTAATGCTCGTTTAGAGAGATCAAAAAAGACGGAATTTTCAGCGTTAATTCCGTCTTTTTTATTGCTTTTTTGTTATTTATGTGATATAATTAGAATAGTACTTTGTTATAAAACTATCATTCAAACTGATTTAATTATTTATTGTAAAATCATATACCTTATCTTCTACTCCATAGCGGCTTACACTGCCGTCTTTAAGGCTGATAGAGGGGTGCCATTCCAGTGTGTTTCCTTCGTTGTCAACGATGTTTACAACTGTGTTTGGTAAGATATCGCTGAAATTACATTTCAGAAGTATCGGTGCACCGATATCACTGCGATAATATACTTGACCTGTTTCTCCTGCAAAATCATTTTCTTCTGTAAGTAGCCATTCGTTTACTGAAACAGACGCATTTCTATCAAGCGGGAATATAAGGTAAAGCTCATTTGCAAATCCTGTATTGATGCAGTTTGCATCAGGTATATCTCTTATGAATTCATAGCTGTCAGCATATACGCTGTTGTAGAAAATCTCTTTGCACTCATCGGCTGTTGTTTCTCCGTCAACGTAACCGATAAGGGCAACGCCACACATACAACCCTCGTCAAGCAGTATCTGACGTTGAATTATGGCGGGATCCCATAACTCGGGTACTTCGGGAGCTTCGGTCACAGCGGCAGTTGTAGTTGATGCTGTGGTTGTTGTAGTGGTTGCGATTTCGGAGGCAGATGTTGTAGTCGCTGAGGTAGTTGTAGTAGCGACTGATGTTGTTTCGCTTGATTTTTCAGGCTTAGCGGACTCCGAACAGGCAGTTGAAAGAAGTATAAGCATAGATGCACAGGTCAAAGATAATAGTCTTTTCATATAATATCACCTCATAAAGAATTGTTTTTTTGGTATATTATAGCATTATTTTCTGCATTGGTCAAGCGTTTGGATAAATAATTATGTGTAAAAAGAAAGAGGAATGTTTATGTCTAGGAAAAAGGGAATAAATCAGGACGACATTTTAGCATACATTGAAGACAAAGATCTAATTGCAAACAAATTCGTTCTTCGGTGTTTTGGCGTAACTATGCTTATCTACACTATTGCACTGATACTTAATATAGTTGGCATTTTTGTGATCGAGCAAAGCCTTATGCTACTTGGATACATACCGTCTATTGTAATATATGGCATAGTACTGTTGATTGCTAAGCTTATGGGATTATCTGACAGCAGATTGAAATACATAATCCTTTCAGGAAGTGTCCTTATCTTTACCCTTATGGGAATTACAATAACGTATCACGTAGTTCTTGCATCTATTCTGCCGTTCCTGTATGCGTCTTTGTATTCCTCAAAGAAACTAACTTGGATCATCTACATTATGATGGTAGTTAGTACGCTTGTTACTGTATACGGCGGCTATTATTTTGGTCTTTGTGACGCTAATATGGTGCTGCTTACTACTGAAAAGACTTTTCAATATATAGAGAACGGTCGATTTATGCTCAGCACTGTTAATCCCGATCCTGCTTTTACATTGCTTTTGTTCTTTGTAGTTCCACGCTGTTTGATCTATATCGCTTTCATCTCTATATGTAATACTGTATTTACGATAGTAAGCGGCAGCCTTGAAAAAGCCAAACTCAGCGATGAGTTGGAAAAGGCTAAGATAGAGGCGGAAAAGGCAAATCGTGCAAAGAGCCAGTTCCTTGCTCGTATGTCCCACGAGATAAGAACTCCTATCAATGCGATTCTTGGAATGAACGAGATGATACTTCGTGAGAGCAGTGAGGACAGTATTCAGGATTACGCTGTTGATATCAGGGATTCCTCTGTAATGCTGCTTAGCATAGTTAATGATATACTGGATAGTTCAAAGATAGAGTCGGGAATGATGGAGATCATTCCTGTTGATTACAGTATGAGTTCTTTGCTAAATGACCTTTACAATATCATAAAATTAAAGGCAGAGGAAAAGCAACTTGAATTAAGATTTGAAATAGACAACAATATGCCCAGTGGATATCACGGCGATGAAAAACGTATCAAACAGATACTTATCAACCTTCTTGTAAATGCCGTTAAGTACACAGAAAAGGGCAGTGTTACATTAAAGCTTACCTGTAAGGCGGAACGTGACAATGCAGTGCTTGATTTCTCTATAATTGATACGGGAATAGGCATCAAATCTGAGGATATAGATAAGATATACGGTGCTTTTGTCCGTTTCGACGGCAAACGTAACAGAAATGTTGAGGGCACTGGTCTTGGAATGAGCATCGTACAGCAGCTTCTTGGACTTATGGATAGTGAGCTGCTTATCGAGAGCGAGTATGAGAAGGGAAGTAAGTTCTCCTTTACGATAAGTCAGAAGATAACGGATGTTCGTCCTTTGGGTGACTTCCGTGACGCTCAGCACAAGGAGTCACAGAATAGCGGCACAAGAGAGTCATACACCATTCCTGATGCCAAGATACTGGTAGTTGACGACTTCGCTATAAACCTTAAAGTGTTCAGAGCTTTGCTTAAACACACAAAGGCAGATGTATACGAAGCTGAAAGCGGCGAGAAGTGTCTTGAAATGGTGCGACAGCATAATTTTGATATTATTTTCCTTGATCATATGATGCCTGGTATGGACGGAATCGAAACTTTACAGACGATCCGTGCAGAGGGGCTATGTCAGGGTGTTCCGATAATTATGCTCACAGCAAATGCGATAGCAGGGGACAGGGAAAAGTATATTAACGAAGGCTTTGATGACTTTGTTTCAAAACCGATAGACCCTGCAAAACTAGATGAGGTACTGCTTTCCTATCTTGTAAAGGAGTCTGTATTGACAGAACCTCCGATGGTAGAAAAAGACCCTGACGCTGACCTTACTGTTATGCAGCGTTTAGAGAAATACGCACAGGATATAGATATTTCTGCGGGACTTGTTAATTGCGGCGGTGATGAAGAGTTCTATCTTGAAATCTTCGGGGACGCTGTCGAGCTTAACATAAAGGAAGAGATACTGGAATTAAGAAGTAAGTCCGACAGCCACAATTATTGCATCAAGATACACGGCTTTAAGAATAACTGTTATACAATAGGTGCAAAGCCTTTGGGTGATATGGCTCTTGACATAGAAAGCCGTATCAAGGCAGGAGGTTTTTCGGAGGAAACCGACAAGCTTCAAGAGCAGTTGTTTGAACGTTATGATGCTATATGCGGATGTTATAAAAAAGCTGTTGGAAAAGATAGATGACGCTATTATCTGAAAAGGAGAGAAATATGCTTAATAACAAGGTTGCTGTAATTACTGGCGGTACAAGAGGAATAGGCTTTGCAATAGCTGAGCTGTTTGCGAGAAACGGTGCAAAGGTAGCGATACTTGGTTCACGAAAGGAAACCGTAGACAAGGCTTTGGAAAAGCTTTCGGGAATAAATTCTTCTTGGGAGATAATGGGACTTTATCCCAATCTTACAGATTATAAGGCGGTAGAGGCTGCGTTCATTGAGATCAAGGAGAAGTTCGGCAAGATAGATATTCTTGTGAACAATGCAGGTATATCCGCCCGTGAGCCTATCGAGGCATATTCCCCCGACGCATTCAAGAATATTATGGATCTAAATGTTACAGCGGTGTTCAACGGCTGTAAGGCAGTTGTTCCTATGATGAAGGAGATAGGCGGCGGAAGTATCATCAACACAAGCTCTATGGTTGCTAAGACAGGACAACCCAGCGGTGTTGGATATCCTGCTTCAAAGTTTGCTGTAAACGGTCTTACACAGAGCCTTGCACGCGAGCTTGGAAAGTTCAACATAAGAGTAAATGCAGTTGCTCCCGGCATTACAAGGACAGATATGGTAGCGGCACTGCCCGAGGAAATGGTTGCAAGGGTATCGGCAGGTATTCCTCTTGGTAGGGTAGGCGAGCCTGAGGAAGTGGCTAATGCATTCCTTTTCCTTGCAAGTGATATGGCAAGTTATATATCGGGAACGATTCTTGCGGTAGATGGTGCAACGATAAATTGATCAATAAAAAGCTCTCTTGGTCGCTTAGACAAAGAGAGCTTTATTGTATTGCATAATAAAACTGCACTGTCTTTGAAACAGTGCAGTTTTGTATGTTCAGCTATTAAAGTTCCTCTGTGGATATCAGAGTGATACCCTTTGAAAGAAGAAGTTCCTCAGCTTTTTCGTTGTCGGCAACTCGCACAGCAACACTTGCTTTGCCTTCCTTGTTAGTAACAAGGGAATAACAGTATTCAATGTTGATGCCCGCACTCTCGAAAGCGTCTATTACGGAGTACATTCCGCCCGGCTGGTCGGGAACGCTGAAAGCAACTACCTTTGCGGCATTTACTGTACAATCGTTCTCTTTAAGTATCTTTAAAGCCTTTTCGTGTTCCTTAACGATAAATCTAACGATACCGAAATCAGTAGTATCTGCTATTGTCATAGCACGAATATCGATTTTGTTGTCGTTAAGTATCTTCATAACAGAGGCAAGTCTGCCTGTTTTGTTTTCAACAAACACTGATATCTGGTTAATCATATTGTACCTCCTCGTTACTTTGTGAACTTGTTTTTAATCTTACGGTTATCTATGCAGCGTGTAGCCTTGCCCATAGAACGTGCGAGGGATTTCGGTTCAAGCAGTTTGATAGTAACACCTACGCCGATAGCTGAATCGATTGCGGATTTGAGCTTTTTCTTGTAAGCCTCAACGTCCTTGATGTTGTCGGTGAACATATCATCACGGATTTCAAGCTGTACTTCAAGGGTATCGAGATTATTTACTCTGTCAACAACCAGCAGGTAGTTTGTAGCCTTATTATCCACACTCAGAAGAGCAGACTCGATCTGAGAGGGGAATACATTAACGCCTCTGATAATGAGCATATCATCAGTTCTACCCTGAGGCTTTAACATTCTTGCGTGAGTTCTGCCACACTTACAGGGTTCATAAATAAGTGTTGCGATATCTCTTGTTCTGTAACGGATAAGGGGGAGAGCCTCTTTTGTGATACAAGTAAACACAAGCTCACCCTGTTCGCCCTCGGGGAGTACTTCAAGTGTATCGGGATCGATTATCTCGGGAATGAAGTGATCTTCACAGATATGCATACCGCACTGATATTCACACTCACAGGATACGGAGGGACCCATTATCTCAGACAGACCGTAGATATCATAAGCTTTAAGTCCAAGACCCTCTTCAATCTCGCGACGCATTTCCTCTGTCCAGGGCTCAGCACCGAAAACGCCTGCTTTCAGTTTAAGCTCGTCCTTGCTCATACCTATCTCGTTCATAAGTTCAATAAGGCTGATAGCGTAGGAGGGAGTCATACATACGATCGTAGAGCCGAAATCTCTGAACATTTCAAGCTGTCTTTGAGAGTTACCTGCGGAGGCAGGGATTGCGGTAGCACCAAGCTTTTCGGCACCGTAGTGCATACCAAGACCGCCTGTAAAAAGTCCGTATCCGTAAGAAACGTGAACAAAGTCGTTTTCGTCACCGCCGACAGAGGCCAGGGCTCTTGCGGCACACTCTGCCCATATATCGATATCCTTTTGTGTGTAGCCTACAACGGTCTGTTTTCCTGTTGTACCACTGGAAGCGTGTATACGGACTACATCGCTTGTGGGTGTAGCAAACATACCGTAGGGATAATTATCACGAAGATCCTGCTTTACAGTGAAAGGCAGCTTGTGAAGATCCTTTATTGACTTGATATCCTCAGGCTTTACACCTGCGGCGTCCATTTTCTCACGATAAGGCTTTACGTTATCGTAAACTCGTCTTATCTGCTGAGAAAGGCGAAAGGATTGCAGTGCTTCCAGCTCGTGGCGGGGAGCACATTCGATCTCGGGCTTGAAATACTTCATTGTTTTACTCCTTTTTTATATGTGCTGATATGATTATTAAGGAACAGAGGTGCTTATTTAACTGCACATTCCTCTCCTAATGAGAATGCCTTTTTATTGATATCCAGTGCCTTAGCAGGAACACACTCATCAAGAGCCTTTTTCCAGCTTTCTGCGGGAATGTCCATCATCTTTGAGAGGACACCCATCAGCACCACGTTTACAGCTCTTGAAGAGCCTGCTTCGTTTGCAAGAGAGAGTGCGTCAAGTGCTGTGATATCTACACCCTTAGCCTTTATCTTCTCAATAATATCAGCGGGATATTCCATTGCACCTGTGATAACGGGCATAGGTTCTATCTGCTGAGTGTTAGTAACGAGCTTTCCGCCCTTTTTGAGATAGGGAAGCCATCTCGCTGCTTCAAGCATCTCAAAAGAAACGATAACGTCAGCCTCGCCCTTTTCGATAACAGGGGAGTTTACGCAGTCGCCGTATTTGATGTATGTAACAACAGAGCCGCCACGCTGCGACATTCCGTGAACCTCGCTTACTTTAACATCAAAGCCTTGTGCGAGTAATGTATTGCCTATTATCCTACTTGCGAGGAGGGTACCCTGACCGCCCACGCCAACGAGCATTATTGATTTTGTAGTCATAGTATTATCCTCCCTAATTATTCAGTAATAGCGTTGAATTTACACATCTGTGTACAAAGACCACAGCCAACACACAGGGTATTGTCGATCTTAGCCTTGCCGCCTGTCATAGAGATAGCAGGACAGCCGATCTTCATACAAGCCTTGCAGGACTTACATTTGTCGGCGGCTATCTTTACAGGGGGCTTGTGCTTAACTGTTTTAAGCAGAGCACAGGGCTTTCTTGTGATGATTACACTAGGTTCATCAGCGGCAAGTTCACCCTTGATAACGCTTTCAAGCTGTGCAAGGTCGCCCGGATCAACAACAGAAACACGGTTGATACCAACGCTCTTGATAAGAGCTTCAAGGTCAACTGCACTTGCAGGGTCGCCGTGGATATTCTTGCCGTTTGCAGGGTTGTTCTGGTGACCTGTCATACCTGTAATGGAGTTATCAAGTACAATAACGGTGGAATTGCTTCTGTTGTATGCAATGTTGATAAGACCTGTAATACCGCTGTGGATAAAGGTGGAGTCGCCTATAACAGCCACTGCCTTACCCTCATACTCGCCTTTTCTTGCCTTGTTAAAGCCGTGCAGACCGCTGATAGATGCACCCATACATACGGTAGAGTCCATAGCTTGAAGGGGAGCGGCAGCACCAAGAGTATAACATCCGATATCACCGCTTACCATACAGCCGAGCTTCTTTAAGGTGTAGAATACTCCTCTGTGAGGACAGCCTGCACACATAACGGGAGGACGTACCGGAATTACCTCATCAAGCTGGTCGAATTCGTTCTTTTCTCCAAGTATCTTTTCTTTGAGATAGGTCTGAGAATACTCGCCGAGCAGGGTAAACTGATCCTTACCGAGGGGGTCAAGTCCGAGCTTTCTGCAATGTGTTTCAATGAAATCGTCAAGCTCTTCAATAACATAAAGCTTGTCTACCTTAGAAGCAAAATCCTTGATAAGCTTTTCGGGCATAGGGAATACCATACCAAGTTTCAGATAACTTGCACCAGTGCCGAGAGCCTCTTTTGCGTATTGATAAGCAATACCCGAAGTGATAACGCCTATCTTTGTATCATTCATCTCAATAGTATTGAGGGGAGACGTTTCAGCGTACTCGATGAGCTTTGCCGTACGTTCCTCAACAACAACGTGCTTTGCTTTGGCATAAGCGGGCATCATAACATACTTTGCAATATTCTTTTCGTATGCGGGGAGAGTCTTTTCCTCACGGGGGAGTTCCTCAACTATACTCTGAGAGTGGGAAACACGGGTAGAAAGACGCAGCAGCACAGGAGTATCGAACTGTTCGCTTATATCGTATGCGAGTTTTGTGTAGTCCTTGCACTCTGCACTGTCTGACGGTTCAAGCATAGGGATCTTTGCAGCCATAGCATAGTGACGGGAATCCTGCTCATTCTGAGAGGAGTGCATACCCTGATCGTCTGCCACTGCAATAACCATACCACCTGTAACACCTGTATAGGAAGCGGTGAACATAGGGTCTGCCGCAACGTTAAGACCAACGTGTTTCATAGCTGTAAAGGAACGTGCACCTGCAATGGATGCACCCACAGCAGTTTCACAGGCAACCTTTTCATTGGGAGCCCATTCGCTGTGCATTACTTCCTCGGGATATGTAGAGGCATACTCTGTTATTTCCGTGCTGGGTGTGCCGGGATAACTGGAAACAACAGTAACGCCTGCTTCGTAAAGACCTCTGGCAACCGCTTGATTACCGAGCATTAGTTTAGCCATATTGACCTCCAAAAATTTAATAATTTACTCATATATTATATCATATTATGGCTGATTTTACAATAGTTTTTGAATATTTATCTATAAATTGTAATGGTTTGGATAAAAGAAAACGTCCGTTTAGTAACACAAGGTTTCTAAAAAGGACGTTTTAAAATTTGTATCAATCAGAGTTTTCAAGGTGTTTTCTGCAAAGTTCTGTAACCTGTGAATACATTTCAAGCAGTGCTGAATTTTTTTCTTCGATAAGTCTGTAGTTTTCTGCTTTACCCGCAAGTTCCAGTTCCAGTGCATTGTCCGAGAGAGGCTTTGAGCCGATAGAAATGGAGGCACTTTTCAATGCGTGTACTTCGATGATGTAATCTTTCCAGTTCTTATCGCTGAACAGTCTGCTGATCCTTTCGGATTTTTCAGCGGATTTTTCTATAAACAGATCCAATATTTCATTATAGGACTCTGTATCTCCGCCTGTATAGAATAAACCTGTTTCAATGTCTAGTAATTTAGGCTCCGGCTTTTTGTTTATTTCTGTGATAGTGGAGTTGTTATCTTCTGTACTGTTTTGCTCGTTTTTCGGAGCTTCTATTAGTTCCTTTGGTAGCCACGTTTTTAAAACTCTGTCAAGTATAGATATTTCAATAGGCTTCGGTATAAAATCATTAAGACCTGCCTCAATAAACATATCACGCACACCGTTGACAGCGTTGGCGGTAAGAGCGATGATAGGAAGCTCTCTGAAATAATCTCCGTCCATACGGCGGATTATCTTTGTTGCTTCAATACCGTCTATCTGCGGCATCATATGATCCATAAAAACGATGTCGATGTTTTTTGAACGCAGCATCGTGATAGCCTCTCTTCCGCTGTCAGCGGTTAGTATCTGCATACCGTAGGGCTTCATAAGACCCGCAGCCACTTTGAGATTTATTGCATTGTCATCAACTATAAGCACTTTTGCTTTTGGTGCGGTAAATCTTATAGTATTGTTCTTTCTGTCAGATAAGTTGAATATTCCCTTTTCGTTATTCAGCACCGATGCAAAGGTCAGGGTATAGAATGGCTTATACACGCATTTCACGCTGGTTGGGACATCTATGGCGTTTACTCTGTTTTGAATTACTGCCACGTTTGTTGTTTCTGAAAGACGGTCAAAGAATGTTTTGTTGTTGAGATATTCTTCCTTGCCGGTAAAAATATGCGTATAATTATTTGCAGAGATTTCTTTTTTCAATTCATCTACGGAATTAAAAAAGCTGATATCCGTATGTAGGGCAACGTTGAAGTCTTTAAATACAGCGGTATATTCATCAATGATTAACTGGTCATCAAACTTGGTAGCGTCTATGCAACAGGCAACGGATTTCTTTTCGGGTTCTTTAATTGATATAAACGGCGTGGGGTCAGAAACTTTAAGCGGCAGGGTAAAGGAAAATACCGAGCCTTTGCCATATACACTGGATACATCTAATCGTCCCGACATATTTGTTACCAGTCTTTTGCATATTGCAAGACCAAGACCTGTACCCTCGACTGCACGATTTTTCTTTGTGTTTACCTGCTGGAAGCTGTCAAACAGCTTTGCCAGGTTTTCCTCGGAGATACCTATACCTGTATCAGATACCGAAATAGAAAGGTCAATCCCGTCCTCTGTTTTAGTTTGTGTGACAGATACCACGATACAGCCACGGTGTGTGTATTTTATAGCATTTGTCAGCAGATTGATGAACACCTGTCTAATTCTGAACTCATCACCAATAAGCCCGACAGGGATATCGTGGTCACATTTTACGATAAGCTCTATCGGCTTGTCCTCCATTCGTGCGATAGCCATATTTATAACATCGTTTATGGTGGAGGACAGGTTAAATTCTTCCGTTATTAGCTCCATTTTTCCCGACTCTATCTTTGAAAAATCAAGAATATCGTTAATGATAGCCAACAGATTTCGTCCTGAATTCTGTATTCCGAAAGCATAATCCTTCATCTTATCATTCAGGTCAGGCTCTCTTAACATAAGATGACACATTCCGATTATAGCATTTAGAGGTGTTCGTATTTCGTGGCTCATATTTGCGAGAAAATCGCTCTTTGCGTTACTTGCCTGTTGAGCCATTTCAAGCAAAGCCACTTGCTTTTTTCTGTATGACCAAAGCGTGTAGTTTATATATATGCAGAATATCGTAACAAAGAAATAGACGATAGGAAATCTTAGTCTGTAAACGTCAGAATAATGATATCCAAGCTCGTTAAGCGGCGTCCAAAGATATATAGCTGTCAGAATACCGAGTATTATACTGAACAATCCACCAAAAAGCAGCTTAAAAAAGAATATACCGACAGACGGTACGATGAGCAGCCATACGATACTGAATCCTTCCTCACCGCCTGAAACGACAAAATACATCATCATTACACTAATAGCAGATAATGAGCCAATACTGATAAGTGTAAAGCTGTGCAGCCTTTTGTATACTAAATAATTAAGCCAGGACCATACGGCTAGACCGCCTGTTATGACAGCCATAGTATAAGAAGATGTAAAAAGATTGATGATACACATTATAAGGCAGATAAAACCAATAGATAACGTAAGCAGCACTGTGTTTGTTTTGTCAGTGGTTTCTGCGTCACGTTTTAGGTCTTTCAGCAGTTTAAGCATAACCGATCCTCCTGTGGGATTATATGTAAAATGAATTTATTTTTAGTATATACATATTTATTATATCAGCTATTATCTATTGTGTCAACATCAAATATTTTAACAAGTAAACTATTTAACTATTATAGTATTAGAGAAGTTGCAAAAATAAACAAAATATGCTATAATTAAACTAATTATTTGCACAGATTGTTAAAATTTACTTAATGTGCCGTGCATATTTCGGCAGAAAGGAATAAATATGAACGCTGAACTCAACAGGTGGATAAGAAAATATGTAAGAGGAAAGTATAACGAGTTTGACCTTGATGAGGCAATAGAAGATGTACAGCTGTTATTTGACCTTACCGCAGATGATGTATATTCGCCTGAGAAGTATCTGAGTGAGCTTATGGAGTCAAACGATATCCTTTTACAGCTTAAATCAAGCATTGACATAGAAAAGCTGATGTCTATGATGATCAATATAGTAGATCCCTCTATGACAAAAAAGCCCCCTAAGCCCCTTTTCAGAGATGACAGGAGGACAAACTGGTCCCTTGGCAATTTCTATAAGGAGGCGTTTCGTGTAGTACCGTGGGAGTTTAATCTTTCCGGGGAAACCAGAGATCTGCACACTATTGAGCGTCACAGAAGCGACCATAAGTACGTCTATTATTATCTCCTTGCGTATTTTTACCGCAATAAGATGCTGTCGCATTCAGGTTATGAGCCTACCCCTGAGGACGAGATAGCTGTTATCTCTTCGTATCTTGTTGTAATGTTAGATATCTGCCGCAGATATCACGACAGGCTTGTGAATGCACACGAAGTAAAGCGTTTAATGGGAAGCTTTTCTGCGGAAGAGTATATGAAAGAGATAATTGAACGCTATGAGAACAGCGAGAAAAACGGCTTCGGCTATGTTAATATGAGCTGGTACATTCCTCAGAGTGCAGTGCGTACACATTGTGATGCAGAAAAACTTGCGTCTATGGAGGTGCATAACGGTTTAAAACTTGTAGGTATAGCGGGTACAGGAAAAAGTACAGTTCTCCGCCGAATAGAATACATTCTTGCAAAGGCTTTTCAGAAAAAGCAGAACAATATAATTCCTGTCTATGTAGAACTTGCAGATGTGGTTGATGATGAGGATATCCTTATAAGCAAGATAGCCGCAGTCCTTGATATTTCTACGGATAACGCAGAGGCCTTTCTCAGAAGAGGAGGCATAACTCTCCTTCTTGACGGATATAACGAGATACTTGACCCTATTGTAAAGCGTAAACTTGCAAAGGAACTTGATAATCTTACCCGTGGCGAGAACATAGTTAATCTGATACTTTCCGACAGAACAGAGAATTCTACTGTACCTACACTTCAAAAATCAACAGCAATGTTCTTAAAGCCGATAACTATTGAGGACAGAAAGCAGTATTACAAAGCAAACTGTCATGACGAGCAGGCTTTAAGGGTAATACTTGACAAGCTTGACAGCGACCCTGAATTTTTTAACGAGTTGGATACACCGCTTAAACTTAAACAACTTTCAGTAGTGGTAAGCGATACAGGCAGCATACCGGAATCTCTTACATCTGCGTACATAAACTGTCTGTTTGAGCGTGAGCAATATGAAAAAAAGGACGAGAATATGGAATATCTTCCTATGTTTTTACAGTCCCTTGCACTCCTTGATGAGGAAGAAATACCATTCCCTAAGGCTCTAAATCAGATGGCTAAGTGCAAGAATGCTATGGGCTTTTCGATTCCCGATACACAGAAATGTCTTAATCTTGCAGTAGAAATGGGCGTACTTGCACGTGAAGAGAATATTATCACCTTTTCTGGTGATGACTATCGTGCTCATTTCTTCATAATGGCTATAAACAGCGGTCTTGACGAACTTCTTTCTTAATTTTCTTCTAGGAGAACTGTATGGACGATCAGAAATTATTTTTAAAATATGTTGGCTTTGTTCAGAAGATGGGATCTGATGTCAAACGTAGGGTAAGTGCAATAAAACCGGCATTGTTGAGTCTGAAAGCAGATAGCCGAGAGGCGTTTATGATAACCGTTGCAGAAACAGACCCGTTTGCGGTGGTTCTTGCAGTGAACGATAACAAGATTTTGTTCACCGAAGAGCAGGAAAACAATATTCGGCAGGAACTGTCACGCATTTGTGGAAGTTTATTGACTGGCAAAGGATCAGAAATAATAAGCGGAGATAATATTTCGTCAGTGCTTTCGACTGCTGTTTTTCTTAATGACGAGAGGCTTTTTGCAAAGGCTGTTTCTGTATACAGTAGTTTAGATGCGTTCATACCGCAGTGCGAAAAGATCATTTCAATGATCACCACGACACGTGGAGGATCTCTGTACGCAGCAAGACTTTTTTCGTGGATGTACGATTGTGTGGATCAGGATATTCAGATAAAGATGATAGAAAAGGTCGTGTATGATAAAAGCCTTGTTATCCCCGATACAGGAAAGCTTGATGCAGAGGTGGTGGCTCTGGCAGAGCGTACATTAAGCGATAATAAGTTCCGTTATCTGTATCACCTTATACAGCTTATCACAGGACTAAGAGCCGAAGAGTCGTTTTACGATGAAGGGTGCCTGATGAAAAAGGTATTCTCTCTTGATGATAGCGATGAGATCAATTATGGTATGCTGCTTATGGAGGATCGCTGTTACTATCTTGATGAGGATAATGAAAAAAACGGCATAAAGCATTGGTGGGATATTATATGCCGATATGAGGACACCTCTAACGAAGTGTGGATAAAAATGCGTGGTTGGTTTGAGATGTATTATCTCAGCAAGAGGATATGTACAGACCCTGTAAATGCTGATGAATACATAGAACAGGCTGTCCCTGTCCGTGAAACGACATTTCTCCCGACTACAAGAAGCGTTAAGACGGTACACGCCACCGTTGAGACACTTATACTAAGCGGCAGCAGATATATTCTCGATTATCTAAATAAGATAGAGAATGCTAATGTATATAGATATTATAGCGGTTGTACAGTAAATAAATATTGTAGTGACAGTAATTGCAGTGTTGATCTGAAAATGCTTGTTCGTATGCTTAAAGATACGGGTTATAGCCGCAGACAGATGTTTTATATCTATCTTAACAGCTATATGCGTAGACTGGTGTGGCTGGATAAGTTTCTCCGTCAGGTGTTTGCCTATACCGGTGGCAGCAATAGAGTAAGATCTATCGATCTGTCAGGATATCTTGGCATATATCGTATCCCCGCAGTTGTTATTGTTGCAGATGACGGAACAGTGAATATCAAGCCCAAGGGTCTTAGCACTGTCGAAATGTGGATAGATAATGTATGGAAGAGAAGAAATACCGAAACAGCAAAGGCACTTCTCAAAAATAATAATGAGATAACAATAAAGATTCTGTCGTGCGACGCACAGAGGTTTACTTGTCGTGCTGTGCCTATTGATCCCGAGACAGGAGAGGAGCTATGTGACAGCACAAGCGGTGTATATGAGTATATGCTTGAACTCCTATCCGAGGTAGAGCAGCTTGGTGAATTGACCACAGGAATGAACAGAAAGATAACCGCTCTTAATGCAGGGGTGCTTTCAAAGGAACAGCACATAGCTTTAAGCATTGCATATCTCAGGTGCTGTGTATCTATTGTAAAGAATAAATGCAGTGTCAGATATTTTATCAATATGATAATAGGCGAACATTATGAAACTGAAAATTATTATCAGCATAATCGTCTGAAAAAGAATGCTCCCGTAGAGCGATACGACCGTGAGGTGTTCGCACAGGTGATCGAATGTTGGCAGGGACTTAGGTACTCAGACATTTCTGCTGACGATCTGTTCTTTATATACATAAATACTATATTAAAACACTGTGTAAGCTTTTCGTCTGTTATATTCAGCCGTTTTGCCAATACAAGGGGCGAGATAAATGTACAGCGTATGCTGTCCAGGTACACGGATTACTTTTTCAGCGGCAGGATAACTTTTGTTGATCTTCAAAAAGGTTATCTGTTTCTTAATCCTAACGAGTTTTCGGTAAATAATCGTGTAAAAAGGGATAGCTACATCTATTATTTTGATGTTGATGATCATCCTTATTATCGTAGGGACTTGGAGTGCTTTTTCAAAGTGAAAAGTTATTCGCCTGCCGATTATACATTTACCGTGACTGATCTCACCACTGAAAAGATGCAGCGTGAACTTGCACCGGAAAACATTTTTATAAACGCCCTTTTCAATGTAAGTTATTCCTTTGATATCTCCGAAAGAAAGATACGTGACATAAACGTAGATGGACTTAGGCTTAACGAGAGGGAAGTGCTTAGGGCAACTGATGCTATTCTCAATGCATTGGTGAATCGTTCCAACAGTTCCTCAGATCTTATGAGATATATGGTTATTATTGACCGTAACAATCCGTGGAGATTTAGTTTAGATGCTTTCCCAGGTATGGAGAAATACACGCATACTATTGCTGCTGTGGCACAGTGTGAGAGCGTTATACAAAGGCTTTGTGCAGAATTTACAGAAAAAAATATAGTGGCAGTGTATTTCAACTCTCCTATGAGATGTTTTACAAGTATAGAGGAACTTGTTGATACATATAGCCGTAGTGGTCGTAATAGGGAAGAGCTGATCGAGTGCATATCAAAATATCCGCTTGTAGTAAAAGACGGTTCTTGTATAAATTACAACTGTCGCAGTGCGTCTTTGCATACGAACGACGGAGTATATACATTGTCCTGTAATGAAAGTGGGGATATATCTTTCAGTCTATGCAGTTTTCCTCAGGCACCACGTGATTTTAGCAGCGAGCAGCTTGACGGTATTATACAGAGTATAAAACTGGCTCGTAATTCGAAGACTTAGTTTTTGGTTATTATTCTTTTATTTTCATATCCATATTAACACGGTAACGTTAAGATGTTACCGTGTTTTTTTATACAAATTTGTATGAACGAAAACATATTCATTTGCTATAATCGTGATATGAGAGGAGTGGTGGTTTTGAAAGAACAATTCAATGATATCAAGGAGGTGTTAGTTGATTTTGACGGTACACTTGTTGATTCGACAGGCTACTGGACAGAGGCATATCGTCAGTTGTGCTATATGCATAATGCATTGCCAAGAAATGATATGATCGAGAGGTTTGAAAAGCTTTCTTTTTCTTGTTGGCAGGAGAAGATATCCGATCAGCTTTCTATAAGCATAAGTGACGCACAAAACAAGCTTTTAAGCTGTGCTAAACACATCTATTCAAAATGCGAACCAAAGAAAGCTGTTATATCTTTGATTAGTAGTTTGCCATCCGAATGTAATATCACAATAATAAGCAGAGAACCCTGTGAACTAGTTGAACATTGGTTGAATTCGTATGGTCTGATGAGAATTTCAGGAGTAGTAAATGCAGGTGATGAGCGTAAATCGGAATTTTTCTATTCTGGCAAAGGTTTACTTCTGATAGATGATAACATAAATTGTTGTACAGCCGCAAAAAAAGCGGGTGCTACTGTCATAGGCGTAAATGATCATCACACAGACAGTCAAAAAAAGCAAATGAGAAAAATATGCGATATGTATATTGAAGATCAGGAGGTATAAATGTATTATTCAATCTACTATATGACAACGCCCAGATGTATACTAAATTGTGGATACTGTTTTCGTGACACAAGTCCTGAGTCAATAGCAAGTGAGCTTCCTGTTGATAAGATCAAAGATCTTGTGACACATCTTTATAATAATTTTAACGTCAGAAAGCTTACTATATCAGGCGGCGAACCCACTGTACTTGGCGGTGTGAAAAATACCAATTTCCTAGAACTCATCGAGCATCTAAGACAGTTTAAGCATAAAGTAAGCTCTGATGATCTTCGGATCGAGCTTTTGTCTAATGCAGTAAATCTTACTCCGGATATTACAGAAAAGCTTGTGGGTGTTGTTGATAGGATAACTATAACATTAGATTCTCTTGATAATGATGTGCTGAAAAAGATCGGACGCAATACAGGTCCGTATAACAGGTATGTCGAGAGGTTTCACGAGAGATTTGCAGATTTCACACAAAAGGGTTTTGAGTTAAAGCTTCACAGTGTTATTACTTCTGTGAATTTTGATAGTCTTGTGCCGTTGGCTAGACATATAGCAGGGGCAAAGGATTTCACAGTATCTAAATGGAAGTTTTATCAGTATATGACCTATGGACAACCTGAAAAAGACCTTGTATATTCTATCGAAGATGAAAGATTTGCACAGATAAAAGACAAGATCACTGATATACTTAATGATACGGGAATACAGCTTTCTTTTAAAGATAATAAGCTGATGACAGATACTATGTTCAATCTTTTGCATAGCGGCAGACTCGAATATTTTACAAACGAAGACGGTGTACGAACTCGACATTTAAGTGATATATTGACATACTATGCTGGGTGGGACGATCTCGCTGAAAAATGCTGCATAGATCGAAAGATGATAGACAAATATCATTCCGTAGGAGGTATAATATGACCTTTGTTCTGACTTCTGATGTGGATTTTGTAAGTGATGATATACTGAAAACAGCGTACAAATCCTTACAGAAAGTACCTATGACTATCTTTATGACAGGAGATTCAAAGTATCTAAGAGAAAAACTAAATGATATACTGTATTGGGAGTGTGAACCTCATCCTAATTTCTGTGAGGGTAGTACACACGGCAGTTCCTACAATGAGGTTTTTGATTCAGTAGCCTCTTTTTTAGGTGAGGGGCTTGGTTTTCGATGTCATAGATACTATTCGTCCAATGACATAGAGGAACGTTTTGTCGAAAAGGGATATGTGTATTCCTCAAATTTATGTACTGACCTTGAACTTGTATCTCCGTTTAAGGATAGATGTGGATTGATACAGTTTCCTGTTTTTATGGAGGACGGAGGCTATCTGAAATATCACGGAGTACCTCACATAGAGGATATCCAGAAAAAGATAGTGGCTAATGGCATATATGTGTTCAATTTTCACCCTATACATTTAGCTTTAAACTCATCTGATTTTTCGCTTATACGAAGATTGAAGGATTCTATGTCGCCCGATAGATACGGAAATATGACGTCGGAGGATATTTATTCTCGTCGTAATTATGGCTACGGTATGTCAGATTTCCTGGACGAACTATTATCCTACGCTCAAAAGAAAGGAATACGATTATTGAATTTGAAACAATGCTATGAAGAGTATCAGAAAAATATTTGTTTTTGATGTTGGAAACACGCTTATTGAAACCAAAAAGGGTTTATTTATATCTTCGCAGGTAATAAGCGATCTGAATACATTGAGAGAAAAAGGGTATATTCTAGGTGTTTCGACTCTACGTACAGAACAAATGCTTGAACCTATACTTAATCATTTTAAATTCGATTTCTTAGTACTGATGAATGGCGGCCTTGTAAAGCTAAATGATGAAATGATATATTCTTGTCCTTTTGATGACAAATTGAAACAGCAGATAATAAATCAAGCAGAGCAAGATAACATTGAGGTTAATTGTTACAGTAACGGCGGTTTTGTCTATGCATTGGAACTGAAAGCAGCAAAGGACAGATTTATCGTTGGTACAGATTATCAGTATTATATTTGGGAGCAGAGTGGCAATATCGACATAACGCCTGTCTGCGTGACAAAGTTAAGTGGACTGCGTAAGGTATGCGACAAGCTTTCCATAGATCTTGAAGAAGTAGTCGCTTTTGGCGACGGTTACAATGATATTGAGATGCTAAGTTCGGCTGGATTTGGCGTTGCTATGGGAGGATCACCTTCGGAGTTGTGTGATGTAGCGAATATGATAACTTCATCTGTAAGCGATGACGGAATATCAGTGGCTTTGAGGAGAATGGGGATATTATGAAAATAATCTTTTTCGCAGACAGATTACCGCCTTTTATCGGCGGTATGGAAACACACGCTCATTATTTTATACAGTTTTTTAAGGATAAGTATGATCTTACTGTTGTTTCGCGTAAGGACGGTAAGGATATTATTGTTGATTACGACTATAATTACGAAAGGTATATATCTCTTAGTGAGATGTTATCGCACTATCGCACTGAAAAGAGCGTTGTGTTTTTTAACAGCGGCAGGTGGATAGAGGAACTATTTATGATAAGAGATATGCTTCCGAACGCTGTTATAATGTACAGAACGGGCGGAAATGAGATAATTCAGGCTTCTTTATCTGCGGATATGCCTATATATGAGGAGAGAAAGGCTTATTGGCGTGAGGCGATAAACAGTACCGTTGATTACTTGATAACTAATAGTGAATACACTGACAGACGTTTGCTGGAATATGGTATAAAGCCTGATATCTTACGACGTATTGCAGGAGGAATAGATGCCACAGCAATCAGAGAGGCGGCTAAGAAACGAGATGATACCCGTCAAAAATACGAAGTATCCGAAAAAGAACATTTGTGCGTAAGCTGTGCAAGGTTTGTGCCATATAAACGCCCTGATTTTCTGATCTCCGCATTAGGAAATTGTAGAAGTCCGATAAAACTTATACTTGCTGGTGACGGTCCGCTTATGGATAATGCAATGACTCTTGCACAAATGCAGAGTTATAATATTGCTTTTCTTGGTAGTTTGCCTCAAAATGAGGCGTTGGAACTTATAGCTGCGGCTGATGTATATGTTCAGACCAGTACCGATCTCAAAAGAGAGGTCAGTGGCGGCAGCTATATCCACACTGAGGGTATGGGCAGAAGCCTTTTAGAGGCAATATGTTTAGGCGTTCCTGTCGTAGTTACCGATTGTGGAGCGGTAAGCGAATACATAAGTGAAGAAAACGGTGCTGTTGTAAATACGGATGAGGAAATAGCACAGGCGATTGACGGGCTGATCTCTGGAAAAAAGAAACTGGCAGATAAAACTGAGGAATATATCAGAAGGTATTCCTTTGAAAGTATATTTGAGGGATACATAAAATTATGGAAATGAAAAAGGTACTTCTGTTTACGGGAAAATTACCTTGCTTTGGAGAGGATACAGACGGTGGCAGTCTTATGGTACATACACTTATAGACGCATTGAAGGATAAATGCATATTAGATGTCATTTTTACACGTACACCACGTTTGGAATTAGAACATATTGAGGGTGTTCGCAGAGTGAAATTTGAACCCTATCAACATCACCCTGTAAATAAATTTGAACGTAGGCTAATAAACAGAGACCAGCTTTTAACTTGTCTTAGGGATAAGGCAAATGATTACGGCTGTATAATCATCACCCATTGTAGCAAAGCGTTTGGTATAGAAACGTTACCGGAGGATATACAACGCAAGATAATTATTTTCCCGATGTATCTGTCACCCTCTTATGAACGTTCAGGTGAGAATCCGCCAAAGGAATACATAGAGGCAGAAAGGAATGCACTTGTAACCGCTTTTAAGATACTAACTCCAAGCATATCTGAAAAAAACGATATGGTCAGATACTTTGGGGTAGATGATAAGAAAATAACAGTTATACCAAGAGGAATATCCTCATATATCAGACCTGTGATAAAGACTGTCGGAAAGACTGTCAAGCTACTTTATATAGCATCTGTTAAGGAACAAAAGAATACATTAGATGCTATTGTACTGTTGAACAAGCTATGTGCGAAGGGCGTAAATGCAGAATTACATCTTGCAGGCGGTTTTCAGAATGATGATATACTCGCAGAGTGCAGAAAATATATCGATGAGCAAGGTTTGGGTGATAAAGTAATATTTCACGGTGTTTTATCTCAAAAGGAACTTTCAGAACTGATAAATGATGTGCATATCAATATATCTGTTTCTAACTGGGAAACATACGGCAGAGGAATATACGAGGGTATGGCAGGAGCACTTCCAACAGTAGTGTATGATAGGCTGGAATGCGTAAAGCAAAACGTACAAAACGGAAAAGGAATACGTTTTGTTAGGGATCACAATGAATTTCTATCAGAGCTTATGTTATTGTATGATGATCCGGTTTATTATAGAAAACAGGCAGAAGAGGCGGTAAAAAGCGTAGAATATCTGTCAGAGGAATACGAAAAGAAACGACTTGTTAAGGAGCTGATATAAATGATTCTTGTTGTTTTAGGTACTCGTCCCGAAGCGATAAAGCTTCTTCCGATAATTAAGGAGTTCAGAAAAAGAAAAATAAAATTTGAACTGCTCAATACAAATCAACACTCGGAAATTCTTGATACAGTACTTGATGAAAACGGAGTTAAACCAAAATACAAGCTGAATATACACGGACGATATACAGGTCTTTTAGATGTAAAATGTGAAATGCTCAGGCAGATGAATACAATACTCTCTCCTTCACGTTATACTAATGTAATGGTGCAAGGGGATACTTTGAGTGCTTTGGTGGGTGCAGAATATGGTTTTTTACACTGTATCCCCGTATGTCACATCGAAGCGGGAATGCGGACGCACGATATCCGAAATCCATACCCTGAGGAAAGCTTTCGGCGTATGATAGGATCTATGTCTACTATACATTTTTGTCCCTCTGAAACGGAAAGAGATAATCTATATAAAGAGAGTATCACAGATAATGTATATGTGGTAGGAAATACGTTTGTTGACTATCGAAATAGTGAGAGATCATATAATGCGGCAATAAAGAAACAAGTACTTGTGACTATACATCGTCGTGAAAATCTACCGTATCTTGATAAGATTTTTAGCGATATAGCGGATCTGACGAAGATTACAGAGGGATATAAGTGGCTTTTCCCTGTGCATCCAAATCCTGAGATAGTCAAAAAAGCAAAGCAATGGCTTGGCGGCATTACGGGTGTTGAACTTTGTGAACCTTTATCACCTGAACAGTTTTATATGGAATTGCAAGGTTCAGAGATAATTATTTCTGACAGCGGCGGAGTTCACGAGGAGTGTCTTCTCAATAACAAGAAGATACTTATAGTGCGTGATGCGACCGAGCGTAGAACAGATTTTGATAATACAGAACTAATATCTCCAACGGCAAACATTAAGGATAGTTTTATTAACCTGTTGAACAGGGAAATAAAAGATGATTCATCTAAGTGCTACGGTTTAGGAGATACAGCGGAAAAGATCGTTGATATACTTATCAGGGAGGTAAAATAATGGAAATAACATTGATAGGCCTGGGATATGTGGGTTTACCCGTTGCGTGTGCATTTGCCAAAGCAGGAGTGACGGTCTATGGAGTTGATAAAGATATCAGACTTTTATCAACATTGAAAGAGCGGACATATTCTTATACAGAACCAAAGCTGAATGAAATACTCGATGAGGTCTTGGACAAGACATTGTTTGTGTCTGATAAGATAACTGAATCTGATACGTATATAATCACAGTTCAGACCCCTGTGAATAAAGATCATTCCTCTGACAGCACTTTTGTTGAAAAAGCTTTGACAGACATTTCAAGCTACATAAAAAATGGTGATCTTGTTATTCTTGAATCTACTGTTCCCATAGGTTCTAATGATATGTTTTATAAGCATTTATATGATAAGATCGGTGATAAAGTAGATTTTTCTTACTGCTATTGTCCCGAATCTATCCTGCCTGGGAATATTTTTAAGGAGATCGAAGAAAACTCTCGTGTTATCGGCGGAGTAACGCATAAAGACTCTAAAAGAGCCAAAGAAGTTTATGATATAATAAACAAAGGAAGAAAAGACCTTGTTGATGTGCGTACAGCCGAGTTTGTAAAGCTTACGCAGAACGCTCACCGTGATGTGGAACTTGCGTTTGTGAATCAGCTTTCTATGATGTGCGACAGAGAGGGAGTAGACCCCTTTCTTGTAATAGAACTTGTCAACAAACACCCTAGATGTAGATTACTCCAACCGGGAAGTGGAGTTGGAGGACACTGTATTGCTGTGGATCCGTATTTTTTTATTGAGCGTTATGGAAATGAAGCATCTTTGATACGGACAGCACGGGAGGTCAATGATCAGAAACCGCTATGGGCAGCGGATAAAGCAATAGCAGCGTCTGACTGTGATATATCAAAAACCATAGGCGTACTTGGACTAAGTTATAAAGCAGACTGTGAGGATTGTAGGGAAAGCAGTGGCATACTAATATGTAAATATCTAAAAGAAAAGGGATACAACGTTTTAGCAAACGAAGTAAATACAGCTGAATTGATGATTTCTGATATTCCAAATACAGAACTTAATGAAGTGATAGAAAAAAGTAATGTTATAATTATTGCTCAGAAACATTCCGAATATCTGGGCCTTGATTATAAAGGAAAAATAGTAATTGACTGTGTCGGCCTTTGGAGGTAAATGTATTTTAATTTTCGTTGAGGGCTCTTGCATTTTCTCTTTTACTGTGTTATAATGTAAAAAGAGAATTTATGCGAAGGGGTTGAATAATATGGGATTTTCTGGTGTAAACAATAGAACAGATGTTCAGTTCGGCATATATTATTCGGGCGGATCGCAGAATAAGCTCGAAAATGACCTCAGCAGATTGAAAAAGCAACGTGTTGATATTGAGAAGCAGAGGAATATCGATAATTCCGCAGCTGTTGAAAAAAGAATATCAGGCCTTGAAAAACGCATAAGTCTTTTACAGCAGCGTCTGGATAAGATGAAGTCAGAGGAGAAAAACGACACAGAATGTCAGACCTGTGAGAATCGCAGATATCAGGACGGCTCTGACGATCCTGGTGTTTCCTTCAAAACAGCAGGAAAGATAGACCCTGCAAACGCTGAGTCGGTAGTACGCAGTCACGAGTACGAGCACGTCAACCGCAACCAGGCAAAAGCAGCACGTGAGGGCAAGGAGATCGTATATCAGAGTGTTATTATAAAGCACGGAATATGTCCCGAGTGCGGCGACTCTTATGTTGCCAGTGGAGAAACTACAACTGTCACCAAGACTAAGACGGACGAACGCTACTCAGTTGGAATGAAAGACAACGAAAACGGTAAGCTTCTTAATGTAGTTGCATAAATAATTAACGTCGGCATTTTTAGTGCCGACGTTTTTGTATAAAGAAAAAAGCCCGCAATATTAGCGTGGGTGCGATATAGAAGTTTTTACAAAAGCCATTTTTGATACAATGTGTCAGAAGTAGCTTTGCGTTTCGTTTTAATTGACTTTCTATATTGCAGGTGATATAATTGTTTTAGCGATAAATTAAAATATAGGAGAACAGAAATGTTTAATGTGACGACGGAGCAAATAAGCAGTATTCTTAATGATTTTTCTATTAAGTCTGATATAAAATCTTTTATCGAGCTTCAAAGGGACGACTATGAGGAGTATGGTTCAAATTCTAAAAAAGTAAGATTGATCATAAAGGTTGATTTACATAATCATCTTCCTATTGTAATTAGATTTAAAAATGAAGTAAACGTAACCGTTGAACTAATTGAAGCACAAAGTAATTTTGCTTTTCTTTTAGGCACAAACGGTATTGAAACCCCTGTATTATATACGGTTGACGGACATTTTGCCAAATGGTATTCTATTGGGGAGTACGATGTTATCGTAACAGTCGAGCAGTTTGTGGATAATGAAATTGGCTGTGTTGATATTTCGATATCAGAATTAACAGGCGAACTTCTTGCAGAAATGCACAATGTTTCAGAGAAAAACAACTGCCATATATGTGCCAAGGTTTTATTTGACCCAATGACAAGTAATGACCTTTTCGGCTTTGAGAAATTTAAATCCTTTGAGGATAAATTGATTGCCGTGGAACCTGATTTATATAAAAGCATTATTGATAAATACGATGAATATATGAAAGTGATATCTGCTGTTTGCAATGAACCACGTTATGCAGTACAAGGTGATATCAGTTTATGCAATACATATATCACAAATGGTGGAAAAATAGGTATATTTGATTTTAATTGGTGCGGCGATAATAATTTATATTTTGACGCAATAATGCAGGCAATTTTTGAGGCTTGGCTAATGGATTACCCTGAAAGCTATCGCAATAACCACGAAGCTGTAATACTTCCAGCTTTTTTAAAGGGATACAACAGAAAGCGACCTTTCTCAAAATTCCAAAAGGATGTTTATCCATATTTATATGCTATTATTAGTGCTTTTGAACTTGGTATTATAAGATATGATGATAACAGCTTGTGGAACGCAATAAAAAAAGAAGATAATAATGCTGTCAGTATATGGCTAAAAGAAATATATAAACGTATTTGTACATTATCTGATATGCCTTTAATGCCATAAATGAACATAGTATTTATATCAGTATATTCTGATGATATAAACAAGATAGTTTCCAATATGTTTTTGATATTGTAAAAATAACCTGCAAAGAAAAAACTTTACAGGTTATACTTCTTTATGGTTCTCCCGCTTTGTTTGCGGACTTTTGTCGTTTTTATCAGATATATTTTAACAGTTCACTACGTACTTTATCCAGTCTGTTGTCTGAAAGACCAAAATCCATCTCCTTATAATTCCAGGTACAGCGTGAGATACCATACTTTTCGAAAACGCTGTTTATACATTTGAACCATTTGACAGTATCTTCTGGCAATACGATATCTATAACTCCGTATTCACCACAATAAAGTGACGTGTTACAGCGTTTTGCAGCTTCTATTGCAGGGGCGAACATCTCTTCAAAGAATTCCTCTGTTATATTGCTTTCGTCAAAGGTAAGGCGTTCGTCAGGGTCGATGAGATTTGTCCAGTATGCCCCCTGATGTGTGAATTTAAGCGGCTCATAGCAGTGGAAATTGTAAACAACCTTGTCATCATAAGGCTTTGCAAGGTCTGGAACAGCTGTAACGCTGTTGTTCCAGTAGCTGCCTACAAGGATAATTGTATCAGGTGCGTAGCGTCTGATACGCTCTATGCATTTGTTTGAGATCTCGTTCCACTTTTTGATAAATTCTTTGTCTGTTACTTCGTTAAGAAGTTCAAATACAACATCATCACTGTATTTTCCGAATTTTATTGCAAACTGTTCCCACAGGCGATAGAAACGTTCCTGCAAAGGCTCACTATCAAAAAAACCTGATTCGCTCTCGCCAAAATAATCAAATGAGAATCCGGCAGTTTTGTGCAGGTCGAGAACCATTTTCAGCCCGTACTTTTTACAGCTCTCGTGAGCAAATTCTATAAGCTTGAATCCCTCTTCCTTATAAGTACCGTCGTCGTTCTCGAAAACATTGTAGTCTACTGGTATACGAACGTGATCTGCTCCCCAGTCGGCTACAACAGCGAAATCCTTTTCCTTAATAAAGTTTTCAAGTCTTTCCTTGCTGTAATCACATTGTGATAACCAGCCTCCGAAATTTACACCTTTATATATACCTTTGTTCTTTAACATAGTTTTTACCGCCTTTCTATTTTGCTTTGTGATTATGAGTATAACAGTTTTCGTGAAAATAATATATCAAAATAATGCTTAAAATATAATGTTCTTGTTCTTAAAACAAAATATTTTTGGCAAAAATTTGATATATATAGCAAAATATTTACATAAATCATAATGAAAAAATGTTAAAATGATAACATAAAACAACAACAGGAGGACATTATGAAGAATAAAAGAATTATCGGCTTATGCCTTGCTTTATCATTACTTACTGCCTGTGGATCGAACAATGCAGCAGAACAGACCTCAAATAGCACTTCGACCTCTGTACCTGAAACTTCTGTGACATCAGAGATAGGATCTGTGCCTGAGGAACCTGTTTCCGAGGTGGTAATTCCAGAGGGTCACGCTTATGCAGAGTTCACAAACGGTATGCCGGAAGGTTGGGAATGTGCAGATGGCTGGACAAACGGAAGTATGTTCAATGTTACTTGGAGAAAGGGAAATGTTACCTTTAACGAGGGCAGAATGCAGCTTATTATAGATAAGGATAAAACCCCCACAGGCGGCATTCCTTATTCTGGCGGTGAATTCCGCAGCAAAGGATTTTATGGCTATGGCAGATACGAAGTATCTATGAAACCTATAAAAAATGACGGTGTAGTGTCCTCATTTTTCACCTACACAGGACCTTCTGACAATAATCCATGGGACGAGATAGATATCGAGTTTCTGGGCAAGGATACAACGATAGTGCAGTTCAATTATTTCACTGATAGCCGTGGAAATCACGAGCATATCCATAAGCTTGGCTTTGACGCCTCTGAGGATTTCCATACTTATGCTTTCGAGTGGCACAAAGATAAGATAGTATGGTTCGTTGACGGCGAAGAGGTTTATTCAGCAAATGAAAGCATTCCCGTTACTGAAAGTAAGATAATGATGAATGCTTGGTGCGGTAAAGATGTTGACGGTTGGTTAAACGCCTTTGATGATACAAATTTACCTCTCACAGCAGAGTATGAATGGATAAGATTTACCCCCTTTGAGTAGGCAGATATATGACATAAGTCCGCAGCGTCACATAGCAGCGGACTTTGTCGTAAAACAACACTTTGTTCAGGTTGCACATAATGCATAGATATAGTATAATAATTCAAGAGGTGATTATATGGATATTCAGAAAAAATTATCTCACGTGGAGTTCCTCAATAGGGAGTATAATGTTTCTCATTTGTCCTATGAGAGGGAAATGGCTTTTTTCCAAAGCATAAAGGACGGCGATCCTGAGGAGGCAAATCGTCTGTTCAAGCCGTTCAACTGTGAGGAAATGGGTAAGCTTAGCGAGGACAGTTTACGCAACCTCAAATATCACCTTACTATAACTGTTGCCTTTATCACAAGATACTGTATAGAGGGCGGAATGGAAATGGAAGCGGCATATAATCTCAGCGATATCTACATACGCAGTATTGATAAATGTCGGACAGAGGAAGAGATAAATATGCTTCACCGTGAGGTGGTGGACGATTACGCACAGCGTATGCAGATAATCCGTAAGCAGAACCGCTATCCAAAGGCTGTAACCATTTGTCTTGACTACATATATGATAATCTTCATACGAAGATAACACTTGAAAAGTTGTCAGAGATCACATCGCTTAGCCCTGCATATCTGTCAAAGCTGTTTCATAAAGAGGTCGGTATGACTGTATCTGGCTATATTACAAAGAAAAGGGTAGAGGCGGCTTCAAATATGTTGAAATACTCGGAATATTCCTGCCTTGAAATATCCGACTATCTTTGTTTTAGTTCAGAGAGCCACTTTATTCAAGTTTTCCGAAAGAATACAGGCTATACTCCCAAAACATACAGAGAGGCTTATTTCCGCAGACGTAAAGCCGATTGATTTTCCCTTATATATCAGAAACCGCCCTTTTCGGGCGGTCTCTTTTATAGGAGATTATTTTGAAGAAAGGTGTTTACATTCTCTTTCTGGATATTGCCATTGCAGCGGCACTTATTGCTGCAATACCTGTGATACCTGCAATATCTTCAACGCCTGTATCGGCATTAGTTTTGTCTGTATCAGCAGAGGGAGTATTTGTAATGGGAGCTTCATCGGATACTGTCAGTGTTTCGAGTTTGATACCGTGTCCCATAAATGCTACACCTGCTACTTCAACGTGCTCTGCGTGTGTTTCGGGTATAGTGAATGTGATAGAGCTGGAATCAGGGTCAATAACATAGGAGTCGCCTGCCTCTGAGGTCGTAAGCTCTGTAATTCCGTCAATAAGGGGCCAACCGCTGTCGTTTATCATAGGCTTTATACACCAGTAATCGTGTCCTGCCATATCTGCAAGGGACTTGTCAACAGTGTATGTAATGGTTACGTAAGCACCGTCCTGTACACCGATGAACTCCGTACCGGGTACTGTTGTGTTAGCACTCCAAAAAATGCTAAGGTCTGTGTTAAGGTCGTAAGCGGAAGCGGTTGCAGAGATACAAGCTACTGCACAAATAGAGGTCAATGCACCTGTGATTAAATTTCTGATCTTCATAATATCAAATCCTTTCATTCCGTTTTGGGATATCCTACCGATATCCTTTTGTCACCTAAATGATAGCATATTTTTGTTGCTGGTTTTGTTAATTATATGCTTTTTTTATCACCGATTTATGGAATAAAATACTGACATTAAAAGCAATATGTTGATAAAGTCGGTTATTGATTTCGTGTATCATATAGATAGCAAGAAAATAACGCAGGAAAGAAAGGATCTGATATTATGACACATTTTAAGAAAATAGCAGCAGCGACACTGGCGGTCATCTGTACACTTTCGGTGACAGCCTGTGATGAAGTGGCACCCCAGAGCAGCACACCCTCAGGAGGTGTAACAGCTCCGCCTACTACCACATCTCCTACTACAAAGGCTACGATGAAGGAGGAGGACGCAGAGGCAGTAGCAACTATTGATATAGGTGCAGAAAAGCTTGAAAACGGTACTGTTAAGTTCCTATCATCTTGGGATATCAATCCCGCAGAGGGATCTCCTGTTCCTGTTTCTCTGGAATTATTCCAGACACAGTATGGTGGCTCGATAGAGCTTGTTTATACAATATGGGACGAGCGTTATACAAAACTTGCAACATTAGTACAGGCTGATGATTCTCCCGATATGTTCAGTGCGGGAGATATGGATATATTCCCTAAGGGTGCATTGAACGGTATGTTTGAGCCTCTTGACGACTATGTCGATTTTGATTCTGAGCTGTGGGCACCTATGAAAACGGTAAATGACAGCTTTGCGTTCAATGGAAAACATTATGTAGGTGCATATAATACAGACTCCCAGTGCTTAATGTTCTACAATAAGAACACTATTGAAGAAAACGCATTGCCTGATCCTGTAAAGCTGCTTGAAGAGGACAACTGGACGTGGGATACGTTCTGGGATATGATGTTAAAGTTCTGCAATAGAGAGCAGGGCAAGTTCGCAACAGACGGCTGGTGGTTTGAGGGTGCTATCTCGCTAACAACAGGCTATCCCTATATAGGTATGAAGGACGGAAAAATCGTGCATAATCTTGATAACCCTGCGATAGACAAGGTACAGGAATTTATGTACAATATGAAGGTAAACGATCTTCCTTATCCGAAATCAGAAAATGCCTGGGAAGTTGCTCCTAAGAAGATAGCATCAGGCGAAACATTGTTCTATCCTGTTGGTACATACGCTTTGTATCCATATAACAATATAATTCAGGATTTCGGCGATATGGAAGATGTAATGTTTGTTCCAATGCCAAAATGTCCGACAGCAGACGCATATTACCTCCCTGCAATCGTTGACGGATTCTCATTGTGTAAGGGTGCAAAGAATCCCGAAGGTGTGGGTGCGTATCTCAACTGCTGTATGGCAAGTCGTGACAACGAGGTCGCAAAGGAGATAGGCAAGAAACAGGCATTCGAGGAACACGGCTGGACACAAGAGCAGTATGATATGCTTGAAAAGGTTCGTGAGCTTACAAATGAAAATCCTGTTATCGAGCTGTACAATGCAGTAAACGATATGGTAGCAGGCTACATAAATAACCCTATGAAGGAGGGTTATAACAGTGGTGCTTCCTGGACACAGACCAGAGAAATGATACGTTCAGCTGTTCAGAGTGAGCTTGATGCGGCAAATGCAAAACTTGCGGAGTAACACTCACATAATAAGTAAAGCGGTCGGGTTTCCGACCGCTTTTGGTTTTGAAGGCACTTATAGTAAAACGATAAATTAAAACAACTTTGGCTCTTCGCATAGTGTGATAGAGTCAGCAGACTTGCCCTCAGTTTCAAAAATAACAATAGTGTTTTTGCCTTTTTTCAGTAGGGGAGCAGGCAGATACAGACGTTTCTGCGGTCCTATTTCCCAGAAACGCCCAAGGTTAAAGCCGTTAATAAATGCACAGCCCTTTCCAAATCCCTTCGTATCAAGGAATGTATCGCAAGGCTCGTCAACATCAAATTCAAATTTGTAGAATGCAGGTATTCCTTCCGAATAGCCACAGTTGAAATCAATCTTTGCAATCTGCTTTTCGTCAAGCGGCAGGGGATAGATGTCAAATCCGAATTGTCTGTGGTCGTTTATCTTCAAGCCGCCTGAGATTCCCTTGCGCTGTCCTTCAAGACCTGTACCAAAATTCTCACGGCCTATATTCTCACAGAGAAGCTCAACTGTACCTCCGAACTCTTGTGTGGAAAGCTCGAATTTATCGGAGATGTTTTCGGCAAAGAATGTGTGAATAAGCTTACCGTTTCGACAGCATTGTATTCTGTCACTTGCTCCTTCAAGGCGAATTTCTTTTACTGCCTCAATGTCCTTGATATCAGTACGGTAGAGAATATAGCCATAATTCTGTCCTATCTCCTCCATTGTAAGCGGGAATACGGAGTTTACAGGCTCACTTATTTTGTGAAGTACACTCAACAGGTCTGTTTTGCCTGTACAGGATATACTGCCGTATTCCTTACGTTTTATTTCAGTTGTAAGCGGTATACTGCGTACAGAAGCATATTTTGATATTATCTCTTTGAAAAGTTCGTATTTTGGTGTTATCTGTCCGTCCTCTGTAAGTGGAGCGTCGTAGTCGTAGGAGGTAACATCTGCGGTCTTGTTGCCGTTGTTGCGACCAGCCATAAAGCCGAAATTCGTACCGCCCTCGAACATATAGAAATTCACACTACCGCGTTTTAAAAGCTCGTCAAGCTCTGCTCCCGCTTTTTCGGGAGTAGTCGTGTGGTGTTCCTCGCCCCAGGCGTCAAACCAACCGTTCCAGAACTCCATACACATCAGCGGTTTGTCATCGCTAATGAATTTTTTCATCTGTCCGAACTGCCACTCAGCCGCTGAGCCGAAATTACCCGTCGGAAGTGCATCGTCAACTATACCCGATTTGAATATAGGTTCATTCCACGGGCCGTCCGATGTTGCAAATGGCACTGTCACACCGTATTCACGCATTGTATCACGCAGAAATTCGAGATATGCTGTGTCGTTTCCGTAATAACCGTATTCGTTTTCGATCTGGAACAGGATTATCCTGCCGCCCCTGTCTATCTGATAGGGGACAAGCTTTGGGATAAGTACACTGTAATATTCCTTTACTGCGGAAAGGTAAGGCTCATAGCAGCAGCGAAGCCGCATCCCCTTATCTTTGAGCAACCAGGCAGGTAGACCGCCGAATTCCCATTCCGAGCAGATATATGGAGAGGGTCTTATAATGATATACAATCCCAGCTCCTGAGCAAGTTTTATAAAATGCTCGATATCGTGCATACCGTCAAAGAGAAATTCACCCCTGTTCGGCTCGTGGAAATTCCACGGAATATAGGTTTCGACAGTGTTACAGCCCATATTTACCAGCTTTTCAAGTCTGTCTTGCCAGTATTCTGGTACCGTTCTGAAATAGTGGAAAGAGCCTGAAATTATCTGAAATGGCTCACCGTCAAGATAAAACCTGTCCTTGATCTCAAACATTTTGTACCTCCGTTAGTATTCAATAGAGTCTATTGTATATTTTCCGCTTATTACCTTTATGGTTACATTATGTTCACCTTCGGTAATATCAGCAGAATATGTGCATTGTCTTGCCTTTGCAGAGGGAGTATCTGCTGTTTCGATAAGCTCACCGTCGACATATACCTCGATAGTCGCAGCATTAGATTGTCCGATTATTGCAAAATGACTTCCTGTAAATCTGAATGACATTTCCGCTCCCTCGCTTTCAGCACGGGAGATAGTTCGGTTGAAATTAACGTATCCGTCGGGAACTTTTCTGTACCAATCGCCAGTATATGTTACGGCGGCGTCGTGGTCATCAACTCTTGTTATGGTTGATTGTACACCGTCAACGGGCATTACTTTTAAGTCGTCGAAGACGTTGTTGAAAAGACCGCTGCCAATGGATATTCTTCCCGAATGTGCGTAAGCGTCCTTATCATAAAAAGCAGCCAACTCTGTACCGTCAAGATATGCTGTTATATTACGTCCGTTTGCAGTGATCTTTACAGTATGCCAATCTTTACTGTTAAAACTGTCGATCGTTCCACTTGCAACGGTACCTGTGTTCTTCCTCAGCAGCCATTCCCCCGAGGGTCTGACTCTAAGACTGTATCCGTTTTCGGCGTTATTCGTGTCAAGCTCAGCCAAAAGGTAACGGACGCCAAAAGAAACATAATTCTTATTGCTGTCATCTGTAAGCTTAAAGCTTATTTCAGCAGAGTAGTTGCTCCATCTGTCGTCGCCAAGAGAAGTTATGGGATTAGGTGTACCTCTGAAACGCCAATCGGTAGGCTTGTTATCCATATTTATCATCTGCATAAGGACTTTTTCACCCTCGACCTCAGAAACTTCAAACGCTCCGCCGTAATCGGTGGTATAAAGTGGTGCATTTCCTCTTGCAGAGAGGAATTCAGCCGAATACTCGAAATCGTCACTGTAATTTATATTCAGGGGGATATCTTCATAATTGCAGATGTCAACAGAGGTATCTGCACTCTTGTCAAGCGTTGTAACAGTAACGATAGAATATGGCTTAACTTCAATAGAGTAGCTGTACTTTCCGTTTATTTCAACGGGCTTATATGTACCGATATGTTTAAAGTAGTTTTCATCATAGTTCTGTCCCTTATCAGGCCCTCTTGTTTCCCAGATGTGGATAGGTGATTCAGCCTTTGACATATTATCAAGGGTAAAGGTGTAATTGCGTTGTTCTTCGCTGTCGTTACAGATTACTATTGAATAATCTCCTGTTTGTGTATCGGTAACGGTCATATAGTTGTTTGTGGTCTCGGAGATAGAATGTGCTTCCTTGCCGTCACCGTAGCAGCCGCTGTCGATATATCTCCAACCGTTTTTTATAAACATCGTGAAGTGTGCAGATGTCCATATACCGCAGTCTGCTTCATAGTAGCCGCTCCACGGTGTCTGAGCATTAAGCAGGGATTTAGGGAAATATTTTGCTCCCGAATAGTATGCGGCAACGGCAGGCTGATACTCGTACATTGTCATTCTTCCGTTATAGTAGCCGTTTATTATTCTGTTACAGACATCAAGTGCTCCGTTTGTGCCGTTGATTCCGCTGCCGTTACTGTTTACAGAGAGTTTTGCGATATTTGTAGAAGCAACGCCCTCTGTATACCATATCTCCTTGCCGTATTCTGTGTTAAGGGTCTTTGCGTTTTTGTCAGCCCAGGTATTATAATGCTCACCGAGGATATCCACTGCATTTCTTAGCTCCTCGTTATTCATCATAGCCTTAGAGATATTCCACGAGCCGACTTCATCAGAAGCGATAAGCTTTATCGCACCGTAATCGTAACGCTCATCAGTTTCGTTTTCAAGAGCATTTGACAGGTAGATTATCCACTCTGTGTCAACCTTATCAGCCTCGTTAGCGTCGGCACTTATGTAGGAGAATTTGATGCCGTATGTGTCGTATGCCTTGTCGAGAGCTGCTTTGTACCATTTGTAACGTGCCTTGTGACCTGTCTCTGTGCTTTCGTTAAAGGCATTTGTCACCCACTGCGGCTCACCCCAGCGAAGTAGGTCAACAGTTATATCAGGGTTTATCGAAAGTGCGTCAGCGGCAAACATAAATCCTGCACCTCTTGTAACATCAGCCTCTTCGTCAGCGGAACGCATAATACAAGGCTCTGTACCCGAGGAGGAGTTTACATCTGTTCCGAATTCGATCTTGATATGAGTTAGTCCCGCACCGTAATCGGGTTTGAACAGCAGATTCATTATCTCCCAATAAGCGTCGGGGTTTTCAGTTTTGTAGTCCATAAGCAGTCGTGAGGAGTTATTTCCCGTTACGACACCAAGACCTCTGTAAATAGTTCCTGAGTCCATATTTGTTGTGTTTCCGTCAATAGTGACAGAGTAATATGATTCCTCCACAACGGCAGAGGGGATCTCCGCAACAGGTGGTTCGTTTTCGGAAACTGGTGTTGTTACTGTTGTTTCTTGCATTGTGACTTCCTCCGTGACAGTAGGCTCTCCCGCACAGCCTGTGCAAAGACAGGCAAACATTGAAATGCATAAAGCGGCTGATATAGATTTTCTGATCTTCATAGCAGACCTCCAAAAATGGTTTTATAAGCCTATTTTAACCTGTTTTCGGAAGATAGACATTATATTATCTGCTGATTTTTATAGAAAATCTGCTGTGTGAAAGAACTTCGGATTTGTATTTTTACTCGTCCTTTTCAAAACGTATCCTTGAAGGGGTAAGTCCATAATAATCCTTTATTTTGCGGCTCATATCATTTGCACAGCAAAAGCCTGTCGCATCAGCTATATCAGTAAAGCTCATATCAGTATGTCTGATCAGCTCATAAGCTCTTGTACAGCGGATATGTGAAAGATATTCTCGTGGTGACATACCAGTTTCAGCCTTGAATGTATGGGAGAGGTAACCCTCGCTTATGTAGTTATCCTTTGCAATATCGCTTATTTTTATGCTTTCGGCATAGTTTTCTTCGATGTATCTGCGTACATTGTCAGAAAGCACCGTACTTCTATGTTCCGATACAGTTTGTTTAGTCGGTTTTACTTGTTCGTACAATGCGGATATTACTTCCAGTGCTGCACTAAGCTCAGCGTAGATATTTCCTCCGCTGTTAAAGATATATGTCATTCTTTCAAAGCAGCCACGTAGTTGAGGAGCATTTCTGATAATGAGTATTCCTTCTTTGCTAGTATCTGTAAGCAAAGCAAAAAGATCGGGACGTACAAGCTGTTTTCTTAGTTCCCACGGATTTATCATTGCTATGTAGCGGTGATAGTCAATGTCTGAGGGAATCCTTACTCTGTGGTGCTGTCGGCTCTTTATAAGTACGCAGTCATTCTCACAGATACGATGAGTATCATCGTTGACAGTTATCTCATTCCCGCCTTTTACGACGAACATAAGCTCACAGGAGGTATGCGTATGGTCCGCACCTGCGTATGGCTCGGTGTAAAACCCTGCGTGTTCAATTATTGCCATATCTTATATTTCTCCTGTTCAATAGAGTACAGGCAGCTTGTCCTTTGTTACAGCATACGGGCTTTCATACATTTCCCTCAGTGCGTCGTTGGAGGTGTATTTTTCTCCCATACAGAATTCCTTTGACCAAGTCATATATGCTGACCAGCCTATCTTCTCCTCGGCAATAGCTTTCGCAGAGGGGAGCGTACCTGTTTCGCCAATGAGCGTTATCTTAGGCTCTGATGTAATCTTGATAAGCTCATAGTATTTTTCGCTCTGGCTTGTATGCTCGTGAGCAGGAGGATACATATCTCTTGAAATGATATCCACTACATCATCTCCGGGGTAGGTTTCGGGAACAGGAGAGTTCCATACCCATATCAGATTGTCAAGTTTATGAATATCAGTAAATCTCCTGTACATTATCCACCAGAGTTTTTTCAGAGCGTCTGACCCTTTTGCACTCCACCAGAACCAGTCGCCCTCTCCTTCGTGGAATGGTCGCCACAGAATAGGTATCTGCTTATCACAGAAGGGCCTTAACAGTCCTGCCATCACATCCATATCTGATAACAGTGCAGTATTTTCGGCAGTCCCGTCAATAACGGCTTTATCAGCGTTAAAATCAGTGTTACAGGTAAAAAATGATTTTGAACGTCCATACAGCGGAGAGAACCAATGCCAAGTAAAGGTGATAAGACCTTTCTTTTCAGCCCATTCCCAAGCTTTTTGCAGAGTGCCGTAGTTTTCGTTGACCTCCGTCAGACACTCCTCGTCGCTGTCAGAGTAATTGATGTTGGGCGAGTATGACAACAGCTCAAAGCCAAGCAGGGCAGGTTGTTTCCCCGTGATTTTTTCTATATATCGGAGTTCTTCCTGCACCATAGTCTGAGTATGCTGTCCTGTTATTATCTTTTGGTAAGTTATATCAGAGAGATATTTCATAACATTATGTACACATTGCTGTGCGTTCTTGTTTTGCGGAATAAAGCACTTGTCACTCATAATAATACTCCTTTATAACAAGCATTTAGTTGTTATTTTATATTATTTCAATTATACCATATCCCTTAAAATAAAACAATATATCTATTATTTTTGTCGATACGGATTATGAAAAAATGCTGCTTATCTATTTATAAATTTTTTCTTGCTCCAAGGATATGTATTCCTGTTGCACTTTCGTATTGATACTCCGAAAGTCTTGCATTTCGTTTATCAAAGGAATGTGAGCAGATGAAGATGTTATGCGGAACTATTGGTCTTAGTATATCGTTCACTATTACTGTATGATATAGTTCGCCTTGTCGATCGCCGAGCATTATCACATCACCCTTTGCAAGTTCGCTTAGTACGGTTTGTTTCCCGTATACTCCTACATAAGTGTTTGTCAGCAGAAAGTTTCTGAGAAATTCCACTCCCGACCAAGAGGGAGAACGATTATCAAGATCAGAATAGTACCAGCCGTTCTGCTTTGAAAAATTCATAACGTTACACCCTGCATAAAGACACTGTGACACAAAATTTGTACAATCGCCACCGATATTTTCAAAATCATAATATCCGGGGTTCCTTGAAAATGCCCATTCCAGAGCGTAACGCACTGCTTTATTTCTGTCGTATCCTATTTCGTACAGCATATCATTTGCTCCTTTATACGGTTTTGTTAATTATATTATTAGAAGATTGGTTTTAGAAATTTTAAATCTTTTTGGAAAAAGCTATTGACATATTTTCTTTATAATGTTATAATAACGAGCGTTATATAACAAATGTTATCAAGGAGAGATAATATGCCCCCAAAGTCACAAATAACAATGGAAATGATAGTGGAAGCTGGATTAAAACTTGTTCGCAGCGACGGTGCAGAGGCGATGAACGTTCGGAGGATAGCGGCAGAACTTAAATGCTCCACACAGCCTATAATGTATCAGTTTAAGACCGTAGATGAACTAAAAGCGGAGATATATGCAGCGGCAGACAAGCTTCACAGCGACTATATTATGTCGGGTGAGGGAATGAAAGAAGACCCCCTACTTGCAATAGGTATGCAGTATATCAGATTTGCTGCTAAGGAAAGGCATCTATTCCGTTTTCTGTTTCAATCGGATATGTACGCAAATAGCGGCTTTGAGGATCTTATCAGCAACGAGGGACTTGCTCCTGTTTTTGCGGTGCTTCAAGAGGAGGTAGGTATTAACGAGCAACAGAGCAAGGAAGTATTTTCGGCATTGTTTCTTACAGTACACGGAATTGCAAGTCTACTTGCAAATAATTCTCTTAAATATGACGAGGGCTATTTCACAAATGTACTGACAAATGTTTTTATGGGCGTAATAGGTGCAATGAAAGGTGGAGAAATATGAGAAAGTTTTATGAAAAGAGTGAGATATGGTTCGCAGTGATGTGGATAATAATATATGTTGTCGGTTCAAGCGTTGCAAATAACTTATCAGAAAGCGTTGGTATTCCATATCTTATCACTTTGCTGTTATCAGTGGCAGTTTTAACGGTATTGATAGTATTTATGAAAAAGAATAGCTTATTGGAACAGTACGGCTTGTGTAAATTTAGTGGCAATTATAAGGAATTCCTTTTCTTTATTCCGCTCGTGGCAATATGCTCGGTGAATTTCTGGAACGGCGTATCTTTCGACCCCTCAGTGGGAGAATGTGTACTGTCAGCCTTTGCGAAGGGAATAGCAGGAATAGTTGAGGAACTTATTTTCAGAGGACTGTTATTTGTAGCTATGTGCAGAACAAATATCAAAAGTGCAATAATAGTTTCGTCAGTAACATTTGGAATAGGTCACATTGTAAATTTGCTCAATGGTGCTCCTTTGTTCGAAACAATATGTCAGATAATATATGCCGTTGCGATAGGCTTCTGTTTTACGGTGGTATTCAAGACGGGAAAGTGTCTTATCCCTTGCGTAATTGCTCATTTTGTGGTGAATGCGTCCAGTGCATTCAACGTAGCGTTTGTTGATATGAAGATGTATATTGTCGTGACAATATTCCTGACCGTAGTGTCCTCAGGGTATGCAATATATCTTGCGTTAAGATACAAGGACAAGCTTTTGGAAGCCATATAACACATAACTCCCCTGAGTTTTAAAGTTCAGGGGAGATTATTATGTTTGAATAAAGTCTGTTGCCTTGAATATTATCTCTCGGTCAGCCTGTTTATCTTTCGAACGGTTTTCCAAAAGAACCTATTTCGATAAGATTACCCTCTGGGTCGGCTATATAGCAGGTCCTCTGTCCCCATTCCTCTGTTTCAGGCTCTAAAACCGATACCGCTCCCTTGGAAACAGCGTCAGCGTATGCTTTGTCTACTTCCTCAAAGGTATCTACATACAGTGCGATCTCAAAATGACCGTTAAGACCTTTGATGTACTCGTATTTTCTACTTGTCATCTTTTCGAAGTCCTTTCTGCCGTATAGCAGAAACAACGTTCCGTCTTTTACAAGATATACATTAGATGTGTTCTCGTCCTCCTTTATCTCAAAGCCCAACACATCACGATAAAAGCGGATCATTGTCGCCATATCGTTCACAAACAGTCCAAATCCGTCTAATTTCATTGTTTTTTCCTCCTTTTAATTATGCATTATAATACATATCATAAACCACATATCCGTTTATATCTTTTAATGAACCCTCATAGGTCTCCATGCACATCATACATCTTGGCTCCTGCATAGGAAATCCGCTTGTTGGGAGAATACCAAAATCCGAAGATGTCTTAAATCCTACACGATTGTAGAAATGGTAGTTCCCCTCAACAGTTATTCCTTTGAAACCGTGTTTTTTTACTTCATCAATACCTAGTTTCAGCATGGTACTTCCTATATGCTTGTGAAAATAATCGGCGTGAACAGAAACGGGAGCAAGCATTACAATGTTGTCGTTGTCTATATGACCGCCCTTAGGAGTTTCAGACAGGGGAAACCTTGAAAACAAAAAGTGTCCCACTATCTTTCCGTCAAGCTCTGCAACGAACGAGAGTTCAGGGATATAGTACTTTGAGATCCGTATCTCCTCGATAAGTGCGATGATATCACTTCCGTCAGAATAATCTGTCCCCTCGCTGAATGAACGTAAAATAAGCGAAATAATATCTTTATAGTCTTTTGTGGTTTCAGGCCTTATCGTAATATCGTTTCTCATAATTTCTCCTTTCGGTCACCCAAATAAATAGATGTTTTTAAAACGATTGTTATGCAACGTTTGTTTTATTATATCAGAAATAATCAAATATGTCAATATTGAATTTATATTTTATGTATTGTTGACTGGTAAAACAATAGGTGGTATAATCATATCAAATATTATTATAGGAGAAAAGAAAATGGAAGCAAGAATATTATTGAAAGCATTAAGTGTTGCTGAAAGATTGAAAGATGCAACAAGACACTGCTATACTAAAAACGGAAGACACGAAAGCGTTGCTGAGCATAGTTGGATGATGTCCCTTATGGCATTTCTTATAAAAGATGAATTCCCCGATGTGAATATGGATAAAGTAATCAGAATGTGTATTATCCACGACCTCGGAGAAGCTTTTACAGGTGATATCCCTTCATTTGAAAAAATCGAGGAAAATGAAAAGACAGAAAAATTGTTACTATATGGTTGGATAAATACTCTGCCGGAAAACACTAGATCTGAAATGTCCGCATTATTTGAAGAAATGTCAAAGCGGGAAACTATTGAGGCAAAGGTGTTTAAAGCCATTGATTCATTAGAAGCCCTGATACAGCATAATATTTCAGATATTTCGACTTGGATACCCAAGGAGTATGAACTCAATAAGACCTACGCTGATGATAAGGTCGCATTTTCTGAATATTTTAAAGTTTTAAGAGAAGAGATACGCAAGGATACTATGCAGAAACTTGGAGAGTGAAGCAATGGTTTATCCCTATTCAAGGTTGTGATGATTTTTTCTTTCAAGAAATTTTGTAAAAAAGATTGACAAAGTAAAAAATATGTGCTATAATGTGTTTGCGATTTAAGACTTTAAAAGATAAAAGCTTTAAAGAATGAAATTATTAAAGCGAAATCAGGAGGTAACTAATACAATGGCAGAAAGAAAAGGTACATTAATGAGCGTCAGAAAGGACATAAAAGTTCTTGACGCAACTATCAGGGACGGTGGTCTTTGCAATAATTTCAATTTTTCCGATGAGTTTATTTCCGCTCTTTATAAGATGAATGTAAAGTGTGGAACTGATTATATGGAATTTGGCTATAAGGCAAGTAGAAATATGTTCAAGGAGAGCGAATTCGGCAAGTGGAAGTTCTGCAAAGAGGAGGACATACGTGCTATCGTAGGCGATAATCCCTCTGATATGAAGATAGCTGTTATGGCTGATGTCGGCAGATGTGACTACAAGACAGATTTCCTTCCTAAGAGCGAAAGCGTTATTGATATGGTGCGTGTAGCTTGTTATATTCATCAGATCCCTGCGGCTGTGGAGATGATCGAGCATTTCCACGAGCTTGGATATGAAACCACTTGCAATATTATGGCAATCTCCCAGGCAAGTTCAGATCAGCTTACACAGGCTCTTCAAATGCTTGCTGAAACAAATGTGGACGTAATATATCTTGTTGACAGTTACGGTTCTCTCTATCCTGAGAATGCCTGTGAACTTGCAAAGCTGTATCTTTCGGCAGTTGAGGGTACAGGTAAGCAGATAGGTTTCCACGCTCATAATAATCAGAATCTAGCATTTGCGAATACCATTGAAACAATGTCCTACGGTGTTTCTTTCCTTGACGCTACTGTGCAGGGAATGGGCCGTGGAGCAGGTAACTGTGCATTGGAACTGTTGCTTGGATTCCTTAAAAACCCCAAGTATAATCTATACTATGTGCTGGAATTTATAGAGAAGTATATGCTTGCACTTAAAGCTCAGGGTGTTATGTGGGGCTATGATGTTCAGTATATGCTGACAGGTCTGCTTAATCGTCACCCTCGTGAGGCAATAGATTTCACAGGAAAACAGCGTTCTGATTATTCTGAGTTCTATAAAGCACTGCTTGAAAACGAGTGAACTGACCCTATTGATTTTGATATTTGAGTTAATAGAATTATTGAATATTTTAACCCGTGGAGAGGACCACGGGTTAATTTTGTATTAGTTATCAAATCTCGATTTTAATTTTTCCAGTGCTTTTTTCTCTATCCTTGAAATATACGATCGAGATATTCCAAGTTTCTTTGCTATTTCCCGTTGTGTAAGCGGTTTTGTAACCAGTCCGTTCTTGTCGGGAATTCCATAACGTTTTGAGATTATCTCTCGCTCGCGGTCGTCCAGTTCTTCTTCGAGAAAGCGGTAGAGCTTTTCTGAATTAATTTTCAAAATAACATCTTCTTCGATATTCACATCTGAGCTACATATATCAGCAAGTGTCAATGCGTTGCCATCGCCGTCAGAGTCGATAGGTTCGCTTATAGATATTTCAGTTTGCTGATGCTTGATCTTTCGGAAATACATTTTTATCTGATTATCAATACATTTTGAGGCATAAGTCGAAAAATGGTTTCCCTTTTTATAGTCAAAGGTTTCCACTGCACGTATCAGTCCTATTGTACCTATTGATATAAGGTCGTCCTGATCATTTGAATCAGGATAATTTTTGTTTACTATGTACGCAACAAGACGGAGATTGTGCTCTATCAAGGTGTCCCTAGCTGTGCTGTCTCCGTCGGCTATCTTAGCAATGACTTCCGCTTCTTCTTTTTTGCTGAGTTGCTTTGGAAACATATTTTTTCCATCAAGATGAAGACCGAAAAAAAGTAGGTTTTCCAGTGCTAGTTTAATTAAAATATCGAACATAATTATCCCTCCCGCCGATATTTTATTATTCTGTGCCTGTACATAATTACTGTATCTATTTATAAACAGAAATGATTTTAATATGTAAATTGTACCAACAGATCATTTTGATTTTTGGTGCATTTTATTTTGAAAAAATGTCAGAAAGCACAGGTGTAGTATGTTATAATTTTAGAAGGTGATAATTATTCCGATTAGGAAAGGGTGATAAAATGTTTGTTGTAACAGCTAATGCCATTGGCGAGTTGTTTGATAAATACGCCGATATGGTTTATCGGATATCTCTTAATATTCTGAGAAACTGTGAGGAAGCACAGGACATTGTAATGGATACCTTTATGGCACTAATGAAGCAGGATAGCTTTAATGATGAGGGGCATATCAAAGCTTGGCTTATCCGCACTGCGGAAAATAAATCGATAAATGTTCTTAGGTCAGCAAGGGTGAAGAAAACTCAGTCACTTGATGAGCTGCTGGAAAATACGATAGCTGCACCGCTTAACGAAAATGAGTATGAACTGCTTGATATGGTGATGAGATTGCCCAACAAACTGAAAACAACAGTATATATGTATTATTACGAGGATATGTCTGCGGCAGATATATCAACTGCACTTGAAATAAGTGAGGCAACAGTATACAAGCGGCTAGAACGTGGCAGAAGAGCTTTAAAGATAGAAATGGAGGGAGCTTCTATATGAATAAGTACGAATTTCGATCTACATACAATAAAATAGCTCTTTCCGATGAGTTCAAAGCATCTGCAAAGGAAAAACTCCTTTCACAGTTTGAGAAGGTTACATCTGTTTCTGACGAAACGTATATAGATGAACACAACATTTCAAAGGAGATACATATAGATAACAGGGGAAGCAATTTCTGGAAATATGCTTTGGGTATAGGTGCAGCAGCTGTTGTCGGTCTTGGTATATGGGGTGTCAGTAGGTTAGGGGGAACATTACCTGTTGATCCGACATCGAATCAGGGCGGTATATCTGAAACCTCTGAAACAAATGAGCAGCAGAATATAGATGATAAAGTGATAGTAGATGATGAGCGTTTTGGACTTGTGGAACAATCTATAACATTTCCAGCTTATTATGATATGGTTAAAAGATATGATAAGAGTATTTCCTCTGCAATTCCGTTTGATCTGAAAATTTCTCTGCCCGAAGGATGGTATTTTGAAACACCTGAGATAAAGGGCGGCCTTTCAACAATGCAGCTTAAAGATGAAAACGGTGAAGTCCTGGGTGTTGTTGATTATGATGTGTACGAGATATATCCCGATGTAACTCCTGAAAACGAGAGTTATTATCAAATGGTCTATAATCAGCTTATGCTAAATTCAATGGTTAGCTGGGACAGCGAGTATACCATTGTAAAGCGTGAGGGTGGATTATGCTCAGCGACCTGCCGTATTATCACAGATGCACCTGAAATGTTTGAAGACTGGTCTGACGGTTACGGAATATTGGCTCATAATGATGACCTCCGTGTGTATGTCCATATGTCAATAAACAAAGAGATAGATGATGAGTTACACGCTGCTATTGCAAGGTCTGTGGACATAAGCGAAAGCGTTGACGGAATATCACAACGAATTGCCGATGATTATCTTTTGAAACGTGACGCACTGATTACACAGGGATTATCGCTTGATGAAGTTAGCTTCAAGGGTGTAGAAACAGATAAGGGGCGTTTAATTTTTGCTGCTGATACAAATGTCAAAACCACGGGGTTGATAACATATTATCTGTGTGATGGAAGAATGTACTCCTTTGACTATATTACCGCTGACAGCATACAGGTGTTTGAAAGTGAGAATGATTTGCTGCTTGTATTTAGTCCTAAAAATATAGAATTTGTTTCCAAAGAACCCGACGATAATATTGTTTGCGTTGAAGAGAAATTCTATACGCTAAATAATGACGGTGAAATAGAATATTTATGTTCACTTATACGCAACGTGCGAAATGTAGAGGTGGTTTTCTGCAATATCAAGGATGATATTGATTCCGATGGTGCAGAGATAACCTATGAACAGTACCTTACCGAGAAGATAAAGCTCTTGCAGGGTTATTCTCCGAATACACAGTACACGTTTGGAGATTTCGTTGCCCATAACGGCGACAGAGATGTTGTGGCAAAGTGTGTTAAAGATGCATTTAATACTGATAAGCCAAACGAGGAATATACAGACGCATTGGAAATGATGCAGCATACTATTACTTCAAAGGTATATCATCTTCGTGAAGATGGAAAGTATACTGTTGATTCAAATAACAGCTTGATCATAGATATTGATTTTGCACTTCCCGTAGATTGGGATCTTGATCATAGTGTTGCCTACTTAAACGGAGAAAAGATTTTTGAGATTGGAGTTCCTTATCCCGAAGATGAGGGGATAGATTATGACAATTTTAAGAATGACCGATTATCCGGAATTGAATATACTGTACACGAAGAAAAGATTGGTACACAGAGCGACCCTTTTAAGTATTACATATACAAGTCGGCTCCTGAAAAATATTCAAATGACGGCAGCTATGATGCATATTGGTATGTAGTGAATGTCGGTGGATATAACATTGCTATGCATTTTATTGCCGATTTGGGCGTTGACAAAAGTGTCTTTGAACAGGTGTTAAGCACTATGTATATAAAGAATGACAAAGATGCTTATACGGGAAGTCCTATATTCGGAGTCAATACACAAAATAAGAGAATAGCAGAAGATGTATCAAAACATTTCTTTGAGAATTATATGTCAGAGCATACTTGGGATACAGGCTCTCTTAAAGCGACAGCGGCAAAAACAAATGAGGGAATGATAATAGTTGCAGAAGACCTTGATTCTTTGGGTAAAATGGCATTGTATATGGTAAGCGGCGGTACTTTAAGCTGTATAGGTACGTATGAGCCATATAAAACGGAATTTACTGTTTTTTACGGCGAAAATGGAACACTTATAAGGATAGTCAATAGTGAGGACACAGAAACATCTCATATAGTGCATAAATCAGAAAAGTTTTTTAAGGTTCATTATCTTGATGGGGCAGAACTTATTCAACAGGTTGAGTATGACTATGATGAGATTGAGAAAGCTATAAAAGGTACAATAGTAGATAGCTATCCTTCCGGTGAAGAGATATCCTACGAACAATATCTCCAACTGATCGATGATGTCACGAACGAATATACAGAGCTTAAATGCGGAGTAGCTGAAATGACGATTCACGAACAGGATAATGACGAGGAAGCCTTCTCAAACACAGTAAGATACGCTATAAATGAAACAGACGGAGTATATCGTGAGCCTATGTTTGTTTTATCTTGCTATGAGTATACGACGGGACTTTCTGAATATGCTGAAAGCTGGCTCTATGAAGGCGAAGACAATAAACCACCCTCCTGGACTGACAGGGATAGCACATTACAAATGCTATATGATTATGGTATAGAGTCATATATGAGCCTGCCGGTTTATGAAGGTCATACGCTATATGCAGAGCTTGATGAAGGCGGTGTGATAACATCTGTAAAACGCTTTGACTCAAATATGGCGAACGTTGAGCCTGTGACTACCTTTACCGAAAATAGCATAACCTTCCCGTATGCTGAGATAAATTCAAGACTTTTATATGAGATAACTGTTACATATCCGCAGGGTACGGTTGTAGGATTTCTTGGTGTTCATCATTATCCGGAGGATATATACCGAAAAATGTTATTGTCATTCTAAATTATAAGAAAAAGTGCCATTCACATAAAGTGTGGCACTTTTTTATATAACCCCTTGACAAAACAGTAAAAAAGTAGTATAATATTTATGCTGTCAAATGCCGCTGTGGTGGAATCGGCAGACACAAGGGACTTAAAATCCCTCCGTAGCAATACCGTCCCGGTCCAAGTCCGGCCAGCGGCACCAGCGTTCCGCTGGACCTTATCTGAATAAGGTTCAGCGGAATTTTTGCCTTTATAGCGAGTTTTTTAGTATTACAGAAAGTCCAGGTCTTATGACTTGGACGTTTTTAGTATAGATTTATAAAGGTGTTTGTGATGAAAAGAATATTTGTTATAATAGTCGTACTAATATTAACAGGCATAGCTTTTTTGTTTGCGTTTAACAATATGTTTGGTTTTGAAACCGCTCAACAGGCAGTTGACAATATAAAAGTTGGTTGGAATTTAGGCAATACCTTGGAAAGCAACGGCGATTGGATAGGACTTTACTCTGATGGTAAACCGGAAAACTACGAAACAGCTTGGGGAAACCCTATTACCACTCCGGAACTTATTGCAGCTGTGAAGAATTCGGGTTTTAATGCAGTGCGTGTTCCTGTTACCTGGCACGAACATATTGATGAAAACGGAATTATTGATGCGGAATGGCTTAATAGGGTACAGCAGGTGGTTGATTATGTCATACAGCAGGATATGTATTGTGTTATAAATGTTCATCACGATGCTGGAGGAGGCTGGATTCGTGCTACGCCTGAATGCTATGAAGAAAATGCCGCAAAGGTTAGAGCGTTATGGGAAAATATTGCTTTGCACTTCAAAGATTACAGTGATAAGCTGATTTTGGAGGGATTCAATGAAATGCTTGACAGAGAGGGGCATTGGGGTGGTGCAGGCAGCACCGAGGAATATAAGGCTCACAATGATTTTAATCAGCTTTTTGTTGATACGGTCAGAGCAACAGGAGGTAATAATAAACAGCGTAATCTTATGGTTCAAATATATTCAGGTGTATGTGGAGAGGGTGCATTTGAGAATTTTGTTTTGCCTAAGGATAGTGTAAATGGACATCTTATAATACAGGTGCATAATTATGACCCTCAGCCTTTTACGTGGACTTCTGTCAGCTATGCCGAACCCACAGACCAATGGGGCAGTCAAGAGGAAAAAGAGGATGTTGAGCGTCTTTATTGCAGATTGAAAGAGTTCTCTCGTCAGCACAATGCACCTGTTGTTGTCGGTGAGTGTGGTGCGGATTATAAAGGGAACGAGGATACACGCAAAGCGTATGTAGAGCATTATTTCAAATGTGCGTCTGAAAATGGTATAAAGTGTTTTTGGTGGGATACAGGTGCTATGTCTTTGTTTGATAGATACACCTGTACTGAAAAATATCCTGAGATCATAGACATCATTATGGAAATATGCATTTAAAATTTAATTCTTTCTTATAAGTTTGTGTAATTATTTTATAAGGATAAGCAGCTGTGTTTTGTACATATTAACATTGAGGTGATTATATATGTCAAAGCAAGGTATGAAACGTCCCGAAATAAGCAATAAAGGTAAAAATTCTGTTCTTCACGTTCAGGAGATACAGGGCGAGGCAAAGCACGGTCATAATAAAGCAACACCAATAATTGCGGGAACAAACTCCCCCGAGCAAAAGATCTACCACAGCAAACTGCATTCGCACAGCAGCTTAGCCAAAGGAGATAGACCGATTTCAGAGTTCTATCCCGAAATAGATACCGACCTTGCACGTGATAACATCGAAAACGATATCACTGCCGCAGACTTACAGGACCTGTAAATATATAATGCCCTGCCGCTTACAATAGTTTCGGCAGGGCATTTTGTGTAAATGCTTGAAAAAATAGCTGACTTATGCTAAAATGCTCTTATAAAATAACGAGGAATGATAAAATGAAATACAATGATATCGTATTCGGGACTTTTATAAGTCGTCCTAACAGGTTTATAGCAGTTGTTGAGGTTAACGGCTCTGAGGAACGTGTACACGTTAAAAACACAGGAAGATGCACATCGGTTTTAATAAAAGGGGTTAAGGTTGCTTTGCAGGACAGCGGCAATTCGTCCCGAAAAACAAAGTATGACCTTATAGCGGCATACAGTGGGGAATTAGACTGGGTTAATATAGACAGCTCTGCTCCGAATAAGGTCGCACTTGAATGGTTGAAAAAACAGGATTATACGTTTATAAAGCCTGAATACACCTATGGTGGCTCGCGCATTGATTTTTATATGGAAAAGGGTAGTGAGCATTTTCTTATGGAGGTAAAAGGCTGTACTTTTCAGCGAGATGGAATAGGTTATTTCCCCGACGCACCGACAGAGCGTGGCGTAAAACACCTGAACGAACTTGCCAAAGCTGTTTTAGACGGGTATACTGCGATCGTTGCATTTGTTATACCTATGAACGGAATAAAGGAAGTCCGTCCCAATGATGTCGTTCACCCTGAATTTGGTAAGGCATTGCGGTCAGCAAAAGCGGCAGGTGTCAAGGTAATGTATTTACGCTGTAAGTCCGAGGCAGACAGTCTTTCTGTTATATCTTATCAATATGATAATGAATAAATGCCGCTCGTTTTCTGAGCGGCATTCGTTTATTTCATCTCATTGATATAATCAATTACTTTTGTCAGTGACGGAAGAATAATTTCCGCAAGTCTTTCCATTTCAGCGGTAGGCGGTGCAAGGTCTGGTACCATTATTGGACGCATTCCTGCACTGTGTACAGAGCGGATACCGTTATAGCTGTCCTCTATTCCTATTGCATTTTGAGGGGCAACGCAAAGTTCTTCACAGGCTTTCAGGAAAATGTCAGGTGCAGGCTTACTTCTTGAAACCATATCTCCGCATACAATCTTATCAAAGTAGGGAAGAATCCCCGCGTCACGTAGTTGATTATTTACTACAACGCTCCTTGTAGAGGAGGCAAGAGCTATCTTTATTCCATTATCCTTTAAGAATATAAGGAGTTCTTTGATTCCTGCTTTCATAGGAAGTCTGCCGTTATCATAGCGTAAGTGGTACAGGTCGGACATTTCCTTTTTGTACTCATCATAAGGGAAATCCTTTCCGTAGAATTCAAGTGCTATTCGTTTGGTTTCGGCAGCGTTTGTGCCAAGACACATTCTGCAAAGCTCTTCTATGTCCTTTATGCCGTGTCTTTCGGCGGTTTCTATCCAACACTCAATGACTTTGCTTTCGCTGTCAAAGATTACTCCGTCCATATCGAATATTACTGCGTCTAGTTTGCTCATCACATTGTTCTCCTATAACTTGGCTGTTCTGCTTTTGCTTTCCCGATCTTTTCTTCTATATAGAAAAAGGGCGTGTGGTTTGTCGGTACGTTCTTTCTGTTTCTCGGGAAAAGGTATTTATATTCTATAATAGTGTATTTGGTTATTATCTGTACCTTATAACCTCTTTGCTTCCAAAGGAAATGCAGTGGCATATACACAACATCTTCTACATCACATAGATATATTGCTTTTGTTATACCGTTATCTGTTATGCGAAATTCCTTTCCGTCCATTTCGTAGGATATATCTCGTCCGTCCCTTGTGTGGTTGAACAGAGTTCCTGCTAAAAGAATCCATATAATAGTTGTGAGAATATATAGTTCCGGCCCTATATCATAACCGAAGATCGCTCCGATCCTTAATGTGAAAAACAAGAATAGTCCAAGGCATATTCCTGCTACAAGCATAAGAGCGAGTAAGGCATATCTTATGCTTTCTTTTTCGTGGGGAACTCGGAATACTCCCTTTGTTATTAGTATTTCATCTTCTGAGTTCAGTATTTTTACATTGTTTTCGGGTTTAAGGTGTTCGGGTATCTTTTTGTGTACTGAATTTTCAGCAACCTTGGAATATACCATATTAACTACTGGACGTTCAAGGTCTGCGTCACTGTAAAGTAGTCTGTTTTCTTCGGGAGTGGTATCTTTTTCTGCGTTTCTTTTTAGTATAAAGAAAGGTGTATCTTCGGGAAAACCGAATTTTTTGTTTTTAGGTGCAAGATAGCTGTATTTATATTCTCCCGATCGTGTAACGATAGTGATACGATGACCTCTTGGTCGGCCTAAGGTTGAAAATGGCTCGAATCTTACAAAATGAACATCTTCATAATAGAATATGTCACGTTTACCGCTGACTGTAACAGTGAATTTAACGCTGTCTGCATAGTAAGAACATTGTTTACCAAGCAATATAATGTTAAATATAGTTGCAAAAATGAATATTTCAGCAAAAAAAAGCACTACTGATAGTATTGCGTAGAACATAAATGCACTTGTTCCGTACTGCGGATACATTATACCGAATACAATTCCGAGATACGCAGCAAGGAAGAGTCCTGCTGCAATAACAAGTATAGGCTTTTCGTTGCCATATGGGTGTCTGAAAGTACCTTTTTCGATATAACCGAAACGATCATCAACTGAGCTTCTGTCAGAGCCTGTGTTTGTAAATGCCATACGATCTCCCCCTTTATATATGTTAATTATAATAGTAAAATCTAACCTTGTCAACAGGGAAGCGGATATCGGTAGGAATAGTTTGACAATGGGTTGACATTCATTTGTTTTGTTGTTATAATATACAAAAGCATTTGGCATAAATGACTAAATGCGACACTAAGCAATGGAGGTTGTATATTATGAAGATAAAGCTTTTTAGAAAGCTTTCTATGGCTTTGGCAATATCTGTTTTGATTACCGGTTGCGGAGAGGGTTCAAACAGCGAAAGCTCTGTTTCTGACATATCAGAACCTGTTTCTCAGGTAACTTCAACTGATGATACCTCAGAAGAAGCATCATCTGATGAAGCTACTAGCGATGAAGAACGTTTTACTTTTGATGACGGCAGCACAAGACTTTCAATGGCGAACGGAAACCTTAACATCTCACGCCGTGTAAGAGATGAAGAAAAGCCTATGGGCGGCGATGACTGGACTATTCTTGTGTATCTCTGCGGTACAGATTTAGAGTCGCAGAGTGCTGCTGCAACAAGTGATATAGTAGAAGCTATCAGTGGACAGTATAGCGATAATATCAATATAGTATATCAGACAGGCGGCACAAACGTTTGGAACAACACAATGGTAGCTTCCGATAAGATACAGCGATATGAACTTATTGAAGGTGATATCCAACTTGTTGATGAGCAGCCCATTACCAATATGGGTGAGCCTGATACTCTGTCAAGCTTTATAAACTGGGGTGCTGAAAACTATCCTGCCAATAATATGGGGCTGATTATGTGGAATCACGGCGGCGGTAGTATTTCGGGTATCTGTTTTGATGAGCTTAATGACAATGATAGCCTATCACTGAAAGAGCTTGACAAGGCACTTTCCGATTCTTACGACAGTATGACAGAAAAGTTTGAGTTTATCGGTTTTGACGCTTGTCTTATGGGAACGCTTGAAACTGCAAATGTTCTTGTTCCTTATGCTAATTATATGTATGGTTCTCAGGAAACTGAGCCGGGCGGCGGCTGGAACTATACAGCTATTCTAAACTATCTTGTCAATAACCCTGAGGCTGACGGTGCTTCTCTCGGTATAGAGCTTTGTGAAACATATTATAATCATTGCGCTAGTTATGGTGCGGAGGATAATTCTACACTTTCCGTTATTGACCTTTCAAAGGTAGACGATCTCCTGATGTCTTTTAACGAAACATCAAAGCAGTTGTATGAAAATGATGATTTCACAGGCGTTGTAAAAAGAATACTTGAAGCAGACGATTTCGGCGGTAACAACCGTAATGAGGGTTATACCAATATGGTCGATCTTGGTGGTATTCTTGAAGGTGTATCGGGTTATTGCCCCAATGCACAGGACACTCTTGCAAAGCTCTCTGATGCAGTAGTGTATAATAAGAACGGACGTACTCACAGTGAGGCACAGGGTCTGTCGGTTTACTATCCTCTTTCTGTTCAGGGTTCACAGGAGCTTTCTATCTTTGCGGATGTATGCCCCAGTACATATTATCTTGCTTTTGTTGATAAGGCAGCTTATGGCACAACAGGTAATGATATCGGTGAATACGACAATGCCGATTTGATAGCTGATTTTGATGATATCTGGAATATCGAATATGATTACGGTGATTATAGCTGTAACACTGACAGCTTTAACGGTATAGACGAGGGTACAATTCCTGTAAGCTCTGTATATTTTAATGACGAAGGAAATTATACGGTTCAGATAGATGACCTGACAAATCTGAGTTATGCTGCGTGCAGTGTATTCCTGGCTGATTCAGAGGGCGGTACGCTCTATCTTGGCTCTGATGATGACGTTAATTACGATTGGGACAATGGACTTGTTACAGACAATTTTGACGGAACCTGGGTAAGTCTTCCTGACGGACAGATGTTACCTATTGAGATTGTTTCTCAGACAGAGGATTACAGCATTTTCACCTGTTCTATACTCCTTAATGGTGAAAAGACAAATCTGCGTATCGAATATGACTGGAATAAGACTTGCTGGAACGTAATTGGAGTTTGGGAAGGTATCGGCGAAAACGGTATGGCTTCCAGAGATATTATCAAGCTTGTTAACGGAGATGTTATCCAGCCTGTGTATAGTTATTGCAGTATTGACAGCACGCAGGAATACTACTGCGGCACTGAATATGTTGTAAATGGCAATATAACGCTTGATTATATGCCGCTTCCTGCTTCGGATTACAGTTACAGTATAGTTCTTTATGATATTTACGGAAACTGGTATTTTACACCCTCTGTGACATTTACAGTTGATGAAAACGGTGATCTTTGGTTCTATCCTGAGGAACTGGAAACTGGTCTGGACGACTATTATGATGACATATTCGGATAAGAATACAATGAGAATTAAGTTATCTGCTGATATATAAACTTCCCCCTGCTGTGACACATGAAAAGTGTTTTGGCAGGGGGAGTTTCTATTGACAACTAATGCTGTGATGTGATAAGATAATAAAAAATAACGTTATGGAGTTTACTATGAAGATCACAAAGCCTTGGTTTTATGATGATTTCTGCTGTACTGCGGCGTCTTGCACGGATAACTGCTGTATCGGCTGGGAGATAGATATAGATAAGTCTGCTATGGAGCGTTTTTCAAAAGCAGAGGGTGAGTTCGCAGAGCGTCTGCGTTCTGCAATACATACAGAGGGTGAATGTCCTGCATTCGCATTGCGTGAGGGCGAACGCTGTGCTTTGCTTAGAGATGACGGCCTGTGTGAGCTTATTCTCAATATGGGTGAAGATTCGCTGTGCGATATATGTGCGTTGCACCCCAGATTTTTCGGCTGGTATAATGATATCAAGGAGTCAGGGCTTGGTCTTTGCTGTGAAGAAGTATGCCGTCTTATGTTCAGCAGCAGTGAAAGAATGAGTTTTATTTCCGAGGAAATAGAAGAGCCGTGGGAAGAGAACTGTGCTGAGGATATCGTTTTTTATCTGATAAATGTAAGAAAGCAGTTGTATCGCTTTATGCAGGACAGAAATCTTTCTTTGGGAGATAGACTATATAATTCAATACAATTTACCCGTGAGGCTCAGACGTTTTTTTATGAGCCTGACGAGGAGTGCCTTGCAGTAAATACATCAGCAGGATTTGATGAAATACTAGATGATCTTCTGAACTTATACAAAAGTGCAGAGAGTATTAACGCAGAATGGGACGAGCGTTTGAAGTTGCTTATCGCTAGAAAACAGGAGATATCAGATATGTTCCCTGAGTTTTTGAGAAAGAATTTCGATGATATGTGGAGATATGAACATATTGCGGTCTACACTTGCTATCGTTATTTTCTTAGCGGTGCTCTTGATATTGATTTTGTAAGCAAAATAGGTATGGTATGCTTTATGACATTGGGTGTAGCTTTGCTTGATTGCTTAAAATGGCTCGAAAAAGGGAAGCTGACCGAGTGGGACAGAATAGTTGACCTAAAACTTTTTTCCAAGCAATTTGAGTATTCCGGGGATAATATTGAACTTGTCTATGATTCTGTGTGGGAAAACGAGCATCTTGCACCTGAGAGCCTAGCAAAATTCTTTATATATTAAAATAATGGCGGTATGAACATACCGCCATTTCGTTTTATTTGATCTCTATATAATGTGGAATGATATCCTCATAATTGCCGTTTTTTGTTTTGAAACCTTTGGGTATCGTTCCGAGTTGAGTGAATCCAAGTTTCTTATACAATGCCAGTGCAGAAGTGTTTGTCTTTACCACGGCATTGAATTGGAGGATACTAAATCCAAGCATTTTGCAGCTTTTTATGCAGTCAGATACCAATGATTCTCCGATATGTTGACCACGCATATCAGCTCTAACCGCATAACTTGCGTTGGCAATATGTCCGCATCGTCCGACATTGTTTGGGTGAAGTATATATAATCCAACTACCTCGTTATTATATATAGCTACCGCTGATAAACTCTGTGAACCGAAAAAAGTAGCCGCAGTGTCAAGAGTCAGAGTGTTTTCCTGTGGGAATGCATTTCCATTTTCTACTATGTCGTTCCATATCGTCATCATTGGTTTTAAGTCCGTTGGAAGATATTCTCTTATTGTGATCATATTTATATACTTCCTTTTCTGTGTTAAAACAATTATAACATATATCCTTAATTTAGTCAATTTGTTTGACAATTCAGTCCATAGCTGTTATAATTAAATAAGTGATACACAATAAGGTGGTGAGAGAGTGAAGACCTTTTTGAAAATAGCGGGTTCTTTATGTGCTTTGCTTATTATTTGCTTTTTTATAAATTCACCCTCAGTACCTGTTGTAAGTGTATCGGGAGATCTGTCAAAGCTTTCTGATAGCGTTATTGATTATGATTATAATATCAAAGATGACGTAGGTGACAGAGTTCCTATGATAAAGGAGATTTCACATACAGAGAAGATAACACGTAGCTTTACGATAAAACCTAATGACACGCTTGTTATTTGCGACGGCGGAATTTTGTATATAGACAGCGAATGTTTGTGTACGTTGCTTGGCTCTTTGAAAATAGAGGAGGGCGGGGAGGTGTATGTCCGAGGTGCTGTTGACTCAAAAGAAGGATCTGAGATCATAAACAGCGGCAAGATAAAGGTTATGAGTAGCGGACATATCGATCTTGGAGGGACACTTTCTGTTTGTTCTTCGGGAACTGTAAAAGGCAAAGGCGAGATAAATATTCTTAACGAGTTCAGTGATATCCGATGCAAAGGAAGTGTTACTGTAAAACTTAATGCTCCTGCACCCGTTGAAAAAGACGGTGTCACTTATGTAGGTGGTGTTATTCTTGTAAATAAATCCTATGGACTCCCTGAAAATTACGGCACTGAGATTGATAGTAATGCATATACCGCCTTTATTAAAATGAAGCAGGAGTCAGGCTTTGATATGCAGATAGTTTCGGGTTTCAGGTCTTTTGATACACAGAAAGACGTATTTGAGTCGTGGTGTAGAATTGACGGATACGAAAAAGCATCGATGTATTCTGCAAAACCAGGTCACTCAGAGCATCAGACAGGCCTTGCTATTGATGTTACATCAATAGAAGCTGACTATGGTGATACAGCAGAGGGAAAGTGGCTTGCAGAAAATTGCTATAAGTATGGTTTCATCATCAGATATCCTAAGGATAAGACCGATATTACAGGATACATATATGAACCGTGGCATATTCGTTACTTAGGTTCAAGCACAGCCAAATTGGTTTATCAGAGTGGTTTGACACTGGAAGAATTTTTCGGTTTAGCATAAAAAAAACAGGCGGGGAACACCCGCCTGTTTTTTGTGTTTTTAGTCTTTCTTTAAAAGTTGCTCAACTGAGATGGAGAATACCTCAGCAAGCTTTATAAGCTCTATATCGGTAACAAATCTTTGACCTGATTCAATACGCTGTACCGCATTTTTGTCAATGTCAAGCTCGATGAGTTGTAATCTATCAGCAAGTTCTCTCTGTGAGATTTTAAGATTTTTACGGAGAATAGCAACTTTTTTTCCGCATACATTATTTCTTCCGTCGGAAGTTCTATTGTTAAACATATATATCAACTCCTTTAAGTTATGTAGTTATTTTTCTACTAATATTGTATTGTATAACCTCTGTTCAGATGACATTTACTATCAGTTTTTAAGTGATTTGTTATACTATTTTTTGAGAAAAAATTACTTTAAGCATATAATGTGTGTCAATAGGAAATATATTACAAATCCTTTAATAATGCGGTTGAAACGAACTAAATGTTTCGATATAGAAACATAATCCGATGACATTTGGTGAATGATAACCATATTTTGTCTATGCTATATAGATATAATGTCTTAAATTCAATAAAAAATAACTTTTTTGAGAAAACTACTTGATTTTATTTTAATATAGTGGTATAATAGTTGACGATAGATTAGGCTAAAGACTGGGGCATCGCTCCGGTCTTTAAGTTTTAATTGGAACTTTATTCATCGATGATGAGCTAAGACAAAATGAAAGGGGCTAATAAATGGGTTTAGCAAAGGGTTTCAGCAGTGTTGAAGCTGCCGCAGAAGTGGTTGTGCGACCTATCGTCGAATCACACGGCTATACTTTATGGGATGTGTGGTTTGTAAAAGAGGGAGCAAAATGGTATCTGCGTGTTTTCATTGACCGTGCTGAGGGTATCTCTATTGAAGATTGTGAGTCTGTTGACGGATTGATAAATGAGGAGATAGACAAGCAAGACTTTGTAGACAGGATAGACTATCTTGAAATAGGCTCTGCGGGACTTGAACGCCCCATAAGACGTCTTGGACAGCTCTCAATGTCTATCGGTAAAAAGATCAAGATCAAGACTTATAAGCTGCTTGATGGTGTGCCTTCCAAGGCATTCGGCGGTGTGCTTACAGGTGTAGATGGAGATGTAATGACGGTAGAATGTGATTTTGGCACAGTTAAACTTACTGCTGCCGATGTATCCGGCATAAATTATGATGATTTTGATGATAACGATTTTAATGGAGGAATAACGGAAAATGGCTAAGAAAAAGGTAGCATCAAAGGAAAATGATATCGGAGAGTTTTTCTATGCACTTGCAGATCTTGCTGCGGAAAAGGGTATCGATCAGGACGTTTTTGTTGCAAAGATCGAAAGTGCTATTGAAAGAAGCTTGAAGACTCATCTTCATATTGAGGATAAGGAGAGCGATGTTGTTAAGGTCCATATTGATCTTGATAAGCAGATATTTGATGTAAGTGTGCTTAAAGAGATTATTGAGGTGGTGGATACTCTTTATGATCCTGAAACCGAGATCGTACTTGAAGAAGCAAGGAAGATAGACGCTTCTCTCCAAGTAGGCGATATGGTACGTTGTCCTTTGGATACCCACGAGTTCAAGAGAATTGCAGCAAAGAACGCTAAGGATCTTATCAAGCAGGGTTTCCGTGATGTTGAACGTCAGCAGCTCTCCGAGATATGGGGTATGTATGAGAATGAGGCGGTGTCTGCACTTGTTACAAGAGTAGAACCCAAGACAGGTCACGCTACTATTGAGATAAACAAGAACGAAACACTGCTTATGAGAAACGATCAGATCCCAGGTGAAACGCTGGTAGAAGGACAGGTCGTTAAGGTATATATTACCGGCGTTTCCAGAGAATATAAGGAGGGTGCAAAGAAGCAGTCCCTCAGAATAACAAGAACAGATAAAGGTCTTATCAAGCGTCTTTTTGAGCTTGAATGTCCTGAGATCTACGACGGAACTGTTGAGATCAAGTCAATAAGCCGTGCTCCCGGTTCGCGTTCTAAGATCGCTGTTATCAGTAATGATGAGAATGTCGATGCTGTTGGTGCTTGTATTGGTCCGCAGAAGAGCCGTATCAATGCTGTAACAAAGGAGATCAAGGGTGAAAAGGTCGATGTTGTTATGTATAGCGAAGATCCTGAGGAATTTATCAAACAGGCACTGAAACCCGCCGAGGTTACAAGAGTGGTTATCAACAATCCTGCTGTTAAAGCTTGTAAGGCTATCGTTCCTGACAATCAGCTTTCTCTTGCAATAGGAAATAAGGGTCAGAATGCTTGGCTTGCAGCTAAGCTGACAGGCTTTAAGATCGATATCAAGGCTGAGAGTAAGGTTACTCCCGAGGATCTGGAAGTAATCGAACTTCCTGAGCCTGAGATGGAAGAAGCTCCCGAGACTGTACAGACAGAGGAATAAGGAGAGATAATATGCAGGAAAAGCACATTCCGCTCCGTAAATGCCTGGGCTGCGGCGAAATGATAGGCAAAAAAGGAGCAGTCAGAATTGTACGCAGCAAAGAGGGTGAGATATCCCTTGATGCTACGGGAAAAAAAGCGGGGCGAGGAGCATATCTTTGCCGTGAGGCTGAGTGCTTTGCACAGGTGCGTAAAGCTAGAAAGCTGGAACGTGCTTTAAAATGTGCTGTTCCCGATGATATATATGACGCTATTGAAAAGGAGCTGAGTACTGATCAATAAGGTTCTTTCAACAATGGGGCTTTGCAGACGTGCCGGAAAGCTTGTTATAGGCTTTGACGCAGTTGTGCAGGAACTTTCCTCGCCAAAGACAAAGGCGGCAGGATTGATTCTTGCATCAGATGTTTCGTCTAAAACTGAAAAAGAGGTACGTTATGCCGCTGAGAAATTCAGCAAAGAAGTGATCAAAGCATCTTTCACAATGGACGAGGCAAAGGACACCATAGGTAAACGTGTCGGAGTATTCCTTGTAAATGACGAAGGATTGTACAGCTCTATAAAACGTAACATATAAATTTATCGAACAAACCAGTATTGGAGGATTTTTACATTGCCAACAAACAACAATAAGTATCGTGTTCAGGATATTGCAAAGGATATGGGTGTTGATCGCAGCGAGATAATCGAGGTGCTTGAAAAAGCATTCGGTGGAAATGCGAAGAAAGCTCAGACGGCTCTTTCTCCCGAAGAGGTGAGCTACATTCTTGCCAAGTATTCCGCAAAGCACGAGGTAAAGGATTTTAACGATTATTTTGCAAAGACAGGCTCTATAAAGACCGAAAAGCCTAAGGCAGAGGAAAAGAAGCCTACCACTAAAAAGAAAACTGCAACAAAGACAGCAGAAACTCCCAAAACAGAGGAAAAGTCTGCTGAAAAGGAGAAGCCCGCAAAGGAAACTAAGACTGCTAAGGTTACAGAAACTCCTAAGGCAGAGGAGAAGACTGTTGCAAAGGCTGTTGATGAAGTAAAGCCAGAGCCTAAGGTTGAGGAAAAGAAGCCCGTTGAGGAAAAGAAACCCGAGCCTGCAAAGGCAGTTGAAAAGCCCAAGACAGAGGAGAAAAAGCCCCAGCAGGAGAACAAGTCCGAAAAGCGTTTTGATAACCGTGACAACAGAAACGGTGACAGACGTGATAACCGTGACAGTCGTCAGGGTAATTTCAATAGCAGAGAAAATGGTGATAAGGGCGGCTTTAACCGTGATAATCGTCAGAACAACGGTTTTAATAGAGAGAACAAGGGCGAAAAGCGTTTCGATAACCGTGATAACAGAAATGACAGGAACAGAAACAATGCACCTTCACAGCCTACACCTAAGCCCGCAGTAAATGTACCTGCTATCGACTCTTCTAAGATCAAGGTAAATACTCCCCCTATGCAAAAGCAGAAGGGCGAGGCTGTTCAGCGTGGCGAACAGGTAACTAAGATGGTAGATACAAGAGGCTCTTACGTTGAACTTGATAAGTACAACGAGCGTTATGAAACTATTGCTCCTGCATCACGTCACAATAATGATAACTTCCAGCGTAAGCAGAAGATACAGCAGAAGTCCCAGAATAAGAATAAGGGCGGCTATAACAACAAGCGTGAAACCGAGGCTCAGAAGCTGAAACGTCTTGAACTTGAAAGAGCAAGAAAGCAGCAGCTTAAAGTGCAGATCCCTGATGAGATCGTTGTTTCCGAACTTGCAACTCGCCTTAAAGTGACTGTAACAGAGGTTATGAAGAAATTATTCAACCTTGGAGTTATGGCAAACCAGAACGAAACTATCGACTTTGATACTGCATCTCTTGTAGCTGAGGAGCTTGGTGCAAAGGTAGAAAAGGAAATCGTTGTAACGATCGAGGAGCGTCTGTTTGAGGAGATAGAGGATTCCGAGGAAAACCTCCTGCCTCGTTCACCCGTAGTTGTAGTAATGGGTCACGTAGACCACGGTAAGACTTCTCTACTTGACTACATCAGAAAAGCAAGTGTTACTTCCACAGAGGCAGGCGGTATCACACAGCATATCGGTGCTTATAAGGTAGCTCTCGAAGACAGAGAGATGACATTCCTTGATACTCCTGGACACGAAGCATTTACAACAATGAGAGCAAGAGGTGCAAACCTCACTGATATTGCTATCCTTGTAGTTGCAGCTGACGACGGTATTATGCCCCAGACAGTTGAGGCTATCAACCACGCAAAGGCGGCAGGTGTTTCCATTATCGTTGCTATCAACAAAATGGATAAGGAAACTGCTAACCCCGATCGTATAAAGGAAGAACTTACAAAGTACGACCTCGTTTGTGAGGATTGGGGCGGCGATGTTATCTGTGTTCCTGTTTCTGCAAAGACAGGTTATGGTATGGATTCACTGCTTGAAATGGTTGGCCTTGTTGCTGATGTCCTTGAACTTAAAGCTAATCCCAACAGACTTGCAAAGGGTGCTGTTATCGAGGC
>JAZUSC010000056.1:0-94718 GCA_045606505.1 Oscillospiraceae bacterium
TGTGTTCTGTAAGGTCGTTGATTCTCTTTGTGAGAATAGCGATCTGAACCTCAGGAGAACCTGTGTCGTTGTCAGCAAGGCGGTTAGCCTCGATTACCTGTGCCTTTTCTTCTTTTCTTAACATAGTAACACCTCATAAAATTTTATTCCGTGATCGTAGCGGTGGGAACGGTGTTGATCCGCACTCCACGAAGACGGTAATGTTATACATAAAGCACAACATAAGTATTATAACACAATAATCTTATTTTGTAAAGAGGTTTTGCAAAATATTTTTACATTATTTTATATAATTGATTTGATGAGGTTTCCTGCCCAGCCTAACCACGACGGAACGACACTGTCTATCCTGTTCATTATCTCGGAATATTCCTGCTCCGAATATGCTCCGATGTGCGTGTATTCTCCGTACGCTTCGGTTATGCCTATCGCTACCTGTGCATTTGCGTAATCGCCTGTCGCTGCATAGTGAGCTATCGCCGCTCCGCCGACCGAAACAAGTCCTATCGCACAGCCGCCCATTGCAAACAAGCCTATTGCCAACGCTCCAAAAGCAATAACACCTGCCGCTATCGCACCGATTGCCAGTAATCCCAGTGCCATAGAGCCAAGGGCTAACACTCCGAGGCTCATAACTCCGCAGGAGAAAATTCCCATAGAAAACAACCCACAGGAAAAGACGCCCCTTGCAGCAAGACCCAGTGCAAAGATACCCTTTGCACTTCTGCCAAAACCGATATTTATGTGCCACAGCGGTATTCCCTTTACAGTGCGGCTGCTCTTTCTCTCAAAATACAGATTTCTGAGGGTGAAATCAAACTGCTGCGGCTCTGTTGTGTGCGGTTTTTCCTCGGACAGCTCAGCCTCGTCCTTTAAAAGATAGTCCAGTGAGCAATTATACAGCTTACTTAATTTTATAAGCTTTTCAGTTTCGGGGTATGCCGTATTGCTCTCCCACTTGCTTATCGCCTGTCTTGAAACTCCCAGCAGCTCCGCAAGCTGCTCCTGTGTGTAGTTGTTCTGTTTTCTGTACATTGCCAGTTTTTCGCCTGTCGTCATAGCAGATTACCTCCGTGTTTTGTTTTTTTCATACTAACATTCAGCACGAAAAAACACCAGCATTTTTGGTTTTCTTTATGTAAGCTTTGGGTTGCATTGGCTTAACAATGCGGTTTTTCGGGTTTAAGAAACAGTGGGAGAGGTCCCCCTCCCGCCTGATGATTTAAACATAATACTGTGCCTGTGCAGAGAACATCTCTGCGTAGATTCCATTCTCCTTATGTACAAGCTGGTCGTGAGTTCCAAGCTCTTTTATAGTACCCTCGGAGAATACCGCTATGCGGTCGCAGAATTTACAGCTTGAAAGTCTGTGGCTGATATATACGGCTGTCTTTCCCGTATCATCGTTAGCGTCAGTCCTGCCGCCCACAAGCTCGTTGAATCTGCAATATATCTCATACTCAGCTACGGGGTCGAGTGCCGCTGTCGGCTCGTCCAGAATCACTACGGGAGCGTCCTTATAAAGAGCCCTTGCGATAGCCATTTTCTGCTGTTCGCCGCCCGAAAGCTGAACACCGTCACGGTCAAACTGACGGAACATCATCGTATCCCTTCCCTTAGGGAGAGAGTTTACCTTATCGAGAAGTCCCACCTTGCCGAACATCTCGTCCACCGCCTCGTCCGTGTCGTCCTTTCCGAGCAGGATATTATCCTTTGCGGTAAAAGCAAGTAACCTGAAATCCTGAAATACGACTGAGAACAGCTTCATATATTCCTCGTAGTCGTAGTCACGGATATTGACACCGTTTATCAGTATCTCGCCCTCGTCCGTATCGTAAAGACGGCACAACAGCTTTATAAATGTAGTCTTGCCCGCACCGTTAAGTCCCACAACAGACAGCTTTTCCCCTGCCTTTATGGTGATAGATACGTTTTTAAGTACCTGTACTCCCGTATTAGGGTAGGAGAAGCTCACGTTCCTGAACTCTATCACGGGGGCTGACTTGATGTCGTCTATCTTCCTGTCGCCCTTTTCCAGCATAGGGGGATATTCCATAAGCTTTACTATCTCGTAGCCGTAGTTACAGCGTTTTACTATATCCTGTGCTCCGAAGATAACCCCTTGCAGAGAGCTGTTGAGCGTTCCTCCTGCGGTAGTGAGCTGTGAATACACACCGATAGTTATCTTTCCGAATATAGCAAGTGCTCCGAGGTAGAGATATGTGCCGAAATCCCTCAGCACACCCACGACAACGTCTGCTATATCCAACGGAAAACGCTCGTCTGCTTTCTTTTTGAAGAATGCATTCAGCCTGTCCATCTGCTGTGAGGCTCTCGCCACAAGAGTTCCTGCCGCACCGTAAAGACGCACGTCCTTGCCGAAACGGAAGTCCTCTATCTCGTGGGTGACATACCACAGCACACGGTTTATGTTTGCAAGGTCTGAGAAATATTTTACCTCTATCTTATTCTTCTTTGCGTTGATGAATGTAGATACCGCAAGTAATGCACCGATTATAAGCAACAGCCACGGAGCACTAAGTGCAAGTACCGTCACCACACCGAATATTTTCAGTGCATTCTGGATTATCAGGAAGAATGCCTTTGCAATGCCGTGTATTCCTCCCGACCAGTCCTTGCCCTCTCTTGCCTTGTTTATCTGGTCAAGGCACTCCTTGTTTTCGGTAAGGGCAAAGTCGATATTCATACAGCGGTCGGCTATCTGCTCCGCCTGGAAATTAAGGAACTTGTCCTCATACTTTTCAAGATGTATGGTTATCTGGGAGTTTAAAAGTCCCACCACCACATCAAGTCCCACCATCAGTGCCGCATAGGTGATTATCTGCGGAATGTCCCTTACCTCTGCTGTGAGTGCGTCGATAAGAAGCGGCAATATGAAGATATCTATAAACGGCAGTACCGCCGCCACGATAACGTTTATCGCTGACAGGATAAAATATAGCTTGTCGAATCTCCACGCCACAGGGAAGAAATATTTCAGCGTTTTCAGTACAACGCCCTTTTCCTTTGCCTTTGAGTGCTTATTACCGCTTACATTATTGATATCAGGCATTGACATTCACCTCCTCCGCTGTTACAGAAACAGGTGTTTCGCCGTTTTCGTCCTCGATATAATATTGTGCCTGTACACGGAACATCTCCGCATAAGCACCGCCCTTTGCAAGAAGCTCATCGTGAGTGCCGTGCTCCACCATTTCGCCTGCAACGAACATCGCTATCGTATCACAGAAACGTGTAGAACTTAATCTGTGGCTGATATACACAGCGGATTTTCCGCCTATCATTCCGTTAAAGCTCTGATAAAGCCTGTACTCAGCAAGTGCGTCAAGTGCCGCCGTAGGCTCGTCAAGTACAACCGCAGGGGCATTTTTGTATAATGCACGGGCAAGGGCAAGTTTCTGCTTTTCGCCGCCCGACAGGTCAACACCGTCGTCGTACAGCACCTTTAAAAGCTCGGTGTCCATACCCTTGGGGAGCTTGTCAAGTTTCTCGCCCATACCTGCCGCACGGAGATATTCCTCCGCCTTTGCGGTATCAGTTTCGTTACCTGTTGTCATAGAGATATTCTCCGACAGTGGGAATGCGAATACCTCCACCTCCTGAAATGCCGGTGCAAACAGGCGGAAATACTCGTCACGGTCAAACTCACGGATATCTGTACCGTTGCAAAGTATCTGCCCCTCCGTAACATCATACAGCCTTAAAAGGAGTTTGATAAAGGTTGTCTTTCCTGCACCGTTAAGTCCCACCACTGCAAGACGCTGTCCTGCTTCAAGCGTGAGATTAAGGTTTCTTAACGCATAGGTATCCTGTCCCTTGTACCTGAAAGATACATTCTTGAACTCGAACACATATTTATCCGACTTCGGCACAGGGACAGTCTTTTTGCCCTCGTCGCCGAAGGGTATGTCCATAAAGGTGCGGAAGTCGTCCATTCTGCTTGAACGTTCCCTCATACCGCCTACGGACTGCAAAAATGCGTTTATGCTCATCGACATAGTTACCGCACTGCCCACATACAGCGTGAAATCGCCTATGCTCATACCGTTAAAGAGCATATCATATATCATCCAGCCGTAGATGATAACGTTTCTGATAAGCGATATCACAGAAGAAAACAGCGAGTTATACTGCCAGTAGGTGCGGCTCTGTACCCAGCGTGAAAGCTCCTCGGCATTTACTTCCTCGTGCTTTTTGTTGAGCCAGTCCTTCATACCGTAAAGGCGGATATCCTTTGCATAGGTGAAATCGGTAGACACGGTCTGCATATATTCAAGCCTACGCCAGGTACCTGCCATAGCGTCCCACATAACAGCCTTGTCCTTTAAGCGTATGTAGTCGAAATACTCGAACTGTATCAGCGACAGCACCAGTATTATCAGCACCAGCCTCAGATCAAGCGTTGCAATGATAGCAACCGCCGCAATGACAGAGGTAAACTGTATCATAAACTGCCACATATCACGCATAAGGCCCTCTACGCCGCCCCACATATGACCCGTGGCACGCTTCGCCTTTTGCAGACGGTCAAGCATATCGGGAGTTTCAAGCTGTTCGTACTCCATACGCATAGACTTTGCTATGCGTTCCTTTACAAGCTTCAATCTCGTGAATGTAAAGCCGAGATCAAGATTTTTCGTCACCAGTGTATTCAGCCACATCATAACGAATTCGACTATCGTGGTGGCGATTATGAGATACAACAGCGGCATAATGTCAGGCTCACTCTGTGTTGACTGCCGCTCTATCATATCTATTACCAGCTTTCCGATTATCGTCCAGATATAGGACATCGAAGCACCTGTAATTCCGCCCAGTATCAGATAGAAGATCATTGATTTTCTGTATTTCAGATAAGAGCGGAGAATGTAGCCGCAGTTACGGATAACTCCATACTCGTGATGAAGCTCGTCCGTCTGCTCTTTCTTTTTACGTTTGAAAATAAACATTATTTACGTCCTTTTCCGGGGCGTGAGCGGACTTACAGGGGAATGCACCGCACTCCCCTGAATGATATCTTTATCAGACCTCGACGTCTGCGTCGTAATCCACTCCGTCCATACCAAATCCAAACAGGCCGTAGAAATCCTCCCAGTAGCCATCGATGTCGGCATACTCACGGAGATTATCGCCGTTAAGCTCATTCCAAAGCCTTGTTACCTCGTCCTGAACTTCGGGAAGCATCTCCCAGTCGTCAAGACGTATTCTGCCCTCTTCGTCAACAACAGGCTCACCTGCGTAGAGTTTTTCTGCAAACAGACGATACATCTGCTCGATACAGCCCTCGTGGTTGCCCTTAGCCTTCATTACCTTGTACAGGATAGTGATGTACAGGGGAACTATCGGAATAGCGGCACTTGACTGTGTTACCAGTGCCTTGTTGACGGAAATGTACGCTTTGATACCGCTGTCCGCATATTTCTCGGTCAGCTTTTTGGAGGTTTCAAAAAGGTGAGCCTTAGCTCTGCCGATAGACCCCTCAAAATACATCGGGTGAGTGATCTTCGGGCCGATGTAGGAATAAGCAACGGTAACGGCGTTGTCCTCTATTGCGTCGGCAGCTTTGAGTGCGTCTATCCACGCCTCCCAGTCCTCGCCGCCCATAACCTTTACGGTAGCAGCTATCTCTTCCTCAGTGGCAGGTTCGATAGTCACCTCTGAGATAGCGTTGTTTTTAAGGTCGATGCTCTTGTTTGTATAGGCACTTCCTGTTGTCTTTAAAACGGAGCTGTAAGTGACCTCTCCAACTGTTCTGCGGGGTGCTGCAAGACTGTAAACCACCATATCTACCTTGCCTAAGTCGGATTTGATAAGGTCGATGACCTCTTTCTTGCACTCCTCGCTGTTTGCGTCGCCGTTTACGGTCTTTGCATAAAGTCCGTCAGCCTGTGCAAACTTTTCAAAAGCCTTTGTGTTATACCAGCCTGAGGTACCTGTCTTGTTACCACTTGCCTCACGGTCGAACATTACGCCGATAGTGGCAGCACCGCAGCTGTATGCCGCAGCGATTCTGGAAGCAAGTCCATAGCCCATAGATGAGCCGACAACCAGCACCTTTTTCGGGCCGTTTGTCTTAGGCTGAGCCTTAACGTAGTCTATCTGCTGCTTAACGGCAGCCTCGCAGCCCACAGGGTGAGCAGTCGTGCATATAAATCCTCTTACCTTAGGTTTAACTATCATAATTTTAATAAACTCCTTTCACATAAGAGCCTTTCGGCTCAATTCCTGCGGAGTATGCTCCCACAGCTCCCAGACACGGCGAGAGCGGAGAAATAATACCCCGATACTCTGAATTAAAAGCGTACTTTTTTTATTTTACCATATTTTCTTAAATTTATCAAGTACAAAATAAATAAGACTTTCCGTTTACCGATTGACATTGTCAGAAAAATGGTGTATTATAATATATTGAACTATTATCCGTTTGTGTAACAGCTTTCAGGCTGTGGGAGGAATAAATATGAATATAATCATCGTTGGCTGCGGAAAGGTAGGCTCTGCCCTCGCTGAGCAGCTCAATGAAGAAGGAAATAACGTGACCGTCGTTGACCTCGACGGTGACAGGGCAAATGCCCTCGCCGCAAAGTACGATGTAATGAGCGTAATCGGAAACGGTGCGACCCACCTTACACTGGAAGAGGCGGGTATCTCCCGTGCTCATCTGCTGATTGCGGTGACAGGCTCGGACGAGCTTAATCTCCTGTGCTGCCTTATAGCCAAAAAAGCAGGTAACTGTCAGACTATCGCAAGGGTGAGAAGTCCCCAGTACAGCCGTGAAGCCCCCTATCTAAAAGACGAGCTGGGACTTGCTATGGTAATAAACCCCGAATACACCGCAGCCGCAGAGATCGCAAGAGTGCTGCGTTTCCCCTCTGCTATGAAGATAGATACCTTTGCCAAAGGCAGAGTGGAGATGATAAAATTTCGTCTGCCCGAAAACAGCCCTATGGTAGGCTGTGCCGTAAAAGAACTTGCAGGAAAATTCGGCTGTGACGTGCTTATCTGCACCGTTGAGCGTGAGGACGACGCATATATCACAAACGGCGACTTCGTATTCGAGGAAAAGGATATCATATCGCTTATTGCAACACCGAAAAACGCAAATGATTTCTTCCGCAAAATAAAATACAAGATGAACTCCGTAAAGGACGTTATGATAGTAGGCGGCGGCGGAGTTACCCACTACCTTTGTGAGATACTGAAACGCTCGGGCAACAGCATTTCGATAAAGGTCATCGAGAAAAACCCGAAACGCTGTGAGGAACTTTGCACAGAGCTTTCAGATGTTACCATTATAAACGGCGACGCCGCAGACCAATCTGTCCTTATGGAGGAAGGTCTTGAACATACAGGCGGTTTCCTTGCAATGACAAACCTTGACGAGGAAAACATCTTCCTGTCGCTTTTCGCAAAGCGTGTCAGCCGTGCAAAGCTCGTAACAAAGATAAACCGTATAGATTTTGACGATGTTATAAAGCATCTTGACCTTGACTCCATAATCTATCCGAAGAATATAACCTCGGAAACTATCGTAAGATATGTCCGTGCAATGAAAAACACCATAGGCAGTAATGTGGAGACCCTCTATAATATCGTAAAGGGCAAGATAGAGGCGGCAGAATTCAATATCAGAGAAGGCTCTCCCATTGTTGACATACCGCTTTCGGAGCTTAAATTCAACGGGGGTGTGCTTATTGCCGCTATCCTCAGAGAAAAACAGGTAATCATACCCCGTGGCTACGATACGATACAGCCCGGCGACTCCGTTGTTATCGTTTCAAACCACCTTGAATTGCACGACATCTCCGACATACTGAAATAACTGAGGTATCCCGATGAATTTTAAAATGGTCACCTATATCCTCGGCTGGATACTGGTCTTTGAAGCAATATTTATGACGGTGCCTGTAATAACCGCTGTCATCTACGGCGAGACCGCACTGTGGTATTTCCTCGGCACTGCCGCAGTTTGCCTTATTCTCGGTAGACTGCTGACATTCAAAAAACGAAAAAACACTACCCTGTACTCCCGTGACGGCTTTATCATCGTTTCTATGAGCTGGATAGTAATAAGTATATTCGGTGCTATCCCTATGTGGCTGTCGGGAGCTATCCCCTCCTTTGTGGACGCACTTTTTGAGTCCGTATCGGGCTTTACGACAACAGGTGCAACAATTATCCCCGATGTTGAGGTACTTCCAAGGTCAGTGCTGATGTGGAGGAGCTTTTCTCACTGGGTAGGCGGTATGGGTGTGCTGGTATTTATTATGGCATTCCTGCCGCTGTCGGGCGGACACAATATGTACATTATGAAAGCAGAAAGTACAGGCCCTTCTGTAAGTAAGCTTGTCCCACGAGTAAAGACCACCGCACTGATACTGTATTCGATATATTTCGTGCTTACACTGGTGCAGTTTGTACTCCTGCTATGCGGCGGTATGACCGTATTTGAGGCATTCAACACCTCGTTTGCAACGGCAGGTACAGGCGGCTTTGGAATTCTTAATTCCAGTATAGGAAGCTACTCGCCCTATATCCAGATAGTTGTTACAGTGTTTATGCTGCTGTTTTCGGTGAATTTCAGCTGCTACTATCTTATCCTTATAGGAAAATTCAGAGAGGCATTCAATACCGAGCTGAGGACATTCTTGCTTATCGTATCCTCCGCAATTCTGATAATAACCCTTAACATAACGCCGCTGTTTGAAAATGTATGGGAGGCTCTCCGTCACGCAGGCTTTACAGTGTCCTCGCTGATATCCTCAACAGGCTTTTCTACGGTCGATTTTGACAGGTGGCCTGAACTTTCAAAAACCATACTGATAATGGTTATGTTTATCGGTGCCTGTGCGGGAAGTACAGGCGGCGGTATCAAGGTATCGAGAATAGTTATCCTTTTCAAGGGAATGGCAAAGGAGCTTGAAATGGCTATCCACCCGAGAGAGGTAAAAAAGATAAAGCTTGACTCCCACACCGTAGAACACGAAACGGTACGCTCGGTAAACGTGTATATGGTCGCATTTATGCTGGTGTTTGCGGTATCTGTAATCGCAATATCCTTTGACAACCACGATTTTACGACCAATGTCACCGCTGTTCTTGCAACGCTGAATAACATCGGCCCCGGCTTTGAAATGGTCGGCCCTACCTGTAATTTCGGATTTTTCTCTGTTCCCTCAAAGCTTATCCTTACTTTTGATATGCTTATCGGCAGACTTGAATTATTCCCTATGCTTGTGCTGTTCAAGCCCTCTACCTGGAAAAGATAAAAACAAAGAGCCTCCGCAAAAATGCGGAGGCTCAATTATTTATTAGTTATCTATCAGATTACATTGCAGGCATTTCAGCGGGAGGATTGTTCTGCATATTCTCCTCGCAAAGAGCACCGTCTGTATGAACGATCATATAGATATAACCGTCGTCTGTAACGCCCTTAACTGCACCTGCAACTACCTCCTCGTTTGTGGGGTAGAATGCACCGTTCTCCTGAACGTATGCAAAGCGAGCGTCTACCTGCTCCTGTACAGCAGCCTCATTACCTTCGAGGGGGAGCATAATAACGATCTCTGTAACGTGAGCAGACATCATAGGCATTGCGATATAGAAATCGTCAACGAGAGAAAGGTCAAAACCCATCATAGAAGCTGTATCGCTGTCTGCCACAGGCATAAGGCTGGGCCACTCTGTTGCTGCAAGGATATTAGCAGCCATATCGGAAGCTGTAAGGAAAGCCTCAGCACCGCCATTTTCTGCACCGTCCTCAGCACCTGCACCGGGAGCCTCAGCGGGAGGATTATTGAGCATAGCTTCCTCGGCAGCAGCACCGTTCTCGTGAACGATCATATAGATATAGCCGCTGTCTGTAACGCCCTTAACTGCACCTGCAACTACCTTCTCGTTGTCGGGATAGAACGCACCGTTCTCCTGAACATAAGCAAAGCGAGCGTCTACCTGCTCCTGAATAGCAGACTCATTACCTGCCTTAGGCTTGATGATGATAACCTCGGTAACGTGAGCAGACATAGAGGGGATAGAGATAGCGTAGTCCTCAGCAAGTGTAAGGTCGATTCCGAGAACGCTGTTTGCTGTTTCAGCGTCTGTAATAGGCATAAGCATAGGCCACTCGCCTGTTGCAAGGATATTTGCAGCCATCTGCTCTGCTGTGAGGGCAGCAGCCTCGGTATCGGAGCTTTCTGTATCAGAGCTTACATCGGAATTGCTCTCTGTTACGGAAGAGCTGTCATTTACAGAGGAACTGTCGTCGTGATTCTTGTTGGAGCAGCCTGTAACAGTAGCTGCGAGCATTGCAATGATCATTGCGGTAGATAAAAACTTTTTCATTTTGTGTGTTTCCTTTCATTCCCTTAGGTTTTATTGTTTATGTTTTATTTCTGCGGGATCAGTTCCCGTTCAGATGTCTTTGCAGAGCCGTCGGCAGGGGTTTGTTCTCCCTGTCGTACCACGGCAGCTCTTCCAGAGTGACCACACGCTCGTCATTAAAGACTCTTTGCATAAAATCCTCTGTCATATAATCGGGGTTAGGCTTTGGCATACCGTTCCCGTCAAGCAAGGGACGGTTATTCTCACCCTTTGCATACACGAACTGTCCCCACCAGGGCAGCCACCACAGCCACGGAGCGTTGTCACGCAGCATCTCGTCAGGCTCGGGGATACTTCCGCACTCGGACAACGTAACCATTTTGCCGTGAGTGTAGGAGGATACCTCCCTGAATTTTTCAGCCTGTGAGCCGTGATGAGGAGGTGTACAGTAGATGTCCTCGCCTGCAATATCAAAGGTATTCGGGTGGACAGCCATTTCCCTGCTCTGCCCGTTCCACACCCATATAAGGTTTTTCAGACCGTGCAGATTCATCATTCTGTCGAACATCGTGTACCACAGCTTTTTGTAAGCCTCTACGCTTTCAGCACCTCTGTTACCCCACCAGAACCAGCCGCCGTTCGCCTCGTGAAGGGGTCGCCATATAACGGGGATATCCTCCGCCTCAAAGCGTTTGAGCTGTTCTGCTACCATATCGATCTCCCTTATGACGAACTCGTTTTCGGGAGTACCCTCGGTCATAGCCCTGATGATATCAAAGCCAGTTTTGTGGTCGTACTCGGTGGTCTTATAATAGAAGGACGCCTTTTTATGGATATCCTCCATATCATCGGGAGCGTACCAGTGCCAACACATCGTCAGTATGCCGCCTGTTTTCCTTGCCCAGTCGAGAGCTCTTTCTATCTGATCGTAGCCTCCCCCAAGTCCGCTTATCCCCATAAAGTCGTAGCCTCTTATTGCGGGTATCTTTCCGCAGTAGCGGTAGTAGACGAGATCTTCAAGCTCGCTTTCAAAAAGGTACTGCTGACCGGAAATAAACTTCTTTCCATAACATTCCTTAAAAAAATCAAAAAGCCGCTGAGTGTTTGGTGTAGGCCTGTCCGTGACAAGTCTGTCGGAACGGATTTTTTTTCCGTCAAGCTCCGAAATCAGTGCGTTGTAGTCTGTTCTGTAAGCTGATGCACTCATAATGTCACCTCGGCATAATACTTTATTTCACAGCAATCTGATACAGTATACACTATTTCTTTCAAAATTGCAATAGCATTTTTGCCGTTCGTAAATAACACTGACTAGTATACTCAAAGGTTGCAAAAATATTTTTTAAAATATATGAAAAAATTAAACTCTTAAAATGCATAAAAAGATACCTTTAAAATATAAAACTCAGCTGCGTTCACGGTCATTGTTACGGTCACGATCGCAATGACGGTTCTTTTTGCGAATATAGGCTATCATATTCTGTAAAAGCTCTATATCCTCGTCTGTTAGATCGGTAATATCCAAAGTCTGCTTCTTATTCTCCCTGCCGAGCAAATAATCCGTTGAAACGTGAAAAACATTAGCAAGTCTTACAAGTATCTCGGGCGAGGGATAACGCAGCGACTGCTCATAGTAGCTTACAGTTGCTTTCGACAGCCAAAGCCGATCAGCAAGCTGCTTTTGCGTAAGTCCCGCTTTCTGCCGAAGTTCCTTTAATGTGTTGCCGAAGTTGACCATAATCACACCCCCTGTTCAAATACAGTTTACCACCCCTTTATATAACTATATTCAAACAAACGGTATTATAACTGTTGACTTTTAAATCAAAGTATGTTATACTTTATTACAGTATTTAGATCAAGAATTCAATCAATCGGAGGATAAAGGCTATGGATAATAATATGACCGAAAAGGAAATGCTGATTGCCGCTATGACTTCAAGCCACGGAGTTATGCAGGAGATAGAAGCAAAGGAGGACGAGTATCTAAAATTGAAAGAAAAGCTTGACAAGGCTTCAAGGGTATTATATGTTGTGCTTATCATTATTCTGGGCTTTTTTGTCGGTATGTCAACATCACGCATTGTGGGAGAATTTTTGTCTATTGTGCTTTGTGCAGCAACGATAGCCGTACTTCTGATGCTGAGAAGCACATCAATTAACGGAATAAAGAAGAAAATGCAAAAAGTGGCAAATGAACTTGGTCAACTGAAATCAGACTCCACACTTAACTGGCTTCCTATGGACTACCGACACTCCCTCGCATACAATGCGATAACCTCATATGTTATCAATATGCGTGCAAACACTCTTCAAGAGGCTATCAACCTGTTTGAAACAGAGCTTCACCAGGCAAGAGTTGAAATGTACACCGCAAGAAATAACCAGTAAAAAGAGGTAATTATATGGAAAACAAAATATCCGATACTCCCGATGCCGCTCAAAGGGAAAGACAATCGTTGGAGCATCTGCGGATATTGCAGCAGACGAACCGAGTCAATGCCTCAATGCGTCAGTACAAAAACGTCAAAGAACACAGCAAGATGCGTAATATACTGATAATCATCGACTGGGTGATCATAACCGTATGCTGTGTATCAATGGCAATTACAGCGTATGTTATAAAAGGTTATGATTTTTCGTTTACCGACCTATTTGAGGGAATAATATCTATTATTCTTGTGATAGGCTGCTGGATACCCGGCATTATGCACACCGCCAAGCTTAGGGCAAACCTTGCAGGGCTACTGATAATAGTATTTTTCGGTTGGATAGCGTACATAATCATCTACCTGCCTGTTATATATTTCGGCGGTATGGCATTCTTATTTGCCGACACATTTAAACTCTTCGCCAAAAAACCTCTGTACTTCTCCTGGGAAAAATAATCTTATCTGCTCCGCCCTTTGCCCGGGCGGAGCTTTTCATATATAAAAAGCCTTGACCAAGGAATTTATCCGTAAAAAAAGGCAATAACTAAAATGAAAAGAAAAATAAACTGACCCTTGCCTAAAATTGAATTATATGGTATAATTATATGATAAAGATGAAAATATCCGTCCCAAAGGGACTGAAAAGGAGAATATTATGAAGATAAACAGCTTAAAAGAAAAGCTCTGTGCAGCCTCCGAAAAGGAATACCGCTGTGTTCCCTCCGCTCTTACAGCTGAGCAGCTCCACAACGTGCTTTCGGGCGTTGTTATGGAGGAGCTTAATCCCGTTTGGGAAAAGAGCAGGATCGCCCACGACAGCACAAGAAAAGCAAGTTACCTTTCTATGGAATTCCTTGTGGGTCGTGCTATCTACAATAACCTGCTGTGCCTCGGTCTTTTAAAGGACGCAGAGGACACCCTCGGTGAGCTTGGTGCAAGTCTTGCCGATATGGAGGAGATAGAGGACGCTGCCCTCGGAAACGGCGGTCTTGGACGTCTTGCAGCTTGTTTCCTTGACAGTGCCGCAACACTTGACCTGCCCCTTGACGGCTACGGTATCCGCTACAAGTACGGTCTTTTCAAGCAGGGCATAAAGAACGGTTTCCAGACAGAGACCGCTGATAACTGGCAGAAATTTGGCGACCCCTGGGGTATCCGCTGTGAGCGTGACACTGTTTCCATAAAGTACGGCGACGGTATCGTTAATGCTGTCCCCTATGACTATCCCGTTATCGGCTACGGCACAGACAACGTGGGAACTCTCCGTCTGTGGCAGGCGGAGGCTGAGGAGGAATTCGATTTCGACCTGTTCAACCGCAGTCAGTTCACACAGGCAAGTGAGGCTAAGCGTTATGCGGAGGATATCTCCCGTGTGCTTTACCCCAACGACGAAACAAGAGAGGGTAAAAAACTCCGTCTGCGTCAGGAATACTTTTTCAGTGCTGCGGCAGTTGCTGACCTTGTAAGAAAGCACAAGGCACGTTTCGGCAGTATGGATAATTTCGCAGACTATAACTCCATTCAGATGAACGATACTCACCCCGTTATCGCTCTGCCCGAGTTTATCCGTGTGCTTATCCGTGAGGAGGGCTATACATTTGACAAGGCATTCGAAATGGCTCAGAAGGTCTTTGCATATACAAACCACACCATTATGCCCGAGGCTCTCGAAAAGTGGGAGGCAAACCTCATAGAGGAAGTCGTGCCCGACGTTTATGCAGTAATAATTATGCTGAACGAAAAGTTCGAGTCCGAGATGCACAAGAAGAAAGTATCCCCCGATAAGAAGAACGTTATGAAACTCATAAACGGCGGAACAGTTCATATGGCAAATATCGCTATGTTCGGTTCTTCCTATGTAAACGGCGTTGCCGAGATACACTCCGAGCTGCTCAAAACCACTGTCCTCAAAGAATGGTACGAGCTTTACCCCGAGCGTTTCCAGAACAAGACAAACGGTATCACACAGAGAAGGTGGCTTGCCCTCTGTAACAGCGAGCTTTCCGCACTCATCACCGAGCTTCTCGGAAATGACAAGTGGATAACAGACCTTGACAAACTTGCAGAGCTTAAAAAGTACGCAGATGACGAAAAGGTACTCCGCCGCTTTATGGACATCAAGCACGAGAAGAAGGTACAACTTGCAAACTACATCGAAAAGTGCGAGGGCATTAAGATAAATCCCGACGCTATCTTCGATATCCAGATAAAGCGTCTGCACGAATACAAGCGTCAGCTTATGAACGCACTGTCTATCCTGTATATCTACTACGAGATAAAGGACGGCAATATCAAGGACTTCACTCCCACAGTATATATCTTCGGTGCAAAGGCTGCTCCCGGCTACTACCGTGCAAAGGGTATCATCAAGCTTATCAATGAGATAGCTGATATCGTAAACTCCGACCCCGAAACAAAGGATCTTATTCAGGTCGTATTTGTAAGCAACTACCGTGTTTCCTACGCTGAAAAGCTTGTGGCTGCTTGTGATGTTTCCGAGCAGATATCCACAGCAGGTACAGAAGCTTCGGGTACTGGCAATATGAAGCTTATGCTCAACGGTGCGGTCACCCTCGGCACTATGGACGGTGCAAACGTGGAGATAGCAGAGGAGGCAGGCGAAGAGAACAACTACATCTTCGGTGCAAGAGTAGAGGAGCTTGACAAGATACTCCCCGTTTACGACCCGAGAGAGGTAAGCGAAAGCGACGCAAAGGTAAAGCGTGTGCTTGACGCACTTATCGACGGCACTGTTTCCGACGGCGGCAACAAGGTTTTCAGAGAGCTTTACTTCTCCCTTATGGAGGGTGCAAGCTGGCACAAGCCCGATAATTACTATGTTCTCGGCGACCTCGACAGCTATGTTAAGGCAAAGCTCAGATCCAATGCCGACTACCGTAACTCCCTTGAATTTGCAAAGAAGTGCTGGATAAATATATGCAGTGCGGGTAAATTCAGCTCAGACAGAACTATCAGACAGTACGCTGAGGAGATATGGCACATCAAACCCGTAAAGCTTTAATATCTTTAATATAATTTACACTCCCCTGTTTTACAGCAGGGGAGTTTTTGCGTACTTACACTTGAAAAAAGTGCATTATTATGTTATACTATAAACTGGAATTATAGTATAAACTTATCAGACGGAGAAAAAAGATGAAAAATATACATATCAAAAAATTATTCATTTTCCTTATTTTTATTCTTGCAATATCATTCTGTACTCCGACAGCCGTCCTTGCCGCTAAGGAGGACGCACACTATGTTGCGACAGTATATAACGAACAAAACGGACTTCCCACAAGCGAGGCAAACGTTGTTTTGCAGACCTCTGACGGTTATATATGGATAGGAAGCTACGGCGGACTTATCCGCTATGACGGAAGCACCTTCCGAAATTACAGCCTTGAAGGGGCGATAAGCTCCTCCTCGATACGCTCACTGTACGAGGACTCCAAGAGCAGACTTTGGATAGGCACAAACGATATGGGTGTGATACTTCTTGAAAACAACACCTTTACCTCGGTACGCTGTGCAGACGACAATCATTTTCTGTGTATCCGTGATTTTACGGAGATATCGGACGGAACGATATACGCCGCCTCAAACTCGGGCGTTGCAAAAATAGACGGTACTGAGCTTATCGCACTTGAAACAGAGGGATTTACGGGAGAAACCGTATACAGCATTGCAAGGGACTCCCACGACAGACTGTGGACAGCTATGTCCTCGGGCAAATGCCTTATCGTTGACAAAAACGGGGCTATCCTCCGTGAGATAAAATACAGCGACATAGGTCTTGACAGCGATATATACGCTGTCGAGTCAAACGCAAACGGCGATATTTTTGTGGGCAGTCTGCAATCCACACTGTCAAGGGTTTCTTTCCCCACAGACAGCACAGACCCCTCATCCTTTGAAATAAAAAAATATACAACAGGCAACATCTCCACCCACAATCAGATCACCGTTACAGAAAACGGCACTATGCTTATCAGCGGTCTTAACGGCTACGGTATTCTCTCCCCCGACGGAGAATATACAGAGTTCGTGGAAAACCAGAGTGCAGGCTCTGTAAACTGGTCGGATATGGACTATGAGGGCAACTACTGGCTTGCCTCGTCAAGCTATGGCGTGATAAAGTACACCGTAGGTTGCTTCGGTACTCCAAACGACAAGGCTCAGTTTAACGATATCTACATCAATGCTATTACAAAGCAGGACGGTAACTATTATATAGGTCACGATACGGGACTTCTGATATTCGACAGTGAATGGAAGCCTGTAACAAACGAGCTTACAGAAAAGCTGTCAGGAGTAAGAGTGCGTGGAATAACCGCAGACAGCAAGGGAAACGTGTGGTTTGCCGTATACTCGGACTACGGTGCACTTAAATACGACACAAAGGACGGAAGCATCGTCACCTACGGAGAAAACAACGGATTTATCAGCACCCGTGGAAGAACTGTACTGGAACTTTCCGACGGCAGCATTGCGGTAGGCACACAGCACGGTGTTGCAATCACCAGAAACGGCGAGGTCACCGCCACTTATGGTGCGGCTGAGGGTATGGAAAATCCCTATATCCTCTGTCTGTTGGAGGACGAGGACGGCACACTGTACGCAGGCAGCGACGGTAACGGAATTTACGCAATAAAGGACGGAAAGCTTACAAACCACGGCTTTTCGGAGGGTCTTAACGAGGGCGTAGTCCTCCGTATGACCAAAAACACCAACGGCGAGGGAATATTCATCAGTGCGGGCAGCAGCCTGTATTACTGGGAAAACGATACATTCAAAAAGCTTGATAATTTCAAGAGAGGTGCGGGAAACTTCTTTGACCTATACGATAAAAACGGCAAACTTTGGATAATGCAGAACAGCGGTATCATATCCGTTGAGAAAGAAAAACTGCTCAGCGGCAGCGATACAGACAGCATCTTATACAGCTTCAACCACGGACTTACAGGTCCTCTTAATGCGAACACCTGGAATTATCTTGACGAGGACGGAACGCTTTATATCATCACCCGACAGGGCATTAGCACCTTTGCTTTCCACGGCGTGGAGAATGCACAGCCAAAGGCGATGATAAACAGCATAACAGTGGACGAGCAGATCATCGAACACCCCACCGACATCACCCTTGACCGCTACGCAAGTCGTATCACTATCGATATGGCGGCACTTACATACTCCGATACATCTCAGCTTAATATCGCATACTATCTTGAAGGCTTTGACAGCAAGGAAACGATACTCACAAACGCAAAGAGCCTTAATGTCAGCTATACAAATCTCCCCGGCGGAAGCTACACTTTCAAAGCGAGAGTATACAGCACAGAAGACCCCGAAATATCGCAGAGCGTTCAGCTCAATATCGTAAAAGCGAAAAAGTTTATAGAAGACCCTCTCTTCTGGATAGTTACAATAGGCGGTGCAGTGCTTATCACAATAGGTATTGCGGCACTTGTCACAAGGGCAAAGCTTGACAGCATCAAGAGTCACCGTGACGAATACAGGAATATCGTAAACCAGTCGCTGCTTACATTCGCAAAGACGATAGACGCAAAGGACAAATACACTAATGGTCACTCCACCCGTGTTGCGGAATATTCCCGTGAGATAGCCCGCCGTATGAAGATGAGCGAGCAGGAGCAGGAGCGTATCTACTATGTGGCACTTCTCCACGATATAGGAAAGATAGGCATTCCCGACCATATTCTTAACAAACCGGGATTTCTCACCGAGGAGGAGCGTCAGGTAATTCAGACACACCCTGTAATAGGTGCGGAGATACTGAAAGACTTCAACGCTCTTAGCGGAATAACCGAGGGTGCGAAATATCACCACGAGCGTTACGACGGCAAGGGCTACTGTGAGCAGAAAAAGGGCAAACAGATACCTCTTGTTGCAAGGATAATCGGAGTTGCGGACACCTATGATGCAATGTCCAGTGACCGCTGTTACAGAAAGGCACTCTCAACGGAGGTCATCATTGAAGAGCTCAACAAGGGAATAGGCACTCAGTTTGACCCTGAGATTGTACCCTATATGCTTGAAATGATAAATGACGGTTTCGCACCAAGCAATACAGACAGATAACAAAAAGCCACCCTCTGCGGTGGCTTTTTTATTTTATGATATATATTTTATCTGCGTAATAAAGTAAGCTCTCCGTTAAAGCTGTCTGTGGGAGAAAAGCTCCCCTGTAAGCCTTCTGTGTAAAGGATATCGCCGTCGTCTGAAATAAGTATCATCTCAAATCCGCCGTTTTGCTGCCAGTAGTATGTTGCATTTTCCTCTCCCATAACGAAAAGAGCTGTGGAAAGTGCGTCACAAAGTCTGCCCTCGTCCCCCACTATCGTCACGGAAGAAAGTCCGTTTTCGACAGGTCTGCCCGTTTTCGGGTCAAGTATGTGGCAGTAGCGTTTTCCGTCCTCACCCGTGAAGAAACGCTCATAGTTTCCAGAGGTAACAGCCGCTTTGCCGCTTATATCAAGTATACCGATACTGCCCTCGCCGAAAGGGTCTTTTATTCCCAGCCGCCAATCACTGCCGTCAGGTCTGCTGCCTACTGCGTGGATATTTCCGCCGAGGTCAAGCAGAGCGGAGGTCACACCACGCTCTTTCAACATAGCACTGATGATATCTCCCGTGTACCCCTTTGCGACCGCACCCAAATCTATCTCCGTACCATCAGGTACTGTTATGTTATTCCCGTCGATTTTTGGGACAGCCCGCTGTTTAAGAAGCTCTCCCAGTCTTTCATCTGTGGGTATACGGTATTCGCCGCTTGTAAATCCCCATTCGCACAGCACAGGATACAGCGTTATATCCAGCGTACCCTCTGTTTTGCCGCCCATTTCAAGTGCAAAGGATATAAGCTCTGCTGTTTCGGAGGATACCTCCACAGGCTTTCCTCCGCTGTTATTAAGACGGTATATCTCGCTTTCTTCATCTGTAACAGACCACATTGCGGCAAGTCTGTTTATCTCCGCCACAGCCTCGGCAGTATATTTATCAGAATTACCGCCGTAAACAGAAATGCTCATCACCGTGTCCATAGCAAAAATAGTCTGCTGTGAGCTTTCGGGAGATACGGCACAGCCTGAAAGAAAAAGCGACATCACAAATGCCGCAATAAAACCTAATCTTATCAATATTTCATACCCTTTCTAACCGATTTCTCGCACCCGAAGGGATAGTCTATTTAATTACTTTAATTTTATTTTTACCGATATTAACAAGTTCCTCATCTTTTCCTATAACACTGTAACACTTATCAATATCCTCGGGTTTCCTAAATTCAGAAAGACAGAGAAAATACTTATCAGTAAGAGCTAAGCCTGTAAAATCATCATCATAGATATGCTCATTGTTTTCAAAAATCTTAATATGCTCTACCGAAGGACCTGCAATATTCGTACCAGCACTGTTTCCGATATATACAGCACCGTTAGCCACCTGTTTTTTTATAAAAACGTCAAGTCTATGTTCTCTGATGTAATTCAACAATTCAAAGGTATTTCCTCCGGAAACAGAAATATAATCAAATTTCATATCAAAGTATTCATCGGCATTTTCCTCATCGAAAATGTAAATATTCTCCTCCGAAAAACCAACAAAAGCCACTTGTTTCTTTTCTGTTTTCGCAGGAACAATACCGTATTTTTCCGAAACTGAAATTATCAGAAATTTTCCCTGCTTGTCCTGTAATTCTTTCGAAATCTTATCTCTGGTAATAGGATATATAAAGCCATAAGAACCTAATACTAGCATAGAGCACCTCTTTTTCGTTGATCTGTATAAACAAAGTTCCCCATACCCACCCTCGCAAACAGTCAATGTCCGGTAGTAACGATACAAGATGATTTGTGCCGATGTACTTTGTTTGGGCAAAACAATAAAAATATATAAAAATGTGCCTGCCCCTACGCACTCGTTTTCTTGATCAATACAGTTTTTGTGAGCTTATTCTCAGTCACGGAGATGACATTCGCCCTATCTGCTACCAAGCTTATGTTTTTACAGGTCTACTGTCCAGTTGGTTTTCTGGATAAGATTATCAAGCTCTCTCAGCTTTTTGGACATAGCGTCAATATCCTTCTGTGTGGACTTAACATCAACGGTGCTGAGTATCTTTATCTCGGAGCGTGTCGCCCTGCGAGCCGCCTGACTAGCAGAAAGAACGATATCACGGTATATCCTTATCTTCTGTGTAAGCGTATCCCTGCGTGAGATAAGACTCGTAAGGCTCTCACCCTCTACAAAAGTGTTGCAGTTTACGGTATTTATCTTTGTGATAAGCGTTTCAAGGGCAGCAAGACTGCTGTCAAGCTCCTTCAAAAGCTCTTTCGGGTCTTCGGCGGGTTTTTCACCCTCCTGTACCAGTGCGTTTGTTTCAAGTCGTGCGTGTAGCGACGCTACCTTGCGGGTAAGGTCTGCACGTTCCTGTAATGCTTCTGCAAGTTTCATATCTGTTCCTCCTGTCATTTGTATTACATTGTCGTAAAGATATTATATCACCAAAGTATACTTTTTTCAAGACAGATCTGTACGCAAATAAAATATTCCCCCTATCACTAGGGGGAATACTGCTTGTTTAAAAACTGTATGTAATGCGATAACCTAATATTAGTCCTCGTTCCACTCGTAGAGTTTTCTCAGCTCTGCACCGACCTTTTCAAGCTGGTGCTCGGACTCGATACGTCTGCAAGCGTTGAAGTGAGCTCTGCCCATCTTGTTCTCCATAATCCAATTACGTGCAAATGTACCGTCCTGGATCTCGTGCAGAACCTTCTTCATCTCCTTCTTGGTTTCCTCTGTGATGATACGCTTACCTGTTTCGTAATCGCCGAACTCAGCAGTATCGGAAATGGAGTATCTCATCATCTTGAAGCCGCCCTTGTAGATAAGGTCAACGATAAGCTTCATCTCGTGGATACACTCAAAGTAAGCATTCTGGGGATCGTAACCAGCCTCAACGAGAGTTTCAAAACCAGCCTTCATCAGAGCTGTAACACCGCCGCAGAGAACTGCCTGCTCACCGAACAGGTCTGTTTCTGTTTCGCACTGGAATGTTGTTGTAAGAACGCCTGCTCTTGCACCGCCGATACCTGCCGCATAAGCAAGACCTGTGTCAAGTGCTCTGCCTGTTGCGTCCTGATGTACAGCGATAAGGCAAGGAACACCTCTGCCGATCTGATACTCAGAACGTACTGTGTGACCGGGGCCCTTGGGAGCGATCATAATTACGTCAACATCAGCAGGAGGAACGATCTGACCGAAGTGAATGTTGAAACCGTGTGCGAATGCAAGTGTCTTGCCTGCTGTAAGGTTGGGAGCGATGCTCTCCTTGTACAGGTCAGCCTGCTTTTCATCGTTGATGAGGATCATAATAACGTCTGCAAGCTTTGCAGCCTCGTCAGCTGTGTAAACCTTGAAGCCTGCGTCAACTGCCTTGCTCCAACTCTTAGAGCCCTCATACAGACCGATGATAACATTTACGCCGCTCTCCTTTAAGTTGAGTGCGTGTGCATGACCCTGAGAGCCGTAACCGATGACAGCAACAGTCTTGCCGTCCAGCAGGGACAGGTTGCAGTCTTCCTTGTAATAGATCTTTGCCATTGTTTTATATCTCCTTTAAAATATTTTTTATTCGACGCTTTTATAAGCGAGGTTGAACAAATGTTATACCCTTACGGTAGAGTCGCCCTTTTGTATTGCGATAGTACCTGTACGGACTATCTCCTTTATGCCGTAGGGTCTTAAAAGCTCCTCGTAATTTGCGAGGTTCTCCTTGCTGTCAGACAGCTCGATAGTCATAGTTGTGTTGGAGATATCGGATATCTTTCCGTTTGCTATCTCCACGATACTCATTATCTCAGCACGCTGCTTCGGTGTGCTTCCTACCTTTATCAGCACAAGCTCACGGGAAACAACGCTGTCGCTTTGCAGAGTCTTTACCTTTATGACATCTATAAGCTTATTCAGCTGCTTTTCTATCTGCTCCAAGGTGTAATCGCTGCCGTCTGCGACGATAGTTATTCTTGATACCCTCTCGTCGTCGGTAACTCCCACCGCAAGGCTGTCGATATTAAAGCCTCTTCGTGCGAACAGACCTGCAATTCTGGCAAGTACGCCCGCATTGTTTTCTACAAGAACGGAAATCGTATGTTTCATAGTATACCCCCGTTACAGAATGGTCTTTTCGTATTCCTCCACCGCGACCTCAATAAGGAACGGTCTTTCGGAGGAAATAAGACGCTTTACTGCGTCCTCTGCCTTTTCGGGGCTGTCAACCAGTACGCTTTCTATACCATAAGCCTCTGCTATCTTCGTGAAATCGGGACTTCCGTCAAGTGCTACCGCTGTAAGACGGTTGTCATAGCCCCTCTCTTGCAGCTCACGTACCATACCGAGGTAGTTGTTTCTCATAACCACGACCTTGATATTTATTCCGTGCTGGAGAGCTGTGGCAAGCTCCATAAGCTGCATCTGAAAAGAGCCGTCGCCGCATACCGCAACGACCTCCTTTTCGGGAGCGGCTGCCTTTGCACCTATCGCAGCAGGAATGGAATATCCCATTGTACCCATACCGCCCGAGGTGAGAAATCGTCCGCCGTTAAAGGTGATGTTTGCCGCTGTCCATATCTGATTTTGTCCGACATCAGCCACCACAACTGAATTATCGGGCAGATGCTTATCAAGTATCTTTATAAACTGCTTGGGATTTATATAACCCTCCCCTGCGGGAATTATCGGATTATCCACCCTGTTTTCGCAAAGCTCGCTCTTCCATTCGGGGTGAGCCATAGGCTCTTTGGCAGCCTCCAAAAGCTGTCCGAGTACCAGTGTAAGATCGCCTACTATCGGGATATCCACCGCAAGATTTTTGCCTATCTCAGCAGGGTCTATATCTATATGTATAACCGTAAGGTCGTCACGCTGTTTCATAGCGGAAATTGCTCTGTCGCCTACCCTTGCTCCAAGCAGGATAAGTGTGTCGCAGTGGTTTACCGCATAGTTTGCCGAGCGGCAGCCGTGCATACCGAGCATTCCGAAATAAAGCGAACTGTTTGTTGGCATCGCACCAAGTCCCATCATAGTTGAAACGACAGGGATATCAGTGACATCGGCGAATTTCCGCATAAGCTCCGCCGCATTGCCTGTAAACAGACCTCCGCCCGCACAGATGAGCGGCTTTTCAGCCTCCGCAAGTGCGGTCATCGCACGTTTTATCTGCTGACCGTTGCCCATACTGCTGGGACGGTAGCTGCGAATGTCAACAGTATCGGGATATTCAAAAGATATCTCACATCTCTGAACATCATAGGGAATATCTATCAGCACAGGGCCGCATCTGCCGCTGCCTGCAATATAGAAAGCCTCTTTAAACACCCTTGCGGTATCGCAGGGGTCTTTTAAAAGGTAGCTGTGCTTTACAAACGGCTCTGCTGAGCCTGTGATATCCGCCTCCTGAAAGACATCTCTGCCTATCTGTTCCCTGTTTACCTGTCCCGTGATTATGACCATAGGGATACTGTCCATATATGCAGTGGCAATGGCGGTGATAAGGTTCAACGCACCGGGCCCTGAGGTAGCTATCGCAACAGCAGGCTTTCCTGTTATCCTTGCATAGCCGCTTGCGGAGTGACCTCCGTTTACCTCGTGGCGAACAAGGACGTGCTTTATATCGGTATTATATAATTCATCGTAAAATGGACAGATAGCCGCACCGGGGTAGCCGAAAACAGTGGTAACACCCTCCGCTTTAAGGCACTCGGTCATTGCTTTGGCAACTGTCATACGTGTGGAACTCATAATCTCATCCTCTCGGACTTCGGAAATTTGCAGTGTAACGATTTAAAGCAATACAGAGCATACACAACACCTCTATCACTTGCTACACCCTTTAATTATATCAAACAATATAAGCATTGTCAAGGGAAAGCGTCGATTTTTCCGCCGTGTTTTTGACCGAAAACGTTCCACCGAAAAAAAGCATTTTTATCATTTTTCGTTATCATCAGTATTTTACCGTGCAGAATATTTTCTCCTTGACAAAGCATTATAAATTATGGTATTATATATGATGTGTGACCGTGTTAAAACTTTGTCACACCGACTACGGAACAAAAGTTCCCCGAAAGGAGTTTTTTCTGTGCTTGAATTACAGAATCTGGTATGGAAACTGCCCAACGGCGAGGCTATCATCAATGATATAAGCTATAAGGCAACCAGCAAACTTATCGTAATTACAGGCCCCAACGGCGGCGGCAAGACCACACTTGCAAAGCTTATTGCGGGCGTTGAAACTCCCGAATCGGGCAGGATACTGCTCGACGGCGAGGATATTACAGACCTCAACATAACCGACCGTGCAAAAAAGGGCGTTGCCTATGCGTTCCAGCAGCCTGTACGTTTTAAGGGCCTTACAGTGCGTGACCTGCTGCTTCTTGCCGCAGGCGAGAAGATGAAGGAGACCTCTCTGTGCGAGCTGCTCGGCAAGGTAGGTCTTTGTGCGGAGGAATACATCGACCGTGAGATGAGCACCGCACTTTCAGGCGGCGAGGCTAAGCGTATCGAGATTGCCACTGTACTTGCAAGAAAGGCAAAGCTCTCTGTATTTGACGAGCCAGAGGCAGGTATCGACCTGTGGAGCTTCTCAAAGCTTGTGGAAACGTTTGAGGATATCCGCAACAATACCGAAGGCTCTCTTGTTGTCATCTCACATCAGGAGCGTATACTTTCTATCGCAGACGAGATAATCGTCGTTGCAAACGGCAAGATAAGGACAGCAGGTCCCAGGGAAGATATACTCCCCGCACTGCTTAAAGGCGAGTACACCTGCTCCTGTCCCAGAAGAAACGGAGGTGTCTGTCAGTAATGAGCGATATTATGGATATGAATTTCAACAGCATTACAGGCGACCTGCTTAAAGTCATCTCCGATTACGACGGAGTGGAATTCAAGGGTGCGTACAATATCAGACAGGACAGTGAATGTGCAGGCAGAAAGTCCTCTGAAAACGTATCTATCGAGCCTAAAACGGACAACCCCGGTATAGTTATCACCGTAAAGCCCAACACCAAGGGCGAAACTGTGTTTATTCCCGCCTGTGTTACCCACAGCGACGTTGACGACCTTGTGTATAACGATTTCTACATCGGCGAGGGTGCGGATATCGTGATAGTTGCAGGCTGCGGAGTCCACAGCGACGGCGAGGAAACCGCACGTCACAACGGTATACACCGCTTTTTCCTTGCAAAGGACAGCAAGGTGCTGTATAAGGAAAAGCACGTCGGCACAGGTACAGGCACAGGCTTAAAGAAGATAGACCCTGTCACCGATTGCTATCTTGAAGAAAACTCCCGCCTTGAAATGGACACTATCCAGCTTGGAGGTGTTGACCGCTCCACGAGAAACACAAGTGCTGTTCTTGCGAAGAATGCAAAACTCATAGTGCGTGAGCGTATAATGACAGACAACGAGGAAGTCGCTGTTACAAACTTCAAGGTAAAGCTTGACGGCGAGGATTCGGGTGCGGACCTTGTTTCACGCTCTGTTGCAAAGGGTAATTCTCATCAGGAATTCTACTCTGTCGTAGAGGGTAACAACCGCTGCACGGGTCACTCCGCTTGTGACGCTATCCTTGCGGAAAACGGCACAGTTGACGCACAGCCCGCACTTAATGCTTCCCACGTTGACGCTGCCCTCATTCACGAGGCGGCTATCGGAAAGATAGCAGGCGAGCAGCTTATGAAACTGCGTACCCTCGGCCTTACAGAAGAAGAGGCAGAGGCTAAGATAATCGAGGGATTTCTTAAATAATAACTAAACAAATAACACCCCGAAATTTTCTTTCGGGGTGTTTCTGTATTATCAGGATACTATTGTTTTGTATCTTTCCAGTGCAGACAGCCATTTGTCGTGCTCTGTCGGCTCATAGGTCACAGTCAGACCCGAATCTATGATTACCTGTCTTGCAGCTGCAAGGTCGCTTATCTCTCCAAGTGCAATAAGCGAGGAGATACCGTTGCCGAGTGCCGTAGCCTCGACAGGGCCTGCGACTGCGGTCTTGCCCGTAGCCTCTGCGGTAAGACGGCACAGCAGCTTATCCTTTGTGCCGCCGCCTATCATATTAACGCATTTATAGTCGTAGCCTGTGAGCTTTGATATCTTGTCAAGGGTGAGTGCAAACTCACACGCAAGACTCTGATAGATACAACGCATAATCTCCCCTGCTGTTTCGGGTACAGGCTGAGCCGTCCTGCGGCAGAATTCCTGTATCTTTAACGGCATATCTTCGGGAGCTGCAAAAAGCGGGTCGTTAGGGTCGATAAAGCTTACGAAAGGCTCACTTTCAAGTGCCATTTTTTCAAGGTCTGCAAAGCTGTAATCAAGTCCCTGTTTCTGATAATAGCGGCGGGTTTCCTGTATCAGCCAAAGACCCATTATATTTTTTAGCAGCGTTGTGGTACTGCCGTAGCCGCCCTCGTTGGTAAGCTCCATTTGGAGAGCCTCTTTTGTGATAACAGGGTGACGAAGCTCCGTACCGAAAAGAGTCCAAGTACCGCAGCTGAGGAAAGCAAAATGCTCATCCCTTGCAGGTACTGCCATAACAGCCGACGCCGTATCGTGCGAGCAACAAGCGATAATGGGAACAGGCTCTATCCTGAACTCCTCGCAAAGCTCACGTTTAAGCATACCGTACACCTCGCCGGGGCGGATAATGGGACAGAATATCCTTTTCGGAATACCAAGCTCTTCGATAAGCTTTAAATTCCAGCCCTTTGCCTCCATATCCACAAGCTGAGAGGTAGTAGCCTCGGTGAATTCGTTTCGTGCCTCTCCTGTAAGCATATACGCAAACAGGTCGGGCATCATCAGCATTTTTTCTGCACGGAACAGCACGTTCTTGTCGTGGTGTGCAAGATAATAAAGCTGGAAAATGGTGTTTATGCTCATCGGCTGGATACCGCTCTTCATAAAAAGCTCTTCCTTCGGGAACAGCTTGTATACCTCTTCGGGCATATCGTTGGTTCGTGAATCACGGTAATGCACGGGCTTTTCGATAAGCTCACCGTTTTTGTCGATAAGACCGAAATCCACTCCCCAGGTGTCGATACTGATAGCGTCAAAGCCGCCGTTGAACACACCAAAGCTGATACCGATCTTCATCTGTTCCCACAGCTCGTCGATATCCCAGCGTAAATGACCGTTTTCGGTCACGGGGTTGTTGGGGAAACGGTGTATCTCCTCCAAGGACAATGCACCGTCCTCATATTTGCAGAGCATCGCTCTTGCACTGCTTGCTCCGAAATCGAATACAAGTATGCGTTTTGACATAGTGGTGCTCCTTTCGTATGGTAGTTTATCAGTGATACTTTCTGTAACCGGGGTGTCTTATGGGGAAGCTCTTTCCGATCTCACAGCACTCTTCGATCTTATCCATAGGCAGATCCTTTGCACCGCCGAGCTGTCTTGCAACAAGGCTGACCTTTGCAAAATGTTCCAGCGTTTCCATACGGTAGTATGCCTGTGTAATGTCGATACCAACGGTAAGAGCACCGTGGTTCTCCATAAGGATAGAGTCGTGGTTTTCAAGGTAGGGCAGTATCTTGTCTGCAACGCCCTGTGATCCGGGAGTGTCATAGGGAGCTATCGGAACACAGCCGAGGAAGATGATAGCCTCAGGCATTGTGTAGTCGTCAAGCGGAATATGTGCGATAGCAAAGCCTGTCGCTGTCGGAGGGTGAGCGTGAACTACCGCATTCACCTCGGGACGAGCCTCGTAGCAGCGTAGATGTACCTTGAACTCAGATGTGGGCTTGTAGCCGGGGAGAGCAGCAGGCTCTACCACCTCGTTCTTAACGTTCATCTTTACGATCATTTCAGGAGTAAGACTTGCCTTGCTAGTGCCTGTGGGGGTCACAAGGAAGTTTCCATCGGGAAGTCTTACGGAGATATTGCCGTCGTTTGCGGCAACAAAGCCAAGCTGCCAAAGCTTATGAGCAACGTCACAGATAGCCTGTGCCTGCTGATATTCGAATTCTGTCATAACAGTTATCCGTCCTTTCGGTTTATAAATATGTAATATATGTTATTTTATCATTAAATCCGCAAAAAGTAAAGTGTATCGGCAAGGTTTTTATTTGTACAAATTGCACAAAATTTACACGTTCGATTTTTAACAAAGATATCCTATGATTAACTTGTAAAAAAATAAAAATTGTTGTATAATGATTGTATAGAGTGTAATGGGTGAAGTATACCCTTTTTACACTTGACCCGATTTACGGAGGTGTACTTAGTGAGTGATAATTCTTTAAAATGGATACCCTTAGGCGGTATGGATCTCTCCGCTTCTAACCTCGCCCCTGCCGAAAAGCTTCGCAGGTTCGGCTTTGCCGTTATGGCGGGAGAGTTCGGCTCTGAAAAGCTGACAAAAGCGGGACTGTGTATATATGATGTCCTCGCCGAAAAGGAAAGACCCAATATTCTTCTGATAACCTCAAATTCCGAGCTGTACGGCTGGTACAGGATACTTATGACAGGTATCGGTGCGGATTTCAAGGTAATAACAGGCGTATCAAACGCTATCGTATTCTTCTCGGAAAGCTGCCCGAATCTCTTCCTTATGTCCGCAGACGCTCTCGCAATGCCGAACGGTCTGAAAACAAAAGTCGACAGTGATTTTGTCTGGGATCTTATCGTTATTGACGAGGAGCAGTCCTCCACTGTGCCTGACTACGGCTACTATAAGAGAAATCTTCCTTGGCAGAGCGAAAAGCTGCTGATAACCACCCCCTTCCCCGCTAAAAAGGAAGAGGACAAGACAGCACTCGCAGAGCTTATCAAGTCCGTTATGTCCGACAGTGCGTCGGCGGCAGCAGCAGACGATATAGATCTCTCCTCCGCTGCAAAGCTTGACCCCGACTCTCCTGTGATGAGATACTTCGACAAGCGTGTGTACGACGGAAGTCTTAAACGTAATATCACTATCCGTGAGTACAGCTTTGATGACAGCTCGCTTACAGGACTTCGCCGCAGAATGGATCTTCGTTCCAATATGCCAACCTACAAATACGGCGGCAACATATTTGAGGAATATGACTGCGATACACTGAAAGCAACATATCAGAAGACCCGCTACACACGTTCTGATATAGAGGATATAAGAGCATTCGATAAAAAACTTGACAGCTTCATCACACTGCTTGACGAGATACTGGCAGACGAAAAAAATCGTGCTATCGTATACTGCTGCGATAAAAATACTATCGAATACCTAAGAAAGGTCATCACCTGTATTTACAGCGGTCAGAACATCGTAAAGACAGCGGTAGGCGAGCTTTTCAGCAATGAGGATATCCTCAGAAAGCTGAAAGTGGACGATTCCACCGTATATCCGAGGATCGTTCTCGGTACTGACAACCTCAGTGCGATAGGCGACGCTCTCGACAGAGTGAACTACATAATCAACTATGAGCTGCCCACATCTGCGGCACTCTTTGAAAGACGTATGACACGTCACGGCTCTAAAAATGAGGCTGAAAGACGTTTCATAATCTTCCGTGATACAAATAAGCTGTTCGATTCAAGGATCCTTGACAAGGTGCTTTACGGCGGCATAGCTTCGGGCTTCTGCGGTGAGCTTCCTTCAAGAAATATCCTGCTGGATATCGAAAACAAGGGCGAATATATGTACAATGTATTTGACGACCTCAAATATGTTGAGAGCTACGCAAAGGAAGTTGACAGCTGCTTCGACCTTATCAAGAGATTCAAAGGCGACTACGCTGCATTCGGTACTGAAAAGATCTCCAATGCAAAGCAGCTCTCTGAATTTGCAGGCAAACTGCTTGAAAAGCTCTGCACCGTACTTGACGTTGACAAGGACATATCCCGTGACGACCTCGCTATCACTTTGGAGGAGCTTTCGGGTCTTTGCAGAATAAACGACGGCAAACTTGAAAAAATGACCGCATCTGAGCTTTCCGCTATAAGCACAAGCTTTGACGGTGAGGAGTGGAAGTCCCTCCCCTTTGCGGCTGAGGCTGTAAACGGTGTTACAGAGGCAAAGAAACATATCGACGAGCTTCACAACGGCGAAAACTTCCACCTTATGATAAAGAACGAGCTTTCGGGTCTTGGCGACTCCATTCAGTATCCCGTACTTTTCGGTATTTGGAGATACAGAGTGCGTGAGCAGGACTCCGTGAAGTCTTTCAGAGAATACATCAAGCTTTACAACGACGGCATCTGATACTGCCTCGTATTCCATAAGGATATCCCGACCGCACGGGGCTATCCGTAAAATCATACAGTGCGGAGAAACGGGGCGTATTTATGAGCGAAAACTACGAAGCTGTTGAAAAGCTCCTTGGTGACTTTTTTGAGCATCACACCAACGGCGACAAGACAGGTATGTCCGAAGTGCTGCAAAAATTGCAGATGATGCTTTACTCCGGAGAGGTAGACAGCGTACCTTTCAAGGACTATTTCAACAGTATGTATACGGGCAGAAGTGCGATAAATGTAACGGGTATGGTGAACGACTACCCGAGAGAATCCATTATCCGTGAGCTTCTGCAAAACGTTTTCGGCTGTGACTACGAAGAAAATGACATCAAGGTAATGATCGAATTCCTTGACGAGGGTCAGGTCAAGCTGACATATAATGAAACAGGATTCAGCTTGGAGCAGGTATTCTACTACCTCGCTGTGGGCAGAAACGACGGCAATACCGAGCGTGAGGGTCGTTTCGGTCTTGGTGCTAAGAGCGTTTTCGCAAACGTTGACTGGTTCAAGATGCGTTCAAACAACTATTCTCTGCGTGTCGTAAACGACGGCGGTACTCTTAAAGTGCGTGAGTTGGAACTTAACGGTCCTAAGTTCAACCACACCGAGATCGTCTTCGGTCTTGACGACGAGGGTCAGAAAAAACTGCACCAGAACCTTGTTTCCATAACCTCCGAAAAGGGCGATTACATCAATATGGTAGACCTGTGTTTTGCGTTTATCCGCAAAAGACGTCTTAAAGCTACCGACGAGCACGAAACTCCCTCCCGTACCTTTAACATCGCTATCATCAGCTTCGGTAAGCCCGAGGTAGTCTACAAGATTCAGGAATTCCGCAAGGACGAGAATGATCTGCCTAAGGTTCGTTTCTTCGAAAACGGAAAGAGCGTTGCTGACTTCATTCATATGGAGAACGACGGATTTGTTTACCTTATCCCGTTCGCTATCTCCGGTGCAAAGCGTGAAGCGGCAAGGGTGCTTATGCAGAAGTACAACTACTTCTCCACCTTTGAGCTGACAGGTCTTGTAAAGGCAAGTCGTCAGGAGTTCTTACAGGAGCAGCTCTCCGCATTCTTCGTAAGCGTACCGAACAAGTACATCACAAATAACCGTGCGGGTATCCGCCACGACTGTATAGAAGAGGTTTCGGGCGAGATCGAACAGGATATCGTAGATATCGTTGACCGCTACAAAAAGCTGTTCGTACTGGAACTTGCTCAGCGTCCCGACAACGCAGAGCGTTATATGCTCCGCCCCAGACAGTATGTGTTTGAGTTCTTCTATAATTACATAAACACAAGTACACTGGTAAAGGGTCTTAAAGAGAAATTCTGCGACTCTATCTCCGTGAAGATCCCCAATATTGAAGAGCCTGTTACCTTTACGGAGCTTAAAGAAAACGGCTTCTTTACCGAGCATAGCGGCATTTCCAAGGAAGAGCACGACGACGGCACTGCTATGCAGATGCTGTATGCAGACCTCGAACAGATGCAGGGCTGGTTCAAGGGAGAGAACGATCACGTTCTTTTCGCAAGATACAACTGGCACGAGCAGGCTACCGAGGAAAAGGGCAGCGAGTTCGTATATGCTTTCCACGAGGGCGACAAGGTATTCCTTATGTCCTCCGACAAAAACAGGCAGATACGTGACTACGGTCTGTCCGAGGGATTCAGAAGTATCATCAGCCTGAAACTCAACAACTGCGTTGTTGACGGTGCTGTTGCCGATGAAAACGCCCTTGCCGAAACATTCGCCGTTATCGATGAGATGTTCGGTGAGGCTTACCGCATCTCGATGAAATACTTCCAGTTCGTTGTAACATCGGGTGCGACCACCATAAACTTTGAAGTTTCCAAGATCAATATCGGAAATATCAAAAAGGCTATGGACGTTATTATGGCTCACGAAATGCGTTTTGAGAGCCATCAGGTATATAACTCCGTTATCACGCTGATTATGAACTCATTTACAAACGGCAAGGAAACACTGGAATTCCTCCGTGAGATAAAGAGTCAGGGCGGCGAAGTAACACTTGCCCTCGATATCAACAAGCGTTACCGCTTTGCAGCTTACGGCAAACAGTTTATGATGCCTCCGAACATCAGCAATGCCGACCTGCTTGAAATAATCGGTGATGTTTATGTACTTATCGACAGCGGTATGTTCAACAACCGTGTGTTCGATTTCCCCTATTCCTCCGCAAGATACAGCTTTGACGCTGCTGAAATACTCACTGTACTCCCAAGCTTCGACACAGTTGCCGAAACAGAGGAGACTATTTCTAAGATATATGTGTGCGACCTCGCACTTGACAAGATAGCACTTCTTGACGAGAACAACAAGCTCATCAAGATCATCGACCTTGTAGAACCTATCACAGACGCTGACAAGGCAAAGACAGCAAGATATGTGGTGCTGCGTGAGGGCCTTGGAAAGCCTCAGTTCGCAAAGTTTGTGGAGTTCATTCTTACAGGCAATGTGATAGGTGTTTTGACCGCACTGTATTCCAGCACAGAAGAACCTAACCAGTTGCTGCTCGACCAGCTTCCCTACTACTACAAGCCCGTTCCGAATATCCAGAAGCAGGAATTTGCATTCCTCCGCTCTGAGATCAAGCGTATCGCAAACATCAAGAACCCCAGAGTCTACAAGAACTATTTCACCCGTGATGTTAATGCAAAGCTGTTCGGCTACGGTGGTACTTGCTCTTGCTGTGGCTACGAGTCCAACATCATCAACAGCTTTACTATGAAGGATTTTTCCATAGGTCTGCTTAACGGCGAAAAGGAGCAGAAGTTCCACTTCTCCCTGTATCTGTGTGCAAACGACGCTATCAATGCAGGCGGTTGGGTGATCGAAGACGTATCTATCGGCGGTATGTCGCCCTTCCTGTGGCTTGAAGAAATAGGAATGATAGACTATATCCCGCCGGAGTTTCTTTATGCACGTATCAAGTACCGCACTCAGGTAACATACGATATCTGTGAGCCTACTGAGGATAACGATACAGGCATCTCCGCAGAGAACATCTACGACGGTGCTTTGCAGACACTTGATGTTATCCTGTCACCTATGATGGCTGCTAAGTGGTTCGAGGACAACTCCAAATAATTAAACAACAAGAAATCGGCACTCTCGACAGTGCCGATTTTTTATTTCCAAAACACTAAACGACGACTTGCAAAAATCTGTAAAATATGATAAAATAAAAGGGCTGTGTATTTCAGCGACTTATTTATCAGGAAGGTATTATAATGAAATTAGTAATTGCAGAAAAGCCGTCCGTCGGCAACTCTATCGCAAAGGTAATAGGTGCTAACAAGCACAGGGGCGAGGGTTTTACCGAAGGCGGCGGATATATAGTATCGTGGTGCTACGGACATCTTGTGAGCCTTGCCTCTCCCGAGGAGTACGACAAACGCTACGAAAAGCCCTGGAAGTTTGAAAACCTCCCCATTCTCCCCGAGGAATTCAAGTGGACTGTTGCGGAAAGCACTGCGGCACAGTACGAAAACTTAAAGACACTTATGGCTCGTCCCGATGTAGATGAGATAATCTGTGCCACAGACGCAGGACGTGAGGGCGAGTGCGTTTTCCGCTATGTGTATAACCTTGCGGGCTGCACAAAGCCTTTCAAGAGATTGTGGATAAGCTCTATGACAGACGAGGCTATCCGTGAGGGCTTTAAAAACCTCCGTGATGGCTCTGAATACGACGCACTGTACCGCTCGGGTCTTGCAAGAAACAAGGCTGACTGGATTGTAGGTATGAACGCCACACAGCTTTTCACCGTAAAATACCGCAATATGCTGTCCGTAGGACGTGTGCAGACCCCTACCCTCGCAATGCTTGTTGAACGTGAAAAGAAGATAGAGCAGTTTGCCTCCGCAAAGTATTACTCCGTTGTGCTTAACTGCGGAAAATTCACCGCCGAAAGCGACAAGATAGAGGGTCAGACCGAGGCTGAAAAGGCTATCTCTGCCTGCGGCGACAAGGCTCAGGTGAAGAATATCGTAAAAGAGCAGAAAAACGCTAATCCCCCCAAACTGTACGACCTCACCACCCTCCAGCGTGACGCAAACAAGCTGTATGGCTACACCGCACAGCAGACCCTTGATTGTGCCCAGAAGCTGTACGAAAACAAGCTTATGACCTACCCCAGAACAGACAGCAACTACATCACAGATGATATGGCAAACGACGCCGCTGAAATGGTAAAGCTCACCGCTAAGGCGTTCCCGTTTGGCGAAAGCTACGACTCCCTCTCCTGTGAGCCTGACATCGCACGTCTTGTAAATAACGATAAGGTGTCCGACCACCACGCACTTCTCCCCACAAAGGAGATAGCAAAATACAACTTCGATAACCTCACCGAGGAGTGCTACAACGTGCTTTGTCTTGTTGCGGCAAGACTTCTCTGTGCGGTAGCTCCAAAGCATACATACGATACTGTTGCGGCAGAGCTTGACTGCGGCGGTACTTCATTCACCGCAAAGGGAAAGACCGTGGTACAGGGCGGCTGGAAACAGCTTGAAGCCGACATCAAGGCACATATGAAGGGCATAGTCGCTGACGCCTCCGACGAGGACGAGGAGGACGCAGCAGGTACTCTCCCTCCCCTTGAAATCGGCAAGGAGATAACCGTTAAAAGCACAAAACTTGCAGAGCATAAGACAACTCCCCCGAAACGCTATACAGAGGATATGCTTCTCTCCGCTATGGAGCACGCAGGCAACGACGACTATGACGAAAACGAGGACGTGGAGAAAAAAGGTCTTGGCACTCCCGCTACCCGTGCCGCTATCATCGAAACACTGGTAAAACGTCAGTATGTGGAGCGTAAGGGAAAGCAGCTGATCCCCACGGACAAGGGCAGACGAGTTATAGATGTAGTCCCCGAAAACGTGAGATCCGCAAAGATGACCGCAGAGTGGGAAACTACTTTGCAGCGTATCGCAAAGGGACAGGCAAGTGACGAGGACTTCCTGAACGAGATAATCGACTTTACAAAGAACCTTATCCGTGACAACAAGACCACAACAAGCAGAAATGATAACCCCTTCCGCTTTTCTAAGCTGCCTGTTATCGGCAAATGTCCTAAGTGCGGCAAGAATGTCTATGTATTCCCGAAATCCTATTCCTGTGAGGATAGCCGTGGAAAATGCGGTTTCTTCTTCACAAAGGAGATGTGGGGCAAGGAAATATCCGAAACACAGGCTAAGCGTATAATCGAAAAAGGCAGCTCCATTACCTTAAAGGGTCTGACCACAAGAAACGGCGAAACCGTAAGCGGAAAGTTCGTGCTTTCTGACGACAAGCGTATCCGTGTGGAGATCGAAAAGTAAATTATTGTAACCTATTGCATTTCGCCCCGTTTTATGATATACTTTTAACAAAGGTATATTGAAAGCGGGGTGTTCTTGTGAATAGAATAGGTGTTTCTACTGCGTCACTGTATCCGCTGCACGTTGAGGACGCTTTTAATGAACTTGCAGTGCGTGGGATAAAGACCGCAGAGGTCTTTGCAAACAGCACCTGCGAGGGGCAGGAGCCGTATATCTCTATGATAAAAGATACCGCACAGAATTACGGTATGGAGATACCCTCATTTCACCCGTTTTCTTCTCCTATGGAATCGGTCTTTCTGTTCTCCACCTACGACCGCAGGATAGAGGAGATGCTAACCCTCTACAGGGGCTTTTTCGAGAGTATGAGAAAGCTTTCGGCAAAGATATTCGTGCTGCACGGTGCGATACTCAGCAGCAAATGTTCCCCTGAACATTATGTAAAGCAATTCCGTTTACTTGCAGAGATAGGCAGAGAATACGGCATAACCGTCGCACAGGAGAATGTCTGCTATTGTCTTAGCGGAAAGCTGGATTTCCTTAAAATGATGAAGAGAGAGCTTGGAGATTATGCAAACTTCGTGCTTGACCTTAAACAGGCTCGCCGCAGCAAGGAGGACATCTTTGACTATATCTCCGCCCTCGGCGACAGGCTGATTCACTGTCACGTAAGCGACGGCGACGCCGACCGTGACTGTCTGCCCATAGGCTGTGGAGAGTTCGATTTCGGTGAGCTTTTCAGACGTATGGCTGATATCGGCTACAACGGAAAATATATCGTGGAGCTTTATCGCAGCAATTATGACGATTTTGACGACCTAAAAGACTCTGCGGAAAGGCTTTCTGAGATAATTACATCAATATAAATAAAACGGGCGGAAATTTATCGTTTCGCCCGTTACTACTTGTCAAAAAATCGAGCGAAGCGAGAAAAACGTTTTCAGTCGAGCCTTTTTCAAAAGGCTTGGCGGGGGCAAGGGACGGCAGCCCCTATATCCCAGCTTGATGTTCTTTTGGTTAGGGTAAAATAACGAAAACGGGCAAAACCTATCGTTCCGCCCGTTCCTTTTTTACAGCTTTTCAAAGCTTTCCTTACCCAGTCCGCAGATAGGACATACCCAGTCGTCGGGGATATCCTCGAACTTTGTGCCGGGGGCGATTCCGTTTGCGGGGTCGCCCCTGTCCTCGTCATAGATGTAGCCGCAGGGACATTCGTACTTCATAACACTCCTCCTTTCGGTGTTTACAGGTATTATTGACCTGTGCATCGGTTTTATTCCGCCCTGTTTTCATAAAGGAAAAAAATATAAAAAATATAGATTTTTTTGTGATTGTATAGCAATTCACACTTGACATATTGAGCATTTTGTCATATAATAAATATGTTAATGTTTTAATAAACAAAAGCGGTTCGCCGCAAATTTTATCAGGAGGCTTTCAATGAGAGTTTACAATTTCAGTGCCGGCCCTGCTGTACTGCCGGAAGAAGTTCTTAAAGAAGCAGCAGAAGAAATGATGGATTACCGTGGAACAGGTATGTCCGTTATGGAAATGTCCCACCGTTCCAAGGCTTATGACGAGATCATCAAGGACGCAGAGAAGGACCTCCGTGAACTGATGAATATTCCCGACAACTATAAGGTACTGTTCCTTCAGGGCGGTGCTTCCCAGTTCTTCGCAGAAGTTCCTATGAATATGATGAAGAACAAGAAGGCTGCTTACATAATCACAGGTCAGTGGGCTAAGAAGGCTTGGCAGGAGGCTAAGATGTACGGTGAGGCTATTGATGTAGCTTCCTCCGCAGACAAGACATTCTCCTACATTCCCGACTGCTCCGACCTCGATATCCCTGAGGACGCAGACTATGTTTATATCTGTGAGAACAACACTATCTACGGAACAAAGTTCTGGGAGCTTCCCAACACAAAGGGCAAGGATCTCGTTGCTGACGTATCCTCCTGCTTCCTTTCTGAACCTGTTGATGTAAGCAAGTATGCTGTTATCTACGGCGGTGTTCAGAAGAACGTAGGCCCCGCTGGCGTTGTTATCGCTATTATCCGTGAAGATCTCATCACTGATGATGTTCTCCCCGGCACACCTACAATGCTCAAATGGAAGACACAGGCTGACAATGACTCCCTCTACAACACACCTCCCTGCTACGGTATCTACATCTGTGGCAAGGTATTCAAGTGGATCAAGAAGATGGGCGGCCTTGAAGCTATGAAGGCTCACAATGAGAAGAAGGCTAAGATCCTTTATGATTTCCTTGACAGCAGTAAGATGTTCAAGGGTACCGTAGAGGCTAAGGATCGTTCTCTGATGAACGTTCCCTTCGTAACAGGCAACGAAGAGCTTGACGCTAAGTTCGTTAAGGAAGCTAAGGCAGCAGGCTTTGAGAACCTTAAAGGTCACCGTTCCGTTGGCGGTATGAGAGCTTCTATCTACAATGCTATGCCTATCGAGGGCGTTGAAAAGCTTGTAGAATTTATGAAGAAGTTCGAAGCTGAAAACGCTTAATTCAAGCAACTTTATAGCGGGCGGCCATAGGTCGCCCCTATACATATCATAAACAAGAGGAGAACAAGACAATGTACAATATTCTTACACTCAATAAGATCGCCGCTTGTGGTACAGACCTCTTCGATAAGAGCAAGTACACATTCAGCGAGGATATGAAGGATCCCGACGCAGTACTGGTACGTTCCGCTTCTATGCACGAAATGGAGCTTCCCGAGAACCTCCTTGCTATCGCAAGAGCAGGTGCAGGTACAAATAATATCCCGATAGACAAGTGCAGCGAAAAGGGTATCGTAGTATTCAATACACCCGGTGCTAACGCTAACGCTGTTAAGGAGCTTGTTATCTGCGGTCTTTTCCTCGCTTCCAGAAAGGTTGCAGCTTCTATGGATTGGCTCAAAACCTTAAAGGGCGAGGGCGACAACGTAGGCAAGCTCGTAGAAAAAGGCAAGGGACAGTTCGCAGGTCCTGAGATCAAGGGCAAGAAGCTCGGTGTTATCGGTCTTGGTGCTATCGGTGCTCTCGTTGCTAACGCAGCTATCGACCTCGGTATGGAAGTATACGGTGCTGACCCGTTCCTCTCCGTTGCAGGTGCTCTCCACCTCTCCGACAAGGTTCACTATGTAAAGAGCAACAAGGAGATCTTCGAGCAGTGCGATTACATCACACTCCACGCTCCCGCAACAGCTGAAACAAAGGGTATGATCAACGCTGAGTCCATTGCTACAATGAAGAAGAACGTTCGTATCCTTAACTTCGCAAGAGCTGACCTCGTTGACAGCAAGGCTATCATCGACGCTCTCGCAAACGGCGGTATGGCTGCTTATGTTACAGACTTCGTAACAGACGACCTTATCGGTATCGACGGCGTTACAGCACTTCCCCACCTCGGTGCTTCCTCTCCCGAGAGCGAGGACAACTGTGCGGTTATGGCAGTAAACGAGATCATCGCTTACCTCGAAAAGGGCGATATCATCAACAGTGTGAACTTCCCCAACGTTACAGTTCCTATGACAGGCGACGCTAAGATCTGCGTACTCCACAAGAACGTAGAGGGTATCCTCAACAACCTGACAGGTGCTGTTTCCGCAGCAGGTATGAACATTGAGAATATGGTATGCAAGTCCAAGAAGGATCTCGCTTACACAGTTCTTGACGTTACAGGCGGCACAGACGGTATCGAAACAAAGCTCAAGGGCGTTGACAGCGTTATCTCTGTAAGAGTTATCAAGTAATTTTTCTCTTAAATAAAAAGATCGGTATCATCAAATGGTGATACCGATTTTTTTATCAAAAAACAGTTAAAAGAGAAAAAGCCGATACAATGCTTCGTTCCATAGAATGCCAATCATTCAAGGAGAATGCATTTATCGACTTTTTTTAAGTATACCACAAGTCACCCAAAATGTCAATACCCAAAACACATACTTACATCACCGACTCATCATAATGACCCATAAAGGAAAAACTGCATATATCCCGTCTTATCCGGAAATGCTAACCGCAGGAGGGGATATTATGCGAAAAATAGTATTACTGTCGATAGTGACCGTCTTAGCTGTGGCTCTTGTTGGGTGCAGTAGAAATGCTCCCGAGGAAAGCAGCACTCCCGCTGAAAAAGAGCTTGTGCAGTTGTCCGTGTGGTGCGGAGAAGATGAGCAGGACTTGGTTGCAGAACTTTGCGAAAGCTACGCACGGAGCAATCCTGACAAGCGTTTTGCCTTTACGATAGGGATTATGTCCGATGAGGAGGCTGTACAACAGGCTCTTACCGATAAAATGAATGCCGCTGATGTATTCTGCTTTTCCTCATATCGCTTAGATGAGCTTTCCGAGGCAGGTGTACTGCTTGAAATAACAGATACCGCCTACGCAACGCAGAGCCTTTATCCTGCCGCTGTAAAGGCAGCCGAAAACGAGGGCAGACTGTTCGGCTATCCCATATCCGCAGACGCCTGTATCCTCTACTACGACAAGTCAAAACTCAGCAGCAGCGATGTAGAGAGCCTTGAAACGATACTGGAAAAATCTATCCCCGACATAGAAAAAAATCTTGTAATGAACTTGTGCGACGGCAGACAGCAGGCAGGATTTTTTTCTGCGGCAGGTTGCAGACTTTTCGGGGAAAGCTGCCGCATAAACGAGGAAAACGGTCTGCTGGCGGCTGAATATATGATTGGTCTTGTGAAAAACGACCGCTTTGCTCCCGATTGCGGCAGCAACGAAGTAAAGCTCGGCTTTGCCCACGGAGAGGTCGCCGCTGCAATAGCGGGACTTGACATTGCAGAGGAGATTTCAAGCTCTCTCGGAAAATACCTCGGCACGGCAACGCTGCCAAGCCTTACACTTCCCGACGGCAGCGAAACAAAGCTTTGCGGCGTGGCTAGTTATCGTATCGTGGGTGTAAACTCCAAAGTGCAGCAAAAAGAGGACGCAATCGAATTTGCACGGCTGCTGTCTGAGTATGAGGCTCAACAGCTGCGTCTTGAAAGGCTTGGCGAAATGCCCGTGAACAAGCTGCTTATGTCCGACAGCGAGGTGCTGAAAGCCCACCCTGAGCTTAAAACACTGACGGAGCAGCTTAAACTTTCCTCACAGCCGCTGTATGAGGGGTTTCTTATCTGTGCGGGAGATTTCGGCAATGACCTTATAAGCGGAAAAACAACACTCAACAATCTGCGTGAGAGCCTTAACAGGTTTACAGAACTTGCTATTATTTCAGGGTGACCTCACTTGCAGCGTGGGTCGTAATATGCTATAATCATATCATAAATAAAATGAAAGAAAGACGGATATGCAGAAATACGACTTTACAGAAACAGACAGAAAATACAGTTATCACGGCTTTTTGGGTGCAGAATATTCTCCCATCGGGACGGAGTTTTCGGTGTGGTCGCCATACGCAGAGAGCATAACACTGCGGCTGTATGAAAGCTGCACAGCAAACTCTCCCGTAAAGCAGATACCAATGAAAATGGACGCAGACGGCGTATGGAGATGCACAGCCACAGGCGAACTTGACGGGATATACTATACCTATCTCGTCGCCCACAGTGGTAAGGAGTGTGAAACTCCCGATATCTACGCAAGGAGTGCAGGAATAAACGGCAAGAGAGGTATGATATTCTCTCCGCAATCCGTGGACATAAAGGGCTGGGATATCGACCGTCCCGTTAAGCTACGCTCCCCTGCTGACGCTGTTATCTATGAGCTGCACATAAGAGATCTTTCAATGGACGAAAATGCTGATTTCAAGCACCGTGGGAAATTCACCGCAATGTGCGAGGAGGGAGTGAAAAACTCCCACGGGGACAGCGTAGGTCTTGACTATATCTCACAGCTTGGTGTGACCCACGTTCATCTGCTGCCTGTTATGGACTATCAGAGCGTTGATGAGAAAGAGCCGTCCTTTAACTGGGGCTACGACCCATATCTCTACAACGTACCTGAGGGCAGCTACTCCTCCAACCCGTATGACGGTCGTTGCCGTGTAAGGGAACTAAAAATGCTGGTTCAGGCTCTCCACAAACGAGGAATAGGCGTTATCCTTGACGTGGTGTACAACCATACATATACTGTGGAGGACTCCCCTTTCAGCAATATCTTTCCGCATTACTACTACCGCCACGACAAGAAAGGCTACTCAAACGGCTCGGGCTGTGGAAACGAACTTGCGACCGAACGTGAAATGGCAAGGAAATTTATCTGCGACAGCCTGTGTACCCTTGCAAAGGATTATCACCTTGACGGCTTTCGCTTTGACCTTATGGGGCTTATAGATACAAAGACCCTTGTCCTATGCGAAAAAAAGCTGCGTGAGATAAACCCCGATATCCTGCTGTACGGAGAAGGCTGGACAGGCGGTATCTCTCCCCTGCCCGATGAGTGCCGTGCCTTAAAGCACAATGTCGAAAAGCTAAGCGGTATAGCAATGTTTTCGGACGACTTCCGTGACGGTGTAAAAGGCTCTGTTTTCTCCGACAACGACTGCGGCTATGTAAACGGAGTGACCTCTGACGAACGTCGAGAGCTTATAAAATCCGTGCTGTGCGGCGGTGTATTTCATCACGGGATAGACCGTCCCGAGTGGCAGTGCTGGGCGAAAACTCCCCTACACAGCGTAAACTATGTGGAAGCTCACGATAACCTCACCTTTTACGACAAGCTGTGCATTTCTATGGAAAACTCCACCACCGAGGAAAGGATAAGAGCGGATAAGCTTGGTGCGGCTCTTGTTTTCCTCGCACAGGGGATACCTTTTATTCAGGCGGGACAGGAGCTGCTGCGTAGCAAAGACCTCGACCATAACAGCTACCGCTCACCCGACAGCGTAAACTGTATAAAGTGGAATTCCGTCACCGAAAACAGAGAGGTTATGGAGTATTACAAAGGTCTTATTGCGATAAGAAAAACTTATCCCGAATTCCGTATGACCTCTGCGGAGGACGTAAGGAAAATACGCTTTGATGACCTCTTTGGCGGCGGATTTGTTATGCACTACGACAAGATAAGCCTTGCCGTCAACCCCTCGGAAGAGCAGACGGAATACTCCGTAGACGGCAGCGTCTTTGTACTTGCAGACGGCGACAGAGCCTGTGCAGAGCCATTCCGTACTATCAGCGGCACAATAACGATACCTCCGAAAAGTATACTTCTCTACACGCAGGGTTGACAAACCCTGAACCGTCTGATATACTTTTATTGTGCAAAAAAGGAGGACAAAATGGCAAATAATAATAACAAATTTGACATCAAAAAGCTTATAATACCTGCTGCGGCGTTGCTTATCGCAATAATATGCGGTATCGTGTTTGTGGGCGATTGGGACGCTTTCCTCGGTACGGGAGAAAGCGGATATTCCTCTGTTGTATCGGAAAGCGTAAGCCACGACAATGAGAGCATACCCTCAACGACCACTGCGGCTACAACGACCCCCGCCGCCACAAGCAATACCACGATAGTCACAACGACAGCGGCGACCACCACTTCCGCAGCAACGACTACCGAAAAGACCACTGCGGCGACAACGACAACCGAAAAACCTGCCGAAACCACTGCTCCCGAGGAAGTGGAGATACAATACTACTTCCGCACGGAGGAACAATACATACAGCACTACGAAAAGCACGGACACGAGTTCACGCCGATATTCGGCAAAATAACCCTTGAAGAATACCTTGAACACGCAAACGAGCTTATCGCAAGTGACGCTGACGATATACTGACAAAGTACGAGGACGACAGCGACTTTATGTACTTCCGCACCTCCACAGAGGAATTCCTTGTGCTTTCGCCCGACGGCTACATAAGAACATACTTTATCCCCTCTGCGGGTATAGATTACTGGAACAGACAGTAAAGCGAGGTAAACTATGAAGAAACAATGTCAGTGCTGCGGCTGCCTTACGATAAGCGGCAAATTCGACATCTGCCCTGTATGTCTTTGGGAGGACGACCCTAATCAGGCGGAATGTCCCGATTGTTCAGGCGGTGCAAACAGCGTCAGCCTTATCGAGGCGAAAAAGAACTATAAGCTGTACGGAGCGTGCGAGGAACGTCTTGCAAAATACGTCAGAAAGCCCGAGGACAGCGAGCTTCCAAAATCAGAATAACACAAAGACCGAGTTTTTCAGCTCGGTCTTTTTCATATAAAATAAAAAGGTCAGACAGTAAAAAAACAGTCTGACCTTAATTGCAAATCGATAACCCGAACGCTTAATAACGTCAATTTATCCGATCTACGGAAGAATTACTCGCCTCTCTGCTTTGCGAAGCACTCGCTGCAATATACAGGTCTGTCTTCCTTAGGCTCGAAGGGAACTCTTGCTGTGCCGCCGCACATAGCACAAGTTGCATCATAGAATGTTCTTGCACCTCTGCCTGCGTTCTTCTTAGCGTCTCTGCAAGCCTTGCATCTCTGAGGCTCGTTTACAAAGCCCTTCTCTGCGTAGAATTCCTGCTCACCTGCGGTGAAAACGAAATCTGCGCCGCAATCCTTGCACTTTAAAGTCTTGTCAGTGTACATAAGTAATACCTCTTAAAAAATATTTCGCCCTGGGACGGATTTGCACCGACACCTTTGTAAAACAACGCTCTGGTAAATTAAGCTACCGGGTCATATATAAAGGCAACAGCATTAAGCGATCGCCTTGTAAACAAACTAATGGTCGGGAAATACCGCTTTCAGTTTGGCTCTCGCCCGTGCAACGGCATTATCCACGGATTTGCGTTCGATCCCAAGCTTTTCGGCTATCTCTGCGTAGCTGCGACCGAGTATCACGCCTTCAAGACAGCGGAGTTCAAGCGGAGAGAGAAGCTTTTTCATCTGCTCGCTCATTTCACTGGCACTCTCTTTCATTATCACGATGTCCTCGGGAGAGGGTACGCTGTCCTGTAAGGAGTCAAGCTTACTCTCGTCCTCCAACCGTGATTTGCGGCGGATAGCCTTGTCAGTCGTGTTTTTCATACGATTGGAGATACACACCGACGCAAAAGCACCAAAGCTGCCACGCTGCTCATCATAAGAGGAAATAGCATTAAGCAATGCGTCAAGCCCGTCGGAAACAAGCTCCTCATAGTCAGCATAGGCTGCGTATCTTTTCGCCATAGAGAATACCAGATTGCTGTAACGGGAAATAAGTTCCGTCACCCTGCCGCCGTCAGCGGAAAGACCGCCTGCGACAAGCTGCTCATCTGACATTGAAGAGTAATCTGCCATAACACCACACAAAAAAACACAATGGTTTAAACGCTAAACTTTTAAATTATGTGGTTATTATATCACGGCTGACGATTTTTGTCAACAAAAAAACGGAATTTTAAAAAAGACCTACGTTTTCAATGAAATAAGGTATTCCAGTTTATGCAAAAAAACAATAAAATCAATGCCCAAGCCGTTTCAGAGCAATTTAGCTCTATACAATAACCACTTTGCCGGTCATCTTTCGTATTCCGCTCTGCCTGTTTTAAACAGGTTTCCGCCCACGCTGTCGATAGCAACTATCAACGGAAATCTGTCAAAGTGCAGCTTTTTTACACTCTCACAACCGAGGTCGTCAAAGGCTATCACCTCGCACTCGGTTATGCACTTACAAGCAAGAGCTCCCGCACCGCCTATGGCACAGAAATATACCGCACCGTTACGGCAAATAGCTTCACAGACCTCCTCAGAGCGTTCACCCTTGCCTATCATAGCGGAAAGTCCCATATCCAGCATAAGCGGAGAATAAACGTCCATACGGCTGGAAGTTGTAGGTCCGCAAGAGCCGATAGCCATACCGTCCTTTGCACCCGTAGGCCCTGCATAATATATTGCCGCACCCGAAAGCTCATAGGGAAGCGGCTCTCCGCTGTCGATACAAGCCTTGATACGCTTATGTGCGGCGTCACGGGAGGTGTAAACAGTGCCGCTTAACAGCACCTTATCGCCCGCACGCAGCGTTTTTGCCTTTTCTTTAAGCTCGTCGGTGTTCAGTTCTATCATAGAAATACTTCCTTTAAACAGTAACAGAGCCGAAACTCAGTCGGCTCTGTAATATCATATTTTTAATTAAAATCCGCCGAATCCACCGAAGTCGGAGCTCATATCATCATCGGAGTCAGAGCTTGACGATGTACCGCCGAAGTCCCAGATAGACGCGTCGTCTGCGGAGGGTGCTGCGGGAGTTTCAGGCTCAGAGGGAACTGTTTCAGCCACAACATCGCCTGTGATACCCGACTGCTCCATAGCTTCAAGCTGCTTTTGGAGATCTGCCCAAGGGTCGTCGCCTGCGGGTGCAGACTCCTGTACAGGTGTATCATCGGACATATTTGCCTCGGGATTGATGCTGTTAAGTGCCTCTTCTGCCTCACGGAGAGCTTTCATAAGCTCGTCCTCGGGATCGAGTGCGGAAGAAACATTATCTTCATCCATATCCATATCAAAGTCAGCGGAGCTTGTAGGCTTTACAGCAAAGCTTTCCTCTGCTGCCTTTACAGCTGCAAGAAGATCATCGGACACATCTGAACCGAGAGAGGACGAGGACATCGTCTGGGAAAGCAGATCTGTGTCAAAGCTGTTGTCATAAGATGCGTCAGCGTGTTCGGAAACATCGAGAGGCTTGATATCGTCGATAGTATCCTCAGCAGGCTGCTCGAATGCTGCGTTTAGGTCTAAGGATACATCTTCCTCGGCTGCTGTGCCAAGACCGAATACATCCTTGCCGAAATCGGGATTAACAAGAGGAACGGATTCCTTCTTCTCCTCCTGTGTGATAGCCTCGGCGATCTCACCGCCGCCCCATACCTCGTCAAAGGAAGCAGGCTCGTCAGAGGATACTTCGGGTTCAGGCTCAGGCTCGGGAGTAGGCTCGGAAACAATTTCTTCAACTGTGGGAGCTTCTTCCTCAGGCTCTGCCTCAACAACAGGTTCTTCCTTAGCGATCTCAACAACGGGTGCGGGGATCTCTGCCTTGGGCAGCTCAACTACGGGAGCTGCAATAGCCGCTGTACCAAGCATATCGGCAGCAGACTCTGCAATGGTCTTATAGTTTTCACCGAATGCTTCAAGCTGAGTTCTGAACAGTTCAAGAAATGCGGTGGTCTTTTCGTTAGTGTCGGCACATCTGCTGTTTGCGTCGGAAACGATAGCCTCTGCCTTTTCGTTGGCAGCCGCGATGATGTCGTCAGCGTCAGCGTTCGCCTTGTTGATTATCTCCGTATATGCTTTCTGAGCCTCGGCACTTACGCCCTTGCCGCTCTTTAACATATCGGTCATATTCTTGCGTTCCTTTTCAAGCTCTGCCTTTAAATCTGCAATCTTCTTTTCAAGGTCAGCGGTCTTTTTCTCTTCTGCGTCAAGCTTTGCCTGTATCTCGTCAGCCTTATCCTGAACCTCTTTAACGGCTTCCTTGATACGCTCGTCTGCCTGATCGGCAAGTTTTACAGCCTCCTCGGCCTTTCTCTGACTTGCCTTCATCTCGTCTTCCATAGCCTTCGTCTTTTTACGAAGGTCGCTTATGTATGTGTTTACCTCGTTTTTATCAAAACCAAAGGCAACCTGCTTAAAACCGCCATCTCCAACAGCCATATACGGATCCTCCTAACAGAAAAATTACTAAAAATATACGTTTATTCTATCAAAACGTATAATATCACTTAAACATTATACCATAAAAACCGAATATATACAAGTGGTTTAGCAAATTTTATAAATTTGTTAATTTATTCACCTCAATTTTGTGAGAATATCCAAACGAACTTTATTTTTTTTGTGATAATCATAGATTTTCGGGATTTTCGGGCAAGAAAAACAGAAAGTCGGTTGTATTTTTTTTCTGAAATGTGTATAATGTAAGAAAGTTATCAGAGATGTCCGACGTTTTGCGGACAAGGAAAGGATTTGATTATATGATAGACAAGACCATGACATTCTCTGTCCACGATGACAGAGAAAATGAAATGAAGGAAATCCTTACAACTGTCTACGATGCGTTAAAGCAGAAGGGCTACAACCCTATAAATCAGCTTGTGGGATATATCCTTTCTGAGGATCCTACATACATCACCACATTCAACAATGCAAGAGGACTTATCCGCCACATTGACCGTGATGAGCTTTTGCAGGTGCTTGTAAAATCTTATCTTGCGGATTAAGTATGACCTGTCCCCGCTTTTGCGGGGCATTTTTTTGCTTTTTTACATACAATACCTATTTAAATTGGTTGACAACAAGGAAAGTGTATGTTAAAATATCCATAACGCTTTAATGCAATCAAGCGATATGATAACGAAAGAGAGCTGATAATTATTAAGCTTAACTGGAATAAAAATTACACGACCATTGCTGTTTATAGTTTACTTGTTATAATTGCCGCTATATTGTTTGTCGTTTTTATATTTAAGTTCGACTCCTTTGCAAGTGGATTTTCGTGGATAGGCGAGATAATCGCACCTATTACTATCGGTATAGTTATTGCGTACATCGTAAACCCCTTGGTTATGACCTTTGAAAACAAGGTCTTCGCAAAACTGCGTGACGGTGGAATCTACAAGATCGACCCGACCGATCCAAAAAGCGAAAAGCGTATCGAAAAGAAAAAACGTATACGCCAGAATGCCGCAAAGGCTCTTTCGGTGGTGATATCCTTTGTGCTGGTACTTGCCGCTATCGTGGGAATATGTATAGCCGTTGTGCCTAACGTTGCACAGAGCGTCATAGACCTCGCCGACCAGATGCCGACCTACATCGACAATGCGGAAAAGCTGATAAACGATACCTTTGCAAACAATCCCCAACTAGCCAAGTATATCTCCGAGGAGTTTACACAGCTCAGCGGAATATTGCAGAAGTTCTCCGAGATGATAGAGCCTATGGCATCAGATATCATCGGTTCGCTCTCCATAGGTATTCTGGAACTTGTCAGCGGTGTGCTTATGGCTCTGAAAAACGTGCTAATCGGTCTTATCATTGCTATCTACCTTATGTTCAGCAAGGAAAAGCTTATCGCACAGACCAAAAAACTGCTGTTTGCACTTATCAAGAACGACAAATGTCAGAGTTTCCTTACCGTTTGCTCAAAGAGTAATCAGATATTCAAAAGATTTATCGTATCAAACCTGCTTGACGCAGTTATAATATTCTTCGTTATGGCGATAGGAATGTGGATAATGGATATGCCCTATGCAATGCTTATCGCTGTTGTATGCGGCGTTACTAACCTTATCCCGTTCTTCGGACCGTTTATCGGTGCAATTCCCTGTGGTCTGCTGATCCTTATCGCAGACGACCCTATCAAGGTAGTATGGTTCGGACTTTTCGTGCTTGTTTTACAGCAGATGGACGGAAATGTCATCAAGCCGCTGCTATTCGGCGAAACTGTCGGACTTCCCGCAATATGGGTGCTGGTTGCGATAATCGTAACAGGCGGTGTTTTCGGTATTCCGGGAATGCTGCTGGGTGTACCGGTATTTGCCGTACTGTATATGCTCGCTGCGGATTTCGTTTCGGCAAGGCTCAAAAAGAAAAATATGCCCACAGATACGGAATGTTACAAGGATACGGCTCAATACGACAGCTCATATAAGCATATAGAAGATACAAATGAATAACCACAAACCTCCGCTGAAATATGCGGAGGTTTTTCATTCCAAAATATAGGGGAATTTTTACCGAATGACCCAACATATATATTGACAAAAACGATACACTTATGTTATAATAAACAAAAGCATTTGTTGGTTGCTAAAATATTTGTGGATATTGATAATTTTTTCTCAAAGTAATAGGAACAGGTTTATGGTTAAGGCAGTAATTTTTGATATGGACGGTCTTATTCTCGACACGGAAAAGCACCTTGTCAAATACTGGTGTCAGGCAGCTAATGAGGCAGGCTTCCCTATGCAGAGGGAACACGCCCTCAATATACGCAGCCTTGCGAGAAAGTTCGCTATCCCCTATCTTCAAGGGATATTCGGAGAGGATTTTGACTATGTAAAGATCCGCAGCCGCCGTATGGAACTTATGTCCGAAGAGCTGAACAGAACAGGTCTTGAACTCAAAAGCGGTATAAAGGAGCTTTTACAGTACCTAAAATCAAACCATATCCCCGCCGCCGTTGCCACCGCCACCGATTTTGAACGCACAAAGGACTATCTTACAAAGGTCGGCATATTCGACAGCTTCGACAAGATAGTATGTGCAACTATGGTGGAAAACGGTAAGCCGAAACCCGATATCTACATCTATGCCGCACAGCAGCTTGGTTTTGACCCGTCGGAATGCGTCGCTCTCGAAGACTCTCCGAACGGTGTAAGGTCAGCGGCAGGTGCAGGCTGCATTACTATTATGGTACCCGACCTCACTCAGCCCGATGATGAGCTGGACGAACTTATCTATGCAAAGGCGGATGACCTTGAAGAGGTTGCGGGACTGATTACAGAACTCAATAAAAAAGATTCGGAGAAAAACTATGTTTGACGAGAAAGTTCAAAGTATGCTTTCGGGCAGTGCAGGAGGTCCAAGGACTGAAAGACCTCCCGTTATAGACGGTCGTGTGGAGATCACATACGACCAGTCCGGTATGCTCGCCAATATGGTAATGTATCCGCCACAGAACGGCGGCAGACCTATTACTATGGACCTTATTGCGTCTGAACTGAAAATGAGGGGCATAGTATCCGGCATTGATGAATTTGATATCCGTGAGATGCTGGATCATCACACATACGAGACCCCTGTCTGTATCGCAAGAGCTATACCTGCAAAAAAAGGTATAAACGGCATTGTAACATTTAAATACGAGAAGAAGAGAGTCCTCCAGCCAAAGCACGACGAGTTCGGCGTGGCAAACTTCCGTGAGCTTGATATGATAGTCCCCATCAAAAAGGGCGATATCATTGCTGAGATAACTCCCCCTACTGAGGGAGAACCCGGTATAAACATCTTCGGTGAGCCTATTCCTCCCGAGCCGGGCAAACCCGCAAAGCCCACTATCGGCAAGAACTCTATGCTTACAGTTGACGGCAGATACATCGTTGCATCCTGTGACGGACACGTTACATACGGTCTGAACTGCTTTAATATCGAGGATACCGTAACTGTACATAAGGATCTTGATATCTCTGTCGGAAACCTCAGTTTCTTCGGTGATATCCATATCAAGGGAAATGTCCTCGAAGGATTCAGCATAAAGGCAGGAAAGAACCTTATCATCGACGGCAGTGTGTTCTCCTCTGAGCTTGAAGTAGGCGGAAATACTACGATAGTAGGCGGTCTGATCAGCTCTACGCTTAAATGCGAGGGTAATGTTGATGTTGGATTCTGTCAGAACTCCACGCTGACTGCAAAGGGCGACGTACAGGCTAAGGAATTCACATTCAGCGAGGTATTCTGCTACGGAGAGCTTAAAACAAAGGGTAAACAGGGCGTTATCGTGGGCGGAAAGATAACCGCTATGCGTGACATCACCGCAGGTATAATCGGCTCTGAAAAGTACACCCGTACCGAGATAAACATAGGCGACGGCTCCGTTACATTCGCAAGAAAACGCAGGGCTGAAAACGAATTGCAGCAGTATATCGAAAAGTACGAAAACGCTGTAAAGAACCTTGAATTCCTGAAATTCAGAAAGCAGCAGCAGGGCGGTATGCTGTCAGAAGAGCAGCAAAGGCAGATGAAGCTTGAAACACAGAACAAGCTGTTCAGTACCGTTAAGAAAAAGGAACTTACTCTGCTCATATCCCAGCTTGACGACGAGATCGAAAATAAAGACGCACTTGCGGCAAGGGCGAATATCATATACCCTGGCTCACATTTCTGCATAAACTTCCTGACGCTTGAAGTACCCAACGTCCAAAACAAGGCAAGGGTAACGATAGTCGGAGATGAGCTTGTCGTTATGCCAAACTAAACGGAGGAAAAATGATTCCCGGCAATTTTATCTATACATACAGCGGCGTGAGCTTCTCGCCGCTTTCTCCTTCTTTGGAGGATATTGCGGCGGAGGATATCGCCCACGCACTCTCGTATATGTGCCGTGCAAACGGGCATTTCAGGAGTTTTTATTCAGTGGCACAGCACTGCCTTTCCTGTACGGAGGAGGCGGCTGCACGGGGTTATTCCGCACAAATACAGCTCGCCTGTCTGCTACACGACGGGAGCGAGGCTTTTATTTCTGATATAACACGGCCCGTAAAACGTCAGCTTACGGAGTACAAGGATATAGAAAAGCGGCTGCAAGATGTTATATACCGCCGCTTCGGTATTGACCCCGCCGACGATATGATAATGTCAGCCGTGTCCGAGATAGACGACGCTATGCTGTATCACGAGTTTCTCGCCCTCGGCGGACTTGCTCTCTACGATACCGCACCCGAAATAAAAACAATACCCGATTACAGCTTTATACCGTTTGAAAAAACGGAAAAGATATATTTGGAAACACTAAACAGATTACTTTCAACGGAGGACTGAAATGACCGCTGTAAACAGACTTTTTAATGACAAATGGCAATTCTGCCTTACCGATATCAGCACAGAGCCTACCGCACTTAGCACTAAGAAGTGGTATAATGTGGAGCTTCCCCACGACTGGCTGATAGGAGATACTGCAAACCTTTACAAAACGGGAGAAGGCTGGTATAAAAAGACGCTCACCCTGTCCGAAAACGAGATATCGGGAAAGGTATTCCTCAACTTTGACGGAGTGTATTTCAACTCCACGCTTTTTGTAAACGGCAAGGAGGCAGGCAGCTGGACATACGGCTACTCCGCCTTTGAGCACGACATCACCGATTTCCTTAAAGCGGGCGACAACGAGCTGCTGCTTCGTGTGGAGCATCAGTCCCCCAACACACGCTGGTATTCCGGTGCAGGTATCTACCGTGATGTTACACTGAAAATCCGTCCCGAGACCTATATCCGTACAAACGGTGTGTATATCCACTCTGCAAAGGACGAAAACGGCTGGTCTACCGAGATAGAAACAGATATCTGCGGAAAGGCTGCCGCTGTCACCATTATGCTGGAAGTGATAGCTCCCGACGGAGAGTGCATTGCGGCTTTCAAGCAGGACGCAGACTTCGGCGGCGAAACAGAAAGCTTTGTAAACCACTTTATGATAAACGAGCCTTGCCTCTGGGATATCGACGACCCTAATATCTACACTATGCGTGTATCCCTGTACAGCGGCGATGAACTGCTTGACAGCGTAAGCGAGGCTTTCGGCTACCGTACAGCGGAATTCACACCCGAAAAGGGTCTTGTGCTTAACGGCAGACAGATAAAGATGCACGGCGTATGTATGCACCACGACCTCGGTGCTTTGGGTGCGGCATATAACTATGCGGCACTGTACCGTCAGATGAAGATAATGAAGGAAATGGGCGTAAACGCTATCCGCACCTCCCACAATATGCCCGCAAAACAGCTTATGCAGATATGCGACGAGCTGGGTCTTATGGTGGACAGCGAGTCCTTCGATATGTGGGAGAATTCAAAGACCGAGTTTGACAACCACCGTTTCTTCGTTGAGTATGCAGAGCGTGACGTCAAGAGCTGGGTAGAGCGTGACCGCAACCACCCCTCCCTTATCCTGTGGAGCATAGGCAACGAGATAAGCGATACCAACGACCTCCACGGCATTGAGATAACACAGCGTCTTTACGACTATGTAATGAAATACGACCCGAAGATAAACGCTCCCGCTACCATAGGCTCTAACTTTATGGGAAGCGAGAATGCACAGAAATGCTCCGACATACTAAAACTTGCGGGCTACAACTACTCCGAGTATTTCTATCACGACCACCACAAAAGATACCCCGACTGGACTATCTACGGCAGCGAAACAGCCTCCGCAGTGCGTTCAAGAGGTATATACCACTTCCCTGCCGAGCTTCCGCTGCTCACCCACGAGGACTTGCAGTGCTCCTCCCTTGATAACAGCGTTGTGGGTTGGGGCTCTTCGGCTAAGAAGTCGTGGCGACTTGACCGTGACTGTGATTTCTGTGCAGGTCAGTATATCTGGACAGGCTTTGACTATATCGGTGAGCCTACTCCCTACTCCACTAAGAACAGCTATTTCGGTATCGTAGATACAGCAGGCTTTCCCAAGGATATCTATTATTTCTATCAGAGCGTGTGGCTTGACCCCGAGGATAAGCCTGTTATCCACATCGTACCCTCCTACTGGGACTTTAACGACGGCGATACTATTGATGTTATAATTTACAGCAACGCACACAGCGTAGAGCTTTTCCTTAACGGCAGGAGCCTCGGCACACACGTTATGGCTCTTGATAAGGACGAGGAGATGCGTGCCGATTTCAGCGTGAAATACGAAAGCGGTGAGCTTACCGCAAAGGGCTATGACGCAAACGGCGAGGTCATTGCAGAGGAGAGCATAGTAACTCCCTCTGACCCTGCAAAGATAGTTGTATCCACCGACAAGGACAGCCTTTTTGCAGACGGCAGAGATATCGTCTTTGCCGAGATATCCGTCTGCGACAAGGACGGAAACCCCGTTGGCAACGCAAGAAACCGTATCAAGGTAGATGTCAGCGGTGCAGGTCGTCTTGTGGGACTTGACAACGGCGACAGCACAGATTACGACAGCTACAAGGGCGACAACCGCAGACTTTTCAGCGGTAAGCTCCTTGCTATGATACAGAGTACCCTTGACGAGGGCGATATCACCGTTAAGCTCACATCAGAGGGGCTTGAAGGTGCGGAGATAACTCTTCACTCCGAAAACTGCGGTGCTCAGAAGGGTGTTTCCGTCGTTACAGAAAACGCTTATCCCGTTGTTGCAAACGAATATAGCAACGAGATACCCGTAAGAAAGATGATCCCCGTCCTTGACGGAGATACACAGCTCAACGCCGACAGAAAGACAGCAGAGGTAACACTTAAACTGCTCCCCGAAAACTCCACATACACCGACATAAGCTGGAAGTGTGTACGCAGAAACGGTGCGGAGATAGGCCTTGCAGAGATAGTGCAGGACGGCAACAAGGCGGTTATCACAGCACTCGGCGACGGAGAATTTATCGCAAGAGCGTTTGTAAATAACGGTGCGGCTGTACCTCAGGTCTGTGCAGATGTGTGCTTCACCGCAACAGGTCTTGGTGAGGCAACAAAGGACGCCTACGGCTTTATCCCCGCAAATGTGCTTGACAGCTCCAACAAGACCGTAAACCTTGTCGAGGACGGAGCGATAGGAAGCTTTGACGGACGCACAGTTATGACCTACGACAATGTGGACTTCGGTAAGACAGGTTCAGAGGCGATAATCCTTCACATAGGCACCTGCTTTGATATGCCCGTTGAGATATGGGACGGCACTCCCGAAAACGGCACACTTATTGAGCGTGTGACATTCCACGATAACAAGCACTGGTGCGGTTTCGTGCCTGAGGAGATCCCTCTTGCACAGCGTATCAAGGGTATCCACACCATAAGCATCGTTATAGATACAAAGGTTACCTTTGGCGGCTTTGGATTTGCGGCTATCAACCGTGCATTCGATGTAAACTACACCGCAGAGAGCGACAGTATCTACGGCGACGAGTACAAGATAGCTGACCGCAGTGTTGTAAGCATCGGAAACAACGTTATCATCAACTATGAGGCTCTTGATTTCGGTGAAAACGGTACTTCCGCTATCACGATATGCGGTATCACCGCAAATCCCTCAAATCAGGTACAGCTCCGCTATACTCCCGAGAGCGGCGAGCAGGCTAGTCTGCTGCTTGAATTCAAGCACTCCGACGAGGACAGCGAGCAGCGTTTCGAGCTGCCAAAGCTCACAGGAGTGAACGATATCAGCTTTGTATTCCTCCCAGGCACAAAGTTTGACTTTAAGTGGTTCAGATTTGAATGATTTTAAGATAAACGCACGGCTTTCCGGTCGTGCGTTTTATTTTGTAACCGTTTTGTAAGAAAATTGTAACCAAAATGTACTTGAATTTTATATATGAAATAGTGTATAATATCAAGTAGGAAAATATATTAAGAATTTTCAGATCTTTCAACCGACAGAAAGACAAGAGGTGACAGAATGAAAAATAACATTCTGCTTATTTTAGCAGTAACTATAATCAGCATAGGCATCATTGTTGCAACGGTGGTCATCTCCACGGCGGGCGGCAGTGAGAGCAGCTCATCTGAAAGCAGCTCTTCAAGACCCGTATCAAGCAGACAGACGACCGCCCCAACCGACGACGAAAGCACAGAGACCGTATCGGATACGAAAGAGCCTACCACAGAAGCAGAAACTACACCCTCTACGACCGAAAGCGTCGCACCTGTGATAATCCCCGATACTTCTGAGGCTGTTGTCCCAAGCGAGACCGCTGACGGAATAATCGCAACGGCACGCTCGCTTATCGGTATTGATTTTGCTGACAGCGGAGATACCCCCGAATACGGCTTTGACAATTCGGGCTTTGTGTACTATGTTCTTCGTGAGAATGGCTACATCACCTGCCCGAGAGAGCTTACAAAACAGTCGCAGATGGGGACCGTGCTTGGCTTTGAGGAGCTTCGTCCCGGCGACCTTGCATTCTTCTACGCAGAGGATATGACCTCATTAGGATTCGGCGGTATATATATCGGCGACGGAAAGATGATAGCCTGTCTTATGCCCGGCACACAGGTAAAGGAGATAGACATCACCACCTCCTACTACAAAAGGCATTTCTCCAAGGGCGTAAGCATTACCTGATAAAAAAACACGGCAGTCGCAAAGGCTGCCGTTTTCTTGTCGAAAAGAACTCGGTCTTTCATAAAAACGATTACATTTTTTTGATAAAACCCCTTGAAAACGTTTTCAAAATATGATATACTATTTGCAATAGGCGGCTTTGACAGTGCTTATGTGCCGCTGTAATCGGAAAAAACAAATGAAAGGGTATTATTATGGAACACAAGATCTATTCTATCGAAATGGGCCCCGCAAAGTGTGCGGTAGACCTCGGTGACGGCAGTGAAAGAGGCGAGTACGTTAATCAGGACTATATCCTCCATAAGCTTGGCAGACCTCACCGTGCTGTCAGCCTTATGTACTGCTACTATCCCCTTGATAAGACCTGGCCTGTAAGAGCAAGGGACGCATTCGCAGATCAGGAGGTATCCTTCCAGTGGGATTATCCCTACGATGACTACTTCACCTACAAGGGCGGTATCGGCGGCACAACAGAGGACGAGCCTTTCACCTGTATGAGAGATGTACGCCGCCACGGTCAGGACGTTATCCTCACTATCACAGTTGATCCTAACCTCACTGACGAGTATCTTATCAAGATCGCTCAGGAGCTGAGAACATACGGCAGAATGCAGCTGCGTATCAACCACGAGGCAACAGGAAACTGGTTCAGCTTTACAAAGAGAGCAACATATCAGGAGATAGCTGATTTCTACGTTCGTTTCCACAACATCATCAAAAAGGAAGCACCCAATGTTCAGACAGTTCTCTGCATAGGCGGTGTTGAGCACCCTGAAAAGGGCGGCGAGATCGAAATGGAAAAGGAATTCACCGAGGCTGTCCGTGCAACAGATATATGGTCTGTTGATAAGTATATGGCTCTGCACTGGGGTTGGCCCTATGATGTTGCAGAGGTAGGCGGAAACTCCTTCGGCAGAAGCAAGGTTGCTGACACCTACAACCTCACAAAGCTGTCCGAAAAGCGTTACAGAGAGCTTTGCGGCGGCGTTAAGAAGCCTATGGTAATGAGCGAGTTCAACGCTGACGGCGACGTTACAGGCCCTTACGAGCAGGCTGATATGATAAAGGAATTCTGCGACCTGCTGAAAAATGACGAGGAGCAGGGCTGGTTCAACGGCTTTACATTCTATCAGTTCCGTGACAGAGGCAGACTTGGTCTTGAAATCGAAGATCCCAACAACGCTGATGTAGGTATCGAGCAGCCCGCTATGAAGACCTACAAGGAGATAATCCACGATGAGTACTTCTACCCCTCTATGAAGCAGAGTGCCGAGGAGATCACTCTCCCTGCAAAGCTGCGTTGGGGCGGCTCTGAGGACAGCACAGGTCTTGCTATCCCTCTGCATTTTGAAAAGAACCCCACATTCTGTGAGCTTACCTTTGACGAGCCGCTGAACCTTATGTTAGAGCTTAACGGCAAGTGGTTCTACAAGAGTCCCGAGGCTAAGACTATCGACCTTATGTCCGCATTCTTTGAAAAGCCCCTTGACGGCGAGGCTGATATGACCCTTAAAATCTTCGCTCCCCCCGCAAACGGCGAGAACGACCCCTCACAGGGAGAGGACTGGCAGACAAACTACTACACAACTATAAACAAGCTGCCCGATATCCGTATCAGATACGGTGCTATCCTCCCTGCTGTAAAGTAATAAAACAATGTGCCATAGCATTTGCTATGGCACTATTTTTATTTAGAGAGGTCAATACTCCTTACCTTGTCACGCAGCCTTAAAACAAAGGACGGCGAAACAGAAAGCTCATCAATACCCATTCTGAGGAATTCCTCCGTGAGCGTCAGGTCTGCCGCAAGCTCGCCGCAGATACCTATCCATTTACCGTGCTTGTGGGCATTCTCCGCAGAATATCTGATAAGCCGCAGCACAGCCTCGTGGTGAGTATCACAAAATCGTTCCAGTATAGGATTTTGTCTGTCACAGGCAAGTGTATACTGGGTAAGGTCATTAGTGCCTACGCTGAAAAAGTCCACCATAGGGGCAAGTCTGTCGCTTATCAGTGCCGCTGCGGGAGTTTCTATCATTATGCCAAGCTCCACGCTTTCGGAATATTCCGCACCGCTTTCTGAAAGCTCCGCTTTTACCTCGTCGCACAGTTTCAGTATCTCTGTGACCTCGCTCTCGCTGGTTATCATAGGGAACATTATACCGAGATTTCCGTAAACAGACGCCCTGTACAACGCCCTCAGCTGAGTTTTGAACACCTCGGGACGGGTAAGGCATATCCGTATCGCACGAAATCCCAGTGCGGGATTTTCCTCCTTTGCAAGACCGAAATAATCCGCCTGCTTATCCGCACCGATATCAAGTGTGCGGATTATCACCTTTCTTCCCGCCATACTTTCAAGCACACGCTTGTATACCCTTAACTGCTCCTCCTCCGTGGGATAGTCGCTGCTTTCGAGATATAAAAACTCGCTGCGGAAAAGACCTATCCCCCCTGCGTCATTTAGCAGCACCTCGCCTATATTGTCAACGCTGCCGATATTTGCGTATATCTTTATCTCTCTGCCGTCAAGGGTGATGTTTTCCTTGCCTTTCAGCTTTTGCAGAAGCTTTCTTTTCTCATCATCTGCTTTCTGTTTTTTTGTGACCGCCTCTATCTGCTCATCTTCGGGGTGGAGTATAAATTCCCCGGAAAAGCCGTCTACGGCGGCGATATCCCCGTCCTTTATCTCCGACAGGAAATCCTCGCCAAGTCCGATTATGGCAGGGATATTCATACTTCTGGCAAGTATTGCGGTATGAGAACTTTGTGAACCATAGGCAGTCGCAAAAGCAAGTACCATTTCCTTATTCAGTGCCACAGTTTCGCTGGGAGCGAGGTCATCGGCACATATTATCACCTTTTCTGCGGAGGTCACACCGTCCCTCTGTCGGTCTGAAAGACAGTCTATCAGCCTGTTTGAGATATCACGCACATCAGCGGCCCTTGCCTGCATATAGCTGTCCTCCATTGCGGAAAACATCGCCGCAAAATTGTCTGCGGTAACTGCCACAGCATACTCCGCATTGACGCCCTGCGTGGTTATCATCTCGCTGACAGCGTCGTTGTAGTCGTCGTCTTCAAGCATCATAATGTGAATATCGAATATCTGTGCATTCGCCTCGCCGACCTCCACAAGTGCCTTTTCGTACACCTCTTTAAGCTGCTCTGCCGCTTTCTGCTTTGCCCTTTCAAGACGGGAAAGCTCCGCAGAGGTATCCTCTACCCGTACACGCTTTACCTGTACCTCGCTGCGTTTAAAGACCGACACCTTTCCTACGGCAGCCGCACCGTAAACTCCTTTTCCCTTGAATGTCTTAATTTTTGTCACCTCAGTTCATCTGTTGTTTTACAATATATCATTGATATCTGATTTCAGCACATCTGCTTTCGGGCCGTAGACTGCTTGAATGCCCTCGCCCTTTTTCACAAGTCCCAAAGCACCCTCGGCTTTCCATTTGCTTTCCTCCGCAACAAGGGAGGGGTCTTTTACCGTGACGCGAAGCCTTGTCATACAGGCGTCGACCAGTGTGATGTTCTCCCTGCCACCAAGCAGTGCGATTATCCTCTCAGCCTGTCCGTTTGAGGGGGTGGTATTTCTTTCGCCGCTGTCCTCACTGTCGCCGCCTGCGGTGTAGTTTCCGAGTCTGCCAGGTGTCGCATATCTGAATTTCCCTATCATAAAATAAGCCACCGCATATCCCACAAGGAAAAATCCCACACAGCAGATAAGGAAGTTGATTATATCTCCCGCAAGACCCGCTTCCAGCGACATAGGAAGCCTTGTGACAAATTCAAGGTTGCCGAAGGAATGAAGCCGCAGGTCGATAACTCCCGACAACGCAAACGCAATTCCCTGTAACAGTGCGTATACGATATAAAGCGGCAACGCACAGAACATAAACATAAATTCTATCGGCTCTGTAACGCCTGTAAGGAACACTGCAAGAGCAGTGGACACAAACATAGAGCGGTACTTTCTCCTCTTGTCGGGGTCTACTCTGCGGTACATCGCAAGACCTACACCAAGCAGAAGTCCCGACGCACCTATCATCTGTCCTACCTTAAAACGTGCGGGGGTAACGGAGTTAAGAAGCTCGTTATATGCGAGTGTATCGCCGCTATGCCGCAGATTGATAAGGTCATTTATCCAGGCAAGCCACAATGGGTCCTGTCCGAACACGATAGTACCTGCACCTGCTCCCGTCAGTATCTCGTAGGTGCCGCCAAAGCTTGTATAGTTCATAGGAATGGTCAGCATATGGTGCAGACCGAATGGCAGCAACAGACGTTCAAGCGTACCGTAGATAAACGGTGCAAGTACGGGAGAGGTATCAGCGGAATTCGCTATCCAGATACCAAAGGAATTTATTCCCGTCTGTACAACAGGCCATATAAGTGCAAGGATAAGCGACAGCACCACCGACCACAGTATCACAACAAGCGGCACAAAACGTTTTCCGTTGAAGAAAGAAAGTGCGTCGGGGAGCTTTCGGAAATTATAATATCTGTTGTATATCTCACCGCCGAGAAATCCCGAGATGATACCTACGAACACGCCCATATTAAGTGCAGGAGCACCAAGCACGGAGGTAAAGTAGTTTTCAACGAGCATTTCCTGTCCGAAGAATGAGTTTACCACAGCGGAGGGGTCGGAGAGCATATCTCCCGTCACGCCAAACACCGCACCCGTAATGCTGTTTATCAGTATAAATGCAAGTAGTGCCGCAAACGCACCGCCTGCCTTTTCCTTTGCCCAGCTTCCGCCTATTGCGACCGCAAACAGTATATGCAGATTTCCGATTATCGCCCAGCCGATATTCTCCATTACACCGGCAACGGAGCGAACGACAGCAACGTCGCCGCCTGCCATTGCCACAAGCTTACCAAGACTTATCATAAGTCCTGCGGCGGGCATTACCGCAATGACCGTCATCAGCACCTTACCAAGCTTTTGCAGAAAATCAAAATTAAATCCACGCTTTTTCTTTTCGGGACGGGGGATATCCTCAGTCCCTGCCGCCGCACGTTCATCGCTTTGCGGCAGAGCCTCTTTAAGGGTAAGCAGAGTATCCCCTGCTTTTATATTCCCCTCTGTGTGCGACAGAGTATAGTCCTCTCCGCCCTCGCATATCAGCACGGGGGTGATAAGGTCAAGGCCTCTTTCCCTTAAATAGCCCATATCAGCCTGTGCGATAAGCTGTCCCTTTGTCACCCTGTCCCCTGTCTTCACAAAGGAGGAAAAGCCCTCGCCCTTTAATGATACCGTGTCAAGTCCGAAATGCACCAGTATCTCTATGCCGTCGTCCGTACTGAATCCATAGGCGTGTCCCGTTTCCGCAACAGAGGATATCACTCCGTCAACGGGGCTGAAAATACTCCCGTCAGAGGGTATCACCGCACAGCCGTCGCCAAGCACCCTTTCCGCAAATACGGGGTCGGATACATTTTCCAGCGGCACTGCCTTTCCGCTAAGCGGCGACGCAATATCAAGTGTGCCTTTTCTTTCCGCAATTCTCATATATATCTCCTTTTCGGTATTTCTAAAAACACGTTATTAGATTTACCGTTAAGACCATTTTTATTCTTAAACAGGAGATACAGATATTATTTTGTACAATTCATATTACTTTTTTAAATGAGCAATATATAAACACAAAAGGCCGCCGCTATGCGACAGCCTTATTCTCTTAATTAACAGCAGGCTGTGGCTTACTGCTCTAACGAGGCTTTCGTTATCTGCTTGTCAGTGTACATATTGGAGTCCGCCTCCTTAACGATATCCTCAATGGACTTGCCGCTTCCTATTGCGTAGCCTACCGCCGCCGAAAGCTTTATATTAGTACCCTTGTTCTTTGTATCAATATCGCTCTGCCAACCGTCGATAATGCTTTTTATCTTCTCCTCCGTTGCGTCCTCTATTATCATCACGAATTCATCTCCGCCAACCCTGTACGCAAGGGCAGTGTCGTCCGTAAATTTGGCTATGGACATAGCAACCGTTGAGATAAGATAATCACCGTAATCGTGACCCATAGAGTCATTGATTATTTTCAGACCGTTTACGTCCCAGAATATAACACCGACTTTTTTTATGTCGGGATAATACTCTTTAATCATCTCAACATATTTATTCTTGTTATAAAGCTGTGTCATAGTATCGGTTTCACTAAGCTTTTTCAGTGCCGCCTCTTTAACGGCATTCTCCGAGATAACGTTGGCGATATGTATTATCAGAATCATAATGATAAAAAGGATTATCATTCTCGGCGACGCATAATAAAGCGGAAGTGTGCCCCAGGGGTCGGGATTTGCCTGTCCAAAGGTAGTCATTCCCGTAGCAGGGTCGAAATACTCCGCTGTTACTCCCGTTGTGAGGGCAAGCATATTTGCGTCGCACAGACCGAAGAAATATCCGCCCATAACGGTTACATAAATGCTTATCAGCGTAATCGCAAAGGTATAGAATATCACAAACCTTCTCTTATACTGCAAAGAGCAGATGATAGGTACTACACAGACCATTACAGCGTGATAGGTCAGTGCCACACCGACTATGGTAATCATCACAACGAATGATGTAAGTATCATATATTTCACATATCTTGCGACCTTGGAATACTTCTTGCCGAGAAAATATACAAGAGTAGAAACAAGGGAAAACAAAACCGTTATACCAAAGCTGATAAACATCAGCGTATCATCTATAATAAAAATATTAAGCACATTAAGCAGCGTTATCAATCCGAGTGCCGCCATTGTGACATATTGCAGTTTTAAATTAAATCTGTTGGCAGCAGCCTCAGAATTACTCAAATTTACCCTGTGCCTTTTTGACATTAAGACCGCTTCCCCCTTTACAGTACATTGTATATATTATAACATATTTTGTTTTATACTGCAACCATTTTGAGGAAATAATTTATATGAAAATGTAAAAACAATCTGAAAACACAAAAACTCCGAACCACATAATAAGGTTCGGAGTAATTTATCAGACAAATCAAGTTTTATGTAATTATTTTGTTTTTCCCTCAACAATATGATAAGTTTTTTTAATAAACTTTTCATAATCATTAAATATAACACTGTCATCAAATGTATCTTTAATATTCTGCGAATAGGACAGGAGATCGGAATCGTCGATAACAGTTTCATAATAATTTGCATAATCCTGCGAATCAGCAAATACGTGAGAAGGAGTTTTTTCTTTTAAGTGCAGTATAACCAAAAGTGTTTTGTCAGGCGTATGAAGGAATGAAGCAGGATCGTCCTTGGAAAGAGCAAAATACTTTTCAAGGTTGTGTTCAGTAATAATATCGTATTTTTTGAAAGTGCCGCCTTTTTTATAATAAGGAACTTTTTCAAAAATAATGAATATCTGAAAGTAAGGAACTGAATTAGCACGAATGTTCGCTGTTTCTCCGAGCATATTTTCAAAATAGTTATTGCTGTTCTGAGAATAGTTTCTCATTACAAACTTGACAGCATATCCCGCTACCGGTTTACCATCTTTGCTGACTGTTATGTCAACGTTCTTTGGATAATATCTTCCCTGTATACTACCTTCCTTACCTTTACCAACTCCCTGAGATTCAACAGTATACTCCGAGCCAAACTGGCTTATAATATCCTGTGCTATTTTGCCGTGTAATGATTTCAACTTTGCGGTACTGCGTGATGTGTCGATAGCTAAATAGGTTCTAAACGACTCTCTTACAACCTCCAGAAACTGCTGATTGTCTAACATAGTAAACCTCCGTCATAAAAAAATTTATAATCCAAAAATCTTTTAACGTCTTTTGAAGAGAAGGTATAATAACCTCCGCTTTTGTATTTGCCAAGCAGAGATACAAATGTTAAAAAATCTTTTGATCGCAATGATTTTTCAATCTCTTCCAATGGTATAGTTTTGCTTATAACGTACAATCCCCCGTATATGCCTGTACCTGCGGGCACATTCATACACTTATAATCTTTTTCATTATGTATCAGCGAACTGATCCCCAGTTTATCGCAGAATGTATCGCAGATAGCTTGACTTCGGCCAAATGCATACCAATATTTATTTCTGTCCTTCTCATTACTGCGTTTAAGTAATCTCTCTTTGTTTTCGGTGAGATAATTGTACATATCAGCATCTTTTTTTAGCTCTTCTTCATCTACCAATACACCGTTTTCATTATAAGGGAAAAATATCTTCTGCGTGATGCCCTTCGACGCCTTCACAACGGGTATGATATATTGCGACTCAAACTCAAAATTATGTATAAATACAGGATCGCATAAAGTTGCATATCCATTCTTGACCGAAATATCACTTTGACCTAAATTACAATAGATCTTTTTTAAAAGCTCCAGATCTTCTTTTGGTGCAAAATAAAAATTACCTGATAAGAAATAATCGTTTTGGGATAGTGTATTTACATAGCTCGGTTTTAATTCTGTTTCATCGAATCTATAATATTCGACTTCGTTAGATCCTCTGTTTTTTTGCAATACCGTAATTGCAGTGTAGGTCGTCGCATTGAATGCCTGAAAATGCTTTAAGTCAACAACCTTTTTAAGAAGAGCGTTTTCACACAGATATTTTCTCATATACGCTCCTGCAATGCTACTAAAATATGAGCTGGGCGTGATGTAACCCAATATACCGTTTTTGTTCAGCATTCTGATACCCAATTCATAAAAAACGATATACAGATCGGTCATTCCGTTCTGTGCAAACGAAAATTTCTTGATCTCATCAAAGCTTTCGCCTAAATTATGTACCCGCACATAGGGTGGATTTCCCAGAACATAATCCATCTTTCCGTTAAAAATCTCAACCGACAAAGCGTCTGTACACAGTACATTCCATTTTACATCGCATACTCCGAAGCTCTCTGCGACCATTGACATATTTTCAATGCATCTTTCCTGTTCAGATCTGTTCTTTTCAATTCCGTGAACATACTTTTCAAGTTCTTTTTTCAAAAGCTTTTTATCGGAACTGACTTTTAAAAACTCACTGCAATAACGTTTTACTATCTGGCATAAAAAAGCCCCGTCACCACAGCTGTTATCTATAACGTGCTTTTTAAGTATATCTCCTCCGCAATAACCCGAAAGATCCAATATACTATCTACAATATAATCGGGAGTATATACTTTCCCGCTTTCCTTTTCTGTTGTAATAGACTTAACCATCGTTTTCATTTCTTCACCGCACAATTTTAATATATGAAATATTATACCACACGTTCCGACAGAAAACAAGCATTTTGATCCTCGTATAATCAAACAATCAAAAAAGCAGCTCAACAATACCAAAAAACCGAAGTATTCACTACTCTTCGGTTATTTATAAGAAATAAAAAAAAACCGGACTCTACCTAAATAGAATCCGGTTTTATTTGGTTGGGGCGGAAGGATTTGAACCCTCGGAATGGTGGAGTCAGAATCCACTGCCTTACCGCTTGGCTACGCCCCAGTAACTCAACGAAATAGATTATACCACAATATTCTTTATTTGTCAATAGTTTTTTCAAAATTTTTTAAAATTATTCGTAAAAAATTTTTTTATCTTAAAAACTGAACACACCCGACCTGATATCGGGTGTGTAACAGCCTTTTAAGAGATATCTTCTGATTTATCAGCCGCCATTGTACTCGGAGAGGATAACATCTATCTCTATCTCCTTATCCCTGCCAAGGGTATCTGTTCTTACAACGGTAAGAGTGACTGTATCGCCCGGCTTCTTATCGCCCTCTGCAAGTATCTCACTTACCTCGCTGACGCTTGTAACAGACTTGCCCTCTACCTTTACAACGGTATCGCCTATTACAAGGTCGCTCTTTGCAATAGCAAGATCTCTGTCTATCTCAGTGATATACAGACCGGGGATCATTCCGCGGATAGCCGCAACATACTCGCTTACTTCAAGGCACATAACGCCCAGAATAGGTCTGCCCGTTACATATCCAAGGGAGATAAGGTCGTCGATTACCTGCTTTGCCTCGTTTATAGTGATAGCAAAACCAAGACTCTCGGCATAGTCGTTTACAAGCTTAGCGTTTACCACACCGACTACCTCGCCGTACATATTGAACATAGCACCGCCCGAGTTACCGCTGTTGATAGCCGCGTCTGTCTGTATGCTGGGAAGCGACCAGTCGCCGCTGGAAAGCTGACGGTTAAGTCCCGAAACGATACCCTTTGATACGGAGGTTTCAAGTCCCATAGGGTTACCTATTACCACAACATCATCACCGAGATGAAGTGTGTCGGAGTCGCCAAGTACCGCCGCTTGAAGTCCCTTTGCCTCTATCTTCATAACCGCAAGGTCGGTATCCTTGTCGCTGCCTATCACAACGCCCTCGTACTCGTCAACTACACCTGTACCCTCAACAGGGTCGGTAGTTGTAACGTTTACGGTGAACTTAACACCATTCTCCACAACGTGGGCATTCGTAAGTATATATCCGTCGCTGGAAATGACAATACCGCTTCCTGCACCGAATTTTACAGGCTCGTCACTATCATAGCTTCCGTAACCGCCGTAGCTGCTAAGAATAGTTCTGGGGTCAGCGTAAACCTCAATATACACGATAGAGTCACGCACCGCCGCCACAAGATCACGGGTGTATGCAAATGTGCCGTCAGAGTTGAACTCCGCCTCTTCATTCGTCTTGTGTACCACTGAAACGCCCGACTGCATTTCATTCAAGGTGGGGTGGCTCTCGTTTGCGGGTCTTGACGTGCCACCTGTGGAGGGTCTGCCCGTTCCCGTATCGCTGCTGCCGTTGTTATCAATGTTCTCCTGCTGAACGACGCTGCTGTTCATACTTCTTGCGGCAAGGTATGCTCCTCCGAAGCCCGCACCGCCGCTTATCACAGTAACCGCCATTATCATAGCGATCACTTTCATAATACTGTTCTTTTTCCGAACCTTTTTTTCAGGCTGAGCCTGCTGAACGGGCATTTCGGGAATATATGCCTGATGCTCGTTATTCTGTCCGTTGAAATTATTATCGTACATAGCTTTCAATTCCTTTCGACTATGAATGTTTCCTTTAAGCTTATGGTCTAAGTATACTATCGTATTGTGTAAATAGTGTGAAACGAAATTGATTAAATTATTAAAAAAGTTTGTTGACTAAAAAAATATATTATGTTAAAATAAAATATATTTATTTTTTAGGGGGAGCAATGGCTAAGAAAAAGGATCTCCATACAACACAGCAGATCACTCTTGATGATCTTACAGATAAAAAAATACTCACGATAGAGGATATAGCAGAGCGTGTAGGCTGTTCTGTCAAAAAGATACGCAGAGAAACAGCAAGTGGTGCATTAAAAACATTCCGCAAGGGCAACAAGCTGTATATCAAAGGAGAGGATTATATCAGTTGGAAGAATAATCCCACAGACGAGGCTGTATTTGATAACACCTCAAAAAAGGACTCCGCACAGATAAACCGTACCAAAAAAGCCGAGGACGAGGTAAACTGGACAGATATTTCCGCCGAAATGGATTCTGTCGATGCGTGGAAGGATCACAGTCAGCTGAAAAATCTTAATTTTATAGACCTTTTTTCAGGTGCGGGTGGGCTTTCCTGCGGACTTGTGATGTCGGGAATGCGTCCCATAGGCTCTGTTGAGATAATGCCGCAGGCGGTGGAAACTTACAAGCATAACTTCTCCCGTATAGAGGGCTTTTGCGAAAACGTGACCGACCGTGATATCCGTGAGGAGGAGGTAAAAAACGACCTTATAGCCTCGCTGGGCGATAGGCATATACATCTTATAGCGGGAGGATTCCCCTGTCAAGGATTCAGTATGGCAGGTAACAGGATAATCACCGACCCGAGAAATTCCCTTTATACAGATATGCTGGAAATAGTAAAACGTGTAAAGCCCGATTTTGTTCTTATGGAGAATGTGGAGGGCTTACGCTCTATGCTTGACGGAAAGATAGAGGAAAAGATAATCTCAGACTATGCGGAGATAGGCTATAAGATAAACGTGACCGTACTCAATGCCGCCGATTACGGAGTACCACAGCACAGACGGAGAGTGATATTCATAGGCAACAGGATAGGTGCGGTAAACTATCACCCGAAGCCTATATACACAGAGGATACATATAAGACCGTAGGCGACGCAATAGCAAAATATGTGGATATGCCCGAAAACAAGGATATAAACCATATCATAGCAAGAACAAGCCCCGAGATGAAAAAACGTCTTGAAGCTATCCCAATAGGCAAGAGCCTGTACGCAAATTACAGTGACGCCTGGAAAAAGGTAGACTGGAATAAACCCTCCTGTACCGTAAAAGAAAACCACGGCGGAGTAAACGTTCACCCGATACTAAATCGTGTTATGACCCCAAGAGAACTTGCCGCACTGCAATCCTTCCCTGAAGATTTTATCTTCAAAGGGGCGAAAAAATGGCAGCTCGTCCAGATAGGCAACGCTGTTCCCTGTCTTTTAGGAAAGGCTATCGGCCTTGCAATACAGAGATCGTACACAGAAAAAAATAATAATACGAAATAAATGTTCCTCTAAAAATGGAACATTATTTTTTTAAAATCCAAACACCGCTTTTAGTGCAAACCATATCGGCGGTACAAGTAAAGCAGGCAGCATATTTATGGTCTTCATATCCTTTATGCCGAGTATGGATATTCCCGAAGCTGCGATAAGAAATCCTCCCACAAGGGATATCTCGGTCATCATACCGCCGTTAAGCACAGGGGCGAGCCAACCTGCACAGAGGAATATCCCCCCCTGCCACAAAAACAGCACCGCAGCAGCAGCCATCATACCAAAGCCATAGGTGGACGCAAGTGCCATAGAGGTAACAAGATCAAGCGTTGCATTTGTGAAGAGATATGTATTGTCCCCGTAAAGTGCCGCATTTATCGGCCCTAAGATAGATAATGTGCCGATACAGAACATCAGTATTCCCGTGGAAAGCCCCTGTGAAAGCGGTGCTTCCTTGCCGCCGTCCTTTTTGGAGAACTTTCCCACAAGCTTTGCAAACTTTCCGTCAATATCTATAACACTGCCAAGCAGACTTCCAAGGGCGAGGCTAACGATAAACAGCACGGGATATGCACTTTTCGGCATATTTGTGCAGATAGAGTTTACACCTATTCCTATCGCCGCAAGTCCCATTGCATTATATAATGCGTCACGGTATCTGTCCTTTATTCCCTTTTTCAGCAGACCGCCTATCAGCGAGCCCGCAAGTATCGTTCCTGTATTGACTATCGTTCCTATCATCGTTATCTCTCCGTATAAAAATATGCAAGTATAAGCTCTGTTACCCTGTCGTAGCTGAGCGAGCCGTCCTCAACTCCCTGTACCTTGATAAAGGTATCGTTGATATCTCCCGCCGTATCCCAAGGATTTATTTCAATATCCCCGGGGCCTTGTATCACAAGGGAGGCAAAATGCTCTATATACTCATTGTTTGCGTTGAAATCCGCACGCATTCCGTCCGTTACTACCGTATTAGCCTTTTCCCACAGCTCTACATCATAATTAAAAAGTGCATTTGAGCAGAATGTGAATGCCTCCATATAACCCGAATAGCGGTATTCGGGATAGTCGCTGTTTATACAGGACAGGAATGCGTAGAAGTTGCATTCATCCTCAAAGGCTATCCCCCTTGAATGTGCGGACTCGTGTGCCGCAGTAAAGGGTATGCCGTAATCGGGCTGCTCGATATTTATATTACATTCCGCATAAAACGGAAAGAACATTCCCACTATTCCCGTATAAGACCACAGATAGGAGAGCTGCACGGGTTTCTGCCGCCATATACTCGTCCACAGCCAAGGATACTCCTTGACCAGCTTGTCATAGCCGTTTCCTGCACGGGTAAGCTCGGTATTGATGTCGGTTTCAAACACCATAATTCCGTTTTCATCGGTGGTGATATATTCACGCTCCTCCGCCGCTTTCTGCCCCAGATAAAGGCATACTTCAAGCAGCTGCTCGGGAGTCTTTCGGGAGGTGTCAAGCTCTAATAACTCTGCTGTACTTCTGCGGTAATAATTCGCACCGTGACACACCATATAAAGCAGCACCGCAAAGGAAAGAAATCCGCATACGCATCGCACTCCCTTTACAGCGGTCTTTTTACGGTCGTCAGACCTTTTCATACGCTGCACAAAAAGGATAATAACAAGTACAAAGAGCGGCAGTGCAAGTAAGACCGTAAGCTCTGTAAGCGAAAACGGCAGAAGAGAGGTAATAAAACCAACAGGCACTGTCACTATCTTGAAAAGTCCCCTTGACACGACATACTCCGTAAAATCAGGAAACATCGGCAGAAGAAGATACATCAGTACTCCCACCACCAGCGGATAGAATATCCAGGTAGCTTTTACAAAACGTTTCACTGCAACTCCCCCCCTTGTTCGTTATACGATAATATTATAACTCCTTTGCCGCTTTAAGTCAATAAATTTACCTGTTTATCGAAAATTTTTTCAAAATCCCCTTGACAAATACAGCCCATTATGATAAAATATATACGTTGTCAAGAAATTCTCTTGTCATCTATATATGCAGGTGTGGCGGAATCGGCAGACGCGCTAGCTTCGGGTAGCGTCACGACAGTGCATTTATTGTGGAGCAACTCGTAATGAGTCCGCCTCGGGAGATTTCACCCGAGTAAAAATTTGAAATCCAATACAAACGCAGGTGTGGCGGAATCGGCAGACGCGCTAGCTTCAGGTGCTAGTGATCGCAAGGTCGTGGGGGTTCAAGTCCCTTCACCTGCACCACAGTGAGGGCTACGACGAATAATCGTAGCCCTTTTTTCTATGCCATTATTATCTTACATTGCTGCATCAAAATCCTGCTCAATAATCAGCATCGAGCTGTTCTTGAAATCCCCGTTCAGCGTGAAATGCACATCTATCGACTTGTCCTCGTTTTGATGTATCACCACCTCACGCACTAGTATTCGTAGGTTGGCGTCGGATATCTTGCCCTGTGTCAGAATCTCGTCTAGCAGTACCGAGGTTTCCTTTAGTTCCTCCTGCTTTTGCCTGCACACCTGGTCATAATTGCGGCAGTCGGATATCCTATTCTGCAACTCTTCAATCTCTTTTTCACGCTTTTCAATCATACTGTTGTAGATATCCGCTCGGCTTTTGTCAGATATTCTCTCCATAATCAAGTCCTCAATCTGCTGTCGCAGTGCGAGGATTTTTTCATTGTGCTGCTTGATTTGCAGGTCGTAAGCAGGCTTTTTCTTCAGCCAGCTTTTTAGGATATCAGCATACTTTTCGCTGTTGACATATACCTGCTCTCGGAGCAGGTCGAACTCCTGATGTATCAGTTCGTCAAGCTGGCTTTCACGAATTCTGTGCGGAGTGCAGTATGCTTTTCCATAGCGGTGATTACTGTTGCAGGTGTACTCTACATACTCCTTGCCATTCCATTTTCTCGTTTTTGCTATGAGATGTGAGCCACATTCGGCACACTTTATAAGCCCGGCATAGCGGTGAAGTTTTCTTCCCCCGCTGGAGCGAGGCTTTATTTCTGCCCTCTGCTTCAGTAAAAACTGTGCTTGATTCCAAGTAGTTTCATCGATTATCGATGGGCAAAAATTTTCGTGACGATACTGTTCCTCCACAGGGATTGTGGTTTTTGTTTTGTAAATTTTGCTCGTCACCGTCTTATGATTTACCAGCGTTCCGATGTACAGCTCATTTGTGAGTATCCTTTTAACCGCTGTCTGCACCCATAAATATTTCTTTGATATTTGCGGTTTCCAATTCGCAAGCTTTCTGTTTTGATAGTATTCGGGGGAGCGTACCCCTCGCTCGTTCAGCAATCGGGCTATCGTAGTTAAGCCGTAGCCCTCCACATAAAGCCTGAACACCTCCCGAACATATTCGGCGGTTTCGTTGTCAATCTCTATAGTATTTGTGTTTTTGTCGTGGTAAAATCCAAGGGGAAGCGATAAGATCAAGCCGCTGCTTTTCTGCTTTTGACGGATACCGGCCTTGACCTTCCGGCTGATATCCTTGGCATAAAAATCATTAAAAATCTGTTTGAAGCCTATCAGCAGGTCGTCGTTTTCGTTGGCAGTATCGATGCCCTCCGTCACTGAAATAACCTTGACATTGTTCTCCCGCAGGTGGTCGATAAAGAGTGCAGTCTGCGTTCTGTGTCTGCCAAGTCTGCTTAAGTCCTTAACGAGTACTGTGTCAATCAAACTCTCGCTGACTGCCTGTTCCATTTCTGAAAGACCTTTTCGATTGAATGTCATTCCCGAAACATTGTCGTCAAAGCTCTCTCCGACAACCTTATAACCGTTCTGCTCGGCATAGTCTATCAGTATCTGACGCTGGTTCTGCAGGCTGTTCATTTCGTCATCCTCATCTCGGGATAAGCGATAGTATAGCCAAGTTCGCATTTATACAATTCCTCCTTTCTGTATGCTGGTTCTGTGCTACGACACAGGATATCACAAGTGTTTTCGTAAGTCCAGCTAAACAGCTTCCTCGCAAGGATTTTCTACACTATCACTAAAATCACACTGTATAAACATCGGCACAATATCCGAATTCATATAATCGTCAGCCATACAATTCAAGAACCTTTCGAACATATCAGTATCGCCTGTGTAGCTTACTGTGACGAGATTAATTTTCGGTACTTCTGTTTTTCTTGACATCAATCCTCCCATTCATCATTCTGAAATCTGACCGCATCTCTGAAATTTATTACACCGTTTATATGCGAAACCTCATCAACACACATACGATGCAGAGCGTTCAGCGTGTCCTCGCTGACTTCATTTGCGGCGGCAATAGTGTGGGCGAGCTTGCCAAGCTCCACCGCAATCTTAAACAGATTTCGGTTGATTCTAGCCTCCGAGCCATGCACTATCGCATCTACTGCCGAGGTTATTCTGGGTGCAAGGTAGTTCACATTTCTCTCCTGCAGCAAGTACCCTGTATAGAACTTTATTGCCTTTTCAATAAACTCACTTTTGGAGCGGCAGTTGTCTGACTCGAAGATAGCATCCACCTTTTCCATTGTTTCGGGATATATCCATAGCGGAAAGCGTATTTTGTTGTCTGACCCCTCTGACTTTGGCTTAACTGTGCCGTTTTTCTTAGCATGTGACTCCGAAATGTTTGTTGATTTCAATAATTGACTCCTTTCAAAACTCATGAAATTTGGCTTAGCGGTGGGCTTTGCCCGCCGCTGTGACCGGGGCGTGACCCCGCCCCTTTAACTTGCATCAAAATCATCCCCCCCCTGAAAATGCTGAAATTCGCCTCCGAAACCGAGTGTAAATCTGCTGTTCTCAAACTCGGGCAGAAACGGCTCAAATTTCGTTTGTATTTCGCAGGTCGGGTCGTTACTCCTTTTTGAGTTAATCCTCGCCAAAATCGGCGGGCAGGGGCGAAATCTGCGAGGTTACTGTCACTCCGATTTCTACTGTCACCGATGCAAAGCCGCATTATTAAAGCCTTCGTAGATGTTTGGTGACAGTAAAACTCTAAATTGATACCCCCACTATTTTACCGTCACTACTGTCACCGTTACAGGCGATTGTAATAACTCGCTGCTTGTTGCTACGTGAGGTCGATATTTCAATTCCGTAATCCTTTAGTGCATAAGCGTTCTGAATTAAATCCCTTGTCAGCCTGTTAGGGAATATCTCGTTTTCAAAATGCGGTGCGAGTAAATCCGCAAGCTCAGTTGCGCTTCCCAAAAAATACTTTTGCTCATTCATAAATTCAACTACTTTTTCAATAAAGATTGTGCTCTTATCTTCTTTCGCATCAACAGCCTCATCTGCAACCCAACGGTGAGTGCTGCTGTCAAATTTCAGCTCTATTTCTCGGTTTTCAATATCTCTGCCGACGCAGTAAAGCGTAGCGTTCCTTGACCCTCGTCTTGACTCCGAAAGAACGAAGCTGCCATCTACGCAGCCGCTCAATCCTGTTGTTCCCGAAATCATATTGAACGGGTCGGAGTCTTTCGTTTTTCTGAGATGATGAATGAGTATGATAGCAACTGAGTGTCTGTTCGCAATCTCCTTCAGCACTGACAGCTCCTGATAGTCTGCTGCATACGAAGAGTCCGACGGGCCTCGTATCTTCTGCAGCGTGTCGATGATAATTATTTTTGTGTCGCTATGCTCTGCGAGGAATGCCTCTATCTGCTGCTCCAATCCTCCGCCGATGGTATTCGCAAGCAAGGCAAAGTGAAGTCGTTCGGCAGGTTCGTCGGTCATTTCGTACAAACGGTTTTGAATACGAATTTTGCTGTCCTCCAGACATAGATACAAGGCTGTTCCCTGAACGGTTTGGCTTGACAGCACCTGCTCCCCCTTTGCGACACTGAGGCAGATATCCAGTGCCAGCCACGACTTGCCGATCTTCGGTGCTCCTGCAAGAATAAATAAGCCCTGCGTGATGAGATTGTCCACAAAGAATTCGATAGGCTTCAGCGGCTGTGTCATAATTTCCTCACAGCTAATGGTTTCCAGCTTGGTCATTTTTTCTCCTTTCGATTTATTGAGAGAATTTCCCCTCTACCTTATACCGACATAACGAACAGCTTTTTATTCCTGCTGAAATAAATTTGAACAAAAAAATCACCTGCTCGCAAGCAGGTGATAATTTCATTCGGTTTTGAGAAAATCTTCCAAGCGCGTTCTGATTTTTGCAATTCGTTTTGAAACAGAGCCTTGAGTAATGCCAAGCTCAGCTGCGATTTCTTGCTGTGTGAATTTATCCAGCAGCATTTTGATTATCTGTTGGTCGGTTTCATCGCAGGAATTAAGAAATGAACTGATATCCGCATTTGCGATTGCGGTTTCCTCCACATCTATGTGTTCGTCAGCAATATCCAAGCTACTGTTTTCATCGGAGTTCCTGACACCGTCCAGCGATATTGTTTGGATTTTGCTCCTTGAGTGCGTCCACCTTCTGTCGTGGTCGAGCTTGGGGAAGTTCTGCGGCATCAGCTCATTGAAATCCGTATCGCAGGAATGCTTTTCGGATATTTTTATCAGAGCCTCGTAGTCAATGGTTTTCATAAGAGCGTTGACGGTATTCCGCAAATACTCGTCAGGATTTGCACCGCTTTCAAGTGCAGGAGAGATTATGCTTTCGCTGATATTGCCAGATGCTCTTTCGTCATCGAGAATTTCCAGCACTTTATCTGCGATAAGATTTTCCAAACCCAGTCGTATAGCCTCGGGCGGGAAATCCTCCGAGTAGCAGGCGGAGGGGTGATTTAGTCCCATCTCCTTTGCTATCTCGCTCCACTTTTCATCGATGAGGGAGCATATGTAGGTGTGGAACTCAGCATCGGCGGTGCTGTATTCGTCAAGGCTTGATGTGGGGTAGGTCGTGAAATCCTCAGCTTGAAGCTGTTGCCGCAGTAGTTCGAGAGTTATTTTGTCGGCGTTCAGGAGGTTGGGCATAATATACTCCTTTATTTTCTTTTAATCAGCTCTTGAAGTAACGCTGTTAAAGGTCAAACTTAAAACGAACTGATTATCTTTACATTCTGTTTTCATAAATCCATTGTATTTTTCAACAACTGTATTGATATTCAATAAGCCAAATCCGTGGTGCAACTTATCTTCTTTTGTAGTCGCAGGTAATTCAGTATTGTCGGATATATTGTTTACAGTGGGATTTTTCATTACCAGAATAAAATACCCGTGTCTATATCCGCCGTAAACCGAAATCTCTTTTTCACCCTCGCACATTCTACTTGCTTCTATCGCATTATCCAGAGCATTGCTTAAGATAATACAGAGATCGGTGTTGTTAATTGAAGTGGGTATCGTACCGCTGAAAGATATTTGTATTTTGTCTTTCTTTGCATTCTCCTGCTTATCAGTGAGTATTGCATCAGAGAGGTAATTGCCTGTTTTATACAGAAAGCTATCAGACGGAAGCAGGGTTGACAGCTTATTCAGATATTCCGAAACCTCCTCATATCTCCCTGAACTAATCAGAGCTTGAATACAATTGATATGGTTATTATAGTCGTGTTTGAACTTCCGTAGCTCTGTGTTAGCTTTTTCCCTTTGCTCATAATGACTTATCTGTGCTTGGACTTGTTGTTCCAAGATACGATTTAAGTCGCTGTAATATTTTTTAGCTAATACGCTCGTCAGTAAAGAAACAAGAATATATAAAAGACAAAAAACTATAATCAGTGATAATATTTTAATGGTTTGTATTTGAAATCTTTCATTGGTAGTTCGATAATCAGCAACATAGACTAACCCACTTGCAATAAAACAACTTGCAGCAGTTAAAAGAAATATGTAATTTGGGATAAAAGATAATATGTTTGCAAAAATTTTCTTCTTTCTCTTGTGGTGAATTAGCAACAGGACAAACAAGATTATTAATCTAGATAAAATTGTTATTAATCCATTAGTTTTAATTTGAATTATGGATTGGAAAATGGAATTAACTAATTCGCAAGCAGAGTAAGCTATTAACACAAAACAAAAAATCTTTTTTGTAAATTGTTTATAAATAAACATTGTCGCAAAGCAAAATCTCAAACAATGAGGAATAGATATAACTATCCATAATAGCAAATTATCAGACTTGGCAACTATGTATGAAAATATACTTAATATACTGATTGCTATTATGGCAATAGATAAAAATAAGGGTCTGATCTTTGGATGATCTACTTCTACGATATCCACCAATACGACAGCAGCTATCAGCATCATTATATCAGATATGACTTCTGAAATAATCATTGGAATATCCATCATACTTCACCTGTATTATGCTTCAAAATATATTCTTGAAATGCACTCCTGAATGAGGGCAGATACTTGCGGCTGATATATGCCCTAGATTCATCATCAAACACTATATCGGTGTTATCGTGAGATCTAATATGAAGAAAAGATACTAAATAGGCTTTGTGACAACGGAAAAACTTATCGCCCGATAGATCCTTTTGCACTTCTTTCAGGTTTTTTAATATCTCAAAATCTTCATTAGCCGTATGTATTTTAGTGTGATTTTTACAGGCCTCCGCATAGATTATTTCAGATATCTTTATCCTGATAGTCTTTTCGTGCGTTTTATAAACAAGGAAATTATCTGCATCAATCTCCGCACGGTAATCATCGAGAGCCTTGAACAGTTTGGTTTTTTCAATAGGTTTTCCCAGAAAACGATAAGCCTTTACTTCATACGCATCCATTGCAACATGTGTATAAGAGCTTACAAATATGATAGCACTATCTGATTTGCTACTGCGGAGCTTTCTGGAAGTTTCAATACCGTCCAGTCCCTCCATTTGAAAGTCCATAAAAATAATATCAAATTCCTTTTCTGAATTATATAATGACTGTCCGTCGGAAAAGCAGGTGTACAAAAAATCCAAATGCCTTTCTATTGAATACTCTCTTAATTGTTTAAGCAATTCTCCTTGCCATACTTTCTCATCATCACATATCGCAATATTCATATTTAGCTCCTAAAGTTTTTCTACATTATAGCACTTTATTTATTCTTTTGCAATACAACTCGTCAAAATGTGTTAGAAGATCTTGTTATCCCGATAATGATACTTGATATTAGAAATCCATTGAATTAACACCTTTATTTAGCTATTCTAAAATCATCAAATAAAAATGGAGGTGCTTACAATGAGTTTTTGGGAAATGCTTTGTAATTTTTTCTGGGGAGCATAATAAAAAATGCAATTTCTTGAACAACAGATATATATGGTTGAAAACTTGCTGTCCTACAGAACAAGAGTAGACAGCAGAGAGCTGAGCAGTATGCTGGCTTATGCCGAAAGAAACCTTGATGCATTGGAGCTCAATTTAAGCGGAAATGTTATTCTGAAGATTTGTGAAACAATCGCAGAAGGAAACAGGAAAATATTCGGCGTTGAACTGCTGTTTCCTGTGGACAAGACGTTTGAAAGCAGAGGACAGTGCATTTATAAGCCACTTTTCAAACTTGAAAACGCTGTATCCTCTCGCTTTTACGGAAGTTTCAGTATGATGCCTGAATTTGAGAAACAGGTTTATTCATACATCGAACAACACCATTTGCAACCGATAACAGATGTGTATTATGTTATACAGCAAGATACCAGCACGGATATATCTTTTGATGCTTATGTAGGCATTAACAACAATGTCCTATAAACAACCATATTTCCCACGGAATGATTTTCGTGGGATTTGTCTTTTTATCACGAAAAATATACCAGATGTTAGATATCCATTGATATATCCTCCGAAAAGTGACAAAATATATCCGCAGCTCTCTTTATCGTACTAACACATTAAATAGAGTGCAACAACAATAATAATGGAGGATGAATAATGAATACAAAAGCAATAACTATGGGTATTCGGCGAGCTATATCAGGAATAGTTGCATCGGCAATTGCATTATCTTCAATTCCTGCTATGGCGGCTGAAAACGAAAAATATCCCTACACACTGTTTGCAGCTTCAAGCGAAGATGGTGCAATTACTACGACTGCTTACAATTTCTGTGTAAACGGAAATGTATGCACAAATGGCACAGTTGTAGCTAACGGTAACCTGAACGTCAATGGTATCAAAACCGAAAATGCCGGTCAGGATATGATCTACATTTTTGATAAGATCGATACAAAATATTTCACAACAGGCAACGTTGATGAACATACCGAAGATTATGTACTGGATGAGATCAATATCAACATCAATGTTCCCACAGAGGTGCTTGGTGAGACTGAACTCACAGGTAACATCAATATCAACACTGCTCTGAAGTCTTTTGAGGATATCAATCTGTTTGGAGAGGTCAAGAATACAAACGATTCTGTTATATACTCCAAGTACGGAGATGTTATCATTGACAGCACAAATGTCAATCTCAACGGACTTGTATATGCTCCGTTTGGAGATGTAGAGATCACTGCACAGAACCTTAATCTCAACAATGTTGTTATTATTGCTGACAGCATAACATTGGATTGTCCGAATGTCAATGCGAACTACAGCACAAATGCAGGAGAACTCGTTGGTACTGTCTCTGAAGTCCTGAATATTCCTAAGAACGAATGGCAGTATATAAAGGACGAAAACGGCAATGGACTCCCTGATTTCTTTGAAGATTTTGAAAATTGGGAAAAGCTTGCTGATACTGATGGTGATGGTCTGCCCGACAGTATCGAGGAATATCTCGGAAGTGACGCTAATAATATAGATACCGACAATGATGGTCTGAATGACTATTACGAGATTTTCGGTACATATACCGACTCTGCAAAAGCAGATACAGATGAGAACGGCGTTGATGATGGCGAAGAAGATTTTGATGAGGATGGTCTTACCAATCTTGGCGAATTTCTAAGCGAAACATATCCCTACACCGACGATACAGATGGCGATGGACTGTCAGACGGCGATGAGGTGAATGAGCATGGTACAGACCCGCTCGTTGCCGATACTGACAGCGATGAATTGTGCGATGGGGATGAAATAATTCTGGGCACAAATCCGCTTGTACAGGACACCGATGGTGATGGTGTTATAGACAGCAAGGAAAAATTCAGCCAAATATTTTCCTATAAGGTTGAGAACGAAGATTGCGCTGTTACCGAAGTTTCTGTTTCAATGGAGTCTACAGGCAATATCAACAAAACCACTACTGTCGAAAGCGTTATGAATGTGGATATTCTTTGCACAGACGTAGTAGGTCTTGTGGGCGAGCCATTTGAGATTGAAACGACATCAGAGTTTGACACCGCAACTCTTACTTTCACCATTGACAAGAGCAAATTGGGTGAAACAGAGTTTGACAATCTCATGTTCTTGTGGTACAATGAAGAGGATAATGAATTTGTAGAGTTTGAAACTACTCTTGACGAAGAAAACAGCACTGCCAGTATCACAACCACACATTTTAGCAAGTACATGGTAATTGATAAGTACAAGTGGTTTGAAGCATGGGCTGTTGAATTCGATTATGACCCTACCAATGGCGGTTCAGGTGCACCGGATATTCCCGTAAAATACAATACCGTGCTTGCAATTGACTGTTCCGGCAGTATGGATAGGAATGACCATATATCCATAAAAAGTGGTATTAGCTCTGCATATGATGGACAACATCCTAATACATGCAACAGAATTACTGCAGCAGAGGGATTTATAAGATATATGGAGCTAACTGATGATACAGCAATAGTGTTTTTCACAAGCAGTACTAATGTCGCTGCCAAGATGACAAATGATAAAGAGGCTCTCAAATTGGCACTCCAAGAAATGGATGATGGCGGCGGAACAAGTTTCAGTGCAGCTCTGAATGCTTCGATAAAACAGATTGACAGTGCCGAGAAAATAACAAACGGCGCAAACAAAAACCGTATAATACTGCTGTCTGACGGCGATGATGGTGACCAAGAGCGTATAAGAACTGCAGCAATTAAGTCGTGTAAAGATAAGCATATTGAGGTATATACGGTTGGATTTGGTGATGCAAATGATGATATTTTGCAAGAAATAGCCATTGAAACAGGCGGAGAGTATTATAAGGCTATGGACGCTAAGGATATAGTTAACATCTTTGCCGAAATCGGTTATATGGACGATTTTGATATGACAGATACAGACGGCGATGGTCTGCCTGACGCTGTTGAAGCAGCGGGAATAAGATTGCAGAATGGTCATATTTTGAAAGATGTAGATTCCGATGGTATTATATTTACCGATCCAAGTAAACCCGATACCGATGGTGATGGATTGCTTGACGGCGAAGAAATCGAGCCTACACCCCAGCTTCATACTATCCCTGAATTTGCACTTGATCCATCGTTCTGTGGTCCTGTTCAGTCAAAGCCTTCATATTATTTCAAGGCGAAATCTGATCCAAGAAAAAAAGATTCTGATGCGGACGGATATGCAGATGGTCCTGTTGATAGCTTAAATAATGGTAACTTCAATGATACAAATACATATCAAAGGTTTTCACAACTAAAAGATGTACCTTATTACACCATATATGCAATTGAGTATTCAAATTTACTTCGTGAAGATAATAAATTATCTGCTGATCATTTGTATATAGAACACGAATATACTAATAGTTTCCGTTGTTCATCAAGCGTAACTTTTATTCCTAATAGCAAAAAAAAGTATTATAGTTCCTTTGTTATTTCATATTACACCAAGGAAGAAGCTAATCAAATTCTTAATGGCTTAACAAATTCAAATAATATAACACGTAATATTCTTTCTTTTTTAGATAATATTTCAGATCCTGCAAGTGACCCATCTTCGCCTTTGCCTTTCCCAATACCACAAGGCTTTACGCTTTATAGTTTTTTTAGATCGCCGAATATCGCCAATCTTTTGGGATATTCACAACTGGATGAGCAAACCGCTATTAAATTAGCAACCTTTTTATCTTTGTATGGAGCCGCTGATAACGAAACAACCCCACTGTGCGTAAGTGCCACTCTTCATCAAACTAATATTTTTGATAACTTTTATTCCCAAACCTATAGGAGGAGTTACATCGGTTATGGTAGGTAGGATTATTACCAATTTGGTATTATTATGTATGATTATGGAGTTGTTTAGTGGATGCAATTCGAAACAAAGTGAAGATAAAAAACACATATATCAGTACGCAAATTCTGATGTGATCGAATATTTGAACGATGAAAACAGAAATACAGTAATGAAAGCGTTCGATTTTGTCATTCCAGAAAATGAGAATGCGATTTATGTTCGCTCGTTAGCAAGAACCACTTTGCCCTTTTTAAGAGATCATACGCAGGTAATGTATACTATCGAAATTGGCGGGGTAAATGATTATCAAAATTTTTACAATATAAATAAACACAGAGTTGAGAAATATGGAATAGGGGCCCTTTCGCATAATGAGTTTATGGATGATGGCTCAGACTATTATCTTACTTATGTGTATATATTTTATATATGTGACGACAATGAGTTTGATTCGGATAATGACAATCCGTTATTTTTGCAACTTGAAGATATATTCTTAAGCTTGCAAGTACTTTGACATTTATGTCGGCATTAACAGCAATATTGTTTAAGTGCAGCCATATTCCCGCAGATTAAATTCTGCGGGATTTGGAATTGCATCAAAATATTCTTCTCCGTTTTCAATTTTCGTAGAGTATTCCGGTTATATGAAAGATCCCCATTTGCAACTATCTTATTATTTGTTAGCATCAAGATTGACAGGAAGGATAACAACATGAAAAAACATCCCTTACTTTTTAATCTGATTATAACAATGGTAATTCAAACTGGTGTATGCAAATACCACTTCAACTGTATGGAATATAAAAGATGCTTGTATTGATCCTGAATCCCAAAGAATAAGTATATATTTTCAAGACGACAATTCCTTACAATCATTGTTAAAGAGGTCTAACATTGCAGCTTCCAGTAAACAAGGGTTAACAGCAGCATTTGAAATATGTTCGAACTTTCCAAAGGCATTAAAAAACAATTTGGGAGCGGAATATGATGATTATTCATTTCATTTGCAATTTCAAGATCGAGCACATTCTATGTATATATGTTATGAAATAGGCAACGAAAAAAAAGTGTGACGAAATTAGTTGTTAATAGCTGTTACAACTTGTCGCTTGATATGGTTGCTGACAATTTTCCTAATTTGAAAGAGCTATATGCAAGCACTATAATGGTCGATGATATCAAAGATTTTGAAAAATTTAATAATTTGGAGGTGGTTGATATATGGGATCATTACATTTTTTCTGCAAAGGATAGAGAGTATATTACATCATTATTTCCTAATGCTCAAATTAATGTTTGGGTGATTGAAAAGTGAGTTTTATTGATATTAGTGCCGAAGTTCGCTTCGGCATTTTCTTTTAATACATATGTAGCAATAAACAGATTTATATTATATAGAGTGCATCCGCCAACCCCACCCCCAACTCTACAAAGAGCAAAAAACATGCTAGAATTAACTCCGAAAGGAGTTGAGCCGAATGGCAAGTATAAAAGAAATCAAACAGGAGCTAAGACGCAGGGAATGGGCAGAGCAGCGGGATGACAGTAAAAGAATGGTGTGAACTGTTGATTGGAATGCACTATTGTGGAATAAAAAGGTAGAATAATCTCACTGTCGTGACGCTACCATCAGGTGCTAGTGATCGCAAGGTCGTATGGGTTCAAGTCCCTTCACCTGCACCACAGATTTAAGCTCGACTTAACAAAGTCGAGCTTTTTCATTTGCATTTCCTTGTTGACTTTTATCTGATGTTGTAATATAATTAAATTAAGAAAGTACGATATTTTATATCTATATCATCATCTAAATGTTTACATAGGAGATTAAAATGCATATTATTACAAAATCATTAAGAGTTATTAATTATGAACAAAATTGTGTCTTTCTTCGAGAAATACCCTCATCATTTGATGAGTATGTACTTGAGTTGATTGCTCACATTAATAATAACACATCTGTTAGAAATTATAAAACAGATGGCAATTCTAAAGAAGTTATACGCTGCATAATTGATATATACAATGGTAAAACTGATGTGGATTTGGTTATCAACAAAATGAATACCATTGCGAAAAGACTACTAGACAAAGAAATTGACGCTCAACATAGGGTAGAAAGATTGTCGACAAATGTGCAAAAGGGTATATATCAACTTCAAGCATGATTTCAGATAAGAAAATTAATGTCAAAATAATATGATTTGTTTCAAATTTGATAACAATCAATTGATTTGTTTTATATGGTTGAATAAGTTGGCTATTATTTAATACTCGAATAATAGCCTGCTTGTTTGCCCACAGTATTAACATCAAACCAATGGGGGTTTATTTTGAAGAAAACAATATTATTGCTAGCGTTTATCTTTATAATAATAGCATTAGTTGGATGCAACAATTCTCAACCAACAGTGGAAAATAATAATGAGATCATTTATTCTTCTGACTATGTTAGCGATATCGTCGAAAAGCCTACAATTACTACTGAAACAAAAAGCATAAATACAAGCCTTAACAATGATGATAATCCACCATCAGATACTGATGCAGAAGGAACTACGGCTGTGCAGTGTCCTAATGAACAGTACATAACTGAACAACAGAACTATGGGTATGAAGGAATTGAATTATCGGATGTCTCAATTGTTTCGGAATACGAAATAGATGCTTATTGTGATATGATTATCAATAAATGGGATACGGAGATTAAGGCGCAAAATCTGAATTTACCAACCGGTTACAGCCTTATGGGGGAATATGTATTTATTGAAAAAATGCCGCAGGAATACCTTGGTCAAACTGACTATATCATTATGAACGAAAATGATTTTTGTGTGCTTTATGATGTTCATTCCGAAGGGAATCCGCTGATGTTCATATACGACGAGGATTTATACATTTATGATCATTACTTAAAAAATGGAATTATTCATTCGGCTTATGCGATATATGATCTTACTACCGAAAAAGTAGAAAGAGTTTATGTCGAACTATATAACTTAGGCGATTCAAAGGCTCCGTTTGATATAATTGCTGAAAATTTGTATTTCAATGGGTTTGAAGATGTTGCGGAAGATATTAGATCAAAAACCGATACATTATTTCAGATAAAATATACTAGCTGACAGTTTGATGGAAGATGGTGAGTTTCGTAGTTGTACCGCATTTTGATGATATGTTAAAGGAAAGGAAGGTGATAAAATGGATAACTTGAAAAGAATACAACCGGAAGATCCGACCAAAATCAATGTAAATCAGGTTTGGGAAGTTGAATATTGGTGCAGTAAATTGCATTGCACAGAGTCCCAGTTAAGAGATGCGGTCGAAGCTGTTGGAACTAGTGTTGAGGCGGTGAAGAATTATTTGAAATAATAATTTTCACTATTGCGAAATCAGATAAATTTATTATATGCTATTATTTTTATTGGGCTAAATATATACATATTATTTAATCAAGATAAGCAACCATATGTTGATTTAGCTACAACGGTTATAAATGGCGTAATTTCGGGAGTATGTATTGCAACTGTTGATTGGAATGCACTGCTGTGGAATAAGAAGGCGGAATAATTTCACTATCGTGACGCTATCCTCAGGTGCTAGTGATCGCAAGGTCGTGGGGGTTCAAGTCCCTTCACCTGCACCAGATTTAAAAAGAGCGTTCCAAAAAGGAACGCTCTTTTTAAATGGCAAACGCTCGGCTCGCAGTGCCCTTATGGCACTGCGTTTTTGCTTCGCAAAACACGCTCGCGTTCGCGGGATTGCCGCTCGATTACTATGTTGCAAATATCTTTTTTGTTCAGAATAGACATATTAAAAAACCGTCCAGTGGACGGTTTTTTAATTGCAAAAGCTACTCTCGGATTGCCCTTATGGCAATCCGTTTTCGCTTTAGCGAAACCCGCTCCGCTTTCGCGGGTGGCTCTCCGATTACAAGGTGAAATCTTTTTCACTCAAGTTAGACATATATAAAGAGAGCGTTCCATTTGGAACTCTCTCTTTTTTGTATAACGCCCCCGACTGTGTGGGGGTCTAAAAAGCTTTAGCGATAAGTAAAAAAAGTAACCTCCTTCTGATATAATGGAGATGCGATCTGGCAACTGCACAACCAAAACAAGGAAGAAATTGTATGGATGACAATAATAGTTTAGCACATACGACCTGGAATTGCAAATACTATATAGTATTTGATCCGAAATACAGTGTATTCGACGAAAATAAGTACAAGAAAAACATCAGCAGCGAAAGCTGTATGAGCAATCTCATCTAAAAGGTCGCGGAAATGTTTGAATTCGCGGGCTAATGAGAGGTAAATTATGCAGCTTGATGTTAAAAACACGAAAATTTCCCCCCGCAGATATCGGAGTTCGTGCGTATGCGTCCGCAACCCTCGACGACTGTTTCGCTATCAGAGGGCTGAAGCTCGTGGACGGCAAAAAGGGACTGTTCGTCTCTATGCCCACCTATCAGAAGAAGGACAAGAGCTATGCGGATGTATGCTTTCCCACCACAGCGGAGTTCAGAGAGCAGCTCAACAATGCTGTGATAGAGGCGTATCAGCAGTACCTCGCACAGCACCTTAATCAGAATCAGCAGTCCGCCCCTTTTGCGGAAACGGAGCAGAGTAACGACAGCTCTGCTCCGACTATGGGAATGTCGATGTAATTATCTCATTCGTCCCTTGACAAATATATTATTATATGATATTATATAAGCAAGAAAATAGGTACATTTTATATCATTAAAATATCATTAGAAAGGGGCGATTATTGTGAGAAAGGGAATATACAGCCAATGGCTTGAAACAAAAATCAAGGCGATCCCAGCAGGAGAGCCGTTCGAGAGTACGCAGATAGCACAGCTTCTTGAAACGGCATTTGGTCTTACTTCGGAAAATGCTAAAACCATCACCAATAACAAGCTGAAGCGTATGGCAGACGAGCAGCAGATAAAGCGTATATGCAAGGGCGTGTATTATCTTACAAAGGAAACCGTATTCGGTACGGTAACGCCCGATTACGACAGATATGCCGTTCAGATGTTGACGCAGGACACAAACGGAGTTATAGGCTATGAAAGCGGTGCTTCGTTTCTTAACAGAATCGGGCTGTCCACTCTTATAGCAAAGGATATTGAGATTATTTCCAACGGCTACCGCAAAAAGCTCCCCACAAATTGTCATGTTATTGCAAAGAAGCCTATTGTGCGTGTGACCGATGAGAATTATCAGTATCTGCAGATTCTAGATACCGTTTCGGATATGAGGCGGCTCCATATAGATTCTCCGAATCCAAAGGCTGTAGTAAACAGGACTATCCAAAGCAGACTGCTTGATCCCATAAAGCTGCTTGGATATGCAAGAAGATATTATCCGCAGGCTGTTGTGCTGGATACGGTAGACATTATTACGGGAGGTGATGGTATATGATGCTTCACGAGGATAAGGATGCCTTTAAGGTGCTTATCTCATCGGTAAGCCAGCGTTCGAACATCCGCGAGGATATTATTGAAAAGGATTATTATCTTACGCTACTTTTGTGCAGACAAGCAGTCAGAGCTTCCAGCATATTTTAAGGGTGGCACAGCTTTATATAAGGCGATAGGAAGAATGATAAGATTTTCCGAGGATATAGACCTTACAGTCGAAATACGGGATTGCTCCCGTAATCAGGGAAAGCGTAGACTTGAAAAAGCTGCAAACGGGTATTCGCTTTTTCCGAGAACGGATGACAATCAATAACAAGGGCAGCATTACAAGTGTGTATGTATATGAGCCTATGACGGTCATAGACGCACAGGATCAGCTGCAGCGTTTTGGCAGAGTAAAGGTGGAGGCAACATCGTTCACTATCAGCGAACCGTATGAGTCTTTGGAGGTTTCAGCCTTGATCTATTCCGAGGCAACCCTCGAACAGCAGAAAATTCTTGCAAGTAATTATGACCTAAAGCCCTTTATTGTAAATACGATAAAGCTGGAACGAATATTTGCAGATAAAATACTTGCTGCAGAATTCTATTACTCACGAAATATGCTTTTTGATACAGCAAAGCACATCTTTGATTTATCGGTAATGATGGAAATGCCTAGAATTAAGGAAATGCTGTCACAGCCCGATGAATTTATAACAATGCTTTCATATAAGCGTATTGAGGAAAGAGAACGAATTGGCAGCGACTTATCGGATAAACCTTTTTCTGAGTTTGAGCTGTTCGGCGCAATAGGCTCGGATATGAAGCTTCAAAGGACTTTTGAGCAAATGCAGAGAATTTATGTTTTTCAAGATGAAGATTTACTCGCTTTCGCCACAGTTCAGCAAAGGCTCACAAGGCTCGACGACATTCTTATTTCTCTTGATGAGGAACTTTCGGTTGAGGCAGAACCTACACATAAATTTACGCTGAAAATCTAAAAAACACAATATCAGTAAACGCAATCCGCAGAGAAATCTGCGGATTTTTTGCATTCAGAACACATTTATGGAGGTAAAAAACACTATGAACAAGTTTATGACAAAGGTAACACTCAAGGCACTTCAGGCAAAGCAGCTACTCGCATCCAAGAGAGGAGAAAACTTCGTTGACAGCGGCATCAAGATTCTCATTGCCGTCGTCGGCGCACTTCTCCTCGGCGGTCTTTACGCTCTCTTCGGTACAGTGCACGGTGTTACATAATCAACGTCAAAGAAGAAGCACTGATGTTTCACAACCTAACTCCGATGGAGGGTTAGGCAACGGAGATATACAGCATTATTTATTGGCCTCGACTTAGAGAAGCACATCACCCTGTGCTTTTTACTACGGAATATATGAGATTTTTCATTGCAAGATAGAGCAATGTTTCATAGACAAGATTAAAATGCGTTAAATATATCTAACCACACCTATGTCTTTTTTCTAAAAAAAAGAACCACCTTTTTCTTTTGTTAAAGAATCAGGTGGTCTTGTTATTTGGGTTGATAGCTGAACTTTTTGACATATATTTTTGTGCGTGTTCATTTTAAAAAGTGAAATCGTCACTCAAGTTTTGGCTTTTAGTCAAACGATTTAATACAGTTGGTTATTGTGTGCTTATACAGACAGTATATTATTTATCTCCTCTACCATATCGTTTATGGAGGTTATCTGCTCTGTCATGCGCTCAATATCGTTTGCATTGCTCTCAGCCATAGCGGTAATGGATACAAACTGTTCGTTTTCCGTGCGTATGCTGCCCGCGATATCCTGATTTATCTGCACTGTATTACGAACGACCTCGTTCTGTTTTGCGTAGGCATTGCCCATCTGACCAACTGCTTCAGAGGAGGTGTTCAGCAGCGTGCTCATTTCCTGCATTCCGCTGAAAACATCGGAGAAATACTCGTTCTGCTGCGACAGCTTTCGTGAGTTGTTCTGGACGTGCATTGTTATTTCGTTCACATTATCCTGTACTCTATTTATCGCTCTTTCAACCTGACCGAGCGAATTTTTGGTCTTTTGTGCAAGAGATCCTACCTCCTGTGCAACAACGGCAAAGCCTTTGCCGGCCTGACCTACTCGTGCAGCTTCAATAGAAGCGTTTATCGAAAGAATATGCGTATTGGTTGAGATATCATCGATAAGCTTCAGGGTGATTCCTATTTCCTTTACGGCAGCAGATAGCTTGTCGGCAACCGCATTGGTTTCTTCCATTGCCTGTGTTACCTCGCCGTTTACTGTCTGGAGATTGCCAAGCAGCACTTCGTTGTCCTTGGATTTCTCCAGCAATCTAACTGATGCCGTTTCGACCTTTTCTACATTATCGGAAACCTCCGCCTCCCATCTGTTCAGTTCGTCGAGATTTGAAAGGCTCTCCTCAGTCTTACGGCTGAGCATATTACTGTTCTGCATAAGCTGTGCACTTGTATCTGTTAGCTTTTCGGCGGATTCTCCCTCGTTTACGGCAATCTCCGACAGGGTAGCACTTGCAGCAGCCAGCTTTCCGGAAAGCTCCTGTACAGAGTTAAGTACACTCTGAGTTCTCTCTGTGTTGTGTTCCAATTCGTCCTTCTTTGCATTGACAAGAAATCTGCCGATAAGGTATGTAAGCAACACAACGGTCGGTAGCGACAGTGCAACGCAGATTATTCTATCAAGAAAATTCACCATGAAGTGCTCGCCCTCGGCAGGCAGGTGTATCTCCCCATAAAGGAACCATGCAACCACCAGCGAGCCCGCAATTTCAGCAGAAGCAACCGCTACCATCTTGAAATCGAGGAAGAACGATGTGAGGATAACAAAGAAAAACGCAAATCCCCAGAAATCCGTTGCAGGTATCATATATAGTATGAAGTTGAACTGGATAAGCATGATAAGTACGAGGAATACCTTGCCTATTTTCAGTCTGCTCTGCCTTACCAGACCATCCTTAAAGCCTGTCTTAATAAGGATGATTCCCGTTGTGAGATAGATAAGACAGGTAACATCGAAAATTATCAACGCAGTCCAGCTGACGCTCGGAAGCCAGCCCATGAATTTCTCAAATGTGTATGCAAGACCCGCGCACTGACAGGCACCGGGTACAAGCAGCAGTACCAATATATACACCTTGTTGATGTACTCGTCCAGAGCGGTGAGATATGCTTTTTTGGCCTTTGTATTTTCCATAAAGTCCTCCGTTGAAGTATGTACTCATCAAACACCCTGCGCTGACAATGCAGCCTTTCAGCAGCTAATATCGGGTAGGTGCGTACAGATATTTTTAAAATTATAGCATAATACAGAATTTTTGTCAACACAATTAATAAACAACTCCCAAAAAGGAACGAACACTATGCAGGTGTGAAAAATGTCACAGCACTGCAGGCAACTTTAGAGTCATGGAAAGCTCGAAAAGATGATCTTTGCAACCGATAAGTATCTGCCTGTCATAAGCTTACACCACATTGCGTATGTTATCATTTTCAATTTCTGATGCATACTGATATGCTCTCGGCACAATCAGCAGTGCTAATATATACACTTTGTTAATGTACTCGTCCAGAACAGTGAAATATGTTTTTGTGTATTTGCTTTTCCATATAGTCCTGATATTAAAATTCGTATAACTGTATTATTACCGAATAACCTGCACCAACTGTGCACAATATGATTTTTGAGCCTGGCTGAGAATAGGTGTGCCATAGCCTGTTAAGACATAATATCGGGCATGTATTACCAGTATAACCATATTCTTTTCCGACAAAAAAGTATTTGTTATCTTCTTCGTTGATTCCTAATAATTTCAATGTTTCCATATTAAACGCATCGCTCAGCTGAGAAAAGATGAAATAGTTGATATCAGATGTTGAGAGTGAGTTTCGGGTCAATATTTCATTTATTCCATCAGCCCACTGTTTAGGAATAAAGTCCATGGGAAAAGGATTCCATTCAAGGCGTTTTTCGTTTGGTTCGATAGCTTTCAACGGAACTTTAGACATTCCGCATTTAGGATATGTTATGTAATGGTGGTAGCTTGCATCAACATAAAGATATGTATCAAGAAAGCCTTTTGCTGTTTCATCTTCAGTTAATGACAGAGCAACGCAAGCTGCTGCATCCGCAAAAGTGGCATATACAACGGTATCTGACCATAATGCAATAGGCGATATGCAAAAACCGCCTACTACTAAGGCGTTTTTAATATCATATGCCTTCATATATTTATAAACTGATGCAGAACCAGATAATTCAGGCGAAACTGGGGAGTCAGGTGAAAACGGCGAAACAGGAGAAACTGAAGAACCCACGAACCCTGATGAGCCAATTGAAACCGAAGAACCTATAATCCTGTGCTTTGGTGAGTATATCGCAGAAGAAAACGCTATTGAAGTGTATTGGTATTCCACTGCTGAGGGTACAGTGTCGGTATATGAAAACACCAACGACAATGGCTGGTTAAAGCTTGCCGAGGTAATCGATGAGGAATCCTATAAGTACGAGATAACCGAGGAATTCCTTTTGAAATACATAAAGGTGTCGCAGGAGACCGAAAGCGGCACTATCGAATCTGAACCGTTTATCGCAATGTACAGTGAGGGCGGATATATCTGTACCTGGCTCGACTCTGACGGTGATGGTCTTCCAGACCACACAGAAGGCATCTACGGTACAGATCCCGATGATCCAGACACCGATGGCGATGGTCTGTCTGATTATGACGAAATTTACACAGTATGTACAAATCCTCTGAAATACGACACTGACGAAAACGGCGTAAACGACGCCGAGGACGACCTTGACAGCGACGGACTAACCAATGCACAGGAGCTAGAGCTTGGCACTTCCCCGTCCTCTGCCGATACTGACAACGATGATCTGTCCGATTTTGCGGAGATAAACGAAACCAACACCAACCCGCTGAATACAGACACTGACGAAGATACACTCAGCGACGGCGACGACATAGCACTCGGGCTTGATCCAAACGATCCCGAGACCTTTGGTGTGCCTGACTCAGAGTACAAGGCAGAGCAGACCATCTCCGCCGACAGCGACACCTTAGCTGAGATCAACACAGAGGAAAGCCCCTACAAGCTCACTGTTGAGCTCACCGCCACAGGTAACTCCGCTAAAAATCTCGTTGCGGGAAGCAGCAGGTATTCCGCAGTTACAGGCAATCCCGCTCAGCTTGGCGGCACATTTGACCTGAGCTATATTTCAGGCGAGGTGGAACGTGCAAAGCTCGTATTCGAGATAAGCGAGGAGTATATTGAGAACACAAACGGTATCTACTCCGAAGAATGGGTTGACTTGCAGGGAATAAAGAGGTATAATGTATTCAAGTACTTTGAGGACATAAATATGCTCCTCCCCATTGAAACGGTCGTTGACGCGGAGAATAACACCATTTCTGCTGAAACAGACGAGCTTGGAACTTACTGCGTTATCGATATGGATAAGTGGTTTTATATGGTCCAGGGTGGAGATCTGTCTGAGCCCACACCGTTTATGCTTATGTCAGAGAATGCTGTAATGCTCGCCGCAAGTGAAGACAGCGAAACCGAGGAATATTCTTTCACCGAAGAAGAAACAAGATTTTCATACTTTGAGGACGAAGCTGTTGAAGGAACAGAGGAAGCTCTCGAATTAGAAACTGTGATGTTAAGCAGCATTGATGCCCCGGTGATGCTTGCTGCTGCCGCAGAAGCTTCTTCCCATACCGTGTCGGGACTTACTCCTGTCAAGGTGGCTACGCCTGTTGACGTGGCATTCTTATTGCAGACTAACGGAACGATGAGTTCTACTTTTGAATCACAAAAAAATATGATCACAGGCGTGATGCGTCTGCTTATGGATCGCTACGGCGAAACGAATGTAAGAGTATGTGTGATTACATACGACCTTAACAGAGCGTCTATCTTAAGTCCTGATACCTGGTTCACAAATGACAACGAGCTTATCGGTGCATTGAATACAATCGATTACAAATATACTTCGGCATACGTAAACAGAGGAACTGCGTTTTCGAAACTGATAAATGAAGTCGTTTTTAAGGAAAACGCGTCCAAGTTTATTGTTCAGTTGATGAACGGTGCTACAAATGTGGGTATAGGGTATTTTGATCAGCTCAATGCCTGTGATAAATTAGAGTACAATTATTCCGAACTACCGCCCAGGGGCTGGAGATATATCTCTTCTTCATATGCAAAGAAGGTTGCAGACGCAATAGCCAAGACCAACGGTATGAACGAAACATTCAGCAGTTCTTCTACAAGAGATCTGTATGACCACATCTGCACCTACACAGCAGAGCCCAAAACGGTGTACAACGTGCTTCTGCCCACAGACTGGTGTGCAATAACCCTTGACAATGTGCTTGACCCCGACAACGGTGCAGACTCCGACGAGGACACCCTGACCGACTGGAATGAAGTGAATGTTGAGCTGCTTGATTGGCAGACCGATGGTAGTATTATTCTGCCTACTATCAAGGAGCACCTTGATACAGAGGCTTTAAACCGCTTTGTTTTGGAATACGGCGGCAGTATTCCCTCTTCCGATATGAATATTATTCTTGGCACTCAC
>JAZUSC010000057.1:0-321310 GCA_045606505.1 Oscillospiraceae bacterium
GATATCCGCTTTTCAGCAGCCTGTCTATTATATCATACTCTTTTCGGTTTGTCAAGTACTTTTTTCAAATTCTTTTCAAACTTTTTTCGAGCCGATTTCCGATCCGCTTTCGCTCTTTCGTCAGACAGCTTTTGTATTATATCATCTTGCGTCCAAAATGTCAATACTCATTTCGAGAAAATAATACACAATATCTTTTCCCTTTTTTTCAACTTTTTATACTCAATATTCACAAAACCTTATCACAAACATAAAAAAGCCTCAGACTATCTGCTGAGGCTCTTATTATGCAATATAGGTATTTTACTTCTTTGCGTCTTCGGCAAGTTCGGAAATTATCCTCATAAAGCTATCAACGTCTGTGAACTCTCTGTAAACCGACGCAAAACGTATATACGCAACGTGATCTATATTTTTCAGCTTGTGCAGTACCATTTCACCGATCTTGTCAGAGGTTATCTCTCTTTGGAGTGAATTTTTCAGTTCCGCCGCAACCTCTTCAACCATATTTTCGATAGTTTCAAGCTTAACAGGACGTTTTACCGCTGCACGGCAAAGCCTTTCCACAAGCTTCTCCCTGTCAAACGGCTCAATGGAATTATCCTTTTTGATGACCATAAGAGGTATCTCTTCAATTATCTCATAGGTCGTAAAGCGATGACCACAGCTAATACACTCACGGCGTCTGCGGACTTTGTTTTCGGTGGGGCGTGAGTCGATTACCTTGCTTTCTTCACAGCTGCATTCAGGACATTTCATAACAATACTCTCTTTCCTCAATTACTTGCCTTTAATATCTGTATATCCCTATATAATACGTATCGAACATACTATATGTAGTAATTATAGCATACTTTTTTGTGTTTTTCAACTATTACGACACACTTTTTTATAAAAAAGCAGCACATTTTTCAATGTGCCGCCATAATATTATAAATCAAACAATTCCCGAATTATCCACTGCGGAGATAAGTGCAAGTACGGATGCAACAATAATATCAGTATGGATACCCGCTCCCCAGCTTACTGTACCATCAGGGAGGGTAATACCTATATAAGACGCTGCCTTAGATGTCGAGCCCTGCTCCATAGCATTCTGCGAGAACGTTGTAATAGCATAGTCAATACCCATACCATTTTTAAGGGCGTTGGATACTGCGTCAAGGCGACCGTTACCCGCTCCTGTGAAGGTACGCTTTTCTCCGTTTATCTCTACTGTAAGGAACGTAGAGATAAGATCTCCCTGTGTATAATGTGCGGATACATATTTGATATTGCCCTCACGGTTAAGATAGTTCTCTGCAAAAATATCGTATATCTCCTCGGGCATAAGCTCCTTGTGTGCCCTGTCGGAAACTCCCTTGACCATATAGCCGAAATGCTCACGCATCTTAGGCGGCATAGAAATTCCGTAGGTCTGCTCCATAAGATAGCCGATACCGCCCTTGCCCGACTGACTGTTGATACGGATAACATCTCCCTCGTATTCTCTGCCGAGATCCTTGGGATCGATAGGCAGATATGGAACGTTCCAATGCTCGGGGGCTTTTTCCTCACGCCACATCATACCCTTTGCAATAGCGTCCTGATGAGAGCCGCTGAAAGCCGCAAATACCAGTCTGCCGCTGTAAGGCATTCTTTCATAAACGTGCATTCTTGTCAGACGCTCATATATTTCGGTTATTTCGGGGAGATTCGTGAAATCCAGCCCCGGCTCTACTCCGTGGGAATACATATTCAGTGCCAGTGTGATTATATCGACATTTCCTGTACGCTCACCATTGCCGAACAGCGTTCCCTCTACACGGTCAGCACCGGCAAGTAAACCCAGCTCCGTATCAGCCACCGCACAGCCTCTGTCATTATGCGGGTGAAGAGATACGATAACATTTTCTCTGCTGTGGAGGGTCTTGCACATATACTCCACCTGCTGTGCATAAACGTGGGACATAGATTCCGCAACGGTAACAGGCAGATTGATGATAACCTTATTATCAGGAGTGGGCTGCCATATATCAATTACCTTGTTGCATATCTCCATTGCAAACTCAGGCTCTGTACCTGTAAAGCTTTCGGGTGAATACTCAAAACGGAAGTTGCCCTTTGTATTCGCCTTGTATTCATTGAGGAGCTTTGCACCTGTAACGGCGATCTCGATTATCTCCTCCTTGCTCTTTCTGAACACCTGCTCACGCTGTGCAACGGAGGTGGAATTATACAGATGTACCACTGCATTCTTGCAGCCTTCCAGTGCCTCAAATGTCTTTTTGATGATATGCTCACGGCTTTGGGTCAGCACCTGCACCGAAACATCATCAGGGATAAGGTCACGCTCGATAAGTGCTCGGCAGAACTCATACTCAGTGTCGGAGGCAGCAGGAAAACCGATCTCTATCTCCTTAAAACCAACCCTTACAAGGTGCTGAAAGAATTCCAACTTTTCTTCAAGGCTCATAGGGATAATAAGAGCCTGATTTCCGTCACGCAGATCAACGCTGCACCATATCGGCGGCTTTTCTACATACTCCTTTTCCGCCCAGTCCATACAGGGGAATGGCGGCATAAAATAACGTCTTGCATACTTGTTTGCCTGTGTCATAATGTTCTTCCTTTCAAAAACTGTTATATAGTATGTCAGAATCGTTGAAGCTGCACCAAGCAATATGCACCGTAAAAACAAAAACAGCTCCATCTCATTCAAGAGATGAAGCTGTAAACTCCACGGTACCACTCTGATTGACGTATAAAAATACGCCCACTCATCCGCATCAAACAATGCGTATCTCTATAACGGGAGAAACCGTAACGCCCTACTGACAAAAGTGTTCGGACATTCTGCTCAAGGAGGAGTTATAACTAAGCCACATTACCGTTTCGCACCAAACAACGGCTCTCTGAAAACTGCGTCAAAGCTTTGTTTCCTATCATCGCATTTCAACATATTCTAGTGATAGTATATCACTGTCACAACATTTTGTCAAGAGGGAAAATTATTTTTTCTTGCCCTGTAAGAATTTATCACTACCTTTTCGGATTTTAGCTGCGACAGGTCATCTTCACGGGTCGCCACAAGTTCAAAGCCTGCTTTTTGAATAACACGGTTACTGCCTATATTTTCTCGCACCGCCTCAATAACTATCGTTTCATACCCGTCAGAGAAAAGCTCACGCATTACAGCTTTAAGTGCCTCCGTCATATATCCGCAGCCCCAATATTTTCTGCCTGAGCAATAACCTATAACAGGGTCGCCGTGGTGGAATCCTACCACATCTATCATACCCATAAGCTCGCCGTCTTGTTTTCGCTCAATACCGTATCGGTAGCAATCCTCCTTCTCATATTCCTTTATCCAGAAATCCATTATCTCTTTCGTGACCGAGATATCCTCGTGTGCATTCCACGTAAGATACTTGACCACCTCGGGGTCGCTCGCCCAGTTTTCATAGATAGCCTTTGTATCCTCTGATGTTATCACACGCAGTCTTAATCTCTCTGTTTCAAGCTCTCTCATATTACCCCTCCTGTCGGTTTTTCGATAATTATAGCACCGACATCGCCAAAAGTCAACTTATCCGTCATACAGAGCTCTCCTCATACATATAAATAGTACAAAAACCACGGAGGACAAACAATGAGGATAAAAAAAGCCGTGGCAGTTATTTCTGCCATTTCCGTAATACCTGTTTCAATACTTTTATCAGGCTCAACCGCAGGAGAATTTCTATCCGTATCTGCGGATATCATACGAAAGACCGCATATATTTCAGCAGGAGTGCCGCTTACCGAAAGCACCTCCCCCGCACCGCAGGACGCTCCCCTGTCTGATGCCGCACCGGAAACAGAGCCTCCCGTATCACAGCCTGAGCCTGTTGTAACTTCTACCGTAACAACTACAATATCTACTTCTGCAACTACGCCGACCGAATCACAACAAGAGCCGCAGCGACAAAACAGTGCAATAGTTATTTCACAGAATATATTGGAATTTGACGACGGTCTTGATTACACCGCCGCAGGAAACAACAGCGGAGTTATATCCCGCCGCACCTACGGAGATTACAACACAGGAGAATATCTCACCCTTGCCAGCGGTGCACAGGTACGCAACTGCACAGACGATACCAACGAATCGTTACTTGCCGCTGCAAAGGAACTTCCCGATATCGAGATAGAGCTGAACTCCCCCGAACCACAGGTGCTTATAATACATACCCACACCACTGAAAGCTACGAGCCATACCAACGTGATTATTTTGATAACGATTTTCCTTTCCGTACCCGTGACAGCCGACACAATATGATAGCAGTAGGTGAAGCACTGTCGCAGACTCTCGCCGACAACGGAATATCCGTTCTGCACGACGGAACGATACACGACTACCCCACCTACACGGGGGCATACGACCGCAGCGAGAAAACCATACTCGGCATTTTGGAGGAATACCCGTCCATAAAAATAATTATAGACCTCCACCGTGACGCTATAAGCGATACCGACGGCAGCCGTATAGCACCTTTTACCGAGATAGACGGAAAAAACGCCGCCCAGTTTATGATAATAACCGGCTGCGACAACGGTCAATATAATATGCCGAACTATATGGAAAACTTCAAGCTCGCAGCACTGTTTCAAAACTCCGCCGAGCTTATGCACCCTACCCTTGCACGGGCAGTCCTGTTCGATTACCGCAATTATAATCAGCACATATCCACAGGCTCTCTGCTGATAGAGATAGGCAGCCACGCAAACTCCCTTGACGAGGCAGTCTACACCGCCGAGCTTCTCGGTGAGATAATATCCGATTCCCTCTCGCTTCTGACATAAAAACGCCCCTTGAAAGGTAATTCCTTCAAGGGGCATATCATATCTATTTATGATTTCAGACCCGAAAGAAGCTTCTTCTCCATTTCGCCTCTCTCTGTCGCATACTCCAAAGCAGTTTCGTAAGAGATCTGATTGCTCTGATACAGCTTTGCAAGGCTGTCGTTGAGGGTGGTCATACCGTTTCTTGAACCCGCCTGCATAATAGTTTCCATCTGAGGGATCTTGTTGGAGCGGATCATATTCTTAACGGCGTCGTTACCTACCATTATTTCAACTGCGGCAACTCTGTCCTTGCCGTCGCTTGTGGGAACAAGCGTCTGTGCAACGATACCCTGGATCATATTCGCAAGTTGCGAACGTGTCTGATCCTGTGCGTGGATAGGACAAGCATCAATGATACGGTCGATAGTCTGTGCCGCACTGGAAGTATGCAGTGTACCGAATACAAGATGTCCTGTTTCTGCCGCTGTCATAGCAAGGGAGATAGTTTCATAGTCACGCATCTCACCGATAAGGATTACATCGGGGTCTTCACGCAGGGCACTGCGGAGGGCACTGGCGAATGTAGGAACATCTCTGCCAAGCTCACGCTGGTGGATAGTAGCCTTCTGCTGTGTATAGCGATACTCGATAGGATCTTCGATCGTGATGATGTGACACGCACGTGTTCTGTTGATATACTCTACCATAGCCGCAAGAGTTGTGGACTTACCTGCACCGGTAGGACCTGTAACAAGAACAAGACCACGGCGTTTCTTTGCAAATTCAAGAAGTATGGGGGGCATTTTCAGTTCTTCAAGGGTGGGTATCTCAGCATTCAGCAGACGGATACAAGCCGCAAGTTTGCCGCTCTGACGGAATACATTTACACGCTGTCTTGCACCGTTTTTAAGCTCAAAGCTGAAATCTATGTCGTGGCCCTCTGTAAGCATCTTCTCCTGCTCAGCAGAAAGAATTGAAAGGATAGTGCGGTTTACGACCTGATCGCTAAGCTCGGTATACTTTCTGAGTTCGCCGTTTACTCTGACAACTGTGGGAGCACCAACTGTAAGGTGAATATCGGAGGCATTCATTTCTCTTGCCTGCATAATAAATTCTTCAAATGTCATATACTGATAATTTCCTTTCTGATTACTATTTATAAAATATGCTTACTTGATCTTGAACTGGATACCACTTGCGGAGAAGTACACCTCGTCACTCATATTTGCAATACGCTGGTTGACGTTTCCGAGTATCTCTCTGAAAATAGCCTGTGCACGGTTTTCGGGAGTAACCGAAAAGCCCGTTTCAAGCGTTATTACGATGAGACTTCCCTCTATCTCGTTTATGTGGTCGTACATCTCGGTAATATCGTTGATGACACGTCTTTCGATCTCCTTGCGTGTTTCCTCGTCCATTTTCGCAGGGTCAGAACACATCTCAGAGATAATGCCCGATGTATATGTACTGAGGCTGTCAAATATCACGAATTTATGATCGGTAAAATACTGCTTAGGATCCTTAGAAGCACCTGTTACGATATCCCACTCTACACCGTGCTGTTTGTTGCCGTACTCTATACGGCCCAGCGTATCCGCATCGACCGACTCGCCCGAGCGTAGATAAAGAACATAGTCACAGGCAGCAAAATACGTTGCCGCCCATCTGGACTTTCCGCTGGCAGCACCGCCTGTTATTAAAATTGTATTAGACATAGGCTGACATTCCTTTCAAATTAAAGTATTAAACCGTTTCGTCCCGCTTACCACTGTTCAAAGGACTAAATATAGTTATATTATACCACTTTCATTGTTAAATGTAAATAGTTTTTGTGCAATAATTTCACACCCCATAATTGTCATAAAACACAAAAATCCCTCTGCATATACTCTATGCAAAGGGATCTTTCATTATTTTTTATTATCTGTCTTATCCTTGGATTTTATATGAAAACGTTCCTGATATTCTTTTTTCTTGCCGACAAGAACTTCTTTGAACGTGGGCTTGTGTATCTCAGGCGATGTAACAGCCGCAATGCCCTCATTTCCGTTCTCCTCACAAACATAGTCAGGCGTGATGTAGCTTACATCTCCCACATAGTCGTTGGTGTGGCGGGGAAGCTTTTTCTTACGCAGTCTGCCCTCCACAAACTCCTTGAACAGCATATAGACGACCGCACAAACAGGAACTCCCAGAAACATTCCCAGTACGCCGAACAACGCACCGCCCAGAAGGATAGCGATAAGTATCCACACCGCAGGAAGTCCTGTGGAATCTCCCAGTATCCACGGAGCGATAATGTTTCCGTCAACATTTTGAAGTATTATCATAAATATGAGATACCAGAGTGCCATTATCGGTGTTTCGGACAACAGTAAAAGCAGTGTTGTGGGAATAAGTCCGATAATAGGGCCGACAAAGGGAATAAGGTTGAACACGAACATAATGACCGCAATAAGCAGTGAATACGGCATACCCATAATAGAACAACCTATAAAAGCAATAGCCGCAACGATGAACGCCTCGATTATCTTACCCATAATAGAACCGAGGAATTTTTTACTTGCCTCACGGCATACCGCAAGAAAACGCTGTGCCGTGCTGACCTTCATACAGGAAAAGATGAGCTTTTTGGTCTGTCCGATAAACATCTCCTTTTTCGCAAGAAGATATATGGATATTATCAGACCGATAATGACATTATACATAGCGGAAAGGACAGTCCATATTCCCGACGCCACATTTCCCGCAAAGCCAAGCAGCTCGTCAGAGTAGCTCTGCCAGATATCACTGATGAATTTCGTGAAATCGTCAAGGGGGTTTCCGATAAATTCCAGTATCATAGGATTGTTTTCAAAAGTCTTGTTGAGAAAGTCCCTTACAGTCGCAATGTAGGAATCCATATTCGAGAAGATAGCAACGATATTTTCGATCAACTGAGGAATTACCATTACCACAAACAAAACAAGTGCCAAAACAACAACAAGCATTGTTATAGTGAGGGACAGACCTCTTGCGGCTGACTGTTTCTTTTTATCCTTAGAAGAGGACATCTTTTTAAATACACGCTTTTCCCAGAACATCATCATCGGATTAAGAATATATGAAAGGAAAATGCCTATCAAGATAGGAATGACCGCAGAGCTTAACACAGACAGCTTAGACATAACCGTATCATAATTAAATATGAGCATTATTCCTAATGCACTTACGATTATTGCACCCACCGCATAGGCGGCTATCGTCAGATATTTCTGGTTCCAGTTGAGTTTCATTTCAGTCCCTCCAAACAGCTGTCTTATATACTATTATATTGTACTACTTTACTGTAAAAAAATCAAGTCTGTCAGGGATAATTATATTGAAAAATTTTTCACAACCTATTGCAAAAAGGTAAGGATTGCTGTATAATATAAATGTATGTTTGGCGTCTTATGACCCCATTCAAAATATGAAAGGAGTTCAAACTCAAATGACTTATTCTCATGAAGTTGAAAACATGTGTCCCGTGAAGCAGGGCGTTGCTCACGGTGCGGCACCTATCCCCGAGGAAGCAAAGTGGGTAAAGGCTAAGGAGATCGCAGACATCAACGGTTTCACACACGGTATTGGCTGGTGTGCACCTCAGCAGGGTACCTGCAAACTGTCCCTCAATGTTAAGGGCGGCGTTATTCAGGAGGCTCTTGTTGAAACAATCGGATGTTCCGGTATGACACACTCCGCAGCTATGGCTGCTGAGATCCTCCCCGGCAGAACAATTCTCGAGGCTCTTAACACAGACCTCGTTTGTGACGCTATCAACACAGCTATGAGAGAGCTGTTCCTCCAGATCGTATACGGCAGAAGCCAGTCCGCTTTCTCCGAGGACGGTCTTGTAATCGGTGCAGGTCTTGAAGACCTCGGTAAGGGCCTTCGTTCTCAGGTAGGTACAATGTACGGTACTCTCGCAAAGGGTCCCCGTTACCTCGAAATGACAGACGGTTACGTAACAGGTATTGCTCTTAACGAAGATAACGAGATCATCGGCTATCAGTTCGTAAACTTCGGCAAGATGATGGACTTCATCAAGGGCGGCGACGATGCTAACACAGCATTTGAGAAGGCAAAGGGTCAGTACGGCCGTGTTGCTGATGCTGTTAAGATCATCGACCCCAGAAAGCAGTAATAGGAGGTAGAAAACAATGGCTTTATTTGAATCTTACGACAGAAGAGAACCCCAGATTCTCGCTGTTCTCAAGGAATACGGCATCAACTCTATCGAAGAGTGTGCTGACGTTTGCAAGGCTAAGGGTCTTGACATCTACAAGCTCGTTGAGGGCATTCAGCCCATCTGCTTCGAGAACGCTAAGTGGGCTTACACAGTAGGCTGTGCTATCGCTATCAAGAAGGGCTGCACAAGAGCTGCTGACGCTGCTGCTGCTATCGGCGAGGGCTTACAGGCATTCTGCATTCCCGGTTCTGTTGCTGACCAGCGTAAGGTAGGTCTTGGTCACGGTAACCTCGGCAAGATGCTTCTTGAAGAGGAAACAGAGTGTTTCGCATTCCTCGCAGGCCACGAGTCTTTCGCTGCCGCTGAGGGTGCTATCGGTATCGCTGAGAAGGCTAACAAGGTTCGTAAGCAGCCCCTGCGTGTAATCCTTAACGGTCTTGGTAAGGATGCTGCTCAGATCATCGCTCGTATCAACGGCTTCACATACGTTGAAACAGAGATGGACTACTACACAGGCGAAGTTAAGGAAGTATTCCGCAAGGCTTACTCCGACGGTCTGCGTTCCAAGGTTAACTGCTACGGTGCTAACGATGTAACAGAGGGCGTAGCTATTATGTGGAAGGAAGGCGTTGACGTTTCCATCACAGGTAACTCCACTAACCCCACACGTTTCCAGCACCCCGTTGCAGGCACATACAAGAAGGAATGCACAGAGAAGGGCAAGAAGTACTTCTCCGTAGCTTCCGGTGGTGGTACAGGTCGTACACTTCACCCCGATAATATGGCAGCTGGTCCTGCTTCCTATGGTATGACAGATACTATGGGCCGTATGCACTCCGACGCTCAGTTTGCAGGTTCTTCTTCCGTTCCCGCTCACGTTGAGATGATGGGTCTTATCGGTATGGGTAACAACCCTATGGTTGGTGCAACAGTTGCTTGTGCAGTTGCTGTTGAAGAGGCTATGAAGTAATATCTAGCCTAAACGTAGGTTTCAAAGCTGAATTAAAGCCTCGCTTTTTGGTCTTAACCCTTTAAAAGCGAGGCTTTTTGTTTGTAATTAACATTTCTCAAGAGGTGATTACAATGGACGATTGACGATTAAATGGGCAAGAAGAATATCTTTCCGATGTAAAACAAAAACGTATTAAATATAGCGAAAGGAAAAACAAAAGTTCAGACCACGAACTTTGTGCGTTTTGCTGGGACAAGATAAACGAATATCCCGAAACTCTAAACGAAGCGTATTGTACAGAAAACGAATATCATTGGATATGCGAAATATGCTATACCGATTTTAAGAAAAAATTCCATTGGTAAACTTCATCAAAGTTCCATATATCATTTCTTTGCAGATACATAAATCTATGTACCATAGTGCAGCACGTTCTTTAACGCATAAATTATCTCTTCGTAAAGCCTCATCATATCGGTATGGATACTATTGACGGTATCCATATCGTTTTTCTCGGCGGCATATTGAAGTTTCTCTGCCATTGCTGACAGACTATCAAAACCTAATGTCTTTGAAGTGCTTTTTAAGGTGTGAACCTCTATTGCATACATCTTCATATCTTTATCCTGATACGCCTTTGCAATTCTATCATATCTTCCGTTTGTGGCGTATTCTTTCAGAAATTCAAGGTAGAGATCTTCACTGTCCGAACAATAGAGCATAGCCTTTTTGATATTTACATCGGGTATCAATGCTTTAAGTTGTTTCAGCGGATCATCATCAGCATTTGTCAATGTATCGGGAACTTCCGCTCTTTCTGTCAACTGATTTTTATCCGAAACAGCGTCAGATATCTTTTTGTCATCAGATAGATAATGGTCAATTATTTTATTCAGCTTATCGGGAACGATAGGCTTTGACAGATAATCCGAAAATCCCTTTTCAAGATACATTTCCTTCATACCGATAAGAGCGTTTGCTGTAAGCATAATGACCGTTGTATCTTTATTCGGATTATCATTGTCAGCCTTAATATGGTGCAGAGTTTCTATTCCGTCCATTTCGGGCATCATATGATCCATAAAGATGATATCATACAGATTCTGTTTTGTAAGAGTTAAGCATTCCTGTCCGCTTAAAGCGGTATCTACCTGCATTTTGTGATCTTTTATCAAATTGACAAATACACTCAGATTTACCGAAACATCGTCTACTACCAGTATTCTTGCCTGAGGTGCAATAAAATCGCATTTATAGTCGTTAGCCGATACATCTGCCACAATAGAATCTATATCTATCTTTCCGACAGGTATCGGGTCTACGATCTTCTGAGGAATGCATACGGAAAAGGCAGAGCCTTTTCCGTATTCGCTTTCTACCGATATCGTTCCGTTCATAAGTTCAACAAATTTTTTAACAATATTCAAGCCAAGACCTGTACCTTCTATATTGCGGTTTTTTTGAAGATCAAATCGCTCGAATTTTCCGAACAGCTTGTCGATATTCTCTTTCGAGATACCAATGCCCGTGTCCTTTACTATGATTTTTAGCAACCACTGTTCATTTTGCTTTTCTCCTGTTATACAGAAGCGTATATCCCCTTTTTCGGTATATTTTACAGCATTGGTCAGAAGGTTCGTGATTATCTGCCGTATGTGTGAGATATCACCATAAAGCAAATTGGGAGTATGTTCATTGCAATCGATATAAAGATCAAGCCCCTTTTCTTTCACTCTCGAAATGATTATGTTATAGCAATCAACAACAAGAGAAGATAATTCATAGTTGGACTCTACGATCTCCATTTTTCCGGATTCTATCTTGGAAATATCCAATACATCGTTTATGATAGACAGAAGAGATTGCGAAGAAGAACGTATCGAGTTTGCATATTCCAATACATTATCATCGACCGATTCTCTTAACACCATTTCATTCATACCGATGATAGCGTTGATAGGTGTTCGTATCTCGTGCGACATATTGGAAAGAAAATCACTTTTTGCCTCGTTTGCCCTTTTGAGATCTTCCATCATTTCTTCTTCCTTAGTCAGATCATAAACGAAGATAACGATACAGTAAGCTGTGTTTTTCTTGTCCTTACCCACTGTAAAGTGCAATGCACAGCTTTTGCTGTCCTTTACGGTGTGGAGCTTTATCTCGTTAATTGTTCCTGCAAGGACATTATCCAGACATTCTTCCGCCTCCTCGGGAGATATGTCGAACAGATCGGATAAGCTTATATCCGAGTCCTCTTTTATCCCAAAGAATTCATTGGCAGAGTCATTTCCCATATAAAACTTCTTCGCCATATCAAAGACCAGAATATTTACATTTGTTCCCTGATAGACATAGGTGCTGACGTTCTGCAAAGTGATCGCAAGTGCATTATTATGTACACAGTTATACCATGTGATAAGGTAAGAAACCATAACACCATAGCAGGTCGACGGGAAGTAAGGCACACCAAACATAGTCAGAATAGTATCCGGTATCATAGAAACAAGCAGAAACAGATGTGCACATACCATTACAAGCACTAATTTTCTGTTTTGGGTCGTTTTTCGGCTGAAAAGCCAGGTAAAACCAACAAGAAACAGCATAAGCACCGCAACAGCCAAAAATACTTTATGATAAGTACCGCCGAACCACGGCTCAGTCGTAAATGATGTACGACCGTCTATCTCTACAAAAGTATGGTTACCCAAAGGAGAAAACAGTACGATATCTCCGACTGCAAGTACCGAATATACCACTATAAATATGTAGGTATACTTTCTATTGAAATGTATCAGATTTGCAATCAGTATCATAAGGCAAAGCAGATATCCGTCTATGGCGATCAATCCAAACATACGGGATAAGAATATCGACTGCATATCCGAATACATTCCCATCAAGCCATAACTATAACACCATAAAGCGGCGAAAAAGCCGGATACCAACAGATATATACGAATAATACCTGCCTTTTTTTCTTTTATAAAAAATGAGATACCTGTAAGCAGAGCAATCGTACCCAGAATTATCAGGCTTGTATTTATCAACTGTCCCATTTTATTCTCCTTGTTGTAAATTGTGTAGGCAATCGGAGTATCAGAGAATGTGCCTCTTTCATACAGTATCATCTGTATGTGCGAAAATATAGAAATAACTATTATATACTAAATATATTATAACATAAAACAAGACGCCCTGCAAGGTTTATGTACTCAAATAATCAACTACAAACTTGCAATTTTAACCCACGTTTTTAAAGAAAACCGATTGACAACAAGCCGCATAAATAGTATAATAAATATGTATCATTTAATAAACGGAGGTCATACATTATGGCTATTTTAGTTACAGGCGGAGCAGGTTTTATCGGCTCTCACACCTGCGTTGAGCTTCTTAATGCAGGCGAAGAGATCGTTGTTATGGACAATTTCTACAACTCCAATTCCAAAGCACTTGACGGAATTCGTGAGATAACAGGCAAGGATTTTAAATTCTATGAGGCGGATATGCTGGATATGGCCGCTGTTGATGAGATTTTCTCCGAAAACGATATTGAGGCTGTTATACACTTTGCAGGATACAAGTGCGTTCCTGAAAGCGTAAAAAAGCCGCTGATGTATTACTCCAACAATCTCAGAGGAACATTCAATATCCTCGAATGTATGAAGAAATACGGCTGCACAAAGTTTGTATTCAGTTCCTCGGCGACTGTATACGGTATTCCCGCAACCGTCCCTGTTAAGGAGGATTTCCCCCTCTCTGCTATCAATCCCTACGGCAGCACAAAGCTTATCATAGAGAACCTCTGCCGTGAAATGGCTGCTGCAAGTGACAAGTGGAGTATGATACTTCTCCGTTACTTTAACCCCGTAGGTGCTCACGAAAGCGGAAAGATCGGCGAGGATCCCAACGGTATTCCCAACAACCTTATGCCTATCGTTCTTGACAAGGCAACCGGCAAACGTGATGTTTTAAGCGTTGCAGGCAACGACTATCCCACACCCGACGGCACTTGCGTCCGTGACTATATCCACGTTGTAGACCTTGCAAAGGGCCACGTTGCCGCTATCAAAAAGGCAAGAAATTCAAACGGTGCACTTGCATACAACCTCGGTACAGGAAACGGTTACTCTGTACTTCAAATACTGGATACATTTGAAAAGGTAAACAATATCGACCTCGGCTATACCATTGGCGAACGCCGTCCCGGTGACGCTGCCGCTACATACGCAGACCCCACTCTCGCTGAAAAGGAGCTTGGCTGGAAGGCTGAAAAGACACTTGAAGAAATGTGCCGTGACGCTTGGAATTTCAGAAAACTCCGTGAGGAAGAGAATAAGTAATTGAATATAAAAAAAGCGGAGCTTGGTTGCTCCGCTTTTCTATTAGATAAGTATATAAAGCCCTGCGGCTGATCTTGAATAATCCTCAGGCTGTGCAAGTGCCTTATCCCAACCGTAATAGAACATCGTTCCCGTCCGCTGTAAAAACATCAACATATCCCAGTGAATAAAGTTGCTCATTAAATCCTTGCGGACGTATGGCAGAAGAATTTTCTCAACACCTTCACTTACCTTGTCGGCATATTCTTCGGCAAGAGGCTTTACTTCAGCACTTACAAGGTCACAGATTTTATTGTAAATCTCACGTCTGAAAATCGGAAGCTGAACAATAAGCTTGTCATTATCCTTTTTCAGCAAGCCTTTTTCAAGGAAATCAGCCGCCATAGCTTCTTCGTGAACAGACAGCTTTTTATCGGGATTTTCTGATAATGCAATAAGCAGAGCAATATTGTTTCCGTCAACCCATCTGTCGCGACCTCTGCGCCAGTCGTTGTCATCTTCTTTGTCATTTGGAAACGGCTCAAGCTCATAATTATTTACAAATTCGATTTTTCCATATTCAGAGGTTGTAAAATCCTGATGAAGGCAAGACCAGCCACGGTCTTTCAGCTTTTCCCATACAGAATCATCAAAGCTTTCGTCAGCAAGGGTATAGTGCATAGTCATTCTGTATTCTCTTTCCACTTCATTCTTTATGCCGTATTTTTTGATATAATGATATCTTCCTTGACCACCTAAGTTATAGCTTGCCACTACATATAGAATCCATAACAGATATCCGTAATCAAAATCATTTCCGTAAAAATCAAGAGCGGTGATTTTATCCTTTAAGCCAAAAAGAATATTGTTAATTTTTTCCGCATAGCCGTCATCGTGAAAAATATTGCAGGCTAAAATATTCGCTTCGGTATACTTTTGGTGTGGGAAAATGCAGTGGTTTGCGATATATTTACCCTTTACAGGAGAAATAAGAAGTCCTGTGTTAAAAAGCTTTTCTATTATTTCTTCAAGATAAAGGGGCGCTACTCCCATCTCGTCTGCAATTTCGTTTACCGTCTTTGCTTCGCTACGGCAGATAACCATAACCTGTGGACAGATTTTAGAGCTACTCATAAGAAGTGATGCTTTCATTGCAGAATATCCCCAGAACCAGTTTACATCAGCGGGAGCGTAAGCAGTTTTTCCTATATTGTTCATATTTTCAAACCTCTCTTTCAGATTTTTCTTTGCGTCAAACAAACGGCGTTTTACTGTTCCTTCGGGAATACCTAGTTCATTTGCAATTTGTCTGACAGTCTGCTCTTTGAGGTAAAAACTTATGATGATCTCACGATGAATTGATGCAAGCCTTGACAGGGAGAAATTAAGCTGTGATATATCCTCTGCGGCGATAATACTTTCAATAGGCTGTGACATTTCCGCCGCCATACCGCCTGCGGTTTCGAGTGGCAAAGCAGAATTCTGCATACTCGCAATGTAATCTGCGTATTTATTTCTAGCCATTTTCCAGTACCACGAATAAAAGCTTACAAATTCCTTTCCACTTGAAGTAACACGCAGGGCTTCGTACAGAATATCCTGTGACAGATCCTTTGCAGCTTCAGTATTGGAAATCCGTTTTACACAGAACAGATATGTAGCTTCAATCAGCTCATTTGTGATATATTCATTCATAGGTTTTACCTCTTGCAAATCGATTTACGCTTAATAAGTCTGAAAAATCACAAAAAGGTTCGGTATAATTTTAAAGGCTGTGCAAAAAAGCACAGCCTTCTGTTATATTGAATTACTATTCAGATCACTTACCCAGTGCCGCCTTAGCAGTAGCCACGATATTATCAGCACAAAGACCGAACTCTTTAAGCAGGTCTAACGCGGGGCCGCTGTGACCAAATACGTCCTTTACGCCGATCTTGATAACGGGAACAGGGCATTCCTCTGTAACGACATCAGCAACAGCAGAACCAAGACCGCCGATAACACTATGCTCTTCAACAGTGATGATCTTGCCTGTTTCCTTTGCAGCCTTGATGATGATATCACGATCGATAGGCTTAATGGTGTGGATATTGATGACACGAGCGTCAATTCCCTGCTCAGCGAGAGCCTTACCTGCCTCGATAGCCTCTGCTACCATAAGGCCTGTTGCGATGATCGTGATGTCCTTGCCGTCTTTAAGCTGAACGCCCTTGCCAAGCTCAAACTTGTATGTGGAAGCGTCATTGAAGATAGGAGCAGCAAGTCTGCCAAATCTCATATATACAGGGCCTACGTGGTCAGCCATAGCAAGAACAGCCGCCTTAGCCTCAACATCATCTGCGGGGTTGATAACGGTCATACCGGGGATAGTTCTCATAAGAGCGATATCCTCGTTACACTGATGTGTAGCACCGTCCTCACCAACGGAGATACCTGCGTGTGTTGCACCGATCTTTACGTTGATGTGGGGGTAACCGATACTGTTTCTTACGATCTCAAAAGCTCTGCCTGCTGCAAACATAGCAAAAGAACTTGCGAATACCAGTTTGCCTGTGGTTGCGATACCAGCGGCAACGCCCATCATATTAGCCTCTGCGATACCGCAATCGAAGAAACGATCGGGATATGCAGCCTTAAATGTGCCTGTTTTTGTTGCGGCAGCAAGGTCAGCGTCAAGTACTACTAAGTCGGGACGCTTTTCAGCGAGCATTACCAGAGCTTCGCCGTAGCTGTCACGGGTTGCTTTCTTTTCCATATTTATATGATCCTTTCAGTTGTAATTAAGCTTCGAGGGAAGCAAGGTGAGCTTTAAGCTCGTCCATAGCCTGTGCATACTCAGCGTCGTTAGGAGCTTTACCGTGCCAACCGCACTGGTTCTCCATAAAGGAAACGCCCTTGCCCTTTGTGGAACGCTGGATAATTACTGTGGGCATATTGAGAACAGTTTCAGCTTCGTTGAATGCCTTTTCGATCTCATCGAAATCGTGACCGTTGATTGTGATAACGTGCCAACCAAAAGCAGCGAACTTCTCGTCGATAGGATAGGGACTCATAACATCGCCGATCTTACCGTCGATCTGTAAGCCGTTATTATCAACAACAGCAACAAGATTATCAAGCTTATAATGAGCTGCGAACATAGCAGCCTCCCAAACCTGACCCTCCTGTATCTCACCGTCACCGAGAACAGCGTATACCTTATATGTTTCGTTGGAAACCTTGCCTGAAAGAGCCATACCACAAGCAGCGGAGATACCCTGACCGAGAGAGCCAGTGCTCATATCAACGCCGGGAACCTTGCCCTTAACAGGGTGACCTTGAAGTCTGGAATCGATCTTACGGAGAGTTTTCAGCTCCTCAACAGGGAAAAATCCTCTGTGAGCAAGTACCGCATACAGTGCGGGAGCTGTATGACCCTTTGACAGCACCAGTCTGTCACGGTCTGCCATTTCGGGAGCTTCGGGGTTGACATTCATTCTGTTCATATACAGATATGTCAGTGTATCAGCAACGGAAAGAGAGCCGCCGGGGTGTCCTGCCTTAGCGTTGTATACGCCCTCAATTACGCCCATTCTGACCTTTGTTGCAGCAATTTCAAGCTGCTTTTTCAGTTGTTCGTCCATATTAGACCTCCTATATATTTGAGCTGTGTTTCCACAGCCTGTATTTAAGACGATCACTCGCCATATTTACATCTTTTCGATATGATGGATTATCTCCGCAATAGCTCCGCTGTTGTTATCGCACACGATAAGGTCGGCTGCCGCCTTTACCTCCTCCTGTGCAGAGGCTACCGCAACACCAAGATCCGCTTTCTGTATCATAGCAAGATCATTCATATAGTCGCCCGAGGCAACAGTAAACCTGTCCTCCGCTCCCAGTATCTTTATAAGCTCCGCATATCCTGTGGATTTATCAACACCCGACGGCAGACACTCGTAATATACAGGAGCACTGCGTACCCACTGTGCCTCCTTCATATCAGAGCTTTGTATAAACTCCACTATCTCGTCAAGTCTTTCAGGCTCGTGGGCTATGAGTATTTTAAGCCAACCGTCCTGCGGAATATCATCAAGTGGACTGCGGTCGGGAATTACGCTTTCAAGGTCAAGATGCTCCTGCTCCGTCTGATTAAGATAGGGAGCATAGATAGTACGCTCGTGCAGCACCTCGATACCGATGTCGGGAAACCGCTCTGCAAGGCGGACTATATATTCCCTTGCGTGTCTGCCGACTTCACATCTCCACAGAAACTTGTTCTGCTCAAAATCGTACACCGCCGCACCGTTGAACATAACTGCGGGAACATCAAGCTTTAGCTTTTCCGCAATGGAGCGTGTCATTGCATATCCTCTGCCTGTTGCGACAGTGAATATTCCTCCGCCCGCACGGAAACGCTCGAGAGCCTCCATATCCTGCGAAAGTATCCGCTTGTCGTCGGTGAGGAGCGTACCGTCAAGGTCGGTCATAAATATAACTTTGCTGAAATCCATAATCAGCCCTCTATCGTTTTAAGAAATTTGGTAAAGTAATCGGGAAGCTCACTTTTAAACTCCATATACTCCCCTGTCCTTGGGTGAACAAAACCCAGTTTTTTTGCGTGAAGGCACTGTCCGTTAAGCCACTTCGGTTTGCCGTTTCCGTAAACCTCGTCGCCTGCAACAGGATTTCCCTTGTACGCCATATGGACTCGTATCTGATGGGTCCTGCCTGTTTCAAGCCGTACACGCAGATGAGTATATCCTGCATAACGCTGTATAACAGAATAATGCGTCACCGCCTCACGGGAGTTTTCAAGCGTCACACACATCTTTTTACGGTCAAGCTTGTGTCGCCCTATCGGAGCGTTTACCGTGCCGTCCTCTTTCACCGCACCGCACACCACCGCCTCGTATTCACGGGTGAAGCTATGCTCCTTTATCTGCTCGGAAAGACCTATGTGAGCAAAATCGTTCTTCGCCACCATAAGAAGTCCGCTGGTATCTCGGTCGATACGGTGAACTATTCCGGGCCGTATCTCGCCGTTTATGCCCGACAGCCTGTCGCCGCAGTGGAACATAAGTGCATTTACAAGCGTACCCGAATAATGTCCCGCCGCCGGGTGAACTACCATTCCCTTAGGCTTGTTCACGACAAGCAAATCATCATCTTCATACACTATTTCAAGCGGAATATTTTCGGGGAGAATATCCACGCTCTGCGGCTCAGGAAGAGTTATCTTGATCACTGCACCGCTTACGGGAATATCCTTTTTTCCTGCCGCCTTGCCATTTACCAGCACATTGCCCTGTTCTATAAGCCGCACCGCCGCACTTCTTGAAAGCTCTGTCTGTTCGGCTATCAGCTTATCAAGGCGAATGCCGCCTACCGCAATTATCTCAATCGTTTCCATTATCTGTTTCTGTATCTGTGCTTAATTGCTCCGTTTTTTCGGAAGCCATACCCTTTGCCGCCTTCTTCTCCTTTATCTCATCAACGATAACGAGAATACACAACAGAATTCCGCCGCATACGGCACAGATATCCGCAAAATTAAATATAGCAAAGTTGATTATTCGTACATCGATAAAATCAATAACAAAGCCATCATTGAACAGTCTGTCAATAAGATTACCCACTCCGCCGCCGATAACCAGTGAGAAAGCAACGATATACGGTGTACGTCTTACCTTTTTAAGGAGCATTGCAATTATCATTGCCGCCATCATAATGCAGGTAACAACGATAAGCATTACCGTCTGCCCCTCAAACATACTGAAAGCAGAGCCGTCATTTAGATAATACGAAAAATTAAGAACCTGAGTTTCTCCGATTTTTATCAGATGTATAGACTCGTGCAGCTCCATATTTGAAACCACCAGCCACTTTGTAAGCTGGTCTATCCCCGCAAGTACTGCCGCAGACAGTAAGCCGATTATAACTTTTAATATCACCTTTTTATCAGTGATGACTGCCTTTTCTTCCAATAATTTATCCTCTCAAAAAAACACAGGGAAAGGGGTAAACCCCTCCCCCTGCTTATTTCATCAATTAAGGTTCAGCTTAATAACTGCTGCACAACGTGCACACAAGTGCGGATACTCAGCAACAGAGCCAACAGAACCCTCGTGCGACCAGCAACGCTCACACATTTCGCCTGCTGCCTTTTCAACTGTTACAGAAACACCCTCAACAGCACCCTTGAACTCACCCTCGCCAACAGCAACATTGACGTAAGAAACGCCGAACACTGCGGCAAGTTCTGTATAAGCAGAAAGCTCAGCAACTGTCTTTTCATCTGCGTAAATGGAAACACCAGCGTCAAGAGCCTTACCGATAACACCTGCTGTTCTCTTCTCCTCAAGAGCCTTGAGAACATCGTCACGCACTGCGTGAATCCTGTTCCACTTAGCCTCAAATGCAGCGTCAACAGTAACGCCTGTCTTTTCAGCCATCTGATTGAAAGGAACACCTCTCAGATCGTCTGTGGACTTGTGGGGCATATACTGCCATATCTCGTCAGCTGTGAATGTGAGGATAGGTGCAATAAGCTTAACAAGAGAATCAAGAATGATATACATTGTTGTCTGAACTGCTTTTCTCTCGGGAGCCTTTTCAGCAGAGCAGTACAGTGTATCCTTTACAATATCAAGATAGAAGTTGGACATATCAACTACACAGAAACTGTGGATAGCGTGATATGCAAGATAGAAGTCAAAGCTCTCATAGGAAGCCTTTACCTTCTCGATAACAGCATCAAGACGGGAGAGTGCCCACTTGTCGATATCGCTGATCTTATCAAGTGCAACCATCTCTGTATCAGGATTAAAGCCATCGCCGTTACCGAGGTTACCGAGAATAAATCTTGCTGTATTTCTGATCTTTCTGTATGCCTCAGAAAGCTGCTTCAACATATCCTGAGATACTCTCATATCATTGTGGAAGTCAAGAGATGCTACCCACAGACGGAGAACATCAGCACCGTACTGCTTGATTACTTCCTCGGGAAGGATAACATTGCCCTTTGACTTATGCATCTGCTCGCCCTTGCCGTCAACTACCCAACCGTGTGTGCAGACAGCCTTGTAAGGAGCCTGTCCTGTTGTAGCAACAGATGTAAGCAGAGATGACTGGAACCAGCCTCTGTACTGATCGCAGCCTTCAAGATAAAGGTCAGCAGGCCAGGACAGCTCAGGACGCTCCTGAAGAACAGCAGCGTGAGTTACACCGGAATCGAACCATACGTCGAATATATCCATTTCCTTGCGGAACTTACCGCAGCCACATTCACACTTAACATCAGCAGGAATGAACTCAGATGCGTCCTTGCTGTACCAAGCGTCAGAGCTTTCTGCTCTGAAAAGGTCAGATGTAGCCTTGATAGTTGTGTCGTTTACGATAGTCTTGCCACAATCCTCGCAGTAGAGCATAGGAATAGGCACACCCCAACGACGCTGACGGGAAATACACCAGTCGGAACGCATATTTACCATATTCTTGATACGTTCCTCGCCCCAGTCAGGGATCCACTTAACACCCTCGATAGCCTTTACTGCTTCGTCCTTGAACATATCAACGCTACAGAACCACTGGTCTGTTGCACGATAGATGATAGGCTCGTGGCATCTCCAACAATGAGGATAGGGGTGGACGATCTTTTCAATAGCAAGAAGAGTGTTGTCGTCTTCAAGACGCTGTGCGATAACCTTGTTTGCGTCGGCTGTTTTAAGACCTGCAAAGGGGCCTGCCTCCTCTGTGAGGATACCCTTCTCGTTTACGGGAACTACGATATCGAACATTCCCTTATATTTGCTGCAAACCTCAAAGTCCTCTACACCAAAGCCGGGAGCTGTATGAACACAGCCTGTACCGCTTTCAAGTGTAACGTGATCGCCAACGATCACAGGGGACTTTCTGCCCATAAAGGGGTGGTCTGTTTCGATAAGCTCCAGCTCAGCACCTGTAAAGCTGCCTACTGTGGAGTACTTCTTGATACCTGTTGCTGTCATAACAGAGGAAACAAGGTCTGTTGCCATCAGCAGATACTCGCCGAAAGACTTGCTGTCCTCGTCTTCTACCTTAACGAATGTATACTCATAGTTAGGGCCAAGGCAGATAGCAAGGTTGCCAGGGAGAGTCCAAGTGGTTGTTGTCCAGATAACTACATAAGCCTTAGACAGATCTATGCCAAGGTCGTCAAACTTGCCCTTGCTGTCTGTCAGCGGGAACTTTACATAGATAGAGAAGCAAGGATCGTCCTGATACTCGATCTCAGCCTCTGCAAGAGCTGTATTACAGTCAGCACACCAGTAAACGGGTTTAAGACCCTTATAGATGTAGCCCTTCTTTACCATTTCTCCGAATACTTCTACCTGCTTAGCCTCAAACTCAGGCTTAATGGTGAGGTAGGGATCGTCGAAATCGCCCCAAACGCCAAGACGCTTGAACTGTGCCTTCTGGTCATCAAGGCAGGAAAGAGCGAACTCACGGCAGCTCTTACGAAGTGCAACAGGATCAATAGTGCCGCTGTCTGCACCGATATGCTTGATAGCTTTAAGCTCGATAGGCAGACCGTGACAGTCCCAACCGGGAACGTAGTTTGCGTTGAAGCCTGTCATACTCTTATATTTAACGATAATATCTTTCAGTATCTTGTTGAGTGCGGTACCGATATGGATATTGCCGTTTGCATAGGGAGGGCCGTCGTGAAGTGTGTATGACGGCTTACCCTTGTTTTTCTCGGAAAGTGCATAATAAATGCGGTCTTTCTCCCACTTATCCAGCATCTCAGGTTCTCTCTTGGGAAGATTACCTCTCATAGGAAATTCGGTCTGCGGAAGATTGAGTGTGTTGTTAAAATCCTCTGACATAGTGCTGTCTCCTTAAATAATTATTTTATATATTTATTTGTTTTTTCCGAATTGAAGATTATCGTGACGTGCCTTCTTCTCTGATCCTCCGTTGAAAAAGGGAAGATCAAATTCTCCTGTCTTTCCGCCCTCTTCATCAACAGGTACGCTCTTGAAAGGCTCTTCTGCCTTTTCTTCCTTTACAGGTGCGGCAGGCTTTTCAGTCTTTTCCTCTGCCTTGGGCTTTTCGGCAGGCTTGACCTCTGCGGGCTTTGCAGGTTCAGGCTTTGCCTTGGGGGCAGCCTGCTGCTTTGCCGCAGCAGCCTTTGCACGTTCTGCGTCACGCTTTTCTACTTCCTGTGCAGCAGCTCTTACGAACTCGTTCTCACAGGTTTCGGGTAATTTATTTACAAGCTCGATCTGAGCCTTATATGCGGAAATAATTCTGTTGCGATACTCGTCTGCCTCTTTACGGGTCTTTTGGAGAACAGTCTGCTGTATCTCTGTCTGACGCTGCATAAGGTCGTGTATCTCTTCTGCCTTGGCACGTGCGTCCTTTATCATCTTGTCTGCACGCTCTCCGGCTTCCTTTGTGGTACGCTTCGCATAATCGTCAGCGTCCTTTATCATCTTTTCAGCCTTTGCCTTTGTTTCAGCGAGCTGTTTTGCTATTGACTCGTCTGTTTCCTTCTGCAACTTCTCTGCTGCTACCTTGGAGTCGCTTATGATCTGATTACCCTGCTTCTGAGCCATCAGCAGAGCGTCCTTCAAAGCGTCCTCATCATCACGGTATTCACGGATCTTGTCAGCAAGTACTTCAAGCTTACGTTCAAGTTCGTTCTTCTCCTTTTGGAGCTGTGCATACTCACTGGATATCTCTCTCAGAAACTCGTCAACTTCCTCTGTCTTATAGCCGTTGAATGTTGCTTTTTCAAACCGCCTAGCCAATATGTCCTTTGCGTTCATAGGTTTTTTTCTTCCTTCCTTTGAAAGCTGCTCTCAGCAGCACTGTTTTGGCGGCCTATCCAAAGAGGAAACGACCGTTCCGACAACTTGTGTCAAATATATTTTTCTATAATGATACGGATCCTGCCCTTTCGGGTCTGACCCAAAATTTCCGACAGGCGATACCTGCCGCTGCCACGCACGGAGATAACGGTGTTTTCCTTTACCTCGGCACTGACATTTAAACACGGAGAAAAGTCCGCATTTACCTGCCCCGATTTAATGAGCAACGCGGATTTCTCTCTTGATGTATTTATTGCTGCACTGACTATACAATCAAGCCGCAGCGATGATACTGTCGTATCTATTCGTTTTGTCTGCTGTTCGGGGAGAGGTCTTGTGATGCCCTCCTCACAGCTGACGCCTACCTTACCTATCTTGTCCATAGCCCGTACAAGTTCTGCCGCAGTATTATGAACAAACACTACCGCATAGCCCTCCTCGGTAAGGATATCCCCCACAAGCTCACGCTTTATGCCAAGCGAAAGGATCGCTCCAAGGAAATCCCTGTGAGAAAGCTTGTCCGTCTTTCTGAACAAAAAGGTCAATGGTGAAACAGGAAATATATCGGAAGGCAGAAGTTCCTCGGCATAGGTATCCTCTATAAAGCCGCAGATAACTCTTGCCGCTCCGTCGTATCCCCCATAAAAGCAAGGAGTACCTTTCACTGAATTCTCAGCCACCGCCGCCTCACGCTCATTCAGAAATGCCGAAAATCTCGGCACTCCCGATTTTACGCTAAGACGATGCAGATCTGCAATATGTGCAGAAAGATACCGCTCTTCCTCGTTAAGCAATGAAAAACTCACTAATTATTCAAACTGCTCGTACTCAGTAAGGTCACCCTGAAGGCTTACATTCTTAGGTGTTACTGTATATGTACAACTTGCGATCTTCTCCATCTTGCCGTCGATAACTGCAACAACGCCTGTCATAAAATCAACGATTCTTCTTCTTGCCTCAGATGTAACCTGTTCAAGGTTAAGAACAACGATAGCGTTCTCTTTAAGGAAACGAACAGCGTCGCCCATTACATCATTGTAATCCTTGGGTTTGAGAACAAAAAGTGTAGAGCCGCCAACACCCATACCGCTACGCATACTAAGAACCTTTTCGCTTCTGTTAGCGTTGAATCTGGGAGCGGGAGCTGTCTCAGCCTCTGCCTCTGTAACAGCGGAAGAAGATGTGTCTACATACTCCTCGTAGTCCTCTGCGTACTCATCGTCTGCCTGACGGAATCTCGCCAGAAAATCTGAAAATGCCATAATATTTTCCTCCAATTCTTTTTGAATATGCCCAACATCGCCACATCGTATTGCAGAAATACCGATATCCCCTGTGATGCATATTCCTTCTTTTAGTTGTTATATTTTCTGTATCCGAACAAGCCTGAGCCTATACGGATAATTGTGGCCCCATATTTTATCGCTGCCTTGTAATCCCCCGACATACCCATAGAAAGGGTATCAAACAAAAAATTTTCGTCGTTACTGCCTGGCAGCTTTTTCTCCTTTATGTCCAAAAAGATCTCTCTCATCTGTGAGAATATCTCCTCTGAACAACCGGGCGGTGGTATGGTCATCAGTCCCCTGAGCCTTAAATTCGGCAATGAAAGTACCTTCGTGCAGAAATCACGCACAGTCTGCGGAGAAACTCCGCCCTTTGTACCCTCTTCGCCTATGTTGACCTCCACCAATATATCCATAACCCGTCCGTACTGACCCGCACGCTTGCTTATTTCCTCCGCAAGTCGTACACTGTCGACCGAATGGATCATTGACACCTTATCAATAATGTATTTGACCTTGTTGGTCTGCAATCCACCAATGAAATGAACATCAGCAGTCTTGTAACTGTCACGCTTATCAAGAAATTCCTGAACACGATTCTCTCCGAGAAGATCCACGCCAAGATCAATGGCGTGATTTATCCTTTCAGGATCGACCGTCTTGGTTACTGCCATAAGCTTAACATTATCTGTTCTGCCGGCAGCCGCCATAGCGTTTTTTATATTCTCGCAGATACTGGCATAGCTTTCATTTATATCGTCAAAACTCGTCTGCGTGTTACTCAATAACTTTTCCATCGTACAGATCCTTGCCCTCTGTTACTATCTCATCATACAGTTTAAGGTGATCGTCGCCCTCTTCCTGTGAGCAGATGACATAGTCCTCGCCCCAGTAGATAACATTAATCTTCTTAAACGCAAGGCTGCTTCCTCGTACCACGAATACGCCACGCTCTTCATTCTCGTTGTAGCGTATAGCACCACGGGATACTCGGAGTCCTCCGTAGCTGTTTACGACCAGTTTGAAATGTGCTGTACGTCCGTCAACCACCACAGAAGTAAGCCTGTCGCACTCAAATACATATACAGCCGTGCCGTCGCCCCGTCCCGTATCATTGATAGAAACAACGACCGCTTCCAGCTGAACATTCTGTGAGCCGACACGGAGCGTCACCGTACTGCCCTCATAGATACCAAACAGCTGTTCGGTATTAAGCACAGCCGCAACTCTCCAACGGTAATCAGCAATAAGCTTTCCCACTGCATTTCCGCCCACCGAGATATCGGGATTTTTGATTATCTCCTCTATCCTTGTAGCTGTAAATGTTTCGCTGTCGTCAAAATGGAGCTTGTCCTCATATCCGTCAACACCGCTTACAAAAAAGCCTGTGCCGTTTGCATAGATACTCTGTACATCTCCCGAAAGCCTCGTTTGAAGTTCCGTCTTTCTCTGACTCAGTGTGTTTATCTTATCACCGTAACCTGAGCTTTCGCCTTTTGCTATCTCACGCTTGCATAATGCCGCAAGCATCTGATTTTTATAATCAGCCGCCTTATCGTAATCGCCGCTTATAATACTGTCTACCAGAGAAGAATGTACAGAATTTATCTGACTGGTTATGGTTTCAAGCTGGGAATTATCCGTTCCCACCAACTTCTCTGCGTCTTTAAGCACCGATACCTGAGCGTCAATCTCCTCTATCTGACGGCGGAGATCGATATCTGATTCATTTTTATAACGATATGCTATGACCGAGCTTTTGCCCACCTTGGAGCTATCCTCGTGCTCATAGCTGAGTACGCCTGTACCGGCACTGTAAACAACGGTCTCATTACGGAGATACACACCCTCAAACGGGATATCCTCCGTCATATCGTATACGTAGGCAGTTTCAGTGCGGATCGTTTCCCCGCCCGTAAAGAACACCTGTCCCAGAAAGAATACGATAACGAATACCGAAAGCACCGCCACAATAGCAGTAGTCCAGCGGGATTCCATTACTCTTCGTCAGTCTTGTCGTAAGCGTCGAGAATGGAAATAGGCTTTAAGGGAGTTACAGTGGAGATAGCGTGCTTATAAATAAGATTCTGCTTTCCGTCTGTATCAAGAATAACAGTGTAGTTATCAAAGCCCTTTACGATACCCTTGAACTGAAAACCATTTGTAATATAGATAGTTACAGGAATTCTGTCCTTTCTCGCCTGATTAAGGAAAACGTCCTGTAAGTTAATGTCCTTTGCCATATTTAACCACCTTTTCTAGTCTTTGTAATCAAATACGCTGGTATCCCCAACTATATAGAACCAGTATAACATACTTTTCTGAAAAAAGCTATATATTTTTTATAAAATTTTGAAAAAATCGTGAAATATTATGAAAATAGCTGTAATTTTATAGCACAAACAACTATATTTCTGTTTCAGAACCGATAATTTCAACTGCCTTTTTCACCGCTTCATTCAATCCGTCGCTGTCAGAAAGCAGTATTTTATGAATTCTGGGGTCACGTCTGAACCAGGTCATCTGCCTTTTTGCATACTGACGTGTACGCAGTTTTAACTCCTCAACACACTCTTCAATAGTTTTTTCCCCTCTGAAATAGGGATACAATTCCTTACAGCCTATCGCCTGTGCGGCTGTGGGTCTGTCGGGCTGGGCAAAACAAACCCGTGCCTCCTCGATAAGTCCCGCCTCCACCATACGGTCAACTCGCAGATTTATCCGCTCGTGCAGTTTCTCTCTGTTTTCGTATTCCAGTGTAAGCATTACAAACTCATAGGGAGAGGGTTTTCCTCTCGACATACGCTTAGCCTCGGATATGGTGTGACCTGTTATGTGGTACACCTCCAACGCACGGATAATGCGTCCCACGTTGTTTTCGTGAAGTGTTTCAGCTGTTTCGGGGTCTATCCCACGCAGTTTTTCAAGCAGAACACCGCCGCCCTCTTTCTCTGCAATAGCTCTCATCTCCTCACGGAAATCGGGATCGCTGCCCGAGTCGTCAAATTGCAGATTATCCACAAAAGACGAGATATAAAGCCCTGTGCCGCCGCAGATAACGGGAGTTTTCCCTCTCGAAAGTATATCCCGCACCTTTTCATTGCACAGCTTGACATAATCCGCAACAGAGAACGCCTCTGACGGGTCAAGAAATCCCAGCAGATGATGCGGTATTCCCTGCTGCTCCTCCTCTGTTGCCTTGGCGGAGGCAATATCCATATCGGTGTATATCTGCATCGAATCGGCAGAGATGACCTCGCCGTTATACAGCTTTGCAAGTTCCACCGCAAGGGCGGTCTTGCCCGAGGCTGTCGGTCCGCAGACTACTATTACCTTATTCACAGATATCCCCCCATTCATTGTGGATCAAAAATCTTATATGTTCCTTATACTATCCTGCTGAAATACTTCTCTATCTGCCGCTTTGTTATCTGTGTGCAGACAGGTCTGCCGTGCGGACAGAAACGGATATCCTTGTTATTTACGACCTCATCAGCAATGACCTGCAACTCCGCAATATCATTTATGTCGTTCGCCTTTATGGACATCTTGCAAGCGGCAGTGTGGAGCATATCGTCAAACAGCTCACCTTTAATATTGTCGTTGCCCTTTGCTGCGACCTTTGCAATGCTCTCCACAATATCTGTGGGAGATTCCCTATCAAGCATCTGAGGAAGTCCTGTTACCTTTACCTTACTCCCCTCACCGAATTCGAGAAGTATGCCAACCTCTGAAAGGCGGTCAGCGAACTCAGAAAGAGCGTTGTATTCATCAGGAGAAAGGAGTACCTCCGCAGGTTCAAACAGATACTGAGCCGTACTGTCAAAGCCCTTTTTCAGCTTCTCGAAATTTATCCTTTCGTGGGCAGCGTGCTTGTCGATAATCAGCATACTGTCCTCGCCCTCACAGATTATGTAGGTACGGAATATCTCTCCCACCACACGCACACGCTCAGGGATATATTCAGGCTCCTTTGGCTTTTCAGGCTCGGGTGCAGCCTTTTTCTCAAATGATCTTTCCGACAGGAATGCAAACCCAGGCAGCTCTAAAAGGGGAGTTTCCACAGGTGCAGGTTTCTCTCTTTCAAGCGGAAGCTGAGCCTCAGGTAATGTCTGCTGCACAGCCTTTACAGGCTCTGCTTTCATCTCAAACGGAGGGTCTTGCCGCAGCGTGAATTTCGGCGGCTCGACCTTTGTCTGCGGATATGTAACAACAGGTCTAGGCGATGGCATAGGCACTGTCTTAGGTTCATCATAAACGACCTCTGCCTTTTTAACAGGCTGGGGTGTCGGTCTGCTTTCAGCTTTTTCCTCCGCAGGTTTCACAGGCTCTGCTTGTGCATTCACCGTCGGCAGCTTTATCTCACGGCTTTCATCATAGCCCATAAGAGCATTCTTCACTGCAAAATACACAGCGTCAAACACAGTTTTTTCTTCGGTAAAACGCACTTCGGTCTTTGTAGGGTGGATATTAGCGTCCACCTTTGCGGGGTCCGTATTTATGCAAAGCACACAGGAGGGGAATTTTCCAACCATAATGGTATTACGGAATGCCTCCTCTATCGCTGCACAGCATAAAGGGCTCCGTACACTTCTTCCGTTTACAAAAAAGTGCTGCATACTGCGGTTTGCACGGGTAAACAAGGGCGAGGACACAAAGCCTGTCACCGATGTATCACGATAGATATTCTCCACAGGGATAAGTCCTGCCGCAAACTGCTTTCCGAATACGGCATAAACGGCACTGTAATATTCTCCGTCACCGGGCGTCAGCATAGTCTGTCGTCCGTCACGGATAAATCGAAAGGAGATATCAGGGTGAGAAAGTGCCAGTTTCTCCACAACGGCCGCACAATAGTTTCCCTCTGTAACGTCCTTTTTCAGAAATTTCAGTCTTGCGGGAGTATTGAAAAACAGATCTCGGATAATTATCGTTGTGCCGTCAGCACAGCCTGTATGGTCGTACTCCACAGGCTCTCCGCCCTCTATACGATAGCTTGTGCCAAGCTTATCCGCACTCTGCTTTGAGATACACTCCACCCTGCCGACAGCACAGACAGAGGCAAGTGCCTCTCCTCTGAAACCGAGGGTGTTTATGCTTTCAAGGTCGTCAGCGGTATATACCTTACTTGTAGCGTGACGCAAAAATGCTGACGGTATATCCTCGTATGCTATTCCGCAGCCGTCATCCGTCACACGGATATAGGATATTCCGCCCCTTTTTATTTCAACGGTTATCGTCCTCGCACCTGCGTCCACAGAATTCTCCACAAGCTCCTTTATTACAGAGCTTGGACGCTCTATGACTTCGCCCGCCGCAATAAGCTCATATACACTTTTATCAAGAAGATTTATCTTCGGCATCGTTTCTCCATTCTACCAAATCATTCTTTATAAAGAATCCTTCAATTCCTTAACAAAAAGCAATGCGTCCATAGGACTCATTGAGTTGATATCCGCACCCCTTAATCTTGCGATAGCATTCTGCTCATTTATTGCAGAAAAACTGAATTGGTCGGTGGCTGTCTTTTCGAGCGTTTCGGCAAGTTTCGTCTTGCCCAGCACCTCCAACCCTTTAAGTTCCTCCTTGGCACGGTCAATGACCTTTTGGGGAAGTCCCGCAAGTTTTGCTACCTCGATACCGTAGCTGTCATCAGTGCCGCCCTCTACTATCTTGTGCAGGAATTTTATATCATCTCCACGCTTTTGCACCGCAACACTGAAATTGCGTATGCCCTCGTATTCCTTTTCCATTGAGATAAGCTCGTGATAATGCGTTGCAAACAGCGTTTTACAGCCGATATTCTTGCCGCTTATGTACTCCGCCACTGATTTTGCAATGGAGATACCGTCAAATGTAGACGTTCCACGTCCTATCTCATCAAGGATAACAAGGCTCTTTTTGGTGGCATTTTTAAGTATATCGGCTACCTCGTTCATCTCTACCATAAAGGTAGACTGACCGCTTGTAAGGTCGTCAGACGCTCCCACACGAGTAAATATCTTATCCACAACGCCTATCTTTGCATATCTTGCAGGAACAAAGCAGCCTATCTGTGCCATAAGCACTATTATCGCTGTCTGTCGCATAAACGTGGACTTACCCGACATATTGGGACCTGTTATTATAATAAGTTTGCTGGTATTAAGATCAAGATATGTATCATTCGGTGTGAATGGTCTGTCTGTCAGCATCTTTTCGATAACAGGGTGACGTCCGTCCTTGATATCGATAACGCTGTCAAGGGTCATCTCAGGCTTTACATAGTTGTTTTCTATCGAAACATTTGCAAAGCTGCACAGCACGTCCGTTTCGGAGATAGCCGCCGCAGTATTCTGTATCGCTTCAAGGCGGGTGCCGATATAATCACGGACCTCTGCAAAAACAGCCTGTTCCAGTGCAAGTATCTTATCGTTTGCACCAAGTATCTCGCCCTCTATCTTTTTAAGCTCGTCTGTGATATATCTCTCTGCATTGGCAAGGGTCTGCTTTCTGATATAGTGGGCAGGAACATCGTTGATAAAGCTTTTTGAAACCTCGATATAATAGCCGAACACACGGTTATATGCCACTTTGAGCGTCCTTATACCCGTTGCTTCCTTTTCACGTTCCTCTATCTCACGCAGAATAGACTCTCCGCCATTCGTTATCTTACGCAAACGGTCTATCTCCTCGTTGAAGCCGTCCTTTATCACTCCGCCATCTTTAAGGGTGACAGGCGGCTTGTCTGAGATAGCATTCTCTACAAGTGACGCCACATCTGCAAGTTCATCTATACGACTGTTAAGCATCTGCAAAAGCGGTGCGTCTGCTTTGGAAAGGCACTCTTTCAGTCTTGGGAGCTGATTGCAGGTCTGTCCCAGAGTATAGATATCACGGGGAGAGGCCGACCTGTACATAACCCTTGTCATAAGGCGTTCAAGGTCGTAAATTCCGTGCAACGCATCGCATATATCATACATAACCGCAGCGTCTGACACAAGGCACTCCACCGCATCGTGGCGGCGAAGTATCTCTGCAGGATTTATCAGCGGTTGTTCAAGCCACGTTTTAAGGCGGCGTTTACCCATAGAGGTAACAGTCTTATCAAGTACCCAAAGCAGCGAGCCTTTCTTCTCCTTGTTACGCATAGTTTCTGTAAGTTCAAGATTTCTGCGTGTGGTAAGATTTATGCCCATAAACTCGCCGTCAGCGTGTATCTTCATACTGACAAAACGCTTTACGGTCGCTTTCTGTGTTTCTCCGAAATAACGGAACATTGCACAAAGCACTTTTTTTGTCATAGGCATTTCGGAAATGCCAAGGGATTCCTCGCTGTCGGTATCAAACTGAGCTGTGATTATATCCGTATTGCCGCTGTCAAAGCTGCTGTCGGGAATGACCTCGCAGATACATTTTCTTAATCTGTCACGCACAAAGGAATGTGCTTCGGAAAGTTCCGAAAAATTTTCGCTTACAAGCAGCTCAACAGGGTCAAAGCGTGAAAGCTCGGAAATAATATCCTGTTCCATATTTCTGCCGCTCTTTTCGAAAACGTGTACCTCTCCCGTGGAGATATCCGCAAATACAAGTGCAGCACGTTTTTCTGTCTTATCGGCTAAAATACAGGCAATGTAGTTATTTGTTTCCTCGCTCAGCATACTCGCCTCGATAACTGTACCAGCAGTTACAAGACGGATAACATCACGCTCTACAAGACCTTTTGTTGTGGCAGGGTCGCTCATCTGCTCGCAGATAGCCACTTTAAAGCCCTTATCTATAAGCTTTTTTATGTAGACCTCGCTGCTGTGATACGGCACACCGCACATAGGAGAACCGGCACGGGCGGTAAGAGCAAGTTCCAGCTCACGGGATACTATCTCCGCATCACCGAAGAACATCTCATAGAAATCTCCCAGACGGAAGAACAGGATATACTCGCTGTACTTCTCCTTTATATCAAGATACTGCTGCATCATCGGAGATATCTTTTCGGGTGCCTGTGCCATATTCTCACATTCCTTTCTGAATAACAAATAAGTGCAAAAAACACAAAACGGCATACCGGCATAAAGCCGGTACACCTTGATTGTTTAAAAGTCGTCCCTATCAGCCGCAGCCGCCACAGGTACCACAGCTGCCCGAGCAGGAATGAGCCTCGGCAGGGCAGGTCATAGGATCGTCACCGTTAAGTGCAGCGGAGAGAATGGTATTTACCTGTCCCATTATCTTATCCATAGCAGCCTTTGCCATTGTATAGTCAGCCATATTCTCGTTTGTCATAATGGTATTGTAGGTGGACTGCATCTTTTCATTCAGTTCAGCCATTTTTTCGGGATTCTGCTCATCAGCAGGCTTGGACTGTTCCATAGCAAGATTCTGTCTGATAAGGTTGAACTCTCCGATAAGATTCTGTAACTCTGTATCAGCGTCGTTACGCTCCTTAGCCTGAATATAGTCTACAAAGCATTCGTCCTCCTGAATTGCCTTGCCAAGCTGTCTTGTAAGTTCGATAATAGTCATAATGTTTCTCCTTTATTTTATAATTTTTCCTTTTAAAGCCCACGCCAAAGCGTCGGTTATCTGCACGTCAACAAAGCTGCCTATAAGGGAGCTGTCGCCGTCAAAATCAACGATGATATTCTGTCTGCTCTTTCCCGTCAGAAGAGAGGCGTCTGTTCGTCCCTCGCCCTCGCACAGTACACGGAGTGTTTTTCCCACATAATTATGGTATGAGCTGCACCCGATATTCTGCTGAACCGAAAGCAGCTCTCTGAACCACTTTCCCTTTTCCTCTGCGGATACAGGGTCGGGCATTTCAGCCGCCTTTGTTCCCTTTCTGGGACTATATATAAAGGTAAACAGCGAATCATAGCCTACCTGCTCGATAAGGGTGAGCGTTTCCTTGAAATCCTCATAAGTTTCCCCGGGGAAACCAACGATTATATCAGAAGTAAGAGCCACATCGGGGAGCTTTTCCTTAACATAGTCGATAAGTTCAAGATAATGCTCACGGGTATAACCTCTGTTCATCAGCTTTAATATACGGTTGCTGCCGCTCTGCACAGGAAGATGAAAATGTCTTGTCACCTTTTCACAGGCTGCTATCGTATCCACAAGCTCTCGTGTAGCGTCCTTAGGGTGACTTGTCATATAGCTTATACGGAATTCGCCCGGGATATCATTGATACGCTTTAACAGTTCAGAAAAGCTTGTACCAAGCTCCTTGCCGTAGGAGTTTACATTCTGTCCGAGAAGCAGAAGCTCCTTGCAGCCGTCCCTTATCAGACCTCTGCACTCGGAAAGGATATCCTCCATATCACGGGAGCGTTCATGCCCCCTTACATACGGCACTATACAATAAGTACAGAAATTATTACAGCCGTACATTATCGGGATACTTGCTTTAAGCTTACTTTCACGTTTTAGCGGAATTCCCTCTGCGATAACACCGTCACATTCGGGGATAGATATCTGCTTTTTCCGTGTAACAAGTGCGTCATAGATTATTTTGGGCATCGTATGAAGAACGTGCGTACCGAAAATGATATCCACATTCGGGAAGCTGCGTCTTAGCTTTGCGGTGATATGCTCCTGCTGTACCATACAGCCACACACTCCGATAAGCATATCGGGATTATCCTTTTTCGCCTTTTTTAATGCACCCACATTTCCGAACACCCTGTCCTCCGCATTTTCACGCACTGCACAGGTGTTGAAAAGCACAAGGTCTGCAACCTCGGGAGAACCCGAAAAGCCATAACCCATAGCCGCAAGCATACCCTTGATCTTTTCGCCGTCGCTTACATTCTGCTGACAGCCAAAGCTGTGAACGTGAGCGATAGGCGGAGCAGAACGGGACGCATTAAGCTCTGCGACCTTTTTTGCATACTCCTCATATTCCGCCATTTCAGCGGAAGTTATTTTTTTTATCATATATTCATTCCTTTATAAAGAAAGATACTTTTTTATTTTACCACAACAAGCACGAAAATTCAAGCATTACTATTATTTTCAAAAGCCACTCAAACACATAACTTTATGTATATTTTACAGAAATTATTACATATTTTGCGATTTCTCGGCTTTTTTCTGCACTGTAATCAGACCCTAGCAAACGTAACAGCATATACTTTTACAGCACCCGCCATTTTAAGCTGTCCCGCAATGACCGATAATGTCGCCCCTGTGGTGCAGACATCATCAACAATAAGTATATTTTTACCCAAAATATACTTATTGTCGCCAATTTTATAGGAATTCCGAGCGTTTTCGAGCCTTTCCTCGCGGTTTAGCTTTTTCTGTTCCAGCTTTTTGCCGCTTACCTTTGCAAGTCTTTTATACGGCTTGTTACTGCGGAATGCTATATCCTTAGCTATCCTTTCAGCGTGTCTGTATCCTAACTGAACACCTCTCCAAAAAGAACAGGGTACCGCCGTGACGATATCCACATTCTGTATGATATCTCCCACAAGCTCTGTCATCAGCACCGCAAAAGCCTCGGGTGCATATATGTAACTGCCCTTTTTCATTCTCAGTACAGCACTTCTTGCACGTCCTTTGTAACGACAGCAGGACATCATACCGTCTATATGCTCGGGCAATTCGGACGGCTCCTCAATAAAAGGGAGTTTATTATAACAATCCTCGCACCAGTATTCCGTCGCACCAACTAACCTATCACAAAAGGGACAGCGATTAGGCATAAACAACGATACCGCACTGCGACATATTTCCCTTGCCCTATACAAAATGATCCTCCAACATAGGTTTTAAGCAGGAATACCTCAACATTCGTCTGTCATTCTCGACCATTTGCTGTATTTTTCTGCTCGTCCCTATAACAATCAGTATATTTTTAGCTCTCGTTACCGCTGTGTATAACAAATTGCGGTATGAAAGCTTTTCCATTCCATTAGGTAAGGGGATTATAACAGCAGGATATTCACTTCCCTGACTTTTATGTACGGTCACCGCATAGGCGTGTTCTATCTTTTTCAGCATATCCGTATCGTATATTGCAGTCCTGCCCTCAAAATCTATTTCAAGGTGACCGTTTGCCTTGTCAGCCGTGCGTATAACTCCTATATCTCCATTGAATATTCCGTGGGATTTCTCATCTCCCCTACGCCATTCAACATCATAATCGTTCTTCATCTGTATTATCTTATCCCCGTTACGAAACAGCTGATTAAAAAACTTTAACTCCTGTTTGTTCTTTCCCGGGGGATTCAATGCGAGCTGTAATGCCTGATTTATATTCTGTGTGCCGACTATACCCGTTTTAGAGGGACAAAGCACCTGTATATCCTCTATGGGAGAATACCCGTATCTATTAGGAAGTCTTGTCTTGCAAAGATCAATAACAAGCCTTAGTGTTTCCTCCTCACTTGCGGTGGGCATAAAGAAAAAGTCATTCGTCTTGTCATTCAGTATAGGCATTTCGCCCCTTACTATCCTATGAGCATTGGTAACGATAAGGCTTTCCGCCGCCTGACGGAATATCTCTTTTAATTCCACCATAGGGACTTTGCCACTGGCAATAAGGTCACGTAGGATATTTCCCGCTCCGACCGAGGGAAGCTGATTGCTGTCGCCCACCAGCACGAGCCTTGTCCTTGACCTGACCGCTCTTAACAGCGATGCCATAAGCAGAGTATCCACCATAGACATCTCGTCTATTATCAGCACATCGCAAGAAAGCGGATTTTCCTCGCAACGCTTGAAGCTATGATCACCCTTAGAGCTGAAATCCACCTCCAAAAGGCGGTGAATAGTCTGTGCAGGACAGCCTGTAACCTCTGCCATACGCTTTGCCGCTCTTCCCGTAGGTGCAGCAAGTTTTACTTTTAACCCACGCTGTTTGCAAAGGGATATAACCGCATTAAGCGTGGTAGTTTTACCTGTACCGGGGCCGCCAGTCAGGATAAACACGTGATTATTCATACAGCCGTTTATCGCATCACGCTGTAAACCCTCGTACTCTATGCCCTCTGTCCATTCTATTCCGTCTATCTCAGCAGAGTGATCAACCTCTCCACAGTCTTTTCTCTTTATCATCTCGGCAAGTTTTTCTGCTATATAGCATTCTGCCTGATAATATTCTGTAAGGAAAACAAAATCCTCGTCATACTTTCCGTCACGAATGATATCGCCCCTGTTTTCAGATATGGAAAGACCGTTCCAGAACATCTTTTCGGATATTTCAAGCTTGAAGCATACGACATCTGAAAGCTCTGCCTCTCTCATACAGGTGTGACCGTTTAAGGCATTAAGCCGCAGAAACCACCTTATAGCCGCAACGATACGCTCCTCGCTGTCCATAGGAAGGCCAAGCTCACCCGCAAGTCTGTCGGCGTCCTGAAAGGAAACATCTATACCGTTTTCGCACATAATATAGGGGTTGTCCTTTATCACCTGCATAGTGCGGCCCTCATACTGCTTCCATACAGAAGCTATGGTTATAGGCTGTATACCGTACTTTGAAAAATATGTCATCGCCGTGCGAAGTCCGGTTATCTTGTTGAACTCCTTGCCTATGGATAAGGCTCTCTCCGTATTTATTCCCTTTATTGACGCAAGTTTTACAGAATCGTTTTCAAGTATTTCAAGGGTCCTGTCGCCAAAGGCTGTGACTATCCTTTTAGCCATTGCAGGACCTATTCCCGCAATAACACCTGACCCGAGATATTTTCGGATAGCCTCTGTGCTTGTGGGTAGTGAGCGTTCAAACACCTCTGTTTTGAACTGTCTGCCGTATTTTGGAGAGTTTATATACTCGCCGTAAAGCGTAAGTTCCTCACCCTCACGCACATCTCCCAGCATACCCACGGCAGTCAACAGAGTATTATCTACATCAAGGTCAAGGACTACATATCCGTTTTCCTCGTTGTAAAATACAACGGCCTCAACAGTACCCTTAACAGATTGCAGCTCACTGTTTATCGCCACGGATATCACTTCCTTTCCTTTGATCTATTCTTCTCTGTCGGAGTTATCTCTCAGAAGTGCTGCCGCTACTATTTTCAGCAGCATCACAAGTCCGAAGATCGAGAGAAACATATTTGCAAAAATATACAGAAACTCCATAATACCGCCCCCTAGGACAGTATATGCGAAAACACCGTTTACGGCACTTACATATCAGCTTTTTCCACTCTCTTATTCCCCACAAGACACAGCATAGTCGCCACAGCAGGAAGTATAGGGAAAGGCGTTGCGGGTGCATAATACTGCTGTAACATCATAAACTCCCGTCCGGGTGAATAGACTGTATACAAATTTCCGGCAATAATGATTAGCGTACCTATGGCAACCGCTATCAAGTTGAGTAAAAAGCCAATTTTTGTTCTCAACAGCAGGGAAACAGCTATAATGATATAGCCTATCAAACATATCATACTGGCATCACGAAGCCTTATTTCCAAAAGCCACTTATCATCTATGTCAATAGTCATAATTGCACCGACAACAGTCTGCAATGATATCACAAGCCAATACACCGAAAGCAAAACAGGACGCTTTTCAGCCTTTACAACAATCAATAATAAAGTCAGAGCCGCACCAATTTTTATCAGTGCATTGACAATCTGAAACCATTCGGGGTCACAGCCAAATGAAGAATATAGCCCATTTGATATAAACGCTGTGTTTATAAAACTGAATACGATCTCACCAAAACTAAGATAAGCTATCACCGCAAGATTTATTGACGCAAGTACTATTGCCGCAATATGTAAACCCGATTTCTTTACTGACATACTCGTTTACGCTCTTTTAAGCAAAATACAATTCCAGCCTGCCTCGTTTTCTGTATTGACCGCCTTAAAGCCGTTCTCATTAAGTGCAGCCATTACTTCGTCAAGACGTTCATCAATAATTCCCGAAACGATAAGACTTGCCTCGGGCTTCATAAAGCCTGCAAAAAGTCCGCTCATACCGATTATTACATCAGCAACGATATTAGCACATACAACATCGTAGCCTGTGCCTATCTTCTCGCAAAGAGCCTTGTCGTCAATTACGTTGCCGCAGAATGCACGGTACTTGTCCGCAGAAATATTGTTCTTTTCAACATTTTCAGAGGCTGTCTTTACAGCATTCTCGAAAATATCGCACATTGTAATATCCTCTGCCCCGAAAAGCATTGCCGCAATGGAAAGGATACCGCTTCCGCAGCCAAGGTCAAGAACCCTTTCGCCGCCCTTTATCACATTTTCGAGCGTTTCCATAACAAGCTTTGTTGTATGGTGCTGTCCTGTGCCAAAGGTAGAAGCAGGGTCTATTTCAAGCACCTTGTCACCGTCAGCAGCCTCCACATCTTCCCAGGAAGGCTTTACGATAAGGCTCTTACCCACACGAAAAGGCTTGTAGTATTTCTTCCAGTTATTTGCCCAGTCCTCTTCCTTTACGTTTGCATATTCCATACGGATATTGCCGTAGTAGTTGTCAGAGTTGTTTGCCTTGTACTCCTCTACGAGCGACTTGATAGCCGCTGCCATTTCCGCACCCTGTGCATTATCGTGTACATAAAGTGTAATATGCGGCTCAACGGTTTTAAGTCCCATAAGCTCATCATCAACATAGTCCCAGTTTGCGTCCTTATCCGCAAGGAAGCTCTCAAAATCAGCACTGTCACTGATGATAAAGCCTGTAATACCGTAATCGGTGAGTGCTCCTGTTATACCGTCTATTGCCTGAGATGATGTGTAGATATCGATCTGAATAAAGTTATCCATATTGTCCTCCGTACTTCATTGTGCATACTTGCCCATAATAATCTAGTATGTATTATACTATAAATATATAAATAAATCAAGGTTATTTTGGGACAATTAAAACTAAATGGGCGGTAGTGATAGCCGCCCATAAATTATTATCTCTTTACCAGCTTTTCAAGTACCCGTGTTTCTCTTTGCAAAAAGTCCACATCATAACGGCTGTTGACCTTTATCGCTTCTTCGGGTGTGACGTATCTAAGCTCAAAACCCGACTCCGCCTCGTAGCCGTCGAGCTTCTGTTCAGAAATACTATCATCGGTTTCGCAGAAATAATAGAAATTTTCCTGTTCAAACACAGTGTTTTCAAGGATATCGCTTTTGCCGAGAAGCACTGCCTCGCCAAACTCCTTTATCGTTGAGGGAATGACAGCCAGTCCCACTTCCTCCCTTACCTCTCTGATGAGGGCAGAGGAATGTTCCTCGTTTTCCTCAATACCACCACCGGGGAATTTATAATAATCGTCCCTTGTACTGTACACCATTGCAAGTTTTTCGCCCTTGAAGATGATCGCTCTCGCAGAGGGACGCTTTGAGTGTTCCCAGCTTTCATCGTAATCTTTTTTGTCCATTATAAACAAGATATCCATTCTGCACCTCATATAACAAGATCAAGCGGAGCATTACACTCCGCTTGAATAATATCAAAGTTCAAACTTGCCCTCGGCAAAATCAAATGTCCTGAAATAATCCTCGGGGGTTTCTGCACGGCGGATAAGCTTAACACTGCCGTCCTCACGGAGGAGAAGCTCCGCACTTCTCAGCTTACCGTTATAGTTGTAACCCATAGAGAAGCCGTGTGCACCTGTATCGTGGATAGCAACGTAATCGCCGATATCGATCTTGGGGAGCATTCTGTCCACAGCGAACTTGTCACAGTTCTCACAAAGTCCGCCTGTTACATCATACTTATGGTCACAGGGAGCATTCTCCTTGCCAAGCACGGTGATGTGATGGTAAGAACCGTAGATAGCAGGACGCATAAGGTTTGCCGCACAAGCGTCAAGACCGATATACTCCTTATGGATATGCTTTTCACGGATAGCCTGTGCAACAAGATGACCGTAGGGAGCAAGCATAAAGCGTCCAAGCTCTGTGAAAATAGCAACATCGCCCATACCTGCGGGAACAAGTATCTCATCGTATGCTTCCTTTACCTTAGCACCGATCACAGCAATATCATTAGCGGGCTGATCGGGTTTGTAAGGAATACCAACACCGCCCGAAAGATTGATAAAGCTGAGCTGTACGCCTGCCTTTTCCTTTATCTCAACAGCGGCTCTGAACATAATTCTGGCAAGTGTGGGATAGTAGTCGTTTGTCAGTGTGTTGGAAGCAAGGAATGCGTGCATACCGAACTTCTTAGCACCCTTTTCTTTGAGTATCCTGTAACCCTCGATTATCTGCTCGTGTGTAAAGCCGTACTTAGCGTCACGGGGGGTATCCATTACATTGGGGCTACCGTCTGTCTTGAACTCTCCGCCGGGATTGTAACGGCAGCAGATAGTTTCGGGAATGCCTGTCAGCTTGTCAAGAACATCGATATGTGTAAAGTCATCAAGATTGATGATAGCACCAAGCTTGTAAGCAAGTTTGAAATCCTCATCGGGAGTAGCATTGGAGCTGAACATAATATCGTGTTCCTTGCCGCCTACCTCATCGGACATCATAAGCTCTGTATAGCTTGAACAGTCAAAGCCGCAGCCCTCCTCTTGAAGCACTTTGAGGATAAAGGGGTTGGGAGTAGCCTTAACAGCAAAATACTCACGGAAACCCTTGTTCCAGGAGAATGCTGCCTTTAATGCACGTGCATTCTCACGTATGCCCTTTTCATCATAGATGTGAAAAGGTGTGGGGTAGGTCTTTACGATCTCTTCGATCTGTTCCTTTGTTACAAATGGAGTTTTCATAGTATATCGTCCTTTCTTTTAGGTTAGTCCAATCTAACTAACTTTATATTATCACAATTATATATGTTTGTCAAGAGGTCTGTCAGACTCTCCCGATAACAGTTATAGCAAAAACAACAATAATAAATATATAAGCCGCTGCAATACAGCCCTTTCTTAATCTGTGAAAACCTTCCACACTATAATTTTCAGGCTTACTTACAAGGTTAGTCCCCTGCGGCCATACCGAGCATAGAATACATATCGAATAGAGAATACCGTTACACACAAGCATAATGATAGCTTCACCCGAAAGATACCCCACCGCAATAAGCACGATATACAGCACGGTAAAAACCGCAAACAGCACAGCACATATAGTTTCTGCAATCTTCTCGCCTTTTGTGAACGGAATTTTATCAAGAATGTTCATAAAGATGCCTCCTAGAAAATATCCCTCAACTGGTTAAGTTTAAATATAATGTGATCTGGCTGCATTTCGGGCGAGGTAATATTCTGCATACCGCCCCACTCCTGTCTTATCCACACCGTTTTAAAGCCAAGAGCCTTTGCGGGAATGATATCATTTGTCAGCTTGTCGCCTATCATAACGCATTCTTCAGCTTTTGCCTCTGCTTTATATAATGCCTCTTTGAATAATATGGGACTCGGCTTTGAAAATCCGACTTCGGCAGATATTATATTAAGATCAACAAGCTCTAAAATACCGTGCTTTTCAAGTCGTTTTCTTGCGTCAAGTGACTGGTTTGCAATAATGCCTATCTTATATTTATCTTTCAGATATAAAAGCATATCCCTTGCATCGGGATAGAGCTTTTCACCATCGGAATTCCATTTCTCTCGGTGATATATACCCAATCTTTCCAATGCCCCCGCATATTCGGGGAGGTTGTTGTTTGCCGCTTTTATCATCTCGTTTCGTAGAGTTTCCTCAGGAATACCGTTTGCGGCGGCAGTGCGGAATATCCTGTCATTCCACGGAGCAGTTTCATCTATCAAAGTACCGCCCATATCAAAAAACAACCATTTTATCCCGTCCATAGTTATACTCCCATTTCGTCGGTGTATCTTCTTGTTTTTAGTCCCGCACGCTCTTCCAAAATAAAGAACGGCGTATCCTTTTCCTCTTTGAGCAGCTTGTTTTTTGAGTAAATATATTGATAATAATAGCTGCGATATTTTGTATGAACGGTTACATCAAATCCACGCTGTCTTGCAAAAAGCGTTGTCAGCTCACTATATGTTACGCTTTCGATATCGCTGTAATAGAAGCGAGTTTTTTCCCCCTTCGGATCAGTGATGATAAATACTTCCTCATTTGCGGTATAGCTGTATACCGAGCCGTTTGTAATTATCTTTACAGCTATCCAGGCAGCAACTGTAAGCAGCATCATAATAATCACCGACAAGATCACGCACAATAGATTTAATGTAGGGGCATAATCGCTCATCTTTTTATCGTAATCGAATATCGGCACACTGAGATCGCTCGAAAGAACTATAACTGCATTCCAGACAACTATGCATAAACACAAAATATAAATTACAGCGACGATCACAAACAGAAAAGATTCTCTTTGTCTGACACAGCGAAAAGTACCCAAAGCACGAAATCCAAACCTGTCCGATAGCTGCGAGTAGCCGTTATACTCTGTCATACCACACACTCCTGCTTTATGTTTTTGAGCAAAGCAATCAGTTCCTGCCAATCCGCTATATGCAGATGATCGAACTCTGCTTTAAGCCCTTTGTTTCTGTCGCCAAAGGGATAATCCACCGTCTTGTTATCGTAGAAAACAGGATACATTCCGACAGAATACGCACCAACTATATCCATACCGATACTGTCACCGCAGAACCAGCACTTATCTGCTGTAAGCCCCGCTTTGCGTAACGCTATGTCAAACAGTATCTTATCAGGCTTTCTTATACCATATTCGCTGGAAGCTATAATAAACTCAAACTCATTTTCGGGAAACAATCTGTTGAGCCTGTCCGTCAGTGCCTTGCCCGACCAGCCTATATTGCTGATTACGCCTGTGCGTATCCCAAGCTTTTTCAGATATGTAAGCATTTCGCTCGTATGCGGCATCTCCTCGCCAATGGAGGTATAGTCCCATATAATACGCTCAGCCTCTGCCATATCCACGTCAAGTTCAATGCCGAAATAATCAAACATTGCACGGTTTCCCTGATGACAGTGCGGCTCAAAACCACTTTTCTGAACCTCTCTTTGCAATGAAAAAATAATGTCACCAAAATCTTTAAGCTGCTCCGCCGTTACTCCGTCGGGATTTTTTGTTATATGCGGAAATAACGCCGTATATCCACGCATAAGGTCAAAATCAGGCTCGTGTGCAAGTGTATGACCGTAGTCGAAAATGACCATTTCGGGTAACTTCATAATCAAACACCCATATACTTATTGAGAAACTCCACAGAAAGCTTTATCCAGCGACGGCAGTTGTCAAGATAGAACATCTCGTGCCAACCCGTAGCCTTGTCACAGGTGGAAAGACCGTGAGGACCTTCGTCAAACATATGAAGTTCCACAGGGACCTTGTTGGAGATACAAGCCTTAGCCATAACAAGGGAATTGTGTGCAGATACGCAGTCATCATTTGCGGTCGCCCACAGGAAGATAGGACAGGTCTTTACCGTCACACGGTTTTCAAGGGACAGTCTTGATATATCAGAGCGGTCAGGCTCATCACCAAGCAGCACCTTGAAGCTTCCCTCGTGGGGTGCAGTGATACCGCTGATAACAGGGTAGCAGAGTACGGCAGCATTAGGACGAAGGTCCTCAGGCTCACAGCCGACAGCCTTTGTTATCTTCTCGTCACTCCACATAGTAGCAAGACAGCCTGCAAGATGTCCGCCCGCAGAACAACCGAGTACAGCCAGCTTGTCCTTGTCAACACCGAATTCCTCAGAACGCATACGTATCTTGTAGAATGTATATGCAGCGTCGATAAGTGCAGCAGGATAACGTGCATTGCAGGTGTAGTTCACCACAAATGCATTGTAACCCTGTGCAAGGTATTGCAGTGCGATAGGCTCTCCCTCACGGTCGGAGCAGAATTCATATCCGCCGCCAGGGAAGATGATTATTCCGGGACGCTTTTCACAGAAAGGCAGACCGGAGATATTATCAAGCATATACGCCTTTACAAAGGCGGTCTTTTCCTGATTGATGTAAAATGTTTTAATGATCATTTTTATTCCTCCGTATAAGGCATAATAATATACTTTATATTATATCACTAATTCCAAAACAAATCAAGCAAAATTACATATTTATTCCTTTTTTATAAAACAAACGGCAGGAAAATTTCTTCCCGCCGTTATATTATCAATCGTTCTTTTTGTTGTGGTCTTTATTCCACTCAAACTCGTGGCTGAGATGACGGAGCTTTCTTCCGAAACGTCTGCCCTTTCTACGGATATTGACAGGGATACTGCGAAATCTCTGTACAGTGTTTGTCATACCGCTCATCATAAGGAAGAAGTCCTCTGACATAAATCCCTCCTTACGGTGAGAACCGCCCGACTTTACATTCTCAATGACCGTCATATATCTGTCACAAGCACGTTTTACAGATGTTTCCCAGGAGATATAGACCTCCTCCATAGCTCTCTGACCTATCTGATGCACTTCGTCAAGATGTGACGCCGCAAATTCCAGTTCTGCCGCTATTGCCACAGGATCGTCCTTTGTAAGTATTCCTGTCCTGCCGTGGGTGATACCCTCAGCCGCACAGCTGCCCTCAATAAGCAGCGAACCGACGCCACAGGCAGCAGCCTCACGCACTACGATACCGTTTGTGTCATATAAGGACGGGAAGAGAAACAGATCTCCCGAAGTATAATAAACACGAAGATCCTCACGGTCATATACAGCACCTGTAAAGATAACTTTATCACGGATATTCAGCTCATCGACATAAGCCTCTATCTCCTCACGGTCAAGTCCGTCACCAACTATCATCATACGATAATCTATGCCCTTTTCGGAGAGTATCTTCAATGCGTCAAGTGTGAGCTTTATTCCCTTATACCAAAGCAGACGGCCAACATACATAAATACGGGAATTCCGTCTTTCAGTCCGTATTCTGTACGCAGGTCTGCCACATCGTCCTTATCAGCCCTGCCACAGGGAAAATCAACGCCGTTTTCCATAACGACATACTCACCCTCGAAACCAAGACTGCGGAGATTTTCACCCGCACCCTTGCTTACCGTCCACACCTCGTCACAGGCTGCAATATTTGCAGCGACCAGCTTTATAGCGGCATCGGCAATTATTTTTGTAGGCAACGCACGGCGGATATCTATATCAAACTTTGTGTGATATGTAAGCACCAGCGGAAGTCCTGTTTTTTCACGCAGCACCCTCGCCATAACTGTTGACGCAAACGGACAATGACTGTGTATTATATCAAAGCCCGATTTTTCAAGTGTCTGCAACTTGCTGCTGCTGAATGGATATCCCGCACGATAGCCGCAAAGCTTTTCCGTTATAGGCATACTTTTATAACGCACAACAGAAAACGGATAATCATCTGCCTCTGCGTCGGGGTTTTCGGGAGTTACAACAGTAGCTTTTCCTATACCGTTGCTGATTACGGTAGCATAATTTATAACAGCATTCGCAACGCCGTCAATAAGCGGCGGGAATGAATCATTCATCAGACATACTTTAAGGCCCTTATCTTCCATAGCCTAACGCTCCTTTCCTTACAGCACCAGCCAAAGGATATCTTGCTTTTTAGGATTAGCCTTATTATACAATAAACATCTGTGGATTGCAAGTAACTTTTTCAAAAAATTATATGAAAAAACTATTATCCGACCCTTTTATCACTGGTATCGGATAATTATTTGTATTTCGCCCTTTTTTGATATTAAAACATCTTTTATCAAACGTCATAACGACAGAAAAAACACGGTCTGCGTGATATCATTTAGAAAAACGAAAGGGGAACAATATGATAAAACTATACAACGACGGAAAACGCATAACCGCCGCCCTATACGGAGATATAGACCACCACGCCGCACGAGAGATGCGTGCAGAGCTTGACCTTGTTATCTCACATTCCTGTCCCGAAATGCTGATACTTGACTTTGAGAATGTCGGGTTTATGGACAGCTCGGGGATAGGTCTGATACTTGGAAGAATGAAAGCAGTACAGGCATACGGAGGAGATATCCTGATAAAAAATGTACGCCCGGGGATAGCCGCTGTCATCAAAATATCAGGACTTTCAAACTACCTTGTGGAAGGAGTGAAAATATGAAAAAAGAGATACTTAACGAAACGAAGATACAGTTTCCGTCATACTCCGCAAACGAGAGTTTTGCACGTTCTGTCGCCGCTGCTTTTGCGGCACAGGCAGACCCGACCGTACAGGAGATAAGCGAGATAAAGACCGCCGTATCCGAGGCTGTGACGAACGCAATAGTCCACGGCTACCGTGACACAGTGGGAATAGTAGAGCTTACCCTCCGCCGCTGCTCCGATAATACGATCTACATATCCGTAAAGGACAAAGGAAAAGGCATAAAAGACATCGAACAGGCAATGACTCCGCTGTTTACAACAGCCGCCGAAGAAGAACGCTCCGGTCTTGGCTTTTCTGTTATGGAAAGCTTTATGGACAAGCTGCGTGTAAAAAGTATAGCCAACAAAGGCACTACCGTTATTATGGAAAAGAAACTCAGTCCACGGGTGAAATAATGGATCGAGATGAATTTATAGCACAAAATCTGCCGCTTGTTCATTCACTTGCGGGACGCTTCCGTGGAAAGGGCATCGAGTACGATGAACTCTATTCTGCGGGCTGTATGGGTCTTGTCAAGGCGTATGACAATTTTGATTTTGACAGAGGACTGTGCTTTTCCACATACGCTGTACCTGTTATTCTGGGAGAGATACGCAGACTTTTCCGTGACGGCGGAGCGGTTAAAGTAAGCCGAAGTCTGAAAGAGCTGTCACTGAAAGCCGCAAAGGAACGTGATAAGCTTATATCCGAGGGCAAAGAGCCACGCATTTCCGATATAGCCGAAAGTCTGGGGGTAACTGTCGAAGCCGCCGCCGAAGCTATCACCGCAGGAATTCCGCCGCTGTCACTCTCCCCCTCCGATGACGACGAAAAAAGTACAGATATACCAACTCCCTCGGGTGAAGAAAAGCTCATAGACAGGCTTGCATTAAAGCAATGTCTTTCAGAGCTTGACGAGTCCGACAGAAAGCTTATCCTGTTAAGATACGACAAGGAACTTACCCAGTGTCAAGTCGCAGCAATACTCGGAATGACTCAGGTACAGGTATCACGCAGAGAGCGGAAGATACTTATTTCAATGCGGGAGAAAATGATATAGCAAAATGTATAACGTAATTTTTCATAAAAATAGTTTTTTCTATTGCAAATCCCTCTTGAATGTGCTAAAATATTAACGAATTAAATACAATACATATTCAGGAGGCACTAATATGAAATATGCAGTTCTTCTCTGCGACGGTATGGCAGATACTCCCCGTGAGGATCTCGGCGGCACCACCCCTATGGGCAAGGCTAACAAGCCTAATATGGACAAGATAGCAAAGGTATCCGAAGTGGGTATGGTAAAGACCGTCGGTGAGGGATTAAAGCCCGGCAGCGACGTTGCTAACCTCTCCGTACTTGGCTATGACCCCGCCGTTTACTATACAGGACGTTCTCCGCTGGAAGCAGGCTCTATCGGTATAGATATGAAAGCAACGGATGTTTCCTTCCGCTGCAACCTTGTTACGCTCTCCGACGAAGAGGACTACACAAAGAAAACAATGGTAGACTACTGCTCCGACGATATCTCCACCGCAGAAGCGGCAGAGCTTATCAAGTTTGTCCAGGAGAACTTCGGCAATGAGGAATTCAAGTTTTACAGTGGTGTAAGCTACCGCCACTGCCTTATCTGGAACAACGGCACTCTTGATGTGGGAGATCTTACACCTCCCCACGATATAAGCGGCCGTGTTATCACAGAATATCTCAGCACCTCCCCCAATGCGGAAAAGCTTATCGATATGATGAAACGCAGCTATGACCTGCTGAAAGACCACCCCGTAAATAAAGCAAGAGAAGCAAGAGGCAAACGTCCCGCCAACAGTATATGGCTGTGGGGCGAGGGCAAACGTGCAGAACTTACTCCCTTTAAGGAAAAGTACGGCGTAAGCGGTGCAATGATCTCCGCTGTCGATCTGCTTAAAGGCATAGGCAAGTTTGCAAAGATGAACGTTATCGAAGTCGAGGGTGCAACAGGATACATCGACACCAACTTCAAGGGCAAGGCTGACGCTGCTATCAAGGCACTGAAAGACGGTGCGGATTTCGTTTATGTACATATGGAAGCTCCCGATGAATGCGGTCACCGTGCAGAAGTACAGAACAAGGTAAAGGCTATCGAGATAATCGATGAGCAGGTACTCGGCCCTATGCTGGAAGCATTCAAGGGCGAGGATATCCGTATCCTTATCTGCCCTGACCACCCCACACCGTTAGAGCTTAAAACTCACACTTCAAACCCTGTTCCCTATCTGATATATGACAGCACAAAGGAAGTAAAGGGCGTTGAAAAATTTGACGAGGCTCACGCTGAGGCAACAGGAACATTCCGTTCGGTAGGCCACGACCTTATCAATGTTTTCTTAGGAAAATAAACCACAAAAGCGGCATTTTTATGAAGTGCCGCTTTTAGCTTTCCTAGGATATCCACATTGATTTTACTTCTCTTTTATGCTATAATTTAATTGCGTTTTAATTTCGAAAATATAAGAAAGGAAAAACAAATATTATGGGAATGGATCAAAATAGTCTTGCTGTATTTGGCGGAAATTTTATATCGAAACAAGCTGCGGAAGATTATATGAAAATAATCGACGGAAAACCCAAAAAATTTATGGACGACTTATACCTCACAGGCGATTTTAACGGTCGCATTGAAATATTATTTTTCGATAAAAAAACCAACGCTGCCGAAGAACTGTATAAAACTCTTCCATACGGAAAAAACATTGTAGGTATGCTGAAAGCTATGTTCGTGAACAAGCTGAAACGCAAAGTAAATACCGCTATTGTTATCTATGATTTTTATTTGGGTGCGGAACATTTCACCGGTCACAATATAAAGCAGATGAGCGAGAAAAAAACAGACGAATATCATATTTTTCACGTTGCCAACATTTATAACTACAAAGCCCCCCAATATCTTTCAGAACACCCCGAATATCTGGAATAAACAATGCACCGTTCCATAACCGAACGGTGCATTGTTATTTATCTAATCACTTCTTGATAAGACCTTTAAGTCTTTCCATAGCCTCTGCGGTAGCCTCGTGAGTGCCGAATGCTGTCAGTCTGAACCAGCCGTCGCCGTTCTTACCAAAGCCTGCACCGGGAGTACCTACTACCTGTATCTCATTGAGCAGATAATCAAAGAAATCCCAGCTGCCCATACCGTTAGGGCATTTGAGCCAGATGTAAGGAGAGTTGATACCGCCTGTGTAGCTGATACCCAACTCGTCGCAGGTCTGTGCGATCATTCTTGCGTTCTCCTGATAGTAAGCGATAGTAGCCTTTGTCTGCTTCTGTCCCTCGGGAGTAAATACAGCCTCAGCACCTCTCTGAACAGGATAAGAAACACCGTTAAACTTACTGCCCTGACGTCTGTTCCAAAGGTCTGCTACCTTTACGTCCTCGCCCTTGCTGTTCTTCTGAATGATATCCTCGGGAACTACTGTGTAGCCGCAGCGTGTACCTGTAAAGCCTGCTGTTTTGGAGAGAGAGCATATCTCGATAGCACACTTCTTCGCACCCTCGATAACGTAGATGCTTCTGGGCAGCTCGGAATCTGTGATGAATGCCTCATAGGCTGCGTCAAAGATGATTATTGCGTCGTTGGACAGTGCGTAATCCACCCACTCTTTAAGCTGTGCCTTTGTATAAACAGATCCTGTGGGATTGTTGGGAGAGCAGAGATAGATAAGGTCTGCCTTGATGTCCTTGGGAGGCATAGCCGCAAAGCCGTTCTCCTCGTTGGAGTCGGCATATACAACGGAGTTGCCGCTCATTACGTTTGAGTCAACATATACGGGGTAAGCAGGGTCTGTTACCAGAACCACATTACCCTCACCGAAGATGTCGATGATATTTCCGCAGTCGCTCTTTGCACCGTCAGAAATGTGTATCTCGCCTGCGGGAACATCTGCACCGAAACTCTTGTAGTAATCAGAAACCGCCTCACGCAGGAAGTCGTAACCGGCACCGCTGTCCTCATAGCCACGGAATGTTTCCTTAACGCCCATTTCACGACACGCCTTTTCCATAGCCTCAACAACTACGGGAGCGAGGGGCTGTGTAACGTCGCCGATACCCATTCTTATAAGCTTCGCATCGGGGTGAGCCTCTGTATAAGCCTTAATTTTCTTTGCGATATCGATGAACAGATAATTCTTTTTCAGATTGAAAAAGTTTTCATTAAGCTTTGCCATTTTGTCATTTCCTTTCTAATGATAAAAATACATATTTATTTTATTATAATTTTAAGGTTTTGTCAATGGGTTTTGTATCAAACAAAAAATACGAGCATTATATCAATGTAACAGCGTTACACGTTTTGATAAAATGGGCGGTTTTTGATAATTATTTTTGTTCATTGTAACAAAATGCTTTAAAATGGCAACTTTTTTAATTTTACCACTTTTATTTTCTGAATCATTATGATATAATAAGAGAGTGCGAGTGTATAAAATTCACTTCGTATGCTTTTTTGATAAATACACACTAATATGTGTTCAAATATATAAATTGTCCCGACACGCGGGACGAGGGGATGTGTTTACTTGGAAAAATACGTTATCAAGGGCGGAAAGCCCCTCAGCGGAGAAGTTGTTATCAGCGGTGCAAAAAATGCGGTCGTTGCTATCCTCCCTGCGGCTATCCTTTCCGATGAGCCTTGTATCATTGAAAATATACCCAACATCAGCGATGTTACTATAATCCTTCAAATATTAAGCGAAATGGGTGCAAATGTTCGTATGCTCAACAAGACAACTGTTGAGATCGATCCCCGCACTCTGAAAAACGTTCCTGTACCCTACGAAAAGGCAAAGCTTATGAGGGCTTCCTCATACTTCCTCGGTACGCTTCTCGGACGTTTCCACGAGGCACACGTTTCTATGCCCGGCGGCTGTGACCTTGGCGACCGTCCTATCGACCAGCATCTTAAATGCTTTTCCGCACTGGGTGCGACCTACACTATCGACGGCGGTATGGTAAACATCTCTGCCGATTCGCTGGTAGGAAACCAGATATTCTTTGACAAAAACTCTGTCGGTGCTACTATCAACGGCATTATGGCCGCTGCAAAGGCTGACGGACTTACCATAATCGAAAACGCTGCAAAAGAGCCTCACGTTGTTGATCTCGCAAACTTCCTCAATTCTATGGGTGCGGATATCATCGGTGCAGGTACTGACGTTATAAAGATCCGTGGTGTAAAGCATCTGCACGGCACTACTTACAGCGTAATACCCGATCAGATCGAGGCAGGCACATTTATGACGATAGCTGCCGCTTCAAGAAGTAATATCCTTATAAAGAATGTTATTCCCAAACACCTTGAACCTATTACAAGAAAGCTTGTAAAAATAGGCGTTACAGTAGAACAGTTTGATGACGCCGTGCGTGTTATCGGCGGTACAGACTACGTAGGCACTACCGTTAAAACTCAGCCACACCCCGGTTTCCCTACCGATATGCAGCCCCAGATGGCAGCTGTACTCACCTGTGCAAAGGGTGCAAGTATGGTTACAGAGAGCATCTTCGACAACCGCTTCCGCTATGTTGACGAGCTCCGCAGAATGGGTGCGAACATCTCCGTTGAGGGCAGAGTTGCCGTTATCGAGGGTGTTGACGGATTAAAGGGTGCTCCCGTAAAGGCTACCGACCTTCGTGCAGGTGCTGCTCTTATCGTTGCGGCTCTCGGTGCAAAGGGTGTTACTGAGATATACGACATCTACCACGTTGAGCGTGGATACGAAAATATGGAGATAAAGCTCCGCTCACTCGGTGCGGATATATGCAAGGTCGAAGAACCCGACCCCGCAAAGGCAGAGGCTGTTCTTAAACAGGCAATATAATGGCAAGGATATTCCCTATATGCAGTTCAAGCGGTGCAAACTGCACTTTCATCGGAACGAAAGGACACGGCATCCTTATTGATATGGGCTGTTCCTTTAATTCGCTGAAAAACTCGCTGGAACTTATAGATACCACCGTAAATCAGATAGAGGCTATCTTTATAACTCACGAACATATCGACCACATAAAGGGTCTGAATGTTCTTTCCAAAAAGGCGAATATTCCCATATTTGCAAGTAAAGGTACTATAAACGCTCTGAGGAATGAAGTAAAAGACCCTCTCCCTGAAAACGTCAAGCTGTTTGACATCTTCGAGGAGGGATATCAGAGTGCGGAATTTAAGGTAGAGGCATTCCATACTCCCCACGATACTCCCGAAAGCGTCGGATATGTGATAAACTACAACGACACGAAGATAGGTGTATGCACGGATATCGGCACAGTAACACCTGAGGTAGAAAATAATCTTCTCGGTTGCAATGCGGTCTTTCTTGAATCAAACTACGATGTGGATATGCTCCGCAGGAATGTCAATTATTCTGCGGCACTTAAACGCAGGATAGCATCGGATATGGGGCACCTGTCAAACAACGAGGCGGCGGATTTTGCCGAAAAGCTTGTAAAAAGCGGCACGACCCGTCTTGTACTCGGACATCTGAGCAGAGAGAACAACACCCCAAACACAGCTTACAGTTGTACCTGCTCCCACCTGAAACGTAAAGGTATGCGACCCGATATCGACTTTACTTTGGATATCGCACCCATAATTACAGAGGGACAGTACATAGCTCTATAAACAAACGCCCGCAAAACGGTTTGGATTTCAGAACGTAAGCGGGCTTTTTTAATAACACATAACAGGAGGAAAAATATGAAAAAAATATTATGTGCATTGTTTGCAGGCTGCATACTTATGACAGGCTGCGGCGGAAACACAGCAACAAGCAGCACTACACCCGATTCTACCGTAAGCACAGATAGTACAGAAAACACCTCTGCAACAGAGAGTACAAGCTCTGTTGTCAGTGCAGGTGTTGTAGCAGAAGATAACATCTACATCGAAGGCAATAAGTTTATGCTTGACGGCGAGGAGATATGGCTCAACGGTATGAACGCTCCCTGGCAGAGATGGGACGACTTCGGCGGTGGTTACAGCAAGGACTACTGGGATAAGGTCTTTGAAACTATGCATAACGAGGGTTTCAACAGCTGCCGTATATGGATAAATTGCAGCGGCACAGTCGGTGTGCAGATAGACGACGATGGCTATGTTACAGGTGCGACTGAATTACACTGGCAGCACCTCGACTCCCTGTTTGAACTTGCCAAAAAGCACGAGATATACATTATGGCAACACTGATGTCCTTCGACCACTTCAAGAACAACAAAATGCACTCTTGGAGAGATATGATTATGGACACCGACAAGATAGACAGTTATGTAAACAACTACATCATTCCTTTCTGCCAGCGTTATGACAGCAATGACTATGTATGGAGCATCGACCTTATCAACGAGCCTGACTGGGTAATAGAAAACGATGAATGCGGTAAGCTTCCCTGGGACAATATGGGCGACTACTTCGCAAGAGCCTGTGCAGCTATCCACGAAAACACCGACGATATGCTGGTAACTGTCGGTATGGCAATGATAAAATACAACAGCACAAAGTACAACGGCAACTACGCTTCTGATGAGTTTTTACAGAGCAGATACGATAACGAAAACGCTTATGTAGACTTCTGGTCACCCCACTACTACGACTGGATGGCAGGTTCTTTCGGTATTCCCTTTACAGTTACAGCAGAGGAGTTCGGAATCGATACCTCCAAGCCCTGTGTTGTAGGAGAATGCTCTCACAAGGGTATCGCTATCAGACGTAACAAAAAGCCCCTTGAAGATTGCTACGAATGGGCATACTACAACGGCTGGCAGGGTGTATTCGGCTGGACAGACCGTGACGTTTTCAGCAATGTTGACGGTATCGAGCAGTTTGAGGCTCTGAAACTTGCAGGCAGACGTATCACCGGTATACTTGACGGAACTTACGTTCCCGCTCCCGAATCCGAACCGGCAGCTTAATAGGAGGAAATAAAATGATAAAGCATATCGTAATGTGGAGATTTAAAGAGGGTGAGCAGGATAATATGCTGCTCTTCCGTGACAAGCTCCTTGCACTTAAAGGTAAGATACCCGAAATAAAGGCAATGGAGGTCGGCATAAACATCAACCCCTCCGACAGAAGCTACGACGCTGTACTGGTGTCCGAATTCGAGAGTATGGAGGACTTAAAGGCATACAGCACAAATCCTCTGCACGTGGAAGTTTCCGATTTCTGCAAGAGTATCAGAACCGAATCCGCAAGTTGTGACTATGAGTTCTGATAACAGAGTTTCCCACGAATTTCCGCCTGTGTTTGACGAAAATTCAAAGGTGCTTATTTTAGGAACGATCCCCTCCCCGAAATCACGGGAGAGGGGATTCTATTATATGCACCCGCAGAACAGGTTCTGGAAGATGCTATGTGCCGTTCTAGATGAGGATATCCCAGCCGATATTGAGGGAAGAAAGCAGTTATGTCTGAAACACGGTATCGCACTTTGGGACGTACTGGAAAGCTGTGAGATAAACGGTGCCTCCGACAGCTCGATAAAAAACGCTGTCCCGAACAAGCTTGAACGTATCTTCAATGCAGCAGATATAAAAGCGGTATTCACCACGGGCAAAAAGGCTCACGAATTGTATCAGCGGTTTTTCAGCGAGGATACACACACCGAGATATGTCTGCCCTCTACAAGTCCCGCAAACAGGACGATATCAGAAAAGGAAATGCTGGAACAATACAGAATTATTGAAAAAAATCTTAAATGAATGAAAGGCAACGGTCTATGATGACTGTTGCCTTTTCTTTATATCAATAATATGCAGACCACGTCTTTTGGCATAATCATAAGTTTGTGCCGCACCACCATAACTGCGGAAAACATAGCAGATAGCATAATCCGAATTATCTACCATATATCTGTTGCGATGTATTATTCTGAATTTATACAGAATTTTTTCAAGGCTTTCAGGAAACTCACTTCTGTCAAAAAGTTCAGGGGCAAATATTCTATGCTCTAAGTAAGGAATGATTATTATGTTATTTATATTTAAACTTTGTTCCTTTTTCAATTTGTAGACCATATTTGCACACAGGCGGTCAAATCCTCCGTATCCGCCCGACAAAAAGGTCGTCACACCATTATCTATCAAACGTGCTATCTCAAAGCTCAGTTGTTCTGTATCTATATCGTAGCATTTATTATGTCCGATAAATGTTGCTGTTTTTTCTTTCATACTGTCTTCTTTGCTGTAAGAATAATTTTTATTGCTTTTTATACAATATTTATTGTATTATATCAAATTCCTTTTGTCAATATTATTTGTTAAAATATTTCATAAGGAAGAGGGCGGTTATATGAAAGAACAATATTTAGAGCAGTATAGAATGATCGGTTTAAAAATCAGCTATTACAGAAAACTAAGAGGATTAACACAAGAGCAACTTGCAGAAAAAATCGATAAAAACCTTGCGTTTATCGGTGCTGTTGAAGCACCAAACGTCAACCGCACCGTATCCCTCGATACGCTTTTTGATATTGCCGCTGTGCTTGAAGTACCACCTTATAAGTTTCTAAAAGAAGATGACTGAATAATACAGGTGCATTATGGCTAGAATTATTGACGGCGAAAAGAAAAACCTAATCGGAAAACAAGTAAAAAAATTCAGAACGGAACAAGGACTAAGCCAACAGCAACTTGCCGACCGCCTTGAAACGATTGCTGTATATATCTGCCGTGGTTCTATTTCAAGGGTAGAGGATCAAACAAGAACAGTATCAGATATCGAATTATTTGGGTTATCGAAAATATTAAAAAAGCCTATCGAAAGTTTCTTTGAGGAAGAAGATAAAACATAATTAAAAACGGTGCAAAGACAAACATTGCACCGTTTTGCTATTAGAGCATATCCGATTGGATTTGAAAATATCCCTTTGGATATGAGCAAACAGGACAAACATCGGGAGCTTTCTTTCCGATAACAAGATGTCCGCAGTTGCGGCACACCCACATAACCTCCGTGGTACGCTCAAATACCTGTTGCATCTCCGTATTACTGAGAAGCTGCAAGAAACGTTTTTCGTGCCACTCTTCTATATCAGCAACCTGTCTGAATTTCTGTGCTATCTCGGTGAAGCCCTCTTCTTCCGCCTCTGCCGCAAACTTCTTGTACATATCCGTCCACTCGAAATGCTCACCCGAAGCCGCATTTTTAAGGTTTCCCGCAGTATTTGTAAGTCCCCCGAGATATTTGAACCACATAAAAGCGTGTGCTTTTTCGTTCTCGGCAGTTTCCTCAAATATCTCTGCTATCTGCTGAAAGCCCTCATTCCTTGCCGCTTGTGCAAAATATGTGTACTTGCTGCGTGCCTGTGTTTCGCCCGCAAATGCGGACATAAGATTTGCCTCTGTCCTTGTGCCTTTGATATCCATAATAATCTCCTTTCAATCTTGTTACAGATAGTATGGCACTTTTTCCCTGAGATATACAAAAGAGCGGAAGTAATATCCGCTCTTTTTTGATATTTATTCCTTAACGGTCATCATTTCCTTGATAAGCTCCTGTACTCTGTCGGCAACTGCCTCGGGAGCGAGTTTTTCGCTGAAACTCTTATCTCTTGCGGAGATCTCAATAACATTGTCTTTGAGATTTCTGGGGCTTACGATAAGTCTGAGAGGACAGCCAAGCAGGTCAGCGTCACTGAACATTACACCTGCACTTACAGTAGCACGATCGTCATAGATGACCTCTACGCCACGGCTTTGAAGCTCGTTGTAAAGTGCGTCTGCCTTTTCCTTTACCTCTGCATCGTCTGCTCTTACAGCACAGATATGAACCTGCCAGGGAGCAATAGGCATAGGCCAGATAGGGCCGTAATCATCGTGGTGAACTTCGCATACAGAAGCCGCAAGACGTCCTACACCTATACCGTAGCAGCCCATAATAGGAGTCTGAGCATTTCCGTCCTTATCAAGATAAGTCATATTCATAGACTTGGAATACTTTGTACCAAGCTGGAAGATGTTACCCACCTCAATACCACGGGAAACGGTTATCTCGTGCTGACCGCACTCAGGACAGATACCCCCCTCGATTATCTTAGCGAAATCGTTATACTGGACATCGCCTACATCACGGGAGATATCAAGACCTGTGAGGTGATATTCCTCCTTGTTCGCACCGCAGGAGAGGTTGTTTGTATTTTCAAGGGACTTGTCGTAAAGTACGGTAAAATCGCCGTTTATTTTAAGACCAACAGGACCGATATAGCCTGCGTTAAGTCCACACTCCTCTGTGATTACTGCGGGGTGAACATCACAGCCAAGATAATTGGTAAGCTTTGTTTCATTGATGTCAAGGTCGCCTCTGATGAAGATAACAACAAAGCTGTCATCGTGATTCTTCTGATATACAACTGCCTTACAGCTCTTTTCAAGGGGCATTTTAAGGAAATCACATATATCCTCGATAGTGTGGATATCAGGTGTGTAGACCTCTTTAAGCTCCTCGGAAACAGCGTCCTTTGTATTCTCGATAATGCTTGCAGCAGCCTCCATATTTGCACGGAAACCACACTTTTTGCATATTGCGATACTATCCTCGCCGATAGGTGTAAGCAACATAAACTCGTGAGAAACGCTGCCGCCCATCATACCCGAGTCGGAAGCAACGGAGATGACCTCAGGGATACCTGCTCTTGCGTAGATACGCTCGTAAGCCTTATGGCAGCGGTAGTAGTATTCCTCCAAGTCCTCCTGAGATGTGTGGAAGGAATATGCGTCCTTCATAGTGAACTCACGCACACGGATAAGACCGCCACGGGGTCTTGCCTCGTCACGGAATTTTGTCTGGATCTGATAGATCATAAAGGGATACTTTGTGTAGCTGTTTGCATACTCTCTTACAAGATGAACAGCCGCCTCCTCGTGGGTCATACCGAGAACCATAGGCTGTCTGTTTCTATCTGAGAAACGGAGCAGCTCGCTGCCTATGCTCTCATATCTGCCTGACTCCTGCCACATAGTTGCGGGCATTACAACAGGGAACATTACCTCCTGTCCGTCGATAGCGTCCATTTCCTCACGAATGATCTGCTCGATCTTGCGTGTTACTCTTTTAAGAGGCATATAGCTGGAGAAGATACCGTTTGCAACGTACTTCATATAGCCGCCTCTTACCATAAGTGCGTGGCTGTCAATGTTACAGTCAGAGGGACGCTCTTTAAAGCGGTCGCCTACAAGCTTGTCAAGTTTCATAATAGTTATCCTTTCTTTTTTGATCTGCAAAATAAAAAGCCCTAAGCCGATAAAATCAGCTTAGGGCGAACTTACGAAGTCCGCGGTACCACCTAAATTCGGATAAACCGCACTCAGGACACATATATGTCCTTTCCTCTTTAACGGGAGGACCCGTCACCGCCTACTGAATAATGTTCGGGGTGAAGCTCAAAGACGGGTTCAGCATAACCTGTACAGCGGCTCACACCACACGCCGCCTCTCTGAGATACAAGAGATACTTACTGTTTCTTATCACAGCCTTTTAAATATTCACTTTGTATAGTATATCACGATTTTCTTATGTTGTCAAGCGGCTTTTAGCTTTCCGTCTGATACTCTTCCCTGTAATAAGAGTCTATTCCAAGGTACTCTTCAAGGGTAACACCGCTGTTATGTACCTTTTCAGCTATCTCCTTTCCGAGATAACGTATATGCCACGGCTCATACATATAGCCTGTAATAGACTCCGTACCCTCCGGATATCTTATTATAAAGCCGTACTTATAGCAGTTTTCCGCAAGCCACATTCCCTCGGGAGTATCGGCGAACTCAAACAAAACAGAATTTACATCAATAGCAAGTCCAAGCTGATGCTCAGAGTGTCCCGGTCGGGCGGATATCCTGTCAGCCTGATTGTTAGAATACACCTCGTTCCAGTGTCCGTAAACGCTCTGCTGTTCCGCATAGGAACGATATCCCGACTGAAATATTATATCAAGTTCTTCTTCTGCGGCTGCCTGTTTCAGCTCTAAAAAGGCATTATAGGTCTCCTCTGAAAGTCCCAGATCGTAATCAGCAGGGAGAGGATATGTCTTGTTTACAATGGGTATACCACTGACCATAGGCACAAAATCCACATCTCTGACAGATTCAATTATATGCACTTCCAGTTCATCTGCAAGTCTGTTAAGAGCGTCCACAAGCTTTAACAGTACAGTACCCTTTTTCAAACCTTCAAGATGACCGTCAGACGAAATAATACCTGAATCTCCGTCACACACCCAAACAAGCTCTGAAACATCAATGTTTTCACCGGTACATTCAAATCTGTAATCAAAGCTCTCGCCTGAATACACCATATTCGGACCAAGTATCATCACAGTATCATAATTGACATCAGGTATTTCAGGCTCGGAAGATATATCCGAGGTTTCGGGTGTTTCTTCGTCAAATGTTTCTGCAACAGATACCACATCAGATATCTTATCTGATGATGCCTCCGTCTTTTCCGTGTACTGTATAGTAGTTATCACAGAGGTAGAAGGTGCTTTATCCTCGCCAATTTGAGAACAGCCTGTAAGCAGTATACAGGATATAATAACAAGCAGCTTTTTCATATCAGCTCTATCTCCCCGCTTTCGTTTACGCTGACACCGTAGGGTTCAGATATCCTGTCGCATAGCTCTATTATCTCGGCATACATCTCGCTGTCGCTGTCAAGCAGCTTAGACTTACAATATGTAATAAAAACAGGCGAAAGTCTGCCACTGATAAAGCCGGTTTTATCTATCTCGATCTCAAATATAGCCGTCTGACCGGCGTAGTCGTCCATTTTATAGAAAAGGAAATTGCCCAGACTGTAAAAAATCATTTTGCCGTTGTAATGCTCGATAGGTTCAAGCACGTGGGGATGATGTCCTAAAATGATATCCGCTCCGCTGTCGCACAGCTGATGCCCGAATTCCTGCTGCTCCGCTGTAATATCATACAGATATTCTATACCCCAATGCACCGATACAAAAAGAACATCGCACTGCTTTTCATACTCGGAAATAAGATCAAGATACCACTGATGATCTCCGTAATCCACACAGACAAGACCTGCTCTTTCATCAGTCGCATACCACGTTGAATTATGGTTTATCATATTACACGCTGTAAAGCCTATCTTTATGCCGTTTATCTCGTAGGTCACAAGCTTTTTTGCAGCGTCGATATCACTGCCCGCACCTATGTAGTCGATACCGTACTTATCAAGGTTTTCAAAGGTATCTGCCAAGGCGTCCATTCCGTAATCACGGGCGTGGTTATTGGCACAGGAAACGATATCTATTCCCGCTGTCGTATATACCTCCAAAAACTGCGGAGGCGTTCTGAAACCATAGCCCTCGTTCTTTTCGCTCTGCCCACGCTCGCTGACGCAGGTTTCAAGGTTTACAAAGGATATGTCCGCTTCACGGAAAATAGGTGCGACATCTTCAAACGGATATTCTATCGAATATAACGAAGTCGTTTCATTGAATATATCCGATTGAGTAGTATCTCCCGCAAAAGCTATCACAGCCGTACCCGACTCGATCTCATCAGGCTCGGAAGTTTCGGGCGATGTGGATATATTTGTAGTATCTTCTGTGATCTCCGTCTGAACGGTGCTTTCTGTGGCAGAAGTCGTGGTGCTGTACACAACCGTAGGAATAGTCTGAGATAACTCGCCGCTATTATTACTATCGGCAATACAGCCTGTAAGCGTAAACAACAATGCAAGACTAAGAATAACTGATCTTTTCATCTTTACTACTCCTTATATTTTTCTGTATAAAGCAAAATCCGCCGAATCTTTTAAAGATTCGGCGATCACTGTCTATACTTTACGAAACAGATTTTTGCTATATTACAATCAAGCAGCGACCCGCGAAAGCGAAGCGTTTTTTGTATAGCAAAAACGGATTGCCATTAGGGCAATCCGAGCTGAGCTTTTGCAACCAAAACAAAAAGGACACTTTTTAGTGTCCTTTTTGTTTTGGTGGGAGCGGGTGGATTCGGACCACCGAAGCGAAACGCAACAGATTTACAGTCTGCCCCCTTTGGCCACTCGGGAACGCTCCCATATTATTAAATTGTTAAGAAAAAATTGGAGCTGGTGGACGGACTCGAACCCCCGACCTGCTGATTACAAATCAGCTGCTCTACCAACTGAGCTACACCAGCTTATTTATTTTTCCTGTCGTCCCCTGACGACTAGTATATTATATCACAGCTTTTTGTATTTGTCAAGCATTTTTTAAAAATTTTTTTTATTTTTTTAAAAAATTTTTCTTGATCGAAAAATTTAACGCACCGCCAGTAAAACGGTGCGTTAAACAGAACATACAATAAATTATTTGAGAATTGTAATGCCGCCGATAACAGGAAGGGGCTTCATCTCACCGTTGCATACGTGAACGATACCGATAATAGCAAGTGCAAGACAAGCAAGACCAACAACACCGCTGATAAGACCACCGATTATCCAGCCTACGAAGGGGATAAAAGCAAGGATGATGTTCAGAATTACAGCTGCCACACCAAGGATAGCAGAAGCAATAAGAAGAACCAGACCCTGATTTGCGTGGTAACGTGTGAACTCTGTCTTACCTGCGAAGATAGGGATAAGTACCAGAATTTCAAGGTATGCAAGTACACCAAAAAGCTTATCATTAGAATCCATAATCAAAAACCTCCAAAATAATAAATACAGCTTTAATGCCGCTAGGATATAATATATAACAAAAAACGAATTTTGTCAACCTTTTGAAACATCAATAAAGAAAATTATACGAAAAATCTAAAAACTTCCTGTTTCCTGTCGGAAATCTCATTAAATCTGTCTATATATTCATAAGGGAATTTGTGATTGCAGATACGCTCTATGCTCTTTCCCTCTTCACCGACTATCTTTGTAATAGCACCCGCACCTACGGCAAGTATAGTCTGTAATTCCTCCATAATGAATATGTTGTACAGACTTTCTGTTCCTGTAAGTGCGTAACCCGTGTTTTCCTGATTATCAACAGTGTTATTCTGACGATACAGATAATACGGTGCATAGCCCTCATCGTGCAGAGTTTTGTGAGTATATTCTATCATCTGCGACACTATGTTCTTTGTTCTGATATCCGTTTCACGGAAAAGCGTTGCCGCTCTTTTCAGCGAAAGACTATGCACGGTTATGTTTTCGGGTTGAAGATCACATACACGTTCAAGCGAATTCATAAAGCCGCTAAGATCATCTGTGGGAAGTCCAGCAATAAGATCCATATTGATACATTTAAAGCCTATATCACGGGCAAGTTGATAAGCCTCCTCCGTCTGTATTACGGTATGGGCTCTGCCTATTGCTTTAAGAACGCTGTCGCTCATCGTCTGCGGATTTACGGAAACTCTGTCAACACCTGCCGCTTTAATGACTTCAAGCTTTTCTCTGGTTATCGTATCAGGTCTGCCCGCCTCAACTGTAAATTCACGAAGCTTTGTTCGATCAAATCGGTCAAGGACGTCAAAAAGCCGTTTTAACTGCTCTGCCGAGAGCGTCGTAGGAGTACCTCCGCCAAAATAGATCGTATCAAGCTGTAAACCTGTTTTACGGGCAATATCCGCTGTCATTTCAAGCTCTTTTATAAGGCAGTCTACATATTCGTCCATTCTTGACGCCGCCTTGTCCACCGAGTGGGAAACAAAGCTGCAATATGTACAGCGTGTGGGACAAAACGGTATAGAAACATACAAACTGAACGATCTTTCGGGGATAGATCTTATGAGCGGTCTTTGAACCCTGTCTATCGTTCGGGCAAGTTCTATCTTTCTGCCCGATACCATAAGCTTACTTTCAGCATAAGAATCCTGAAGCTTTGACAACACCTTTACGGGGCGAATACCCGTAAGTATTCCCCAGGGCATATTCTTTCCCGTGTATTCACGCAGGACTTTATACAGAAGTACGGAAAGCACCCTCTCCTGCTCCTTTTCATCGGTAGATGCAGGTACGTCTTCACTGGCGTAGTAGCATTCCTTTTCTGTACGCAGCTCCGCAGAAAGCGTCCAGTTGTCCCCACACTCAATACGCTCTGTAAGACAGTAATCGCCCACTGCGTCCGCCTTGTCAAAGGAGAGCTTTATTTTGAGCGGCGGAAAAAAGCTTCGGAAAAGCCGCTCTATCTCATATTGAAATTTATGGTTAGAAAAAATCAGTGTCATATCTTCCTCTTATATCGCTGCATATATCAGCACACCGCTCGCAAATATCCAAAGCAACCACGGAATACCGGCAAAGAATATATATTTTACCATTCCTACCTTACCGTTAAGCTTTCTGTAAGCAAGTATATTTACGATTATCGCCACCAAAGCCGCTACAACTATCACAGCAACCGCCGCAAAAAGTCCTGCCGATCTGTTAAGTGATATTGCACCGAGTGCTACAAACATTGCAACAAAGAAGTTGCACGCAGCAACGCCCGATGAGGGAGTAACTCTTCTCATATTATTTCTCCTTTGTGACTGTATCTGAATAAATACATATTAAAGTTCTTTTCCTGTGTAAGTGTGGTACTGCCACCGTGTCCGCTGTAAACTGTGTATTCGCCCTCTATCTCTGCGATCTTTCTTAGTGAACGCTGCATCTCCGCATCACTTGCGGAATATCCGTCCGTCCTGCCGATAGAACCATTGAAAAGCGTATCTCCCGCAAAGATAACATCATCAAGGAAAAGTAAACAGCAACCTGCTGTATGACCGGGAGTACCCATTGCTTTGAATTTCAGTCTGCAAACCTCGAACTCATCACCGTCTGCAAAGCTACGGTCAAGAGTTACAGGCTCAAACGGAGTGAACGGCATAAAATCCGCCCAGCTTTTTGATACGCTTTTAAACATCTCCTCGTCAAGTCCCGCACCGATAACCTCACATCCTGTACGCCGAACAAGCTCAGGAACGCCCGCAAAGTGGTCAAAATGTCCGTGCGTAAGTATTATCGCACCAAGGGTAAGTTCCTTGCTGTTAAGGAACATCAGCACCTCTGACGATGAAGCAGGGTCTATAACCACCGCCTTACCGCTTTCAGCGGGTATTATATAGCAATTTGTCTGCAATTCTCCCAAAGGGAGCGTATAGATATCTTTCATAATCTCTCCTAAAATAAAGACAACGCTTATTTTTTTGTAAGCTTAGCTCCGCCCTTTGTCTTGTTATACGATTCGGTAGCATTGAATGCCTCGATAAGCCTTTTCTCCATCTTATTCAGCTTTTTCACCTTGCAGGGAATTATCCGCACGTATGCCTCCATACCATACTTGATATCCGCATACACATCGCCCTTTCCCTTGCCGCAGAAATGATTATGCACACGCTGACAGACATTCACCGACTGACCTATGTAGATGTTATCATAATTCTTGAATCTCCCGAAATGCACGGGCTTTTCAAATATCATTATTACATAACAGCCTGAGCAATCGTTGTATTTATATCCCGTAGGCTCTCCGTCTTTGTCCTCGGTTATCCAGTTTTTCTCAAACTCGGTGTAGTGGATAAATCTTCCCGAGCGTATCTTTCTGCGAAGCCTTGCATTGGTAACACATCTGCTGCACCTTAACAGTATCAGCAGTAACAGGAGTAGTAGCAGAGCCGATACAGTATATAAAAGCTCATTATCCGTAAGCTGCATTTATTGTTTTCCTGTTCTCTCAACTGAGATGATTCCGGGTATCTTCTTTACCTTCTGCATAAGATTAGTAAGCTGCTCCATACCTGCAACCTCTATCGTAACAACAAGACTTGCATTGCCGTTTTTCAGCTTGTGAGCATTCATCTCGTGAATAGGTATGCGGTAGGACGCAATAGCAAGAGAGATATCCGCTATCATTGCTGTTCTGTCCTCTGTGATTATATCGATAGTAGCACGATAGGTCGAGTCATCAACACCCGCCCAACTTGCTCTCATCCAGCGTTCCTTGTTCTCCTCGTTCTCCATATTGTTGATAACGTTGATACAATCCTGCTTATGGATAGAAACGCCAAAGCCTCTTGTTACAAAGCCGATTATCGGATCGCCGGGAAGAGGATTGCAGCACTGTGCGAACTTCACAAGACAGTTGTCAACACCCTCTACAATTATGCCTTTCTTTCGGCTGCGGCGGTTGTTCTCGCTGATATCCTCATACGGAGTAGCATTTGTAATGCCCTGTTCCTTTTGCTGACGGAACTGTTCCTCCTTGATACGCTGAATTATCTTGGAAAGGGATACTCCCTCGTATCCTATTGCAGCATAAAGGTCATCAACATTATCGAAACGCTGACGCTGGGCTATTTTAAGCAGAAGCTCAGGGTCAAGTGCAATGCTGTTTCGTTTAAACTCGTGTTCAAGCTCTGTACGGCCACGTTCGATATTCTCCTCACGGCGTTCCTTCTTGAACCACGAACGTATCTTAGCCTTCGCCTCTGTTGTTTTTGCTATTTCAAGCCAGTTACGGTTAGGGCCGTAGTTTGCAGAGCCTGATGTGATTATCTCAACGATATCTCCTGTTTTTATAGCGTAATCGAAGCTCACCATTCTGCCGCCGACCTTTGCACCCGTCATCTTGTTTCCGACCTGTGTGTGGATAGCATAGGCAAAATCTATTACAGTCGCCCCAAGAGGAAGTGCAAGAACATCTCCCTTAGGTGTAAACGCAAATACCTCGTCCTGTGCAAGGTCTGTCTTGATAGCGTCAGTTATCTGCTCAACATCATCAGCCTCCTGCTGACGTTCAAGTATCTGTCTTATCCAGTCAAAACGCTGCTCACCTGCTACGCTCTTGTTGATGCCCGCCTTGTATTTCCAGTGTGCTGCAACACCGTACTGTGCGGTGTTGTGCATTTCAACCGTTCTTATCTGCACCTCAAAAGGGATACCCTCTCTGCCAATAACAGTAGTGTGCAGCGACTGATAACGGTTAGGCTTTGGTGTTGCGATATAGTCCTTAAAACGGTAAGGGATAGGTCTGAACATATCGTGAATAACACCAAGAACGTTGTAGCACTCAATGACAGATTGCACGATAACACGCACCGCATAGATATCGTATATCTCATCAAATCGCTTGTTCTTAACGTAGACTTTTTTATAGATACTGTAAGTGGATTTCACTCTGCCCTCGATATTAGGCTCGGGCTTTATGTCGGTGATACGCTCACTTATGCGGCTCTTTATCGTGTCGATAAAGCGGTTGCGTTCGTCCTGATGAAGTTCAAGCTGACGCTCTATCTCCTTGCAGCCGTAGGGGTCAAGGTAGTGGATAGCAATATCCTCCATTTCCTCCTTGACATCACTCATACCTAATCGGTGGGCGATAGGAGCGTAGAAATTCATAGTTTCAAGAGAGGTCTTACGCTGCTTGTGAGGAGGTCTTGCGGCAAGTGTACGCATATTATGGAGCCTGTCCGCAAGTTTGATAATGATAACACGGATATCCTTAGACATAGCCATAAGTATCTTACGGATATTCTCTGCCTGCTGCTCCTCCTTGGTATTCAGCGGCACCTGACCAATCTTTGTAACACCGTCGACCAGCAATGCGACATCTTCACCGAACTTCTTGCGTACCTCTTCAAGTGAGATATCAGTATCCTCCACTACATCGTGCATAAGTGCCGCACATATCGTATCGGTATCCATACAGTAGTCCAGAAGTATAGACGCAACAGATAGCGGATGAGATATATACGGATCTCCCGATGAACGCATCTGCCCCTTGTGAGCCTCGTCCGCAAGTTCATAAGCACGAATGATCTTATCAAGATCATACTGCTTTTCGCTGTCCTTTATTCTTTCAACCAGTACATCAATGGCCACGTTTTCCATTATAAACGCCCTCTCATAATTTTAATTATACCTTTGCGGTGTCTGTAAGCTGTGATCTAAGCTGTGCAAGGATACCCTGCGAAAACAGATCACGCTTTTCATTTACAGGAATAAGCTCTGTACGTTCTCCGCCCGCAGAAACAGATATCATTCCAGCCTCTGCAAATGCATCAACAGCAATACGGAGCATACAATAATTTATGTCGCCGCCATAAATACACATATCCTCAACAGACATTCTTGTGCCGCTGCGTTTTATCATATCGTAAATAACTTTTAAAGCATCTCTGTCGGGTATCACTCTCGGAGCAAGGCGGCTGTCACAACCCTCGCCTCTTACTATCTCCTCGTATACACGCTGTGCCGCGAAGAAACGATCCTCCTTGAATTCCGAGGGCCTTATCTCCTGCACTTTGAGATTTACAGATGTTATTCCGTTGTATTCATTCAGCTCAGCCGTTGCCATTATATCGACCTTACTGCCGTTTTCGGGATAAAAACTTGCAAAGGGTATCTGAAAGCTGAGTGCTTTAAGAGTCGAATTACCTGTCCTGACCTCAAAGGAAGTATACTTTCCCTCTTTGAGAGATTTTTTGTTCAATACAGTGCAATCCTTCAAAAGGAATACAGGCTGTCTGTTGCCCTCCCCAAAGGGTTCAAGCCTCGAAAGAAGGGCAACGTTCTCAACAGAAAGCTCACTGCAATCCGTCATCATATCCGCATTTACGTTGTAAACAGGCATTTTAGGATAACAGCGTAAACAGTATTCATTCACTCTTTCGGTAAATTCACCTATCTTATCCGCCGCTAATGTAAAACCGCCCGCCTTTAAATGACCGCCGAATTTAACAAGCAGGTCTGAACAGCTCTCTAACAGCTTATATATCGAAAAACCGTCAATACTTCTTGCAGAGCCTCTGCCCTCACCGTTTTCTATACCTATGATAAGAACAGGCTTACCGTATTTTTCAAGAAGCTTTGCACCTACGATACCGATAATTCCGTGATGCCAACCCTCTCCTGATACCACGATAACACGCTGAGAAAGTAGTTTCGGGTCTGCGTCTATTTTAGCGTTCACTTCGCTAAGGATAGCAGCCTCCGCATTTCTTCTGTCGGTATTCAGCTGTTCAAGTTCCTCCGCAAGAAGCGAAGCTGTATCGGGATTATCCGCAAGAAGCAATCTTGCCGCTGTATCGGCATTCGCCATTCTTCCTGCCGCGTTTATTCTGGGACACACATTGTAGGCGAGTGTTGTAGCCGTCACCTTATCGGCAGAAACCCCCGCACATCTCAGCAAACGCTCAACACCGATATTCTGTCCGTTTATGATGTTTTCAAGACCTCTGCGTACTATGTAGCGGTTTTCTCCCGTAAGCGGCATTACATCGCCTATCGTACCTATCGCCGCAAGTTCAGCATACTGCTCTAAAACGAATTCCTCGTCCTCTTCAAGAGCACACAATAATTTTAATACAACACCCGCTCCGCACATACCCTTACAGGGAGAGTTATCATCTGCACGATACGGGTCAACACACGCACCGCATACAGGGATATCCTGCGGAGGCTGGTGGTGGTCTGTAATAACAAGCTCCACACCCTGTGAGCGGATATACTCCGCCTCCTCCATTGCAGAGATGCCGTTGTCCACGGTGATTATAAGCTCTGTGCCATTACCTATTATCCTTTTCAGTGCGTCGATATTCATACCGTAGCCCTCGGCACGGCTGGGGATATAATATTCTACCTCCGCACCCATTGCTTCAAGATAGCTGTACAGCATAACAGTAGAGGTCACACCGTCGCAGTCGTAATCTCCGAATACAGTTATCTTCTTGCCCTCGTCAAGGGAATTGCGTATTATCTCTACCGCCTGCTCCATATCCCTCATCAGGAATGGGTCAGAAAGCTCGTTACAGGCGAAAAATTCTCTTGCACGGTCAAGGTCGTGTATACCTCTGTTTTCAAGCAGACCGCCGAGGAATTCTCCGAATTCCTCTTTCATCTCGGTGCTGCACTCTTTTTTTTCGGGAAAAAGCCATTTCTTCATTATATTTCAAACTCCGTTTTCAGCCAAGGATATGATCGTTTCAATAAAAAACTTTAATACCTCGGCATAATATATAGTTCTTCTTTATTATATAATAATACATTATAATTGTAACACAAACTCCCGATTTATACAAGTGATTTTGAGCAAAATCAACCCTTCCAGCACCCAATTCTCCGCGTTTCACAAGCTTTATTGTGCATTAGGCACAAAATAAAATGCAAAAAAGTCACTATTTTTGTTTATACAGTACCTTGCAAAACAAAATACCTTGTGCTAAAATAATAGCATAAGGAACAACATACTCAATTAGAGTATTCAGTTCCGTTTTTTTAAAACACAGTACCTTGCAACACAAAATACCTTGAAAGAAAAAATACTATGGAGGTAACAGATGAATTCTCAACTTAAACGAGGAACTCTGGAACTTTGTGTTTTGTCTATACTGGGCAGCAGCGACTGCTATGGTTATGAGTTGGTAAACAAAATATCGGAGTGTATGCACGTTACCGAGGGAACGATCTATCCGCTGATGAAAAGATTAAAGGACTCGGGAACTATCGACTCCTATATCGTGGAGTCACAGGAAGGCCCTCCGAGAAAATACTACACCATTACCGATACAGGCAAAACAGAGGTCGAAAGGCTCTCAAAGGAATGGTTTCAGTTTGTGGAAAGCGTGAACAACTTATTGAAAGGGGATAACAACTAATGACAGCCAAGAATAAGGACGATTTCCTGTTTCAGTTGCACACAGAACTGCATAGGATAGGCGTTGATAATAATGAAGATATATTTGCGGATTTCGAAGAGCATTTCCGTGCAAGTAGTGAGCAGGGTCTTACAGAGGAAGAAACCTGCGAAAAGCTGGGAGATGTCAAGGAGATAGCAAGAAGCTATGTGGACATCGAAAGCACAAAGATAAACAGTATCCTTGCAAATGCGATCGAAGACAGCAGACCCCACGTAAGTCTTAAAAAGCCGGGCAGAAACGAACCCGCAGACTCAATAAAAGTTGAGTCAGCTGAGCCTGTTATTGAGGAAGCACCTCACACAGAAATAGTAACAGAACAGCCTACACCCATAAGAGAATATACTCCCGAGCATATCGCAATGGAGCCCTCTCCCTCTGTTACACCTGTTTCAATGCCGAAGGTGAACATCGAAAAACCTGTCCAGTCTGCTCAGCCTGTACAGAATACTACTGAAACTGCACAGCCCACAAGGGAATACACACCAGAACACACAACAAGCGAGGCTATACCTCAGAGTGAAAGAGTATCATCTTCCACCGCAACCGCTCAGAATACACAGAACAGTACAGACACTGCCGACCCTCACGTTGCAGAGATTCCTCCGCAGTGCTGTGAACAGGTAGGCAGTGGCAACGGCTTCCGTTGGAGTGACCTTAAAGGAAAACAGGCAAATGCCGATGTAGGCAAGTTAGTTATGTGGCTTTGCCTTGACATATTCGTTTTCTCCTGGGCATTACCTACACTCGCAAGTGTTATTTGTGCTTTCTTTGTTACAGTAGTCTTTGGAATATTTGGTGCGGCAATAGCTACTATCACATCACCGTCGATATTCCACCTGCTCAGCCGAATCTTCCTTGCGGGAGGCCTTTTCTCACTGGCTGTTATGCTCTTCCTGCTCGGAATAAAAATGGTCGGCGGATTTATCAAGATAATCAAGAACATCATTATCGCCCACGTCAAGGCGATATACGGAATGTAAGGAGGTGCTGTAAATGAAACATATCGTAGGATTTTTCCTTCCCCTGTGTATATTCTGCTTTGTAGCATTCGGCATCTCTGTTGCTGTGCTTGGCACTACCCCTAGTGCTGATTCGGAAAATATCACTGTAAATGATACAACAACATTTATTGATGAAGATTTCCACAGAATAGAGCTTGACTCTGAGCTGGTAAGCGTAAAGATTTATCCCACAAACGGAAATAAGACTATAATCCGCACAACGAAATCACAAATGGATTCTATCTCGTACAGTGTAAGCGGCGGTGCATTAAAGCTGTATTTCGAACGCAATATAAAGGACTTCTGGGATATATTCCATACGTTTACAGGAGTATTCGGTCAGTCAGTGGAGATATATGTCCCCGATAAGCAGTACGACAACATAATCGCTACTGTTGACGCAGGCTCTACCGAGATAAACGGAGTAAAATTCGCAAACGTTGACCTTGAACTTAATGCAGGCAGTCTTGTTTTCGCAAACCCTGAAGGATATCTTAACTCCTCTCTCAACGTTGAGCTTAACGCAGGCAACTGTGCTGTCTACAACGCCAATACACAGCGTTTCGACATAGCAATGAGTGCGGGAAATATCGATGTATACGGACTTACAGGCTCAGGCTATCTTGAAGTAAGCGCAGGAAACGGCGTGTTCAACTTTGACAAGCTTAACGGTGATATCAGTATTGATGCAAGTGCAGGAAACGCAGAGCTTAATATCCCCGAAAACTCATCTGCCATTGTATACTGCGACAAGACAGCAGGAAATGTAACCGTTAAATATAATGGCTCAAACAACTCTCTGCACAACGATGAGGACTATATCATCGGAGAAGGCAGATATGCGATCAACGCAAATATCTCCGCAGGCAATATCAGCATAACAGACAAAACTGTACAGAAAACAGCTCCAACTGTTATGACACCCCCCACCACTAACACAACAAATGGTGGAGTGGTTACAACAGCAGTTCACACAACCAATTCAAGTGCGTACATTGACCCTGTTGAGAGCAAAACGGAATAACCAGAACTTAATTTAATTCGGATAAATAAATATATGGCTATGGGGCAGAAAAACGTTCTGTCTGCCCCTAACCACTGGTGCACTCATTTTACCGGCTGAGGAAAGCTGAATGGTAATGTTTTGCAACCGAAAGCTGGTATTTTTTATAAACTATCCCACTTTAACCCAATTCATTTAAAAAGGAGAAATAATTATGGAAAAGCAGATTTACAGATTTAACAACGATATTGAAAACCTTGAAGTGACCTCCGTAGGTGCAAAGATAATCATCAAACAGCACGACTCAAACGAGATCTATGCGGAGTACGAAAATCCGAAGAATTCCCCCGAATTCTGTGCAGTCCTTAACGGAAAGAGCCTATGCTTTAAGGAAAAGCTCTCCTTCTCACTCTTTGGTCCAAAACCTGCCGAAGGCTACACTATTACCGTTTGCGTACCAGCACAGTGCTTTGCAAAGCTCAAAGTAAACACCACAAGCGGCGGTGCTGAAATAAGCGGAATTACCGCACAGGATTTTGACCTCAATACTGCATCGGGAAGCATAAATGTAAACGCATTTTTTGACAATATCAAGATACAATCCGCATCCGGAAGTATAGACCTCAACAATCCCGAAAACAAGACAGCTCATTCGCTCAGCGTCTGCACAGTATCAGGCAACGCTACAATAAACAACTACACAGCAGAAAAGTTTGAGCTTCACTCTGTTTCGGGAAACACCACCTATAACAATGCAGTTGGCGAGGGCAAGATAGCGGTTACAAGCGGCAACGTAAATGTAATGTTCGCAGAATGGAACGCTGACCTCAAAATAAGTGCTATCAGCGGAAATATCGGTGTTGTTCTCCCTGCTAACTCCGGTATTGACGTAAAGTTTGACGGCGTATCGGGAATGCTCCGCACTGATATCGGCACTGCAAAGGGAAGCTTTATGAATCTCGGCAGAGGAACTTCCGGTCAGATGGGCGGCGAGAATATGCACAAGGTTGAGATTTCCCTCACCAGCGGCAATGTTACTATCGCACAGGGCGACGCTCCCATAAAAGAGAGCATCAACCTTGATAAGGGTGCTTGATCACCTCTATAAAAACAACCCTGCCGTCAGTTCAGCCACAGTTCTGACCTCAGGTTAAATACAAATGCCCCTTGGGATCGTGATGACGACTTTCCCACAGGGGCATTTTTGATTTTATAACTTCGCTTAACATACAAAACAGGCGGCATTTCTGCCGCCTGCCTTATTTATTCAGGATTGTGTTTTCAGGGATTAACCCTCGAACTCAGCCTTATACATCTTGTCCATCTCAACAAGGTGCTTGTACTTATCCTTAGAATTCTTCTCAGCCTGATCGAACAGAGCTGTTGCTCTCTCGGGATTAGCACGCATCAGAGAGTTGTAACGTACCTCTCTCATCATAAATGCCTTGTAATCGCCTGTGGGAGCCTTGCTGTCGAGAGAGAAGGGAGACTTGCCCTCTGCTGCAAGTGCAGGGTTGAAGCGGAACAGGTGCCAGTAACCAGCCTCTACTGCTTCCTTTTCTACCTGCTGAGCGATTGTCAGACCGCCCTTGATACCGTGGTTGATACAAGGAGCGTAAGCGATGATCAGGGAAGGACCGTCGTAAGCTTCTGCCTCAGCAATAGCCTTTAAGCACTGATTCTTGTCAGCACCCATAGCGATCTGTGCAACGTATACATAGCCGTAGCTCATTGCGATACCTGCAAGATCCTTCTTCTTAACGTCCTTACCACCTGCAGCGAACTGAGCAACCGCACCTACGTTAGTAGCCTTGGAAGCCTGACCGCCTGTGTTGGAGTAAACCTCTGTATCGAATACAAAGATGTTTACATTCTTATGAGAAGCGATAACGTGGTCAAGACCGCCGTAACCGATATCGTAAGCCCAACCGTCACCACCGAGGATCCACTGGCTCTTCTTGGAGAGGTAGTTCTTAGCCTTGAGGATCTCCTTAGCACCTTCGCAATCACAAGCGGAGAGTGCATTTACGAGTGCCTTTGTAGCATCGGCGTTAGCCTTAGCGTCATCCTTTGTAGCAAGGTATGTATCGATAAGAGCTGCTGTTTCAGGCTTAGCATTAGCCTTTAAAGCTTCGAGCTGCTTCATAGCTCTGTTTCTCAGTGTATCCTGTGCAAGGAACATACCAAGACCGAACTCTGCGTTGTCCTCGAAGAGGGAGTTACCCCAAGCGGGACCCTTGCCTTCCTTATTTACTGTGTAAGGAGTAGAGGGAGCGGAGCCTGCCCAGATAGAAGAACAGCCTGTTGCGTTAGCGATGTACATTCTCTCACCGCAAACCTGTGTAATGAGCTTAGCATAAGGTGTCTCACCACAACCTGCACAAGCACCGGAGAATTCGAGCAGGGGCTGCTTGAACTGAGAGCCCTTAACTGTGGTATCCTTGAACTTCTCAAATACCTCAGGCTTGTCAGCTACCTTAGCAACTGCATAATCGAATACCTTCTGCTGACCCATCATATCCTCGATAGGCTTCATAGCGAGTGCCTTTGTCTTAGAGGGGCAAACCTGTACACAAGCACCACAACCTGTACAGTCAAGTGTGGAGATAGCCATTGTGTATTTCAGACCGGGAAGACCTGTTGCGTCCTTAACTACTGTTTCAGCAGGAGCAGCAGCAACCTCAGCGTCGTTCATAACGATAGGACGGATTACTGCGTGAGGACATACGAAAGAACACTGGTTACACTGGATACAGTTGTCAGCGATCCACTCGGGAACGTCAACAGCGATACCACGCTTCTCGAATGCAGCAGCACCCTGAGGGAATGTACCGTCAGCCATATCAACGAATGTGGATACGGGGAGCTGGTCACCTCTCTGAGCGTTTACAGGGATAAGAATGTTGTTTACGAAATCAACGAGCTTCTTGTTGTCACCCTCAGCCTTAACTACGGGGAGTTCGCCCTGAGCGTCAGCCCAAGCAGCGGGAACGTCAACCTTAACAACCTCGCCTGCACCTCTTTCGATAGCTGCGTAGTTCATATTAACGATCTCGTCACCCTTCTTAGCGAAGGACTTGTAAGCTGCCTGCTTCATATAGTCAACGGCCTCAGCAGCGGGAATGATATTAGCAAGGGAGAAGAACGCGGACTGAAGAACAGTGTTTGTCTTGTTGCCCAGACCGATCTCCTTAGCTACCTTGATAGCGTTGATGATGTAGAAGTTAATGTTGTTCTTAGCAATGTAAGCCTTAACGGGAGCGGGGAGCTTCTCGTCAAGCTCGTCAACTGTCCACTGGCAGTTCAGAAGGAATGTACCGCCGGGAACAACGTCCTGAACCATATCGTACTTGTCGATATAAGAGGGGTTATGACAGGCAACGAAGTTAGCCTTGTTTACAAAGTATGTAGACTTGATGGGGCTCTTACCAAATCTCAGGTGAGAGATTGTTACGCCGCCGGACTTCTTGGAGTCATAAGCGAAGTAAGCCTGTGCATACATATCGGTGTGGTCGCCGATGATCTTAATGGAGTTCTTGTTAGCACCAACAGTACCGTCGGAACCAAGACCCCAGAACTTACAGCAGGTTGTACCCTCAGGAGTTGTGTTGGGGTTCTCAGTGATAGCGAGGGAGAGGTTTGTAACGTCGTCCTCGATACCGAGTGTGAATCTTTCCTTCTCCTTGTTGTTGTAAACTGCGATGATGTGAGCAGGGTTGCAGTCCTTGGAACCAAGACCGTAACGGCCGGAGAATACAGGAACATCAGCAAACTTGCCTTCCTTCTTGAGAGCAGCAACAACATCGAGGTACAGAGGCTCACCGAGAGAGCCGGGCTCCTTTGTTCTGTCAAGAACAGTGATGTGCTTAGCTGTTGCAGGGATAGCGTCAACAAATGCTGTGGAAACGAAGGGTCTGTAAAGTCTAACCTTAACAAGACCAACCTTTCTGCCCTGCTTTAACATAAAGTCGATTGTTTCTTCGATTGTATCACAAGCAGAACCCATAGCAACGATAACTTCCTCAGCGTCGGGAGCACCGTAGTAGTTGAACAGCTTATAATCTGTGCCGATCTCAGCGTTGACCTTGTTCATATACTCAGTAACAACATCGGGATTTGCATCGTGCTACTTCTTACAAGCCTCACGTGCCTGGAAGAAGATGTCGGGGTTCTGAGCTGTACCGTGGAGAACAGGATTCTCAGGGTTGAGAGCTCTGTCACGGAATGCCTGGATAGAATCCCAGTCAACCATCTTAGCAAGAGTATCGTAATCCCAAACCTCGATCTTCTGAATCTCGTGAGAGGTTCTGAAACCATCGAAGAAGTGCAGGAAAGGAACTCTGCCCTTGATTGTTGCAAGGTGAGCAACCGCACCGAGGTCCATAACCTCCTGAGGGTTAGTTGCACACATCATAGCATAACCTGTCTGACGACAAGCGTAAACGTCGCTGTGATCGCCGAAGATAGAAAGTGCGTGGGAAGCCACTGCACGAGCGGATACGTGAATTACAGAGGGAAGCAGCTCACCTGCGATCTTGTACATATTGGGGATCATCAGGAGCAGACCCTGAGAAGCTGTGTAAGTTGTTGTCAGAGCACCTGCGGAAAGGGAGCCGTGAACTGCACCTGCTGCACCAGCCTCAGACTGCATTTCTACAACCTTTACTTCTTCACCGAAGATATTCTTTCTGCCTGCGGTAGCCCAGGAGTCGGTAACCTCTGCCATAACGGAAGAGGGGGTGATGGGGTAGATTGCAGCGAGGTCTGTAAACGCATAGGAAACGTGACCTGCGGCGTTGTTACCGTCCATCGTAAGCTTTTGTCTTGCCATTGGTTTTATCCTCCTTAAAATATCAGAAAATTCCACACCCTGCATTTCAATACGGGCATAGAATCTCTATTTTGCACCTTATATTGTACCATACTTCTTCGATTTTGTAAATAGGCAAAGCGGTTTTTTTTGAGAATTTATTAACAATTTCACAGGTCAATTTATGGGCAGTTTGGCTAAAGTACTAAAAAGCACTTGACAACATCTACTGAATGTCTTATAATAATTAAAAAAATGGAGGTTTAACAAATGAAAAATGTATTAAACAAAATAACAATGTTTTTTTTATCTGTATCCGTAATAGCTACTTCAAGTATAACAGCATATGCTCAAAGCAGTACCCAAACAAACGAAAGAGAAAAACTAATTCAAGAATTTCTTTTAGATGATGATTTCAATTCAATATACAATAGCATATATAAAGAAGAGATGGAAAAAGTTATTGATGATATATTATCAAGACGCAATGCACCAACACCAAGAACCGCTATGGGTTCATATGCATATTGTACAACTCCAGTTATTAAACAAGCCACAAGTTATTATTGCGGATTTGCCTCAATGCAACAGGTTTTGACTGCTCTTTCGCTTGATAATTATATTAGCGGACAAACAGATCTTCAAAAACAAACTACATTAAGAAACCAACAGAACGCAATATTGGCTGAACAAGGAATAGGTGCTTCTTCCACAGGTGTCGTCGCATATATGTCACTGGTTTTAAATATGCATTATATCAATAAACTGTCATCGGGAAAATATTATCAATGGTATAATATCATAGTTAACGAGGGAGATGCTAATAAAGACTTTTATATAGATGACTTTAAGGAATATACATATAATAGCCTAATGTTTAACAGACCTACAATTATGTACACTAACACCTCAAAATTAAGCTATTACAACGGTACAAACTATACACATTACATTGTAGCTGATTACATAAATTTAGCTACCTCACAAATCGAAACTGCTGATTGTTGTTGGACCGATGCATATAGAGGTCATTTTATGGTACCAATCCAAGAAGCTTATAATGCCGTTTACGGAAATTACTTGATATGTTTATCCCAATAATACACATAGGTTGATATATGAAAAAAGTTTTTATTCTATTAATCATCTGCACAACCTTATGGCTTTGCTCGTGTCAAAGTCAATCTTCTGAAAAACAGTTCTATAAAGATGAATTATCAGCCATAGAAATATCTGATTTTGAAATCTGTAATATCAGTTATAATAACGAAATATTTCTGAAAGAACACACTATTCCGAAAGTATACATTGACAATAATAATTCCCCTTATTTTAGATCGGTATCAGATACACCCATAATAATGTTATATTTTGCGGATATGGGAGATAAAATTTATTATCTTTTCCACTACGATATTTGGACAACAATGACAACTAGGCTTGATCTGTATTGCCTTGACAAAGAAAGCGGCAAATATAATAAAACAGACAGTATTGTCAGTGAAAATCAAAAGTTGGTTCTCTCCTTTACCACCTCGTCAGACTCCCTATATTGGTCCACACTTGACACTGACGGTAAATGGGAGATAATTGAATACTCCCTTTCAGATAACAAGTACGAGGTTCTGTTAAGTGGTGCAGTAGACAATAATGACCGTATTCCTGCAATTAATTATTCAGACGGCTGTTTATCGTGGTATTCAGTCACAAAAGAAAATACTGTTGAGTTAGTTTCATTCGACTTGCAGACAAAAACAACATCTGTAATTGCCGACAACGTGATTTCAAACAATCCCTATGAACGCACAGCAGGAACTTGTTATGCCATAGGACAGGACAGTGCCGTTATTATTTCGGACGAGATTATCTTTGATACAGCGACAGATCCACAGCTTTTTTCGCTGATAGACGCAAATGAAGATTTGATTTTATGGTCTGAAAATGACCCTCTTAACTCCGAAAAAACGCTGTGGCTTTACAGTAAAAAAAGTAATCTCCTGTTTAAATATGGTGTAATAAACTATATGGGAGCAGGTATTATAGACAGCTACCTCTATGTAAACACCTCTGACGGTAATATCGACCTTATAGATACAAACGTTGGCAAGATTTATCGAACGGGAGGGTTCGGAAGTTCCTGGGCTTATGCCTTTAAAAGCTTTTCTTCGATAGGTATTGAAAGCGACAATATCATAAATGTAATAACAATAAAATAATCTCTGTATAACAAAAGCAGCATCTGACAAGGTGCTGCTTTTTTATAAAAGGATAAATAATAAATCCGTCTGCATTGACAGACGGACGCTCCACCATATTAAAGCTGTTTAACTCCCTTTGAGGCCGCCTTTACTTCCATAATGCCTGTTTCGGGATAAAAATATACCGTTCTTCCGTAGTCAAGACCAACATCTTTTGCAACTATCGGGATATTGGCTTTTTTCAAAGCCTCGGTAACTGCGGCTATATTTCGCTCGCCAATATTGAAGCGGTCACTTGCCGCTGCGAACATCACCGCTCCGCCGGCTATCTTTGCCGTAAGTCTGGAACGACTTGCACCCATTGCAAGTAACTGATTTATCAGCATAGGCACTGCGGTATCCGCAAAACGCATCGGCATATCCTTGCCATTCTGCGACTGCGTACTGTCAGGCAGCATTATATGCGAAAGTCCGCCTACACCTGCAACAGTATCCGCCATACATATTCCTATACAAGAGCCAAGAGCATAAGTAACCACTGTATCAGGTGCTCTGCACACTTTAAGATCGGATATTCCGACTGTAAAACTTCCCATCACATTACACCAAGCTTTTTCATCAAAGTTTCCAGAGAAGCCATCTCCGGGATAAGAATTATGCTGGACTTGATATCCACGCCGTCAATAACAAAGCCGTCATCTATGAACAGCACCTTATCACCGACCTCGGAAAATTCAATGATAGGCACACTCATAATAGCACCAAGCATATCAACTGTCATAGAAGGGACGCTCATATCGATCGTAAGTCCTGTAAGCTGAGACAAAGCAGAGAGATAGCTACCCGCCATAATATTACCCATCTCTCTGATAACAGAAAGCTGAGTTTCGTCCAAAGTCATTACAGAAACATTCTCCATCTGCAAGAAAGTGGAGAGAACAACCCTGGCAAAACTATCTTCAAGCAGGAACATTATCATACCGTTGACATCGCCGACAAGACGCACAAGGATACCCGTAATGACCTTTTCAGGGCCACCCATACGGTCAATGACCTCCTGATAGTCCATAACGCTTACATCGGGTACACGCATAATAACGTTTTTGCCAAGCATTGAGGACAGTGCGTTTGCGGCACTGCCTGAACCTATATTACCTATTTCACGCAGACAATCGATCGCTACCGGCGAAAGATCTTCATATTTATGCAGCATCTATCATCACTCCTGATGAAAAAATCATCTTAAATTATTTGCTATTCTTGTAAACTCGTCGGAGGTGGTAACTACCCTTGAACTTATCTGATAGCTACGCTGTGTTTCGATAAGCTTTACCATTTGATCGGAAAGCTCAACATTGGATACGATAAGCACACCTTGAAGCTTTTCCATATTCTCATTGGCAGTAACAGCACCGCTTCTTTCAGTGGCAGTATAACGATTAGTTCCTATCGCCTCAATGCCGTAAGGATTTTCAAACTGGAACACACCCACCATACCGGCAAGTTCGTCATAGTCTGCAACCGTTCCCTCTTCATTAAAAGGAACAACTATCTGATTACCCTCATAGTCGAGAACATATTCTCCGCTGCCGCTTACAAGGTACCATTCTCCTGTTTCAGCCTGAGTCATAGAAAACGCACCGTCACGGGTATAGTTTACATCACCGTATCTGTCCTGTACCGCAAAAAAGCCCTCGCCCGCAAGAGCAAAGTCAAGGGGTCTTTCGGTATAGTAAAAGTGGCTCTCATCAAACATTACATCAGTCTTCTGGATATATGTACCGTGTCCTGTCTGCCACTCAGGTTCAGTAGAACGCTGTACGGAATATAGACAGTCCGCAAAGGAGGGGCGGATAGTCTGATAACCAACTGTATTGATATTGGAAATATTGTTGCCGTAGATATTAAGGGCCTGAGCCTGTGCTATCATAGCGGTCTTACCGGTGTGGAATGCTATATTCATATCGTTATTCCCTTCCTAACGTTATCAGCTAAGCTTACAAATCTGAGAAGCCGCCTTCTGATTCATACTGTCCATAAGCTTTAAAATAGCACTGGAAGCTTCGTAAAGACGGTTTGCGTTCATCATCATAGTCATCTCGTAGTTGAGGTCGATGTTTGAACGCTCATACGCACCCTGAATTATCTCAAATTTCTCGCCCTCGGGTATATCGGCTACCTCGACAGAGGTAAAAAGATTTGCACCGAACTTATCTATATTTCCCTCGGGATTTATATACGAGAGCAGTAAACGGTCAACCACCTGTCCGTCCTGATATATCGTACCGTCTGCGTCTATCACGAAATCCTTGTTTCCAAGGAATATCTCACCATTCTCGCCAAGTATCCTGCCCGAATTGGAAAGGCAGAGATAACCCTCACCGTCAAGCTCCCACTGACCGTTTCTTGTCAGCATCTGCTCACCGTTATAAGCATTTACATTAAAATACACGTTTCCGCTTATTGCGACATCAAAGGGACTTTCCGTAAACTCAAACGAACCCTGTTCAAGACTTGAATAGGACGTATCTACGTATGTATATCCGAATGTACCAGAAAGCTCCTCACGGTGCTTTACAAGTATCATAGCCTCATCAAATCTCTGCGTAAGGATAGTATCCCTACGATAACCAGATGTAGACATATTGGTGAGGTTGTTTCCTATACAATCCAGCTTACGCTGGTTCATTATCATACCATTGGCGGCGTAGTAGTAGCCTCTGTTCAAGACTGATTACCTCCTTTGATGTACGGCTCTAAAATAGCTTTCAGTGCAAGGGTAGCCTTTGTGTTTATCTGACACACCCTTGACTCTGAAATTCCGAGAGCCTTTGCTATATCTGAATACTTCATATTCTTAAAATAGTAAAGGGTAATTACCTGCTTTTCCTTTTCTTTGAGGGAATCGATAGCCTCTGCTATAACACGTCTGCACTCCTCACGAAGGATAGACGCATCAGTCGCCTCACCTATGGAAGAGGGCTGATCCTCGAAATTATCCTCGTACAGCAGCTCTTCAAAGGAAAGCGTAACTGTGCAGGACGCCTCTGCCATATTTTTCAGCAGTCTGTCCTCGGGGATATCCATATATTCAGACAACTCCGCAGTTGTAGGTACCCTATTATATTGATTATACAACGAACCTGTCGCATTGTCAAGGTCACGGGCAAATTTTCTTACACTTCTTGGTATCCAATCCTGTCTGCGGATAAAGTCTATTATCGCACCACGTATCTTCAAAGAAGCATAGGTTTCAAATTTTGCCCCCTTGTCTGGATCGTACGTTTCAATGGCGTCCATAAGGGCGATAACGCCCTCGTTCACAACGTCATCGACCTCTCCGAATTTTATGTACATATTACGGAGAGCCATAGCACAGCTGCGGACAAGTCCAAGATTTTTCAGCACGATCTCGTTGCGTACAGCCTCGTCACGGGAACACATATATTCCTCCAACAAAGCAGCAGTGCTGTTGTCCATAGTCCGCACCTCCTTTGCGTTATGCCATTACAGGGCTAAGCGAAATGTTTCCTATTGCCTGTATCTGTGCAGCGGCGTCTATCTCGCTGTAAGAAAGAACAGTAATATTAGGGATAAACTGATCTGTCAGCTTCTTAAAGTAGATCCTCACAACAGGCGAAGTCAGAATTATTACAGTTGGTATAACATCTTTGATCTTATCAATCTCACGATTGGTAGAATTGACGATCTGCTGAATTATGTCGGGAGCCATTGCGAGATAGCTGCCCTGATCGGATTTCTTAACGGAGCTTACTATCATATCCTCTATCTGTGTATCAAGGGTGATGACACGCAGAGAATTTGCCTCCGCAAAACGGTGCGTGATAGTACGTTTAAGTGACTGACGCACATACTCTGTGACAATATCCATATCTTTAAGCACATTTGCGTGATCGCCAAGCGTTTCAAGAATGGTTTCAAGGTCACGTATCGGAATGCCCTCTTTAAGGAGATTCGACAATACTTTCTGTAAATATCCGACGGATATTACCTTCGGTATAAGATCATCGACAACGATCGGGTTAGTTTTCTTGACATTTTCGACCATTGTATTGACGTCTTGCCTTGAAAGTATCTCGTGGGCATATCTCTTCATAATCTCCGACCAGTGGGTTATCATTACCGATACAGGGTCGATAAGCGTGTATCCTGCAACGTCCGCCATAATCTTCTTATCCTCGGATATCCACTTTGCAGGAAGTCCGAATGCAGGCTCAACCGTATCGATACCCTCGACCTGAGCTGTTACATCACCACTGTCAAGGGCAAGATAATGGTCAACGAGTATCTCTCCACGAGCTACTTCCTCACCCTTTATCTTAATTATATACTGGTTCGGGTTTATTTCGGGGTTATCCGTCATTCGTACTGACGGGATTACCATACCCATATCAAGTGCAAACTGCTTTCTGAAAATAACGACACGTTCTATAAAGTTACCGCCGCTCTTTTCATCAACAAGTCGAAGCAGCGAATAACCGAACTCCATTTCGATAGGCTCGACATTGAGCAGCTTGAACACGTTGTCGATATCTCTGAAATAGTCGTTGTCTGCCTTGTCCGCCTTTTCCATTTCCCTTGCTTCCTCTTTTGCACGCTGAGCAAGTTCAAGCTCTGCCATCTTCTTCTTGTTCTTATCAAGCAGAACAGCCGCAATGATAAGAAGTACGCCGAGAATAAGCAGTACAAGTGTGGGGAATCCGGGAATTACCATCATAACGATCATTACGATACCTGTAATGAGCAGAACGAAAGGCTGTGCAGTAAACTGAGCCTTTACATCGTTCATCAGGCTGTCCTGACTCGCAGCACGTGTAACGATCATACCTGTTGCAACGGAGATGAGCAGTGCGGGGATCTGTGAGCAAAGACCATCACCTACTGTTGCAAGTGAATATGTATTTAGAATATTCATAAAATCGCCGCCATCTCTCATCATACCGATGATGACACCGCCGATAAGGTTAACGAGCGTCGTGATAATGGACATAATAGCGTCGCCCTTTACGAACTTCGTAGCACCGTCCATTGATCCGTAGAAGTCAGCCTCACGCTGAACATTGGAACGTCTGATCTTTGCCTGTTCTTCTGTTATTATACCTGCATTAAGGTCAGCGTCGATAGCCATCTGCTTACCGGGCATAGCGTCCAGTGTAAAACGAGCTGCAACCTCAGATACACGTTCAGAACCCTTGGTAATTACGATAAAGTTTACCAAAACGATGATTATGAATATGAGGAAGCCGACGATAGCGTCACCGCCCATAACGAAGTTACCGAATGCGGCGATTACCTCTCCTGCATAACCGCTTGAAAGAATACCTCTTGTCGTTGAGATGTTCAGCGACAATCGAAGTACCGTTGTAATAAGAAGCACAGTCGGGAAAACGGAGAACTCCAAAGCCTCTTTTATAAACATCGTCATAACCAGAATGATAAGGCTAAGTGCGATGTTCAGAAGTATCATAAAATCCAAAATCCACGAAGGAAGCGGGATAATAATTGCAAGTACGATGAATATAACGAACAGCACCAGTGAATTGGTAAGGATCTTGCGTACTATATCTCTCACTCCCCTTTCTTTTGTAATATCTTGTCGAATTATAACTTTTTGTATATAATATTATGCGTGTAATGTTTTATTTTTAGCACGGTAAACTACCGTCAGAACCTCTGCAACAGCGTTATACAGCTCTACTGGGATCTCACGTCCCACGTCAACTGTGCTGTAAAGAAGTCTTGCCAAAGGCGGGTCTTCCACAAGGTAGACATCGTTTTCTTCGGCTATCTTAACTATCCTAAGAGCGAGGTAATCCTTACCCTTAGCAACGACCTGCGGAGCTTTGTTCTTGTCCTGATCATATTTCAGTGCCACCGCAAAGTGGGTAGGGTTACGGACAACAACGTCAGCACCGGGGACGTCCTGCATCATACGAGCCATAGCCATCTGCTGCTGCTTCTGCTTTATCTTGCTCTTGATCTGAGGGTCACCTTCGGTCTGTTTGTACTCTTCCTTTATCTCCTGCTTGGACATTTTGAGCTTCTTCTCAAACTGCCACCACTGAAACAAGAAATCTGCCGCCGCAACGAACACAAGCAGTATGCATATCAGCATAACCAGATCAAAAACGCTTAAAAGCGTATAGGTCATGCCCTGCATAACACCAGCATTCATAAGTGCGATAAATCTCGGTATCCTAGCCGCTACCTCGCTGTATATAACATAGCCGATAACGATAACTTCTATCAGACCCTTAACGATACCGACTACCGCTTGCATCGAAAACAGTTTTTTTATGCCCGACAATGGATTAAGCCTCGAAAACTTCGGGCGGAGTGCCTTCATCGTGAAAAGACCCCTTGTCTGTGCTATCGTAGGGATAATGCCCAGCAGCATTGCCACCGCACATATCGGCCCAACTGTTATAGCAAATATAGTGATCATCTCAACGAAGATCGACATTATATTGTCCTGATTTATCTGTGTAGAGCCTATACGTTCATAAACAGAGGCTGTATAAGCAAGAATGTTCTCTGTCACAAACCCCATAAACAAACGCATCGAGCCGAACAATCCCAAAACTGAAACTGCGGTAATGATCTCCTTACTTTGGAGAACTTCACCCTCTTTTCGGGCGTCACGTCGTTTTTTGGGAGTGGCTTTTTCGGTTTTTTCTTCGCCTGCCATTCAGCCACCGCCCTTTCGTACAGGGAATTTTTACATAAAGCTACGTTATAGTCATCTGTCCCAACAGACCGTTCAGATTTGTGAACAGAAGTCCCATAATCTCGCCCATAAATTCAGATACGATACCGCAACTTGCAGCAAGTACCACAAAGCCGACCAGCATCTTGATCTGAATGTTGATAACAAACACGTGTATAGTAGGAACAGCTTTCATCAACACGCCTATACAGAACTCTGTAACGAGGGACGCAGCAATGATAGGCATTGCCAGTTTAAGTCCCAGTGTAAGCACCGTCTGAAAGTACCTTACTATAATATATCCGATATTGATATTAAAATTATCAAATCCCACAGGGATAGTGTCGTAAGAAACCGCAAACAGCTCTATATACGAAAGATGTCCACCGACAGCAAAAAAGTACATCATAAACCAGTAGCTGTAAAGCTGTGTGGATAGACCTGCATTACCGAAAGTCGGATCGTAGCTTCGTGCCATAGACAGACCAAGCTGCATATCCGACACCTCACCGCCAAGAGCGAACACCTGCAACATCAGGTTTACAAAGAAGCCAAGCACAAGGCCGACAAGCAGCTCCTTCATCATATCAAATACAAACGGTAAAAGACCCGCAGGCATCGTATATTCAACAGTTCCACTTGCGGCGATCGTCAGTGCAAGGACAAAAGTTATTGCCGCCCTTATGTATGTAGGCACATTGTTTCTGCCAAAGATAGGGTTAAAGGAGAATATTCCCGTCACCCTGACTAAGACCATTATTATTACGACAAAGTTAGTCTGTATCGCTTCCCATACTTCTGACACTGCGATACCCTCACGTTATTGGTATTTCCGCCATTTTTTCAAAGATGAAATTTATGAAGTCTATACACTCGGCGGTCATCCACGGTGCTAAAAAGAATAATGTAAGTCCCACCGCTACCGCTTTCGGTGCAAAAGAGATCGTCTGCTCGTGGATCTGTGTTGCAGCCTGTAATATCGCAATAACCAGTCCCACGATCATCGCAACAAGCAGCACGGGTAAAGCCAGTTTAAACGCCAACATAACCGCTTCACGAAAGATCTCTAACACCAGATCCTCGGTCATCTATTTCATCTCCTTCCACGGAAATCCTATGTAAACAAATCTAACTACGCTACCAATTATAACTGGAAACAACTGAACCAATAAGGAGATTCCAACCGTCAGCCAGTACAAATACCAGTATCTTAAATGGCATTGAGATCATTGCCGGCGGCAGCATCATCATACCCATTGACATCAGCGTACTGCCCACAACAAGATCAATTATAAGAAACGGGATAAATATCATAAATCCCATTTGGAAAGCTCTTTTAAGCTCGCTTATCATAAATGAGGGAACTATTACTGTAAGGCTAAGCTCAGTCTGAACATATTCCTCTGTGAAGCCGCCCTCGGGCTCTTCAATATGCGAAAGGTCAATGAAGAAATCAAGATCGTCCTGACTGGTCTGTTTAAGCATAAACCTTTTCAGCGGTACGGAGGCTGCGTTAAGTGCTTCCTCGGTCGTCATTTCTTCATTTATGTACGGCTGATATGCAACCTCATTTATCTCTGCAAACACAGGCGTCATAATAAACAGGGTCAGAAAAAGAGCCATACCTGTTATAACCATATTAGGGGGTGTACTCTGGGTCTGCATTGCACTCCTCAGAAAGCTGAGTACGATAACTATCCTTGTAAAGCAAGTCATCATTATCAGCAGCGAGGGGGCAAGTGCAATAAGAGTCAGCAGCAAGATAACTTCCAGCGGCTGGGAGGCATCTACACCAATGACCTCCTGTAAGACCGAAGAACCTACGTCATCGACATATTCCTTGTCATCTCCGACATAATCTCCGGGCTGTGGTACAGCTCCGTCGGCTGCACTCTCTGTTGCAGGTGACGACGCTTCGACAGTTTCTGCCAGTGCAGATACTCCGAAAAACATCACCGCAAGAATAATGCAGAGGAGCAGCGAGACAATAAACTTAACCACAAGCTTTTTGTCTGTTTCAAACAAACGCTTTATCAAAATTGCTCCTCCTATTTGTTCTTGTTCATCATATTACCGAGGACAGTCTTAAAGCTCTCGCCAAAGGAAGGGCTTTCGCCGTTCATTTTAGGCATAAGCTCCTCCTCGCTTAGTTCAAGATCGCAGATCTTCTCGGTGTGTGACGAAGTAACTCCAAGCACCATACACTTGCCGCAGATACTTACAAGAAGCAGCATCTTATCCGGACCGAGGTTTATACGTTCCAGTATTTTCATATTGCGGCTGTCTGAAACCATAACGTGCTTGTTCAGCTTTTTCGTAAGCCAAAACAGTACGAATACAATAGCCAGAACGCCTATCAGAGCCATTATCATCTGAAAATACTCCAAGCCTAAACCTCCTATCAAAGTATGAAAAAATTACCTGCCACGAAAAACCAAAAGGCGGGACAGACTTGATCCCCGCCTTGAAGTATTTTAAAGTATCAGCCGAGGACCTTCTTAACGGTCTGAAGAATTCTGTCAGGCTTGAAGGGCTTAACGATAAAGTCCAGAGCACCAAGCTTGATAGCCTCAACTACCATCGCTTCCTGACCCATTGCGGAACACATTACTACCTTTGCCATAGGATCCATACCCTTAATATCTTTAAGAGCCTCGATACCTGTCTTGTTAGGCATTGTGATATCCATAATTACCAGCTCAGGCTTTTCAGATGAATACACATCACAAGCAATAGCACCGTCAGCAGCTTCAAGGATATTTGTGTAACCGTTTTTGGTCAGTGTATCCTTGATAAGCATTCTCATAAAAGCAGCATCGTCAACTAATAAAATCTTCTTGTCCATTATTATATCTCCTTGATGATTGATTTTTATTAAAAGGTTTATTCTTTACCAAGACTATCTATGAACTTTGACTTCACGATTTCGGTAATTCTTACCGCAAAGTTATCATCGATTACCACAACGTCGCCTCGTGCAATAAGGTTTCCGTTTACAACTACGTCAACAGGAGCACCTGCCTGACGTTCAAGCTCAATGATCGTACCTTGTGTGAAATCAAGAATATCCTTGACCTTACGCTTTGCTGTGCCTATCTCAACAGATATCTCCAACGGAACGCCCATCAGTAGTTTCAGATTATCCTGCTGATCGCCCTGCAATCCGAAATCCATATTATCGAACTGGTGGAGCTGTGCGTTCTGAATATTAACAGGCGGTACAGGCGGTGGGTATGCACCGTATGCAGCGTACTGCGGTGGATAACCGTAACCCTGAGGCGGATAACCCATCATCTCCTGAGGAGGTGCCTGATACATCATCTGCTGAGGAGCGGGTGCTGCCATTGCAGGTGCAGGAGCTGCTGCCGCAGGCTGTGGTGCGGGTGCTGCCGCAGGTGTCGGTGCAGGTGCGGGAGCAGGTTCCGGCTCGGGCTCTTCCTCGGTTGCAAAACTGTCCATCATCTTGCTGGAAAGAGTCTTTGCGAGATCCACGGTCATAATCGACATAAACTCGCTGTTCATTACGCCGTCAACATTGAGGTTGAATGTAACTGCAACGACTGTTGATTCAGGATCAAGATCCGACAACTCGCAGAAATCTGTCTTTTCAATTATGTAAGGAGTTGGTGTCGAAATATCTACCGAAGTGCCAAGCAAGTCGGAAAGTGCCGTTGCCGATGCACCCATCATCTGGTTCATAACCTCGGATACCGCACTGATATTAAGTTCATCAAACTCAAAATCAGGAGAGATCACCAACGGATTACCCATCAACTGATTAAGTATCAGCTGAACGTCGTCCTGCTTCAAGACCATCATATTTACGCCTGTAATTCCGGCAACATAGACGATCTTTACGCAAATGGCAGGTTCAAGACGTGAGTAATTCAGTTCTGACGCTTTTGCCACACTGACCTGAGGCGTTGTGATCCACACCTTAGCGTTCAATAACTCCGAAACGGCGGTTGCTGCCGATCCCATACTTATATTAAGTATTTCGCCGACCGCATCGATTTCGTAGGTATTGAATTCTACATTTTCATTAGCCATCAGTTATCATACCTCAATTCTGAAAAAAATTATCTATCATTATCGCTTTTTTATTATTATAGGTTCCCATCTTACCATCAAACCAAGGCTTACCGCCCACTCTAACTTCAATATTGGTATTGATGTTCTTTCCAAGGGGTATAACGTCATTGACCTGTAACGTCAGCACCTCGTAGAGATCAAGATTTATCTCACCCAGTATAGCGGTAATATCAAGGTCGGTAGAGTTGATTCCTGTCATAATCGTATCACGGCGTTCAGCCTCACGATTAGCATCGGTTCTTCTTCTTGCCGACGAATATCTCGGGATAAACTTGCCCATAATCTCATCAAGGTTGATTGCAGGAATACATACCGAAATGATCGATTTAACACCGTTTATCTCAACTTCAAGGGCTACGATGATTACCGTATCCTCGTGACCGATAGTCTGTACAACACGAGAGTTTGTTTCAATACCTATCAGCTTAGGATAAAGCTCAATATGAGTTGACCACGGCTCTTGAAGCAGCTCCGCAAGGGCACTCATAACATCGTTCATAATAGTAATCTCGATCTCGGTGAAATCACGGTTTACATCACGATATTCACCCTTACCGCCAAGCAGACGGTCAATCATTGTGTAGGTGATCGCATTGGATACCTGAACGATAACGTTCGTTTCGCTTACTTCATCGTTTGCGATTCCCATATCGACCATTCCCATCATTACATAGTCGGGAAGTGCGTTGTTGAACTCACTGTAACGCTGTTCCTCTATGTTGATGAGAGATACACGGCAATATAGTCTGAGCAGTCCTGTCATATAGGACGACATCAGTCGGGCATAGTTCTCAAAGATGCTGTCCAGCACCTTGATCTGCTCTTTGGTGAACTTTTTCGGAGCACGGAAGTCGTATTCCTTGACCTTGACCTCCTCCGTTTTAGCCACCACAGGAGCTGCTCCGGCTGCAACGCTTTTCAGCATTTCGTCTATCTGTGCCTGCGTCAGAACGTCAGCCATTGGAATCCCCCCTCGGATATTTATCTATCTTTATTATTCTTGTTCTGCGGCTGAACTGTCAGCAGCAGTATCTGCCGCTGTTTCCTCAGTCTTTAAGAAGCTTTCAAATTCATCTAAGTCAATATACGGGCCGGAAGAACCGCTCACTGATTCTCCGCCTATATTCGGGAACAGAGTTTCGATAGAATTGATGATGCCCTCTGCCGATCCGTCAGGAAGCTTTCCTGTTTCCTTATCGGGTGCGTCGGGATCGATCTGATCCACATCAATACCATAGTCGCCCCTGAGGATATCCTTTACTACCTCGGGGTCTGTGAAATCAAGATCGTTTCTTACTATCGTCATCTCAACACGACGGTTCTGTGCTCTGCCCTCTTCTGTTGAGTTATCTGCAACGGGCTTATGAGGACCCCAGCCCTCTGCACTGAACTGTTTACCGTCGAGAGTACCCTTGAATTCAAGATACTTTACAACACTGCACGCACGGTCTGTCGAAAGATCCCAGTCATTTATAGCGGATATGCCCTGTGCTGTATGACCGCTGACAGTAACTGTCTGTATAGAACTTTTTACAGCCTTTATCGCAGGAGATATACTATTAAGTATCTCCTGTCCCGCACTTGTAAGCTCAGCACTGTTTCCACCAAAGAAAACACCGCTGTCAAATCTTATATAAATATGTGCGGAATCTCTCGATACCGACATAGCGTCAGAGAGATCCTCTGTTTCAACATATTCAGAGAGGAACTGGTACAGCCTGTCAAAGCTCTGAGGCTGTGTAGCCTCACCGCCTGCCTGAGAAGGATCCTCACTGGATACGTAGCTACCGTCGTCAGTTGTATGCTCCGGGTGATCTACATACTCATTAAGATATTTACCCTTTGACTGAAACGCCTGATATATATATTGCCATTTCTGTTCATCAAGGCTTGAAGATGCATACAGCATTACGAAGAATGTCAGCAGCAACGTAACCATATCACTGTATGTGGCAAGCCAGTCATTACTGTGATCTTCCTGCGGCTTCTTCTGTATTTTTGCCATAATGCGACCTCCTTTTCTATTATGGGTGCAATATAAACCATACCCATTTTATTATTGTAGCATATATTTAAGGATTTTGCAAATATTTTTAAGAAATTTTTTAAAAATTTTTTAAAAAAATTATCCTGCTGGGGCATCAGACTTCTTTTTACTCTTAGGAAGCATAAATTCAAGCTTTTCCTGGATATATCTGGGGTTTGAACCTGCCGCAATGGCAAGAACGCCCTCCTCGATGATCTGCATACAAAGAAGCTCCTCATCGTGGGTGTTTTTAAGTGCGGAAGCAAGAGGTGCAAAGAATACGTTAGCGAAAAGCGAACCGTAGAATGTTGTAATAAGTGCGGTCGCCATACCACTTGCAAGTCCTTCGGGGTTAGAGTCCATTGTAGCAAGCATATTTACAAGACCTACCAGTGTACCCAACATACCGAATGCAGGGAAGATACCTACGCCCTTTTCAAAGAAAGCACGACCGTTTTCGTGACGCTCAACCATAAAGTTGATAGCGTCGTCCAGCATTCCACGAACCTTATCTGCGTCGTTAGCGTCTACGATAAGCATAAGTGCCGACTTCATAAAGGGGTCTTTACAGTTGTTAGCACTTTCTTCGAGTGCGAGAAGACCACGTCCTCTTGCAATCTTAGCATATTCTACTATCTCATCAATGTACTTATCTGGCTTGTACTTCTTGGGGAACAAAGCCAATCCGAACTTCTTGGGTACGCCCACAAGATAAGACAGCGGGAAAGACGCAAGCAGACAGCCTATCGTACCACCCACAGTAATAGCAAGTGACGGAATGTCGATAAAGTCCATTATATCGCCGCCGTCGAAGATACCGTACAGTACCAGTCCGATAGCTATTACCCAACCTACAATAAGTGAAATATTCAAAATATATCCCTCGCTTTTCTGTATGTCAAATACATAATTTGTTTTGTCAGGGACAGCCGAAACGCTTGTCCGTAATTTATGTTAAGGAATCCTCTCCGTCTGCTGTTCTTCTTCGCAGCATTCTGCGGCGTTGATTCCTGTTATATTCGAGGATCTTTGTTTGAAGCTCCTTCATACTTTCACGAACTATGTAGCTGTGTCCGTTGTTCATATTGATAACAGTATCGGGAGTTTCTGTTACGGTTTCTATCATCTGCTCGTTAAGCAGAAATTCCTTACCGTCAAGCTTAGTTAAAAATATCATACCGTTTTACCTCTAACAGCATATTTCTCCCCGCCCCGAAAAGCGGGGAGAAAGCCGTTAATTAGTCATTTTACGCTGTGCTTACGCACTCAAAAAATTATCGTTTAAGGTTAAGAAGTTCTTCAAGCATTGTATCAGATGTTGTGATAACTCTGGAATTTGCCTGATAACCTCTCTGTGTTGTGATCATATCAGTAAATTCCTGTGCAAGGTCAACGTTGGACATTTCAAGAGCACCTGAAACTACCTCACCTGCACCGTCCTGACCTGCTATTGCAAGTTTAGCAGCACCGGAAGCTACGGATTCAGCAAACATTGTGCCACCGATAGCGGAAAGACCGTTGGGGTTATCGAATGTTGCGATATCAACACGACCGAGTGTCATATAACCGTGTACAGCGTGGTAACCGATAATAGTACCGTCCTGCTGAACTGTTACATTTTCAAGATCCTTATAGCTCTGGGGAGAACCATAACGTCCTTCTGTAAGGTTGAATGTTGTGAGGGACTTTGCAACCTCTGTATAGAAGCTGTCTGCACCGCCGCCAAGAGAGATAGCAGGGTTGCCGCCAAAGAACGCCTCACGGTCTGCGGGGTTCATTGTGGAAGCGATCTCAGGGTGATCAACACCGTCCTCGTCTGTATATGCTCTCTGACCGATAGAATTCTCAAGACCTGAGATTTCAAGCATTCTCTCAGGATCGCCTGCTGCTGCAACCTTGATAGCCTCACGAACATCGTTTATTGCTGTATCGTTACAGATAGTAATTGTAAGATTGTTCTCGTCCCAAACAGCCTTTGTCTTGCCATAACTAGCAGAGTATGCAAATGTGATCTTGTAATTATTTGCGTATTGACCCGCCTCAGTAGCAGCAACCTCCATACTTACGTTGCTTGTACCACAGGAGAGGGGAATCTCCATACCATTGAATGCTGCATCTCTTGCGTCGTCTGTTGCAGGAGAAACAAACTTTGTACACTTCAACTCAGGGATGTCAACACCGGGATTGTTCTCGATATACTTTGCGATAGCATTGTTGATAGCACCCTGTGTTGTAGTCTGGTTCATTGAGATAGTCCAAGCCTTTGCATCAACATCATATGTAACCGCAACCTCGTCTGTACTTCCTGCTGTATATGTGATCTTTACGTTTCCGGCGTTAAGGCTATCGTCATTGCCCTTAAAACCAAGGATACCAACTACCTCGTTTGTTGTTGCGTCACGAGCTACATTTTCGCCGGAAGCGATCGTAGTTGTTGCCTGCCAACCTGTTACACTGTTGGAAGCGATCTTTGCATCGGGATCATCAGGAACAGTTTCAAACTCAAACTTGATCTCAACGTCATCGGGAAGTTCAACACCACCTGCGTTGATAGCCTCTGTGATAGCAGCCTCAAATGCATCGTCGGACTCATACTGCTCGTTCATATCAAAGAATACATTGAGAATTCCGTTAGCAAATGTTGCAAAGGGGAACTCAGAGTTTGTAAATGTGATAGACATATCTGTGTTGTCAGAGGGGTTGGAAACAGATACTGTAACGTTTGTTCCTGCGATCTCCTTTGTAGCAGAGGAGCACTTAGCCTCTGTGTCTGGAAGTGTGATTCTGATGATCTGATCATCAGCGGGCTGACCCTCGGAATCACCCGAAACACCAAGAACGTGGTAACCGTCTGCGTTTACAAGGTAACCCTGCTCATCGATATTGAAGATACCTGCTCTTGTGTAGAAGGTATTACCCGCACCGTCCATCAGCTGGAAGAAGCCTTCTCCGTCAAGTGCCATATCGTACACGCTGTCGGAGAATGTAAAGCCTGACTGTGTCATATTGGGTGTTGTTGTATTCATCTGAACACCGTAACCAACCTGCATAGGGTTAGTACCACCAAGAGAAGCTGTTGTGCCTGTGGGAGCTTTCTTAGTCTGATAGTAGATATCGGAGAATGTTACTACATTTGTCTTGTAACCTGTTGTATTTACATTGGCGATGTTGTTACCGATAACGTCCATCTTCTGCTGATGTGTTTTAAGACCGGATACGCCTGTATAAAGTGATTTTACCATTTTTGACCTCCATAGTATAAATAAGATACCAGATACGCCGCTTGCCGATGTTCATTCGGAACTCGGCTTGAATTCCTAAAAAGGTCCATTCACATAATAACGGTCGAATCTATGTTAGTGAAAATGTTTCCTCTCAGATCTTCGTTTGAGAGAGTGGTTATTACTTTGTTGTTTTTAACGCTTACAACAAATGCTGTTGAATCCACAAGAACCAGTGTTTCGTTGCTTCCCTTGTCTGCGGCGATCTCTACGCCCTTATTGAGCCTTTCAAGAGTGTTTCCCGCTTCAAGATCTATGCTTCTTTCTTCAAGACGCTGCATTGCGTGCTTGGAGAACTCCACACCGCCTGTCTGTTGTTTTTCCGCCAGCTTCTCCTGTAACGCCTCTGCGAAAGAGCCGCCCTGTTCCGCCTCCTGCGGGACTGCTGTCGGTACATTGGTGACAGTGTTGCCTGTGGTAACGCTGATTTGATTGCGAAGCGCCAAGTATTCGCTTATCAGCATAATGTCAGCCTCCGTGCCTTTAAATCATTAAACCTCTTCTGTTACATCAGGGATATCTTCAAGATCCTCAATGTCTTTGTCTATCTCAACGTCAGCCATAAGCTCGTCAAGAACTTCATAAAGCTTCTCATCGATAACATCGGGCTGTGCAGATGTATCGCCAACCTCGGGAACCTTTTCGGTTTCGGGTTTCTCTTCTGTACCTGTGCCATACTCGGGGTATTTTACCTCAACTATGTCAGAAAGCTTATATGCAACATCATTGATCACAACATTGATCTCGCCATTTTTTACCTGAATGGAATCAATAATGCCTGCGTCGATTACCGCACCCGAACTTGTGGTTGCGTTTACTGTTGCGTGCATACCGATCATCATAGAAGCTCTTGCGATAGTATCGCCGATCGATGTGCCTGTTGAGATCGTATTGCCTGTACCTGTTGAGCTATCTGCGGAAGTAACTACGGACGCGATATGAGAAAGCTCAAAGCTTGTGCCGCCTACCATAATATTGTATGTATCGCCGCTCTTTACTACCTGCTCAACAACGCCTGTCTTTGTAACAAGCTCGCTGCCTTCCATCTTAGAAGCTGTAACTGTCTTGCCAACAAGAGAGGAAGCGTAATTCGCCTGTGCGTACTTACTGGAATCCTGTGCATATTGGAGAGATGTAAACTGTGCCATCTGTGTAACGAACTCAGTATTTGAAGTCGGTTCCAACGGGTCCTGATTTGTCATCTCCGCTACAAGCAGGTTAAGGAATGTTTCGGAATTTACAAGCTCTGCTGCGGAATCCTCAAACTTATCCTTGTACTTCTCGTAGTTTGCCTGTATCTGCTCACTGCTGGATAGATACTTGATCGCATCGGACATATTGCCTTTCTCCTTTCGTAGATTTTTTACATAGCTGATATAAGCTCTGCAAAGCTTGTATCATCAGCATCTGCATTTTCGGAGTTATCCTCCTCACGGTAATAAGGATTCTTGCTGCTGCCATTGTAATCCTGAGCCCTTGCTTCCTGCTGCGACTCGTTTACTGTCTGCCAACTTTCAAGCTCGATACCGTTTTGTCTGAGGCTGTTCTGCAATGCAAGACCGTTTTCCTCAATGATACGCTGTGTTCTTGCATTATCCGCTGTAATACTTACTGTAAGCGAACCGTCAGCCGCCTTTGTAAGCTTTACTGTAATGCTTCCCAGATCCTCGGGAGTAAGCGTAACACTGTACTCTGTATCGCCCTCAGCACTTGTTGTCTGCTCAACGATATTTGTAACTACCTGCTCAATGACCTCTGTCGGCTTAACTGTAACCTCTGTACCGTCGGCTCTTGTGAATACCACCGGTGCGTCAGCTACTGTACTTTGCGGTGCATTCATCATCGCTGATGCCTGCGAGTTAAGGTCTGCTCCGTTCTGCGTATTGCTTTCGGTTTCAGTGTTTACATTTACCTCAACTGATGTTTCAGCCTTGACCTCAGTTACAACTGTAAGCTCGGCTTCTACGGTCTTGACGGAATTTTTCAGAAGTGCCAACTCATCTGACTTCGATACCATTCTTCCCTTCGCAGGAATATCTGTACTTACTGTCTGAGCTATACTCATCTGCTGTGCAGTCTGTTGTAGCTCAGGCTTCTTAACAGTTATCTCAGAGATGATCTCTTTGAGCTGTCTGAACTCCTCTTCGACCTTGACCTGCTGTGTTGCTGCCTTTGGTGTGGTCTGCTGTACAGTCGCTGTGTCCGTTTTCACTGCCGACACATTTGAATTTTCCTTTGCGACAGGCTCTGCTGTCACATTCACGGAAACATATGCCGCCGTATTATCGGTCGCAGTCTTTATTACATCTTCTGCCTTTGGCTGTGTAAACATATCCTCAGCTTTAAGCTTCTCGCTGTCGGCGGGGATCTCCTCCTGTGCGTCGATTATCCTGTTTACCACGGACTTGACCTCTGCCATAAGCTCGTCGGGTATCTCCACTGCTGTCTGCGTAGGAACATTCTGTACATCGGTATCCAAATTTGGAACTACTGTCAGGAAAACGTGTTCGGATATAGCCTGAAACTCGACCTCGGTAACGGTTATCGTATGATCCTCCTGCAATGCGGGGATCTCGTCCTCGGGTATACCTGCCATAAGCATTGCAACCACCATAAGAAGAACCTCGGACACAAGCTCCTCGGGAAGTTCGCTGAGCTTTACCTCGCCATTGACTACTGCTCTTGCAAGTGATCTCAGCTCTGCCTTTGAAAGCACTGCTGTTACCGTATCCTTGATCTCGCCCTCTATGGGTTTTGCCTCGGTAGTTGTAACTTCTGCCGCCATAGCTTTATCTGTGGTAGTGTCTGTCGTTTCGGGGACATTGTTTTTGGACGAATTCCCGAATTCACCAAGTATCTCGGAGAACTTAGCACTTTGTTCAAGCTGTTCCAACTCCTCCATTCGCATAGGGATAGCCGCATCGGATATCATATAATCGCTCCGCATAAATCCTGCACTCATTGATACTGCCATTTTCTCTCACCTCCTTATTATATAATGTATATATCAAAGCTTTCGCTGTGATAACGAATTATGTAGCATTTCGTATTGCCGCACCGGAAACAAATTCCTCAATGAACTGCTCATTCTCTTTCGTTTCAAGTGCCTTATACTCTTCAAGCTGCTTTTCTTCCAGCTTTTCTAGGGTCTTTACGTCTTTTGTCGCCTCGACCACGACACCAAGCTGTTTTTCTATCTCGATCTTTTTTTCAGCTGCCTGAGCTTCCTTTGCGTGTATCTCCTGCTGTAAAGTCACTATGTAACGCTTACGCATAGATATCTCATACGCCTGTGCTCCGTTTGAACAAACTCTTTCCAGCTCTGCACTTTCTGTCAGTACCTTTCGTCTGAGCTGTGCCGCTGCCTCTTCTATACGAAAAAGCTCTCCACGCAAAGCATTGAGCGTATTCTTCTGTCTGTCAAGCTCCTGCTCACGGAAGTCTTTGAGTTTTTGCAGCGAAAACTGGAATTTTTTCACCTATGATCACCTTGTATTATTTCTCATTGCTTACGGCCTGTATCAGCAGCTTGACAGTTTCATCAAAGCTGAATGCCTCATCGACTCTCTGCATAAGAAACTCATTTATTTTATCGATCTTTCTTATCGCCTCGTCAAGTGCGGGGTTGGTTCCGTGCTTATAAGCACCGATAGAGATAAGATCCTGATTGTTATTGTAAAGCGACAGCAGATTTCTAAGTCTGCCCGCAGCCTCCTTTTGCTCAGGAGAGGATATCTCCGACATAAGACGGCTGACGCTTTGCAGTATATCTATTGCAGGATAGTGGTTCTGAGCCGCTATCTTTCTTGAAAGAATGATATGTCCATCAATGATACCACGTACTGTATCGGCGATAGGCTCGTTAGTGTCATCACCCTCAACAAGCACTGTATATATACCCGTGATAGAGCCTTCGGGGAAGTTTCCAGCACGTTCCAACAGCTTCGGCATATTGCTGTATATCGAAGGAGTGTAGCCTCTTGCAATAGGCGGCTCACCCACGGAAAGTCCGACCTCACGCAGTGCCATAGCGTAACGTGTAAGACTATCCATCATAAGGAGAACGTCCTTGCCCTGCTTCATATAGTACTCCGCAATAGCAGTTGCTGTCAGCGGACATTTACTTCTCATCATTGCGGGCTGGTCGGACGTAGCAACTACCAGCACTGAACGTGCCATACCCTCAGGGCCGAGGTCACGCTCGATAAACTCACGCACCTCACGTCCTCTTTCTCCTACCAGTGCAATTACATTGACATCTGCTTTGACTTTGCGGGCTATCATACCCATAAGCGTTGACTTACCAACACCTGAACCCGCAAAGATACCCATTCTCTGTCCCTTGCCCATTGTCAGCATACCGTCGATTGCCTTTACTCCAAGCTCGATAGTTTCTTTGATAGGCGGTCTTGTGAAAGGGTTTACGGGAATACCCGTTATAGATATCGTATCGGGGCAATCGGGCTGCTCACCGCCGTCAAGCGGATTGCCTGTGGCGTCTACAATTCTGCCGATAAGCTCGTTTCCTGCCTTTATCACAAGCTTGTCGCCTGTGTTATCTACGATACTTCCCGGGCCTATACCCTCTATCTCAGTGTAAGGCATCAGCAGGATATTCTCCTTGTTGAAGCCTACGACCTCTGCGTGGATAAATGATGACATATCTTTTGAGTATATGCGGCATACATCACCGATATTACAGGTAGGGCCACTTGCCTCGATAGTCATACCAACGATCTTTTCGATCTTTCCCATATAGCGGAAGGTATCATATTTTGTTATCTCATCACGAAATGCTTCGAAATCCAAACTGTGACCTCCGCCGTATTGTTATTCTTCTGTGGTTTCGCTTTCAGGCTCTGCTTTCTTTCTGCTCCTGCTCTTTTTCGGAGCACGGAATTTGCCCGAGCCAAGCTCCTGTATCATTCTGAGCTGCGTCTGTACGCCTGCATCGGTAAGCTCTCCGTTGCTCTCCACTATCACCGTTCCCGGCTCAGCGTCAGGGAGAAGCTCAACTTCAACGTATTTAACGCCGCCGCAAAGCTCTTTCAGATACTCATAGTCAGCAGCAAGTTCCTCTGTTGCACCGTTTTTATCCAGTGTAATGCGGATCCTTTCGTTATTGCGAAATTCCTTAGCTGCTTTCTTTATAAGCTTTTTGACTACTGTGCTGTCCTTAGCTGTAAGGCTATCAAGTGTAACCTTGTTAGCTATGGTCATTATGGTGTCAAAAATGTCTTTTTCATATTTTGCGAAAAGCTCATCCTTTTCACTGTTGATCTTCTCGGCATAATGCTTTGCCTCACCAAGAACATCTCGTCCGGCAGCAAGACACGCCTCAACGCCGTCTTTCTTGCCTTGCTCAAAGCCCTCTGCACGAGCTTTTATAAAAACATCATCACGAGCAAGTTCTGCGTCCTTGGCTATCTGAGCTGCATTTTCAGTTGCTGAATTAACGATAGCCTCAGCACGACGCTTTGCTTCGAGAATTACCTCTTTGCCTTGTTCTATATATTGTTGTTTAAGATCGGTAAGCTCTGCCTGCTGCTTTACAAGCTGTTCCTCACGCTCTTCAAGCAGCTGCATACGCAGTGCAAGTTCCGCTTCAAGATCAGGCTTTTCAGGCTCGACAGGTGCGGTAATATGCTCTTCTTCGATCTCGTCATTCTGTATAGAGGGTTCCTCCACGGGCTGCGGACGATTGATGACAACTGTGTTAGATATATCAACACCGCCGCCCCAAAGCACGGAGTTCCTTTTTAATACTGCCAAATATATCCCTCCGCAAAATTAAATAGATTATGCAATGATCTCGTCGCCGCCAGAACCGTGGGAAATAGTAACTGTACCTTCCTGTTCAAGGCGTCTGATAACAGATACGATACGCTGCTGAGCCTCTTCAACATCACGCATACGAACATTGTGCAGATACTCGATATCTGCCTGCAAACTCTCTCTTGCACGGGAGGAAATGTTTGCAAAGATACACTCTGCAACTTCCTGTGTAGAGCCCTTGATAGCGATCGCAAGATCCTTGGGATCGATCTCCTTTGTGAACGCCTGGATAGACATAGCGTCCAGATTGACGATATCCTCGAACACGAACATCTTCTGCTTGATGAGGTCTGCGAGCTTCTGGTCACGGGCAGACAGCTCATCAAAGATGAACTTCTCAGTCGCACGGTCTACATTGTTCATAACCTCAGCAACGTAGTTGATACCGCCGACTTCCATAGAGTCCATAGTAACAAGACTTGCAAATTTCTTTTCGAGAGCACTCTCAATGGACTTTACAACCTCAGGCTGTGCTCTGTCCATACGAGCGATACGCTCAACTACCTCTACACGCTTTTCCTTAGGCAGCTCCGCAAGGATAGCGGACGCCTGATCGCTACGTGCATAGGAAAGGATAAGTGCGATAGTCTGCGGATGCTCGTTCTGAACGATAGCAAGTAGGTTTTTATAGTCTGCTTTTCTGACAAAGTCAAAGGACTTCGTTTTAAGCTGTTTTGTAATTCTGGCAAGCAGGTTTGAGGCTGCCTCCTGACCGAATGCCTTTTCAAGGATCTCACGAGCGTAGTCTACACCGCCCTCTGTAACGACCTTCTGTGTAAGACACAGCTCATAAAATTCGTTGAGCACTTCCTCAACGACCTCGATAGGCTGATAGTCAAGTCTTGCAAGCTCGATAGATACCTGCTCGATCTCCTCATCGGAAAGGTGCTTGTATATTTCGGATGCGTTTTCCGCACCCATTGAAGCCACGACCAACGCAATACGCTGCGAAGGTGTAAGACTATTTGCATTATCAACTCTTGCCATTTAGTTTCCTCCGTTGATATTACGTCAATTATTCTTCTCTCATCAGGTTTCTGATAATGGAAGCAACGATCTCGGGATTTGTCTTTGCAAACTCGCTGATCTCCCTTTTGAGGATCGTTTCTCTGGAATCCTTTCCGGCTTCCTCTGTAAGGCTCGCAATGTTGAAGTCCACTTCCTCGGGAATTACAGGCTCCTGTGCAGAACCCATTGCATTGTACTGTGCATTGCTTGCCGCTGCGGCAAGAGCCGCCTCCTGTCTGCGTCTGATCTTCTTCTTTCTGGAACTGCTCATAAACAGCGAGAGTACCAGCAACAGGATAAGGAGTACGCCAAGACCGATAACAACGAACAGCAGCATATCACGATAAGAGTCGATCTCATCTGTCCAGATGTTGATATTACCGTTAGGGTCAACCACTGTGCCGTTATTTCCGGGAGTAAGAACAAAGGGAGTGTTGTAAACAGAAACATTCTCGATAGCTGTACCCGCAGCATCTGCGATAAGCTCTTCAAGGCCCTCACGGTCTGCCTCTGTCATATTTGTCTGGTTTACCATAAGTGCAACGCTGAGCTTTTCGATATCATAACCGTCCTTTATAAGTTCGGTAGTGATGTTTGTTACACTGTACTGGATCTCATCTTTTTCGTAGTGGTAGTACTGACCGTCCTCACCGCCTATGTACTCGGGATAATCGGGAGAATTGTCGCCGTTGGGAGTTACACCGACCACGTCGCCGTTGGTGTTGAGGTTGCCCTCTTCAAGAACGTGATCCTCGTGGTTTGCAACACCTGTATTTGTTCCGGGAACGGGAACAAATTCCTCAGATGTCACCTTTCTCTGATCGTAGTCGAGAAGAGCAGTAACGTTGATAGCATAGCCGTTCTCGCCATATACCTTTGTGAGCATATCGCTGAGTCCGTCATAAAGTATCTGCTGATACTCCTGCTGGAACTTCAATCTGCGTTCCGCAATATCCACACCAGAAAGATCTACATCTACAACTTCGTCATCTTCGGGATTTACCCACTCATAGCTCTTACCTGTCGTGTCCATAATGGTCACGTTTTCTCTGAGCAGATTCTCCGCACTGGCTGTTACGGCACGGAAGATACCTCTTACCTCTTCGTTGGAAAGCTCTGTGCCGTCTTTCAGCTTTAAAATAACAGAACAGGAGGATTCTCCCTTGCTGTCTATGATAACATAATCAGATGTTTCGGGAGTAGACAGCGTTACGGTTGCGGACTGGATCTTGTCCAATGTTGTGAGAGCCGCACCGATACGTGTTTCAAGCTGCTGACGCTTTACCTCACGCTTGTCAGAGTCGGTAGACCAAAGGTCAACACCGTTGTTCCATATCTCATAGTCCGTAGAGGACGTGGGGTAACCCTGAATATACATCTGCATACGCAGATAATCGACCTTATCCTCGGGAACAATGATGTCACCGTTGTCCTGTATCGTAACATCTGTTATTCCGAGAGCAGTGATAGCAGAAGCTATCTGTCCCGCCTCGTTATGCTCTACACCCGAGAACAGGACTGCTTTTCCCTTCTGGTTAAGCAAAATAACCAGTACTATTATAATAGCGATTATCGCAATAGGAACTGTAATAAGCAGTACCTTCGCCATTTTGGAAAGTCCGCTGAACTTTTCCTTAACGATAACCACACCATTTTTCAGCTTTTCATTCATTTAAAAGTGACCTCCGGAGTAATTGCGTATCTATATCTTTCTACATCTACGCAGTGATTACACCTGCATATTTATTATAGTATTGTATGCACTGAGTGCCTCATTCTTAACAGTTACAAGCAAGTCAACTGCTACGGACGCTTTCTGTATATTAGCCTCAACCTGTGCAAGGTCGTCGATATTGCCAAGCATAAGGTCGATAGCGTCACGGTCTACCTGCTCATTGGTTTCGACCACGTTATCAACAAGACCTCTGAAAATATCAAGGAAGGAAGCCTCATCAGTGTTGATAGCAACCTGCTGAGATGTTGCATTCATAGAGGTCATAGGCTCCATAGCCCGCATTTTAGCTATGGTGTCAAAGGGTACCATTTCCATTTTATTTCGATCCTTTCGTCAAATTACGTCTGTTTAATATCAGCCCTTGCCGATATTAAGTGCCTTCTGTGCCATTGTTTTCACTACTTCAAACACGGCAAGGTTAGCATCATACATATTGGAAGCCTGTATTGCGTCAAGCTGTTCAACAGCGACGTCAACATTGGACTCATAAACATATCCAAGCTCATCGGCGAGCGGGTGTGTGGGGTCATAAACAGGCTCTGCGGGAGTCTTGTCTTCCACTACCTCTCTCGCCTCCACACCGAGATACTGAATGTATCTGTGGAACTTTGTTTCGCCTGTGCCAAGCTTTGTACGGAGTATGGACTTAAAATTCTTATCCTCTCCGAAGACCACCATCTGACGCTTATATGCCTCCTCAGGCGTGGTCGCAACGTTATCGGCATTGGCAACATTCTGAGAAATTATATCTAATCTGAGACGCTCTGCGGTCATACCGGAAAGCGGAATATCAAGCGATCTTAAAAATGACATATATCAGACCTCCGTTACTTTGTGGTCAGTGCACTTCTCATACGGGTGAAGTTACCGTTCATCGAATCGATAAGTGCATCATATTGGAGCTGTGCTCTTGCAAGTTCTGCCTGCTGTGTATCGTTGTCAACGTTGTTTCTGTCAGCCTGATCTCTTGTTATGTAGTCGGTTACAACACAGCTGGAAAGGTTAAGCTCCTTCTTTATCGTGCCATTCTGACGGAGCTTGTCACGAAGCACACCGCCGAATTCAAGATATTTGCAGTCATATTCAGGTGTATCCGCATTGGCAATGTTCTGTGCGATTATCTGCTGTTTCTGCCACAAAACAGAAAGGCCCTGCTCTGTAATACGGAACGCTGTTGTATCGAATAGTGCCATATTAAATCCCCTCTTTATTTAATTTAGTCGTTATGTGCAGTAAAAAAATTACAATTTCACGTAGTTATCCGTATTATAATTATACAACATTTGAAGTGAGATTGCAACTTTTTTTTAAAAATTCATTTAATTTGGTTTCCAAAATTTATGTTAAAAAAATACCTAAATAATGCAATTTGCACAGCTAATTGTAAAAAAAATGTAGTTTTCCCTTGTTTTTTGTATAATTACACTAAAATAATCCAATCAATTTCTACAATAAGCCAAACAAGGAAAAGCACCGCCTTATTCACAAAGCGATGCTTTTCCAATATATTGAGGGGAATGGGGATCAATTTCTTTCAACGTCGACAAGAACATTCATTTCTGCGAACAGTTTGTCGGCAAGTTCATAATACTCAGGGCGGATATACACCATATCTGCCTGCATTCTTGAATTATCATAGTGATACTCTCTTGCATTGGCATAGGGCAAAAGCACAAGGAAATAGTAACCCCTGGAATCCGCTGCATCAGGCAAATTACTGCTGCCATTTTCAAACAGGGTCTTTACCCTTTCATCGTTTGACGGCACTTTCACTGCATTGCAATCATACAGTGCATATCTGTCCACATCAGACTCGCTTAGACCTGACGAGTAGCCATAGCACTCCCTTTTATATTCCCAAAGGGACAGAGTAGTATCTCCCGTCTTGTAGAATGCTCCAAGTATCTCATTGTCGCTGTACGATGGGCTGCTTCCACAAACAAGCATAACAGAAGGATAATCCTCCGGTTTTACCTCCGTCACATCTGTGACCTGATTGTTTTCAAGCAGTGCGATCATATTTTCATACCAAGGGTAGATATCCATAGCAAAGCTGTAACCCGACTGCGAAATATAAGCAGGCATCTCGTCCTCAAAGGAGTTGAATACCACTCTCTTGATATATCCGTAATCGTCAAACAAACGCTCGTAAGTCACATTTTCACAGTCCTTACGGAATGCTTCACGGAATACGTCGGAGGGGATATTCATATCGACCTCTCCGTTTCCGTCGTTCTTGTTTACGGAAATTATCTTATCTCCCGCCATTTCCATTTCGTGGGTAAAATTACTGTAATAAGCCTCAGGTGTGACTAACAAACGGAGATATCTCTCATACTGCTCTTCACTGATGTTGTATTGTCTTGTAATATACGTGCCGTTGTCCATATATTCAGTGAGTGAAAATCGCATTCTTGTACTGTCGACTTCGGGAGAATCCAGTATATCCCTATGGATATCAACGATAGTGCTGATATTTTCCTCTTCGGCAACAATACCGCAAAAATCATCAGAAGCATACCAGTAATCAGACACCTGCTTTTCGATAGAGAAATATATCTTGCTCACCTGATCTGCATTCGGTACATAACTGCCCATTCCCATACCGTTTGAGAGATAAAGGCAAATACATACAACAGCACTTCCTGTAAGGGTAGCAATATACTTTGCCGCAGTGAGATAAAATCTCTTAAATCCCTTGCCGCTGATAAGCTCCATAATAACATACAGGACAAATGTAATAACAACACAGGCTATTATATATCCGCCCGGGTTAGGTGTAAAGCTGTAATATGTCATATCCTCAGGCTCATATATCAGTGGCAGTACAACAGCCGCAAAGGGCAGGACTACCGCAAATATTACAAGCGATGTCACCACGGGTTTCAGTGCCTTGAACACAAAGGGACTTCCGACCCTCTCAGTACGTCTGTATTTTATAATGAAATATGCCGCCGTGATACAAGCAATTATAATAAGCAGTGCAGGAATAAGTATCTCTGCACGGAACAACGGCATTGCGAAGTTATCCTGTCCTCCGTTAGACAGAGTATAATAGAACGACTGAGCCAACAGTCCAAGCGGTGACGTTGCCGCCATCGAATCATACGCACTATCATTTGTAACGTAGCCGTAGGTATTTTCAAGCACTATAACAAGGCACAAAGCGTGGATAACGGGGATAACGGCATTTATCACAAACGGATATATCCTTGCCTCTGCACTTCTGCCGCATACGGATATCACAAGCAGCGATATTGCAGTAAACATAATACAGGAGAAAAAGCCTGTAATCATTGTCTGTGTAAACAGCTCACGGTATATAACCTCACCCTCTGAACCCGCCCAGCGGAAATCCGCAAAGTTAAGCAGGATAAGACCTATTCCCACTGCAATTCCGTGGGGGACAAGGCTTCCCGAAAGACCTGCCAGTAAATCGCCGAAAAATCTTGTATCATCAGACACAGGGAGAGAATAATCCATATCCACTATCGTCTTTTTATACAGCCAACGAAAGCTCTTTGCAGGGATAATATAACTCATAATAAACATACATATAAGCATAATTATCGCTACCACCATAGCACCTATGCAAAGCCCCTGTAAGGAATCCGCCTTTGCAGCGACCTCGCGGTAATAGGCGGTGCTTACACCCGAATAAAGTGCAGCGTATTCCTCGGAATAATAGTACGAAAAAGGAATGAATAACCCCAAAGCAAGCGGATAGGACAACAGTGCAAAAATGGAGTTCATAGTTATCATAGTCCGCAGGGTTCTTAGCTTATAGAAAAAGTATGTGCCAAACTTAGAAAAATTACCTGTCGAGCTTTGAGCTGTCATAGCCAAGCACCTCCATTTCGTAAATAAATATCTCTTCAAGGCTAAGCGGTATCTCATCATACAGTTTCGGAGAATGTGCATTTATTCCGCTGCGGATAGCCTCACGGTCGCCCCTTGCGATGATATGCGTAACACTGCCTGTTGTGTCGATATGCAAAACCTCAAAGCCGCTGAATTCTTCTTTCGAAACAGGCTTTTCAAAGGCTGTCTGTACCTTCACAACACTGCCCTTTACATTGTCAAGCTCCCTGTCAAACACTACTTTTCCATTGTGCATAAGTCCCACACGGTCGCAGAATTCATCTATCTCGTTAAGATTATGAGAGGAAAAGATAACAGTCAGCTTATTATCCAGCATCGCATCAATAAGCATCTGCTTTACGATTATCCTCATAGTCGGGTCAAGACCGTCAAAAGCCTCATCAAGGAACAGATAGGGAGTTCTGCACGCAATACCGCATATAACAGCCGCCTGTCGTTTCATACCTTTTGAAAATGTATTCAGCCGCTTTTTCATAGGAAGCTCCACAGCCTTGTGAAGCTTTTCAAAAAGCTCCTCCGAAAAGCTGCTGTAAAACCGCTTATAGTAAGACTTCATCTCTGTAAGCGTCATATCGTTGAACTGTATCGTTTCATCGTTTATAAAGAACACACGTTCCTTTATCGGAACATTGTTATATACGCTCTTGCCGTCGATAAGCACCTCACCCGAATAGGGTCTGTAAATTCCCGAAAGCAGCCTTAACAGCGTTGATTTTCCCGCACCGTTAGAACCAAGCAGACCATAAGCACAGCCCTCAGGGATAGTTAAGCTCACTCCGTCAAGTGCATTCTTGTCGTCAAAACGCATTACAACGTCTTTTATCTCTATCATATTTCTCCCCCTTTTCCGTCATCAGACCATATTTCATTTACTGTTTTTATTACTTCTTCAAGTGTTATCCCAAACCGTTTTGCATCACTAAGCTCTGCCTCTAAACGTCTTATTGCATCCGTGCGGAATGCCTCTGCCGCCTTTGTCTGCGGCGAAACATAGCTGCCCTTTGCAGGCATTGAATAGATAAGTCCAGCACTTTCAAGCTGTGCATACGCTTTCTGCACTGTATTAGGATTTATGCCAAGCTGCTTTGCAACTTCACGCACGGCAGGGAGCTTTTCGTCAGGTCTTAGCCGCCCCGATGCAATAAGCTGTGCTATCCCGTTATATAGCTGCTCATATATCGGTGCTTTGCCCGAAAGCTGAATATCAAACACACTCTGACCTCCTTTTTTATGTATGTATCAACTGTACCAACTGTATTATCCATCTTAGTACAGTTGTATTATATCACTTAATACAGTTGTTGTCAATAGTTTTTACTAAAAAATATAAAAATAGCTGCACCAAACCGGTACAGCTATAATCAAATTCATCTGGAATAAACGTTTTCGTAGCTTGTAAATCGCCATACGCCATACTGTAATTCCGCAGTAAATGTATGCTCCGCATATTCAGGCTGGACGCCCTCTCCGTCAATAGTCACAGAGCCCATTCCGTCGTCCTCAGGAGCAAACGGCGTCTTTGAGGTAAAGACAGCCGTGCTTTCCGTAAGTGACGTAAGCTCAAACTGTACATCTCCGCAAACCTCGGGATATACAGGCTCGTGACCAGTTGCCCTCAGTAGTCCGCCGTCAGGAGAGGGAATGACATAGCCCGTTTCCATATACGAATTCATCAGCTCATTGCTGAAATACTTATTCATCGCTTCAAGCAGCTCATTCATAGTATCAAGCTGCTCGTCAACAACGGGATAGAATGTTTTTCCGTCGCCCATATCCACAGGGGACGACCAATCCACCATATCGTCGCATCTTCCAAAGAAAAGCGTATATAGTCTTTCGGAATATCTGAATATCTCCTCCGGCGACTGTACAGCAGGGTCAAAGGACGGATATCCACTCTCCTCAGGCAAAAGGATATACTCTCCTGTGCTTTCATAATATCTGTAAACAGCAGCACCGTCCTCAGATATGTAAAAATCGCACATATAATATCTTTCGCCCTCGTACTCATCATAGCAGGAAACACAGTGATATACAGCACCGCCTATCTCTGCGGTCTTGTCGGACGCCTCAAACACATATATCGTATCCATTTTCGGGAGTCCGAGATATGCATTATCAAAACCGGTGATAAGTTCCGCATATATCTTGAATGCGTCAGTCTGCTCCACAGTTTCCTGTGGCGTACTTTCCTCGGGAGAAGAGCTTTCCTCAGGAGTTTCTATCGGTGTTGTTATCACGATAGTGCCCCTTGTCTTTTCAGGCGAGCTTTCCGTAGCAGAGGTCACATCTGTATCCTCAGGCTGTGAGCTTATAAGCTCAGAGCTGTTGCTGTTATTTTCTTCCCCATTGCAGCCTGTCAGCATCAATCCCAATGTCAGCAGTGCTGCCATATATCTCTTTTTCATATTTCCTCCACAAAAAATTCAGGGCAATGCAAGGCATTACCCTAAATCTGAAAATCATTTATCAAAGCTGAGAATCAGGCTCATCGGAATCGTCTTCCTCAATAAGCTCATCGTTCTTCTTGTTTACCTCAGCTATACCGGCAGCAGCCTCTGCGAGATCCTCAACTGTGTCAGTGATGCACTCATCAACGTCATCAAAGTCAAAGTCCTCGTCATTGATCCACTCTGCATCGTCCCAATCTTCATAATAGTCCTCTTCGTTCTCTCTTTCAAGCTTCTTCTTTGTAAGGAGAGTCGCAGCAACTACACCACCTGCAACAGCAAGCAGACCGATCAGTGCAATACCTAAACCTTTTGCCATATCATATACCTCCTGATACACTCAAATGACCGTATTAAGACGCAGAAAAACATATCGTCCCAACAAACGGTCAAACATTAGTCAAAGTTATATAAACAGTATATACCTTTTTGCGAATTTTTTCAAGTATTGACGAATATTTTTAGTGATATATTCCAAAAAAATTACATATTTCCTGTCATATTCATCAAAACGGAGATAGCCGCTATCGGAGCAGTTTCACAGCGGAGTATACGTTTTCCAAGCGATACAGGAATAAATCCGTGCTCTGCAAGGGCCGAAGCCTCGCTCTGCTCAAAACCGCCCTCACTGCCGATTATTATGTCAATATTGCTCTTAAATTCCGAAACAGCCTCCCTTAACGGCAACTCCGCACATTCATAAAACAGTATGCCCGTATTTTCAGAAGAAATCATATCAAACAATGCGGAAAATTCCACCGCCTCACCTACTGTGGGGACAACACCTCGTCCGCACTGCTTTGCCGCTTCGTATGCTATCCTGCGATAACGCTCGGTCTTTTTCGCCATTTGCTTTTTATCCGGACGGGAAACGCACCTTTTTGAGAAAAACGGAATTATCTCACAAGCACCGCACTCCACCGCTTTCTGCACGATAAATTCCATTTTATCGCTCTTAGGCATAGCCTGAAAAAGTCGGATATGAACGTCAGGCTCTGCCTCATTTTTAGATCTTTCCAGAAGATCAAAAACAAGCTCGCTTCCCACATCAGAAAGCTGCCCAAGATAGTCAGTACCCTGACCGTCACAGATGACAGCATAATCACCCATTCTCATACGAAGTACCTGTACAGCGTGTTTTGCGTCATCACCCGACAGCACCGCAACAGTATCGGATATATTTTCGGTAAAGAAACGTGGATATCTCCACCTTTCCATTTTCAGTTCAAGCTCTTTATCAGACATTTTCTCCTCCTGTATCTGATTTCTTCTGTATCTCGCCCAGCATATATTCAGCAAAAGCCCTCAACGGGAAATCCTCGGGGAATTCCTCCGCTGTCCGATAGCATCGAAGTGCCTGTGCTATCACAAAAGAATAGCCTTCGGGACAATGCTTTATTCCCCACAGACCACCCTGTTCCTTTGAACATACTCTGCCGCTTCGAATAAATGCCAGTACACGGCAAAGATTCAGGATATAATACACGGGATTGTACTCTATATCATCGGCAGCACCGCTTATATCACAGGTTATACTGTCGAGGTAATATTCTTCGGGAACATCACCGAACACATCATCTATCTTCTTTCCACAGACCGCATATCCTACCTTTTTGATAACGGTAAAATGTGCGGCAAGATCAGGGTCTGTGCCTTTCATCTTCTTGCAGAAGCCTTCAAGATCGTTTTTATAATCCGTCCTGTACACAGCGGAATAATGCAGTTCAAACGGTGTGGGACAGACAAACTTTCTGCATTTATTCTCTGTAACTACGCTCATTTCAATACCCTTTTCGGGACCCTTTTTTTCAAGTTCCATAAGTACGCTTATGATCTTCATTTTTTTATCAAGAGATATCGGTCTTTTTACAACAACAATAAAATCAATGTCGCTGACCTTAGGGTCATAACACCCGAAAGCGACCGAACCGTGGGCATAAACACCCACCAACCCGTCAGAAAGTATAGAGCATAATTCCTTTGCGATCTTTTTTAGCAAATTCTCAGCTTTCATCAGTTCCACCCATACATTTCATTTCTGCCGAAAAGCTGCTCCACATTTTGGCGGAGCGGCTCGTTCTCCTTTGCACTAAGCAAAGGATCAGATTTAAGTATATCCTGTGAGAGCGTATCCACCTCGCACAGTATTTCAGCATCGTCCGCAATATCAGCGATTTTCAGCGGCGGTAATCCGTGCTGCTCACGTCCGAAGAAATTACCCGGACCTCTCAGTTCAAGGTCACGTCTTGCGATCTCAAAGCCGTCAGTAGACTTTACCATAGTGTCAGTACGAGCCTTCGTGTAATCGCTGGTATTGTCTGTCATCAGTACACAGTAGGACTGCTCCGCACCTCGACCGACACGGCCTCTCAACTGGTGCAACTGCGAAAGACCGAATTGTTCTGCATTCTCTATAAGCATAACCACTGCATTCGGCACGTCAATTCCGACCTCGATAACAGTCGTGGACACAAGCAATTTAAGACGGTTTTCACGAAACTCCTGCATTACTCTGTCCTTGTCGGCCTGTTTCATCTTTCCGTAAAGAAGTCCTGCGGGTATCTCCTTGAATTCACCCTCGCACAGGTTATTGTAATATTCTATCGCACTTGCTTTTTCACTGCGGGAGCTTTCGCTCTCCTCGACAAGAGGGCAGACGATATAAGCCTGCTTTCCCTCGGCAATATGCTTTTTTATAAAATTATATATCCTCTGTCTGAACGATGTATCCACTGCATAGGTCTTTATCGGGATACGTCCCTTTGGCATCTCGTCAAGCACCGACACATCAAGGTCACCGTATACTATCATCGCAAGTGTTCTGGGGATAGGAGTCGCAGACATCGCAAGGATATGCGGATTTACGCCCTTTTCAGCCAAAGCTGAACGCTGAGCCACACCAAAGCGGTGCTGCTCGTCCACCACCACAAGCCCCAGATTTTTCATCGTAGATGTTTTCTGGATAAGTGCCTGTGTGCCGCAAAGTACATTTATCTCACCCTCCGCTGCCGCTTTTCGCACATCGGATTTCTGCTTGGCGGTCATACTTCCCGACAAAGGCTGAACCTTTACCCCAAGCGGAGATAACATCTTATCAAACGTTGCATAGTGCTGACGTGCAAGTACCTCTGTCGGTGCCATAACCAGTGTCTGAAATCCGTTCAGATACGCAAAATAAGCCGCAGCCGCAGCGACCAGCGTTTTACCCGAGCCAACATCACCCTGCAAAAGCCTGTTCATAGGGAACAGCTTTTTCATATCAGAAACTATGTCTGTTATCGCACGCAGCTGAGCACCCGTAGGCTCAAAGGAAAGTGCTTTGTAAAACTCCGAAAGGCTTTTCTCAAAGCACACCGCACCGCTCAACGCTCTGTCACGACTACGCATAAGTGAAAGGCCCAGCTTTAAAGTTAAAAGTTCCTCAAAAACGAGTCTTCGGCGAGCGTCCTTATACTCTTCACGGCTTTTCGGAAAGTGTATCTTCCGCACCGCCTCCGCCTTGCTGCAAAGCGAATATCTCTCCAACACATCAGCAGGTAGATTTTCCTGCTGCTTTACAACAGAAAGAGCCGTCTTCATATTAAGAGATACCATATTGTTTGTAAGCCCCGCAGTAAGCGGATACTTCGGGATAAGTCCGCCCTCATCAAGGCCGACAAACAACGGAGAAGATATCTGTCTGCCGATAAGATCACCTGTTATCTTACCGTAAAACAGGTACTCCTTATTCAGTTCAAGCTTTGCAAAGGTGTATTTGGAATTAAAAAAAACTGCGGTAATACTGCCTGTTTCATCAGTAAGTTCCGCTTTGTATATCGCCATTCGTGCATACTCGTTAAAAGGAGATTGCTTTCTCCTCACAAACGCACGAAAGGTGCATACCTCACCCGGCTGCACCTGTGCAATAGGCTGTGGGGCAGTAAAGTCAACATAATCCCTGGGATATAGTTCAGTAAGTTGCTCTACTGTTTCCACGCCGATCTTTTTATACAATTCCGCTTTTTTCGGGCCAACGCCTTTAAGATAAGTTATTTCCATTATTCTACCGAAATGATGTAGTAATATACAGGCTGACCGCCGTTTACCAGAACGATATCGATATCATCACTGATCTTAGCACGGAGCTTTTCATAAGCCTCGTTTGCGTCCTCGTCTGACACGTCAGAGCCGTATATCACTGTTATAAAGGAACTGGAAGAATCCACAAGACGTTTTGTAAGCTTGACAAGGGTCTTTGTAACATCTGTTTCAGTAAATACGATCTTGCCGTTATCCATTGCAAGTATCTCGCCCTGCTTTATCTTGTGGCCGTCATACTCACTGTCACGGACAGCAAATGTAATCTGTCCGCTCTTAACTCTGCTGAGAGCCTCTGTCATACCGCTTCTGTTTGTTTTGAAATCAGAGTCGGGGTCAAACGACATCATTGCGGAGATTCCCTGTGGGATAGTTTTGGACTGAAGCACACATACATTTCTGTCAGCAAGGTCAACAGCCTGCTCTGCCGCCATAATGATATTCTTATTGTTCGGAAGAACAAATACATTGTGAGCAGGAGTCTGACCGATAGCCTCCAAGATATCCTCAGTGGAGGGGTTCATTGTCTGACCGCCTCTTACTATACTGTCAACGCCGAGGTCACGGAAGAGTGCCTCTACGCCGGCACCTGCCGCAACAGCAACAAAGCCCATATCCTTTTCAGGGGCAACGGGAGGCTTTCTGTTGGTCTGTGCAGCCTCATCAGCCTTGATGATATTATTGTGCTGCTCACGCATATTCTCTATCTTCATTTTGGTAAGCTCACCGAATTTCAGACCCTCCTCGATTGCCTTACCGGGGTGATTGGAGTGAACGTGTACCTTTATGATGTCATCGTCATCGACTACAACAACGCAATCACCGATAGTTTCAAGGAAAGCTCTTAATGCAGTAGCATCCTTTGCGTCAGCCTTCTTCATTACGATAAACTCAGTGCAATATGCAAAGGTTATCTCCTCGGAAGAGCCGGTAGCAGCCGCAGCAACAGCGACAGGAGCAGCAGGCTTTACCGCACCCTCTCCCTCTATGATAGCACCGCCGTTGATTACTGTAAGCATACCTTCAAGTATAACGATAAGTCCACGTCCGCCTGCGTCCACAACACCCGCCTTTTTCAGTGCAGGGAGCATATCAGGGGTCTTTGCAAGAGTCTTTTCAGCCTCGCTGATGTATGCCTGTAAGAACTCGGCAGCGTCGCCGCCCTCAACACCGAGGGAAACTGTATTCTCATAAGCCTCTCTTGCAACCGTGAGGATAGTACCCTCAGTAGGCTTCATAACAGATTTGTAAGCTGCGTCAACGCCAAGCTTGAAAGCCTCGGACAGATCCTTTGCGTCAGCCTCGCTCTTACCCGCAAGACCCTTTGAAAGTCCTCTGAATATGAGCGAAAGGATAACACCCGAGTTACCTCTTGCACCTCTCAACATTGCCGAAGCCACGGTCTTTGCTGCATCTCCCGCAGTTACAGCATCAGATGTGTTTCTCATCTCTGCCATAGCGTTGTTTATGGTCATAGACATATTTGTACCCGTATCGCCGTCGGGTACGGGAAAAACGTTAAGCTCATCTACTGCCTGTTTTTGGTTTGAAATGTTATTAGCTCCCGAAATGACAGCATCTCTGAAGAGCTTTCCTGTTATCATCATTGTTTAAGAGATCCTTCCTGTTTTCGATTATAATGTATTTTTTCTGCTGATATTTATACTTTGATTCCGTCTACAAACACGTTTACACGCTCAACTGAAATGCCCGTGCTTTCTTCAACGGTATAGCGAACCTTATTCATAATGCTCTTTACCACGCTGCCCACATTCACTCCGTACATTACCGTAATGTGAAGATCTATGACCAGCTTATCCTTGCCAACGCTGACAGATACTCCGGGCTTACTGCTACCCTTACCTTTAAGAAACGGCAGAGATGCCATAATCGTCTGCTTTGCACTGCTGACATTCATCTGAACAACACCAAAGCAGCTTGTAACGGTATTGCTGATAAGCGACACAAAGTATTCCTGTGATACAGTTATTTCGCCGATATGATTTTGCACTCTTATCATAAGCGACCTCCTTTATGAAAATATTATGTTCTTTTTTGTAGGCCGACATACCGAAGTAAAATATGTCGGAAAGCATCCTGCCGCTTTAAGTGCCGCCTCCTCGGTAGCAAACACTCCGAAAACCGCCGCACCGCTGCCTGTGAGCATAGCACCCTCAGCACCCGCAGCAATAAGCTTGTCTTTTATATCCTCTATACGCTTATCAGCGTACAGCACTTCAAATATATTGTACATAGCAGAAGCAAAGCTACCGTTTTTTACTGATAGCTCAAACTCCTTTACAGCATTCTTAGAGGAAACAGGGGAGTTGTCATATCTCCCGTATGCTGCTCCTGTCGGACAGGTAAAATCAGGCATTACAACAAGGAAAAAAATATCCTTCACCTCGTATGTATCCGACATCACTTCACCGATACCTGTGCAGAGCTTTGTCCCTCCCGCAAGGCAAAACGGCACGTCAGCACCTATCTCTGCCGCAATGGAATAAAGCTGCTCTTCGTCAAGCGGTGAGCCGAGCATCTTATCAAGTCCCGCAAGTACAGCCGCAGCGTCAGCACTGCCGCCGCCCATTCCTGCACCGCTGGGGATACGCTTTTGTATCTCAATACCGACTTTTTTCTCTATTCCCGCCGCTTTGAGATACCTCTCCGCCGCCTTATATGCGATATTTTTTTCATCACAGGGAATGCTCGGCATATCACAAGTGACCGTTATTCCGCTGCCCTCGTCAAGGGAAAGCGTAACGATATCCGAAAGCGTTATGCTCTGCATTACCGTTTCAAGCAGATGATAGCCGTCATCACGTCTGCCTGTTATATCAAGATAGAGATTCAGCTTTGCAGCCGCTGTAACAGTCAACGTCACTTCTTTATCTCCTCTAAGAATTCTCGTATTCTTCCCAGTGCGGTCGTCAGATGCTGCACTGAGTATGCGTAGGAAACACGTACAAAGCCTTCGCCACTGGCTCCGAAAGCACTTCCGGGGACAACAGCGACCTTTTTGTCATAGATGAGCTTTTCACAGAATTCCGAAGAGGTCATACCCGTTGTCTTAATACAAGGGAATACATAGAATGCACCCTCAGGCTCAAAGCAGTCAAGTCCCATATCGTTAAAGCCCTTTACAACAAGACGACGACGCATATCGTATTCCTCAATCATCTTGTCGACCTCGTCACGACACTTGGTCATAGCCACGATTGCCGCATACTGGCTGACAGTTGGACTGGACATAATGCAATACTGGTGCAGCTTTAACATCTGCTTAATAACAGGCTGAGGTCCTGCGGCATAGCCAAGTCGCCAACCTGTCATTGCAAAGGATTTGGAAAATCCATTGATAACTATGGTACGCTCACGCATACCATCTATCTCTGCAAAGGAAACGTGCTTTTCGCCGTTATAGGTCATCTCCGAATATATCTCATCAGAAAGCACCATAATGTCTGTATCTTTAAGCACATCTGCTATCTGTTCAAGATGCTCACGACGCATTACAGCACCCGTAGGATTATTCGGGAAAGGCAGTACAAGTGCCTTTGTCTTGGGAGTTATCTTCTCTTTGAGAGCCTGTGCTGTAAGACGGAAATTGTCCTCACGCTTTGTTACAATAGGCACTGCAACACCACCGCACACCGTTACAAGAGGAGAATAACACACAAAGCTTGGCTCAGGTACAAGCACCTCGTCACCCGGGCTTATCAGTGTACGCAGAGCCATATCGATAGCCTCCGAGCCGCCCACTGTAACGATTATCTCCTTTTCGGGACTGTATTCCGTGTGGATAGTGTCCCTGAGATAATCGGAAATAGCCACTCTAAGTTCCATAAGACCGCTGTTTGCGGTATATGCCGTCCTGCCCTTTTCAAGGATACGGATAGCCTCCTTGCGGACAGCCCACGGCGTCTTGAAATCAGGCTCACCCACCGACAGGGAAATTACACCCTCCACAGACTGAGCGATATCAAAAAATTTTCTTATGCCCGACGGCTGTATGCCTGTAATATGTTCGGGCAGTATTTTGTCATAATCTATCACGGAGATACTAAGCTCCTTTCGTCTGTGGTATCCTCATTGAATACGTGGTTCTTCTCCTTGTATCTTTTGAGTATAAAATGCGTAGCGGTAGATACCACGCCGTCAAGTGCGGAAAGTCTTTCCGAAACGAACAGTGCAACTGTACGCAGACTGGGTCCTGAAACAGTAACAGACAGGTCATAAGCACCGCTGAGCAGGAATACACTGTCTACCTCCTCATAGTCCATAATCGTATGAGCAAGTTCATCAAAGCCTCTGCCCTTCATAGGTGTCACTTTAAGCTCTATAATTGCTGTAACGCCTGTTTCATCAACACGCTCTTCGTTTATAATAGCTGTATAGCCCATAATTATACCGTCATTTTCAAGGGCGGCTATCTGTGCCGCCACATCAGACTCGGTCGTGCCGAGCATAACCGCCAGCTCCGCATTGGAAAGTCTTGCATTCTGTCTTAATAAGTCAAGCAGCTTGTTCATAATTACTTCCTCCAAATAACGTCAGATGTTTATAAAATTCGGTCGTTTCTTTTCAAAAACGCATATCTCGTTAAAACCTATATCTTTCAGTATAGAAAGACACTGCGGGATATCCGCTCCCACATCGCACACCCTATGTGCGTCAGAGCCGACCGTTATCATACGACCACCTCTTGCATAATACCGAGCTATGTACTCCTCTGAGGGCATAGGCACGTGAAGTCCCTTGCGTATTCCCGAGGAATTTACCTCCAAAGCAATATCTTTCTTTATGATAACATCAAATATCTTGTCGATAACAGAATCATACCTCGACATATCAACGATATGACCACCAACATCACCGCTTATAAATCTGAGCGGAAACGTAAGATGTGATAAAGAGGAAAACTTCCCCCACTCCGCAAGAGCAAGTTCCAGCTCAAAATACTCGTCAAGGTACTGATATCTCACTTCCTCGCTGTCGGGAAGTCTGTCCACACGGGCATAAGCAGTTGTGCGGTGATTTGAACCAAGTATGAAATCATAATCATACTGTTCAAGTATCCTTTCCGCCTGCGGCAGGTCAAACAAAGCCTGACCAAGCTCCACGCCGTAATATATGCTCATTCTCCCGTTGTATTCAGCTTTAAGCTTTTTATACACCTCACGGGATCTTTCCATAGCCTCCCAGTAGCCCCAGCTGTCCATTTTCTCATTTTCGATGTGATCGGTTAGAGCGAAATGCTTGATACCAAGCTCACAGGCTCGTGCCGCCATAGCCTCAGGAGCATCACAGCCGTCAGGGGACAGCGTGGAATGGGTATGGCAATCCACAGGGATAAAGGGTCTGTCCTCTCCCAAAATATCTTTCTCCAAAATTCTCGCTTCCTTGTTCTTTCTGTCTGTCGTCCGCAAATGAAATTTTACACATAAATCTTACTCAACGGACAGTTTTTTTATTATTTTATCACAAAAATTCAATTTTGTCTATGAATACATTTACTTTTTCAAAAAATTTTAGTATAATAGATAAGAAATAATAAAAACAAAGTATGCAGGCGGTTTATTTTATACAATTATCCCTTGCAGAACAGGAGGAACTTCAATGAGAGCAGTAGTAGCTGTAATCGGTAAAGACACAGTAGGTATCCTTGCAAAGGTTTGCGGTATCTGTGCAGAATGTAAAGCAAATGTTATGGACGTTTCCCAGACGATTATGCAGGATCTTTTCGCAATGACTATGATGATTGAGATCTCTGATCTCAGCATCGAGTACATCGAGTTTGCGGACAAGCTGACAGCAGCAGGCAAGGAAATGGGTCTTCAAATACACGTTATGCACGAAGATATCTTTAATGCTATGCACCGCATTTAATTTCCGAAAAAATTTTAAGGAGAAATCAACTAATGCTTAATTCAGGCGATATTCTTGAAACGATAAAGATGATACAGGAGGAAAATCTTGATATCCGTACTATCACAATGGGTATCTCTCTCCTCGACTGTATCGACAGCGACGAAAACCGTGCCTGCGACAGGATCTACGAAAAGATGATGCGTAAAGCTGAAAACCTCGTAAAAACAGGCGAGGACATCGAAAAGCAGTACGGCATTCCGATCATAAACAAGAGAATTTCAGTAACACCTATCTCTATCGTAGCAGCGGCTACCCGCAGCAAAAATCCCGTAAAGTTTGCAAAGACTTTACAGCGTGTTGCAGAAGGTACAGGTGTAAACTATATCGGCGGTTATTCCGCACTGGTACATAAGGGTTATGCCGCAGGCGACCTTGAACTTATCAACTCAATTCCCGAGGCTATGGCAGAAACATCTAACGTATGTTCCTCTGTTAATATCGGCTCTACAAAGGCAGGTATCAATATGGACGCTGTCGCTATGATGGGTAAGGTCATCTATGACGCTGCTGCCGCTACAAAGGACAACTTCTGCTTTGGTGCAGCTAAGATCGTGGTATTCTGCAATGCCCCCGAGGACAACCCCTTTATGGCGGGTGCATTCCACGGTGTAGGAGAATATGATACAGAGATCAACGTTGGTGTTTCAGGCCCCGGCGTTGTAAGAGCCGCTATCTCCAAGCACCCCGAAGCTAATATGACAGAGATCGCAGATATCATCAAAAAGACTGCATTCAAGATTACACGTATGGGTCAGCTCGTTGGTACAGAGGCTTCCAAACGTCTTGGTGTTCCCTTCGGAATAGTAGACCTCTCTCTCGCCCCCACACCCGCAGTAGGCGACTCCGTTGCACATATCCTTGAAGAGATCGGTCTTGAAAGCTGTGGTACTCACGGTACAACAGCTTGTCTTGCAATGCTTAACGATGCTGTAAAGAAGGGCGGCGTAATGGCTTCTTCTCACGTTGGCGGTCTTTCAGGTGCGTTTATCCCCGTTTCTGAGGACGCAGGTATGATCGACGCAGCTGTATGCGGTTCTCTCTCCCTCGAAAAGCTTGAAGCTATGACAGCTGTCTGCTCCGTGGGTCTTGATATGATCTGTATCCCTGGCGATACACCCGTTGATACTATTTCCGCTATCATCGCAGACGAAGCTGCTATCGGTATGGTAAACTCCAAGACCACTGCGGTAAGAGTTATCCCCGCTATCGGTATGAAGGAAGGCGATATGCTGGAATTCGGTGGTCTGTTCGGAAGCGGTCCCGTTATGAAGATAAATAAGTTCTCCTCCTCCAAGTTTATCAGCAGAGGCGGAAGAATCCCCGCTCCTATGCAGAGCCTTAAAAACTAAAACAGTTCAATATCATATAATAAAGAGCCGATTTTCAGTCGGCTCTTTTTGCTGTAAAAATGAAATAACTACTTTAAAATGGAAATAATAATTACCTAGACAATTTATATACAATATTTCTGAAAAATATTTGTACAATATTACTATTGAAGATTTTTCTGTTTTGGATTATGATTAGTAATGGTTTTTCTTTATATATATAAATAGGTAAGAAACAAAGGCAGGGTTTTTATATGGATATCTTGCAAGAGATAATAAAAATGGACAAAGCAGCCTCCGCACAGACCGAGGCTATGCATAAGGCAGAGTTAGATAAGCTTGACGCTTCCGATGCTGAAATAACACGCAGATTGGAAAATGCAGTAGCCAACGAAAAAGCTCAGGCTAAGGCATTCCGCAAGCAGCGTAAGGAACAGCTCTATCAAAAGAAAGACGATGTTGACGCAGCTCTTAAAGAAAGCATAAGCCGACTTGACGGTATATTCTCGCAGCACAAGGAAGATTGGCAGACCGAGATCATCAGCCGTATTACAGGCATATAAGACAAGAGGTGTAGTATGTCTTTTTCATCAAACTCCGTTATCGCCAAAGCCCGTGCGATCTACGGAAGATCTCTGACAGCGGAGGATCTCACCCAGCTTTGTTCACAATCATCTGTTTCAGAGGCGGCAGCCTTTCTTAAACAAACCGAGCGATATAGCAATGTTCTTTCGGGAATAAATCCACAGACGATACACCGTGGACAATTAGAAGCCTTGCTGAACAGATCGATATTCGACATTTTTGAAAGATTTCATAAATTCGATCACTCCGACAGCCGTATCTTCTTTCGATATATCATAATGCAGCTTGAAGCAGAGCAGATACTCACCGCTATCGAAGCGGTATCGTCAGGCTCTGCCGACAGATACATTTCTTCTCTGCCTGTTTTTCTTATCGAACACGCAGAAAGCGATCTTTTAGCACTGGCAAACGCCAAAAGTTTTATTGATATCGCAGATATGCTGGTGAATACTAAATTTGCCAAGATACTCTGTCCTATGCTTATTGATGCGGCGGAAAAGGGTACAATCGACATCAACGAATGTGAACGCAGGCTATATACTCACTATTATATTTCCAGCCTTAAAAAGGTAGATAAGATCTATCCCGGTAAAAAGGGAAACGAATTAAAACGTGCCCTGCTGAAAAGTATCGATATGGAAAATGTAGTGACCTGCTGCCGTATGAAAATGTTTGGCAGTTCACCCGAAAATGTCAAAGCGTCACTGTTGCCGTTAAAATACAGATTAAACAGCGACGCAATAGATAAACTGATGCAGCTCGGAGATATATCAAAGATTGAACAAGCATTGAAGGAGCTTGGCTATCACACAGACCAGCCCGCAAAGTTTGAATCTATCGAACAGCTTACAGAACAGATAAGTATGGATTTCCTAAGGCGGACGATACGTCTGTCGCAAAATTCTGCGGCGGTATATTACGCACTGATAGAATGCCTTAGACTGGAAATGAGAAATGTAAAGACAGCTATTGAGGGAATACGCTACGGTCTTAGCAGCAGCGAGATCCTCAGTATGCTGGTCATATAGAAAGGTGGTGCACTTAATGGGTATAGAAAAAATGTCACAGCTTACCGTTGAGGGTAGCTTAGACCGTCTGGACGACGCTCTAATGATATGCTGCGAAAGTAAAATGTTTCAGATAACAGACATCAGCAGCGGCTCGCTTATACGCAGCACAACAGAGCAGAATCCATACGAAAATGCCTATAACAAAATGTGTGCTATTGCGGAAACGCTGAAAATAACTCCTGAACTTCGTAATTATGACAATGTTTCACTACAAAGCGGTGAGGACTTTGCAAAATACTGCGAGGAAACAGGAAAAGAACTTGACACACTGAAAAAAGAATATGATGATATATCCGCTTCACTTGACGAGCATAAACAGACAGATACTTATGTAAAGCACCTTATCGGTCTTGATGTAAGCTTCCGTGACCTGTTCAATATGCGATATGTGAACGCCGAGATAGGCCGTATGCCCGCGGAAAATATCCAGAAGCTTGAATACTACTCAAATAAGTGTCTGCACTTTGTTCCCTTTGAATCAAACGAGGAATATGTATGGGGCGTTTACCTTGCTCCCAAGAATTCCGCTAAATTCGCAGACAGGGTTATGAGTTCGTTATTCTTTGAAAAGGCAAACCTGCCAAGCTATCTTGACGCAGACGCCGCCTCCTCAGACCTTATACTGGAACAGATAATTGAGGACGAGGAAAGGCTAAAAAACCAGCTTGAAGAAAAGATAAACAGCTTTTCAGGAAAGCACAAAGATGAATTCCTTGCGGTGTTAAGCAAACTGAAATATCTGTATGACTGTTTTGAGTTGAGAAAGAAAGCACTTATTGAGGGAGATAAGTTCTCCTTTACAGGTTATTGCCCCACAAAACAATGCAAGGCACTTACAAACAAGCTTACAGCATCACAGGATATCATCACTGTTGAAGTGCCGTTAAAAGGCGGCACAGCCTCGGCTGACGTTCCTATCAAGCTTAAAAACAACATCATCTTCCGCCCGTTTGAGATGTTCGTGAAGATGTACGGACTTCCCGAATACAACAGCTTTGACCCCACTCCTTATGTAGCGGTAACATATATGCTGCTGTTCGGTATAATGTTCGGCGATGTGGGACAGGGTCTTGCAATATCCCTCTTGGGGCTCATAGGCAGCCGCTTCACTAAGAACGGTCTGTTCCCGATAATGACAAGAATAGGCTTGTTCTCTGCCGCTTTCGGTGTGATCTACGGCTCTGTATTCGGTATCGAAACAATTATCGAGCCATTCTTCCACCGAGAAAATATATGGCGGCTCTTAGGCTATACGGAACAGCCGCACAACATATTCCAGGTTGCGACTATTCTCCTTATTGCCGCTCTCGTTATCGGTATAATACTGATCATCATATCTATGACGTTCAATACAGTGCTTAATTTCCGAAAACACAAATGGGGCGAGGCTCTGTTCAGTGTAAACGGCGTTTGCGGACTTGTATTCTACATCTCCCTTGTTGCAGGCGTAGGCTGTATGTTTATGCTCGGCATAAACCTGTTTGAACCGTTATACATTATCGGTCTTATCGTATTGCCGATAATCCTGATATTCTTTAAGCACCCGCTTTCCGACCTTATTTCGGGCGTTAAGCACACAGAAAAGGTATCCATAGGTAACTTCATCATCGAGAACTTCATCGAGCTGTTTGAAGCTGCTCTGAGCTTCCTTTCAAACACTATGTCCTTCCTGCGTATCGGCGGATTTATCCTTAGCCACGCAGGTATGATGCTTGTAGTAGCTCAACTTGCGGGAACAAATGTTCCCGGTGCAGAGATTACCGTCGGAACTGTAATAACCTATATCATAGGCAACCTCATCGTAATGGGTGTTGAGGGTCTGCTGGTAGGTATTCAGATACTTCGTCTGGAATTCTATGAGATATTCAACCGTTTTTACAGCGGAAACGGACAGAGCTTCCGCCCTGTTGAAATTAAATTTGAAACCGAAAACTGATCTTGGAGGAAATAAAAATGGAAATCGTAATGTTTTTTGCTATGCCGATCATTGCAATCGCTGCAATAATGCTGCCCCTGTTTATCAACTTAAAGCGTACAAAGGAACACAAGCCCACTAACAGAAAGCGTGCTGTTATCACAAATATCGCTTCCTTTATCGGTATTATGGCTCTTATGACAGTTATTCCCGCTACCGGTGCATTTGCCGAAGCGGGCGAGGCTGCCGCAGCAGGTGCTGACGGCTTTACAGAGGGTATGAAATACCTCGCAGCCGCTCTCTCCACAGGTCTTGCAACCATAGGTACTGGTATCGCAGTAGGTAGTGCAGCCCCCGCAGCTATCGGTGCAGTAAGCGAAAACGATAAGGCGTTTACAAAAGCTCTTATCTTCGTTGCTCTCGGTGAGGGTGTTGCTATCTACGGTCTGCTTATCTCTATCCTTATCCTGTTCGGATAATACGCTATGAAATTCTATCTAATAAGCGATAACATCGATACACAAATGGGTATGCGACTTGCAGGCATCAAGGGCGTCGTTGCACATACAACAGAGGAAGTTAATTCCGCACTGGATCGTGCTTTTTCCGATGAGGACATCGCTGTGGTGCTGATGACCGAAAAACTTGTAGAGCTTTGCCGTGAAAGAGTGTACGACCTTAAACTGAATTGTCGCCGTCCGCTTATCGTTGAGATACCCGACCGTCATGGTAATTCGGGAATATCAGACGCAATAAGCCGTTATGTAAGCGAGGCAATAGGCTTAAAGCTGTAACATTATCGAAAGGTTAGTTATATGGATAAAATAGAAATGTTCAGAGATGCCATTCAAAGGCAGGCTGATGAGGATATCTCCACACTCATAGCCGAAATGCACGAAAGAAGAGCTGCCGCTGATAAAACACGCGGCGACCTTGCTTTGAAGGATGCTCTGAACGACATAAAAAAAGAAACCGACGAGATCAACTCGCAGTTCAGAAGAGATATGTCCAAATGCGACTATGATTATAAAAGAGCGGTACTTATGCACAGAAATGAGCTTATCAGCGATTTCTTCAAGGATATCGAAGATAGCCTTGTAAAGTTCGTGCAATCGGAAGAGGGCTACACAGCGTACCTTAAACGCTCCGTAGAAAAAATACGTGCGTCTATCGCACTGGATAACGCAACACTCATCTATGCACGTCCACAGGACGTTGATATCGTCCGTACCCTCACAAGCTGTGAGGTGACCGCTGACAACACCATAAGACTTGGCGGAATAAGAGCTGTATGCCGCACAAAGAATGTCTTTTGCGATGTTACACTTGATATGGCATTAGAGGACGAAAAACGTGCATTCACCCAAAAAACAGAGTTAAGACTGTAACTCTCTGAAAGGAATGAACCCGATTGAATACTATTTATGCAATAAACGGCCCTGTAATCAAGGTCGCAGACGCAAAAGACTTCTCAATGCTGGAAATGGTTTATGTCGGCAACAAACGCCTTATCGGAGAGGTAATCGGCGTTAGCGATGACTTTACGACCATTCAGGTCTATGAAAATACAGCAGGTCTTAAAATCGGTGAGCCTGTTTTCTCAACAGGCACTCCCGTATGTGCTACATTAGGCCCCGGTATAATCTCAAACATCTTTGACGGAATAGAGCGTCCCCTGCGTGATATGACAAAGCTAAACGGCGTTTTTGTCGCTGAGGGCAGTGCTATCCCCTCCCTCAACGCAGAAAGAGAGTTTGACGTTACTGTTACCGTAAAGGTAGGCGATAAGCTTACAGGCGGCGATATATATTGCACCTGTTCCGAAACTGCTCTTATAGAGCATCGCTGTATGGTGCCTCCTACAACGGGCGGTACTGTTTCCTATATTGCCGAAAACGGTATGCACAAGATAAATGATATTATTATCAAGCTTACTTCTGACGACGGCACTGAGATACCTCTTACAATGGTTCAGAAATGGCCTATCAAGCAGAGCCGACCCATAACAAAGCGTATGCCCGTAAGCCGTCCCCTTATCACAGGACAGAGAGTTATTGACACCATTATCCCTATCGCTAAGGGCGGTACAGCAGCTATCCCCGGTGGATTTGGCACAGGTAAAACTATGACTCAGCATCAGCTCGCAAAATGGTGCGACGCTGATATCATCGTATATATCGGCTGCGGTGAGCGTGGCAACGAGATGACACAGGTACTTGAAGAATTCTCCGAGCTTATCGACCCGAAATCAGGCAGACCGCTCACTGACAGAACAGTGCTTATCGCCAACACCTCAAATATGCCCGTGGCGGCCCGTGAGGCGTCGATATATACAGGTATTACCCTTGCCGAATACTACCGTGATATGGGCTATCACATCGCAATTATGGCGGATTCCACATCACGTTGGGCAGAGGCTCTACGTGAGATATCGGGACGTCTTGAAGAAATGCCCGCTGAAGAGGGCTTCCCTGCATATCTTCCCTCACGTCTTTCGGATTTCTACGAGCGTGCAGGCTATACAAAGAACCTCAACGGTAGTGAGGGCAGCGTTACCATAATCGGTGCGGTTTCACCTCAGGGCTCTGACTTCTCTGAGCCTGTAACACAGAACACAAAACGTTTTGTCCGCTGCTTCTGGGCATTAGATAAGTCCCTTGCTTACGCAAGACACTATCCCGCTATCGACTGGAACAACAGTTACAGCGAATATATAGACGAGCTTTCTGCTTTCTACAACAATAACGTTGGCGGAGAATTTATGAAGCTGCGTCAGGAGATATCCAATATTCTGCTTGAAGAGAATAAGCTGCTTGAAATAGTAAAGCTTATCGGTGCAGATGTTCTTCCTGATGACCAAAAGCTTATTATGGAGATCGCAAGAGTTGTAAGAGTAGGTTTCTTACAGCAGAATGCTTACCACAAGGACGACACATACGTTCCTTTGGAAAAGCAGCAGCTTATGATGAAAGCCATCTCTAAGCTTTACCGCAACGCCCTCATAGCAATAAGAGCAGGTGTTCCTATCTCCGATATTACATCACTTGGTCTGTTTGAAAAGATTATTAAGATAAAATATGATATTCCTAACGACAAGCTTGAAATGTTTGATGATTACTTTGCCGAAATAGACAAGGCATTCCACAGCTTGGCGATCTAAACAAGGAGAAATAATATGAGCAGCTTACAATATATGGGGCTGAAAGATATAAACGGCCCCCTTGTCGCTCTTGAAGGCGTATCGGGTGCCGCATTTGACGAGATAGCCTCTATACGCTTGAACAACGGCACTGAGCGAATTGGCCGTGTCGTACAAATGGAAGGCGACCGTGTTATCCTGCAAGTTTTTGAGGGAACAAACGGTATCTCCCTTAACAACACAAGAACCGTTTTCTCAGGTAAGCCACTGGAAATACCCCTCGCCCCCGAAATGCTCGGAAGAGTATTCAACGGTGCAGGCCGTCCTATCGACGGACTTGGTCCTGTATTCCCTGAAAAAATGGGTGATGTAAACGGTCAGGCACTTAATCCCGTTGCACGTCAGTATCCCAGAAACTATATCCATACAGGCATATCCTCGATCGACGCACTGATGACCCTTATCCGTGGCCAAAAGCTCCCTATCTTCTCAGGCTCGGGACTTTCCCATAATAAACTTGCGGTACAGATAGTAAAGCAGGCAAAAATTGCCGATGAGAGCGGTGCAGACTTTGCGGTGGTATTTGCGGCTATGGGTGTTCAGAATGACGTTGCGGAGTATTTCCGCCGCTCATTCGAGGAAACAGGTGCTATCGAGCGTGTAGCAATGTTCCTTAACCTTTCAAACGACCCTATAATCGAACGTATCCTCACACCTATGTGTGCCCTTACAACAGCCGAATACCTTGCCTATGAGAAAAATATGCATATCCTTGTTATTATGACGGATATGACCTCTTATGCTGAGGCATTAAGAGAATTCTCCTCCTCAAAGGGTGAGATCCCCGGAAGAAAGGGTTATCCTGGATATCTGTATTCAAACCTCGCCTCTCTGTATGAGCGTGCAGGCGTAGTTGAGGGAAGTACAGGCTCTGTAACACAGATACCTATACTCACAATGCCAAATGATGATATAACCCACCCTATCCCCGACCTTACTGCATATATTACAGAGGGACAGATAGTATTCGACCGTGACCTTGACCAGCGTGGCGTCTATCCCGGACTTTCTGTATTGCTGTCGCTTTCCCGTCTGATGAAGGACGGCATCGGCGAGGGCTATACAAGAGCCGACCACTCTGCGGTTGCAAACCAGCTTTTTGCAGCTTACGCAAGAGTTCAGGACGCACGTTCTCTCGCATCGGTAATCGGCGAAGAGGAACTTTCGGAAAACGACCGTGCTTATATGGCATTCGGACGTCTTTTTGAGGACAACTTCCTTAATCAGGGTTTTGATGAAAACCGCTCAATGAATGATACGCTGGAACTTGGCTGGGATCTGCTGTGTACTCTTCCCAAAAGTGAGCTTGACCGTATAGACGAAAAACTTCTTGATGAAAAATACGATCCCGCAAGAGCCAAGCGTTTTACCAAAAAAGAACAGGCTGAATAATTCAATTTTCTGCGGAAAGGAGCTGATGCAGTTTGTCAGAACAGATTTTTCCAACCAAAGGTAACCTTATAAAAGCAAAACGCTCTCTGCGTCAAGCTAAAATGGGATATGAGCTTATGGATAAAAAGCGTAATATCCTTATCCGTGAAATGGTAGCACTAAGCGATGAGGCAAAATCTCTCCGCAACAGCATAGACGACACCTACACTACTGCATATAAAGCGTTACAGCGAGCAAACATCTCAATGGGTGTTGTAAGCGATATAGCAAAGACATTTCCCGTTGATAATTCACTTACGCTGTCGGTTCGTAGTGTAATGGGCGTAGAACTGCCAAAGCTAACCCACGAGGAACAGCCTCAGAATATCTGCTACGGTATGTATCAAACCCATTCCAGCTTCGATAAGGCGTATATCAGCTTTAACAAGGCAAAAGAACTTACAGTAAAACTTGCTGAAATTGAAAACAGTATATATCGTCTTGCAGTGGCTATCAAGAAAACACAAAAAAGAGCCAATGCACTGAAAAACATTATGATACCAAAGTTTGAGGAAACTGTGAAATTTATCACTAACGCTTTGGAAGAAAAAGAACGTGAGGAATTCTCACGTCAAAAGGTTATCAAGAAAGCAAAACTCAAAAAGTAAAACAAAAAGCACGGCGAAAAACCGTGCTTTTATTTATTATTTTAAGCTTTTAGGCTGACGCTTGTGTCGTGCCTTATCATTATACATAAGTCTGTCAGCAAGTTCGATAAGCTCGTCCACAGTATCTACCGCTGTAAGAGATGCACAATACACACCGATACTTACCGCAACAGTATATGGATTACCAGATGAGCTGTTAAGCCCTGCAAGAACTGTATCAAAGTTTGTGCGATAACGCTCCGCCTGCTCTCTTGCATCTCCGCTGCATATCTTTGCAACGACGAACTCATCACCGCCGAAGCGTGAGCAGATAATATCATTATCGCCCTTTTCCGCCGCACCAGTCAAAGCGTTTGCTGTTATACGCAAAGCCTCATCTCCTGCGTGATGCCCGAAATTATCGTTGATATATTTCATATCATTAAGGTCGATAGAAACGATAAATACGTCCTTATTCTCCGCTGCGAGTGCCGCAAAATCTTCTCTGAAATTTTTATAGAAACCATATCGATTGTATATTCTGGTAAGATGATCGTGGGTAAACATAAACTCCATCTTATTGTTGAGGAAACGCATACGCTCGTGTGTACGGACATTTTCAAGACACTGGTTAGCCATCATTGTGTACGTATACATCTGATCCTTGCACAGATCCATTGATAAGAAAATAAGCGTATAATAACCGATGATCGATTCCTGTGAATGAAGCGGCACCACAAGTAATGTATGCTTTCCGTCAAATGCACTCATAAGGTCGGGAAGAACCTTTGATGTAGAGAACGTTTCCCCCTCCATAGATCTGTCTGCGTCACAGGACATAAGAAGATGCATTTTTTCAGGATAGGACGATATACATTCTTCTTCTGAATCATCGTGTTCCTCAGTGAAATAACGATAGTAGTCATCTGTTATGCAGATCTTTGTCTGCTTAAAGCTAAATTTACGCAGTACCTCACGGGCATTATCCAGTGTGGGATTAGCTGAAATACGGTTACCCATTTCGTTCATAGTTTCCTCATACACACGTATAAAGGAATAGTTACGAACATAATCGGCAAGGGTCTTATTATCATTGGCTGTTTCACACTTACAACCACAGCTCTCTGAAAAAACGGGAGTATAGCTCAGTTCGACATCGTATGGCTTTATATTGGGATCAGCGGCGATATTATCCACTATTCCCATAATTGCCGCCGCAAGTTCAGCGTGATCACGTATCGCTGTGGTAAGACGAGGATCGTGGTATCTCTCTATCTCTATACCGTCAAATCCTGTAACTATAACATCATCAGGGACTTTATAGCCCTTTTCGTTCAGCTTCAAGCATACAGCCATAGCCATAGTGTCATTTGCACAGACAAAAGCATCAGGCAGCTTCCGTCCCGAGGCAAAGAATGCGTCCATTGCGGCAAATGTGGGATCATCCCAGAATTCACCGTAATATATATCATCTTCTGTAAGTGTAAGACCGTGCTTAGCCATTACCTCAGCACAGCTGTCTATTCTTGTCTGCGAAAAATCATTGCCCTTTATACCTGCAATGTGAATAATATCCTTGCAGTTATGTTTTGTAATAATATGTTCAACGATATCAGCAAATGCATTGCCATATCCGAAATTAACATTAAATGCACCGTCGCAATGCTCGTCAATATATATAACAGGAACATTATGCTTAAAGCATTTCTCTACGACCTTTGCAAAGATAGGCTTTTGCATCTCGTTAGTTTGCATAACAAGCATAACGTCCAGCATATCGTAGTTTATCATATCATATATTGTTGCCGCACCTTTATTACTGGGGGTATCATAATAAAGGTCTTCAAAACAATGATAGACCAGCATACGGTAATTCTCTTTGTTGGTGATCTGATCAACAAAACTGTCGATTACCAGCTTGATTGGTTCTTTTTGCATAGTAGTACAGCAAAAACCGATCATAAAACAATTATCTACCAACTTTACTCCCCCTTTTTCGAGAATTCTAACCATTTTATATGATTATAGACATTATAACATAATACGTAAAAAAAATCAAGGGTAATTATGCTTTTTTGGTAATTCGTTACAACTATTTTGTTTTATAGGCAAAATAAAAAACGGTAGGCTTTATTCCTACCGTTTGTCTTTTTATCTGAAACCGTAGAGCTGTACCTGCTCAAAACCGTCAAGAAGGTCATTGGACATCTTGAATGCAACTTCAACGCCCCTAGCAACACATTCTATTGCGTTATCCGCAACAAAACAGGGAGCTCCTACATTAGCTGAGATAAGCTCAGCCAACCCACCAAGCAACGCTCCGCCGCCTGTGAGAGTAATACCGTTACTCAGAATATCGCCCACAAGCTCGGGAGGTGCAGTTTCAAGAACAAGCTTTACCTGCTCTACTATCTCCATAGCATTTTCGTGTATAGCCTCGTCAATGTCAATATCGCTTATCTCGATGCTTTCGGGAAGACCTTTAAGGAGATTTCGTCCACGCACTATCATTTTCTTAGAGCCGTCGGGCTTGTATACATTTGCGATCTCCATTTTTGCCTTTTCAGCGGTCTTTTCGCCTATGAGTATCTTGTACTTCTGTGTTATATGACGGATTATCGCTCCGTCGAATTTATTACCCGCCATTTTTATCGAGCGACTTGCCACGATTCCGTTGAAGGATACTATCGCAACATCTGCGGTGCCGCCGCCGATGTCAACGACCATAGTACCGTTAGGCTTTGAAATATCAATACCCGCACCGATAAGTGCCGCAATAGGCTCTTCAATAAGATATACCTTTCTAGCTCCTGCTGAAAGAGCCGCCTCTACTACCGCTCTGCGTTCAACGTCAGTAACGGAAGATGGTACACACAGCACAACACGGGGTTTCATAAAGCCTGTGCCGTTTACCATACGTATAAACTCCTTGATCATAGCCTGCGTCATATCGTTGTCTGAAATAACACCGTCCTTCAAAGGACGTACAGCTACGATATATTCAGGGGTTCTGCCTATCATCTTGTATGCCTCAGTGCCGACAGCTACTACTGCTTTTTTCTTACGGTCATACGCAACTACTGACGGTTCGTTAAGCACAATGCCCTTGCCACTTACAGTTATTATAATATTGGCTGTGCCAAGATCTATTCCTATATCAAGTGCCATTTTTCTATCTCCTACACATATTAGTGCGTTAAAACACCATTTATCAGTATAGCACATTATTACTTTTTCTGCAAGTTATTTTCAGCGTTTTTGTTTATTTTATTCCTTTTTAAGATATTTTTCAGCCTCTGCCATAAGTACATTATACTCGTTTTTCAAAGCACCGTCCACAACGCAGTTTAAAAGGTGTTTCAGCACCTCTCCTGTCATTGGCGAAGGGGGGATAAGCTGTGAAATATCCTTTCCGCTGACAGCAAGTGACTTCATCGAAAGGCAAGGCTGCATTTCAGATATTTCAGACGCTCTACGCATTATCGCTTTCCATTCGGGGATACGTTCCTTTGCAAAGTCCTGTTTTGCACTGTCATCAGCAATGTGTGCAATCATTATATCGTCAAACAGCTCTTTTCCGTGTTTTGAAAGCCTGCGTCTTATGAACTTATCTGTATTTTCCGGCACAAATCCGTGATACTTTATTATCTCACATATTCGGGTCTTGAATGCCGTGCTTGTATGCAGTCTGTTGCATATCTCCTCTACAAGGATTGAACTCTTTTCTGCGTGGGCATAAAAATGCCATTCCCCGTCATCTCCCGTGCTTTGAGTCAAGGGCTTTCCTATGTCGTGGAGTAACATTGCAAAACGTATCCCTTCCTCGGCAGGACAACTCTCCACCGCCCGTACAAGATGTTCATACAGTGTGAAAGCGTGAAATCTACTATGCTGGTCATAACCTATACACGGCGTAAGCTCGGGAATGACCTCCGCAATGACCTCAGGAAACGCTCTCAGCACTGCACCTACATTTGCACCACACAGCATCTTTCTCAGCTCGGAAAAAATACGCTCCCCTGAAACACGGCTTAATAACCCCTTATTTCGTCTTAACGATAAAGCGGTGTTATTCTCAATCTCAAACCCTAAAACCGCTGAAAAACGTAAAGCTCGCAGTATTCTGAGTGCGTCCTCATTAAAACGCTTATCTGGATCGCCTATACATCTTATAATTCCTCTTCTGATGTCCTCCGGACCACCGAATGCATCAAAAAGTCCTCTCTTAGGGCTGTATGCAATTCCGTTCATCGTGAAGTCACGGCGGGAAATATCCTCCTTGATATTTCGGGTAAAGCTGACGCTGTCAGGGTGACGTCCGTCAGCGTACTCACCGTCTATCCTGTAAGTGGTTATCTCAACAGGCTCACCGTCAGACAATACAGTTACTGTGCCGTGCTTTAACCCCGTTTCTATTACTCGAAAATCCGAAAAGACCTTTTGTGTTTCCTCAGGCAGTGCTGATGTTGTAACGTCAAAATCGTGCGGAGGAACTCCCATAAGTCCGTCACGCACACAGCCGCCGACTATGTAAGCCTCATAACCTGCTTTTTCTAATCTATCAAGTACATCAGATATGTTTTTTGGGATATCCATATTCTCACCCCCTCGGTAATATGTTTATTGTACCACTTTTTGTGGGAAATAGCAATAGCGGACACCCGAAACAGGTCAGGTTTTATTGACACAAAAGCATATTTATGCTAAAATAAGTTAAAAACAAATGGAGGCCGTTATGAAAAAGATAAAGAAACTCAAAGGAGGCGGAACGCTCTTTATAAACGAAGACGAGACACTCCTGTGTACGCATAGTTCCCGAAATACGGTCTATGTTCACGACCTGACAACGAAAAAACTGGTGTCACAGCACAAGACCGTCAGCAATGTCTGCGACAGTGCCATCTCGCCCGACAAAAAGCTGCTGAGTGCAAAAAATACCTCGGGAAAAATTGAGCTTTTCAACCTTGAAACGGGCGAGAGCCTTGGTTTCAACGGTATGGCATACACCGAGGGCGAGCCTATGGTCTTCACCGCCGACAGCACCGCTTTGCTTGATTTCGACTGGAAAGGAAGAACAATGCTTCTGGATTGCGTCAAGCTTAACTCAAAGATACTTGACGGACCGCCGAAGTATGCCGAAAAAACGCTGCCGCGCTGCTCACTCATTCAGTATGACCGTTACAGCAACAGAATATATAAAATAATGGCTGACGCTTACGGCGACAGCAGCGGACGAATCTACTGTTCCGAGGCTGACCCTGACAATATTGATTTCAAGCTGATCAAGGAATGTGGTACCATCCCCAATCACCTCAGCGGAATATCATTCTGCCGCAACCACAATTACTACTTCGACCGCAATTATAAGGAGAAAAAATACTCTATCGTCATTACTGACAAGGATTTTGCAGTGGTCGGCAGAATACCGCTTGATGACAGCAATCTGGACAAGCTCTGGGTTTCTCCTGACGAGAGGTATATCTTCATCGATTACGGAAAGCAATGTGACGACCCCAAGGACTTTAAAAAATTCTGCGAAGCACCAAACCTCTCACGCCTTTACTTGCTTAATGGTATGAAACCCTTACAGGATTTCGATTATGAGTATGTCGATGACGTACTTATATACGCAGGCGACACCAAGCTTCTGATCTCTACAAGCGAAGGAACATTTCTCTGGGAAATAGAATAAAACTCATACAAAAAGCCGCCTCCCGAATGGGAAGCGGCTCTGTTATCTTAATAGATAATTGATATTGAATTACTCGTTGATAGCAGTAACAACGCCGGAACCTACTGTTCTACCACCCTCACGGATAGCGAAACGGAGACCCTCTTCAATAGCGATAGGAGTGATGAGCTCAACGTCCATAACAACGTTGTCACCAGGCATACACATTTCCTTATCAGCAGGAAGTGTAATTACACCGGTGACGTCAGTTGTTCTGAAGAAGAACTGAGGACGGTAGTTGGATACGAAAGGTGTATGACGGCCGCCTTCTTCCTTCTTAAGAACGTAAACCTGACCCTTGAACTTTGTATGGGGGTGAATGGAACCGGGCTTGCAGAGAACCTGACCACGCTCGATATCCTGACGTGTAACACCACGGAGCAGAGCACCGATGTTATAACCAGCAACAGCCTCATCAAGAGTCTTTCTGAACATTTCAAGACCTGTAACAACAGTGGACTTAGGCTCGTCAACGAGACCTGTGATCTCAACTGTGTCGTTAACCTTAACGATACCACGCTCTACACGACCGGTAGCAACAGTACCACGACCTGTGATTGTCATTGTATCCTCAACAGGCATAAGGAAGGGGAGATCCTCGGAACGCTCAGGAGCAGGGATGTAAGAGTCAACAGCGTCCATAAGCTCCTTGATGCAAGCATACTCGGGAGCGTTAGGATCTGTAGATGTGCTGTCAAGAGCAACCTTAGCAGAACCACGGATTACAGGGATATCATCGCCGGGGAACTCGTTCTGAGAAAGAACATCACGGATGTCCATCTCTACGAGCTCGAGAAGCTCTTCATCATCAACGTCGTCGCACTTGTTCATAAATACAACGATTGCAGGAACGCCTACCTGACGAGCGAGCAGGATGTGCTCCTTAGTCTGAGCCATAGGACCGTCTGTACCAGCAACAACGAGGATAGCACCGTCCATCTGAGCGGCACCAGTGATCATATTCTTGATGTAGTCAGCATGTCCGGGGCAGTCAACGTGAGCGTAGTGACGAGCTTCTGTCTCGTACTCAACGTGAGCTGTGTTGATTGTGATACCACGCTCTCTCTCCTCGGGAGCCTTATCGATCATATCATATGCCTCGAACTTAGCCTTGCCCATCAGAGCGAGATACTTTGTGATAGCAGCAGTTGTTGTTGTCTTACCGTGGTCAACGTGGCCGATTGTGCCAATGTTAACGTGGGGCTTCGTGGAATTATACTTTTCCTTTGCCATTGGTATATCCTCCTTAAAGGTGAAATTTCAGCTTCCCCCAATCAAGGGGGATAGCCATAGTTTAGTAATTATATTGTACCATTATTCTCCGAAAAAATCAAGTGTTTTTCAGAAAAAAATGGTGATTAAGCAAGTGTTGGATATTAGTCCTTAGCACGCTTGCTCATAATGCCATCAGCAATGGACTTGGGAACCTCGATATAGTGGCTGGGCTGCATTACATACTGGCCACGGCCCTGTGTCTTGGAACGCAGGTCATTGGAGTAGCCGAACATCTCAGAAAGCGGAACGCTGGAGGTGATCTGTACAGTACCGTTGTTTGTTTCCTGATTCTGGATCTGGCCACGGCGAGAGTTAAGGTCGCCAATAACGTTACCGATATAGTCCTCGGGAACAACTACGTCAACTCTCATAATAGGTTCGAGGATTACAGACTTAGCCTTCTTAAGAGCATCCTTGATAGCCATAGAACCGGCAATCTGGAATGCCATTTCGGAGGAGTCAACCTCGTGGTAAGAACCGTCGTACAGCTCTACCTTAACGTCAACTACGGGATAGCCTGCAAGTACACCAGAGTTCAGTGCACCCTGAATACCCTTGTCAACAGCAGGAATATATTCCTTAGGAATAGCACCGCCGACAATAGCGTTGACGAACTCATAACCCTTACCGGACTCATTAGGCTCAACTCTGATCTTAACGTGACCATACTGACCCTTACCACCGGACTGACGAGCATACTTCATATCAACATCAGCATTACCAACGATTGTTTCCTTATATGCTACCTGGGGAGCACCAACATTAGCCTCTACCTTAAACTCACGAAGCAGACGGTCAACGATAATTTCAAGGTGAAGCTCACCCATACCGGAGATAATAGTCTGGCCTGTTTCCTGGTCTGTATAGGTTCTGAATGTGGGGTCTTCTTCGGCAAGCTTTGCAAGTGCAAGAGCCATCTTTTCCTGACCGGCCTTTGTCTTGGGCTCGATAGCGAGCGAAATTACAGGCTCGGGGAATTCCATAGACTCAAGAATTACAGGGTGCTCCTCGTCACAGAGTGTATCGCCTGTAGTTGTGTGCTTAAGACCAACAGCAGCAGCAATATCACCGCAGAAGCAGCAGTCGATATCCTGTCTGGAGTTAGCGTGCATCTGAAGGATACGGCCCATACGCTCGTTCTTATCCTTTGTAGCATTGAGAACAGTAGCACCGGCCTCAACTATACCGGAGTAGACTCTGAAGAAGCAGAGCTTACCAACGAACGGGTCAGTAGCGATCTTGAATGCGAGAGCAGAGAAGGGCTCTGTATCGCCAGCTTTTCTCTCAACTTCTTCGCCTGTATCGGGAACAACACCCTTGATGGCAGGGATATCGAGAGGAGAAGGCATATAGTCGATAACTGCGTCGAGCAGCTTCTGAACGCCCTTGTTTCTGTAAGAGGTACCGCAAACAACAGGAACGAACTTGTTTTCGATAGTACCCTTTCTGATGGCAGCCTTGATCTCCTCAATAGTGAAGTCTTCACCCTCTGTTTCGAAGTATCTCTCCATCAGGTCGTCATCAAGCTCAGCAACCTTCTCAAGAAGGTTACGTCTATACTCCTTAGCCTTTTCAAGCATATCAGCGGGAATCTCTTCCACACGCATATCCTTACCAAGGTCATCGTAGTATACGTCGGCATTCATCTCAATAAGGTCGATGATGCCCTTGAAGTCCGCCTCAGCACCGATAGGGAGCTGGATCGGAACTGCATTACATTTAAGTCTGTCGTGCATCATACCAACTACACGATAGAAATCGGCACCCATAATATCCATCTTGTTGATGTAAGCCATTCTGGGAACCTTATAGTTATCTGCCTGACGCCATACTGTTTCAGACTGAGGCTCTACACCGCCCTTTGCACATAAAACAGTAACGGAACCGTCGAGGACTCTAAGGGAACGCTCAACTTCAACTGTGAAGTCAACGTGTCCGGGAGTATCGATAATATTGACTCTGTGCTTCTTCCAGAAAGCTGTTGTAGCAGCAGAGGTGATTGTGATACCTCTCTCCTGCTCCTGAGCCATCCAGTCCATTGTCGCACCGCCATCGTGAGTTTCACCCATCTTGTGGTTTACACCGGTATAGAACAGGATACGCTCTGTTGTGGTGGTCTTACCTGCGTCAATGTGCGCCATAATACCAATATTACGGGTCATTTCGAGAGTTACGTCTCTTTTCATAAGTTCCTCCGTAATTTTGGAAATAACCGCAGCTTACGCTGCGATCAATTCCATCTGATTCTTATTACCACTTGTAATGAGCAAAAGCCTTGTTAGCTTCAGCCATCTTATGAGTGTCGTCACGCTTCTTGCAAGAGCCACCCTGACCGTTAAGAGCGTCAAGGATCTCGTTTGCAAGTCTTTCCTTCATTGTCTTTTCATTACGTGCACGGCTGTATGTTGTTATCCATCTCAGACCGAGTGTACGTCTTCTCTCGGGGCGAACCTCCATAGGAACCTGATAGGTTGCACCGCCGACACGGCGAGCCTTAACCTCGAGCTGGGGCATAATGTTCTCCATTGCCTCCTCGAAAGCTTCAAGAGCATCCTTGCCTGTCTTCTCAGCAACGATCTCAAATGCGCCGTATACAATCTTCTGGGCTACGCCCTTCTTTCCGTCGAGCATGATGTTGTTGATAAGTCTTGTTACCAGCTCGGAACCGTACATAGGATCCGGCAGAACCTCACGCTTCGGAACATTACCTCTTCTTGGCACTTTACTTCCCTCCTTCATACAAAATGAAAATCATAGGTACTCGAAAGCGAACAACTTCCGCCGTCCAAACAGAGGCAATATCTATCAAAATAATGCCTTGCCTGACAGCACAAAAGCTATGAATTACGCTTTCTTTCCAGCCTTCGGACGCTTTGCACCATACTTGGAGCGTCCCTGCATTCTCTTGTCAACGCCCTGTGCATCAAGTGTACCACGGATGATGTGATAACGTACACCAGGGAGGTCCTTAACACGGCCGCCTCTGATGAGTACAACAGAGTGTTCCTGCAGTTTGTGTCCGATACCGGGAATGTAAGCAGTAACTTCAAAGCCGTTGGAAAGTCTTACTCTGGCGATCTTTCTCATAGCAGAGTTAGGCTTCTTAGGGGTACTTGTACGAACAGCTGTACAAACGCCTCTCTTCTGGGGAGAGTGCTGGTCGATCTCCTGCTTACGCAGTGTGTTCATACCCTTCTGAAGTGCAGGAGACTTAGACTTCTTAACTGCAACTTCACGTCCCTTGCGGACAAGCTGATTAAAGGTTGGCATTATTTCACCTCCATTAAAATATCACGCACAATAGTATATCCTTTTTTATAAGAATATACTCGCACGCAATTATATATTTTAAAGCAAAAAACGGTGTTTGTCAAGTCTTTTTCAAAACTTTGTAGCAAACACCGTTTAGATTTTATATGAGAGTTTTGTTTTTGTGCATTTTACCGAAAGCTTGTTTTTCCACATTAAAGTGGCTTATACAAGCACTCGGAACATTAAGCATTTTCGCCTTCGGAAACCTCTGTATCCTCAGTTGAAACGACCTCATCAGTATTTTCATCCGCTGTTGCAAGACCTGTACCTGCGGGGATAAGCTTACCGATGATAACATTTTCTTTAAGGCCCTGCAGAGGATCAACTTTACCTCTGATAGCTGCGTCAGTGAGAACTCTTGTTGTTTCCTGGAAGGAAGCAGCAGACATAAAGCTGTCTGTTGCAAGAGATGCTTTTGTGATACCTAACAGAACAGGCTCACTCTCGGGCATTGTGAGCATCTCGCCCTCATCTATCCTCTTCTGAATATCATTGCATATCTCGACAAACTCGTTCTTGCCAACCATAGAACCGGGGAGCAGGAAACTGTCGCCGGGCTCTGTAATGCGGATCTTTCTCATCATCTGACGAACAATGACCTCGATATGCTTATCATTGATATCAACACCCTGCTGACGGTAAACCTTCTGTACCTCTTCGATGATGTAGTTCTGAACAGCCTGTTCACCCTTTACAAGGAGAACGTCGTGCGGATTAACAGAACCCTCTGTAAGAGCATCACCTGCAACGACTGTATCACCGTCGTGTACCTTAGGACGATAACCGAACGGTACTGCATAAGCTTCCTCAGTTCCATCCTCAGAAGTGATGATAGCGTGTCTTGTCTTCTTTATAGTATCAAAGCGTACCTTACCGGATATCTTTGTGATGATAGCCGAGTTCTTAGGACGACGGCTCTCAAAAAGTTCTTCTACACGGGGGAGACCCTGTGTAATATCCTCTGCGGAAGCGATACCACCTGTATGGAATGTTCTCATTGTAAGCTGTGTACCGGGCTCACCGATAGACTGTGCCGCGATGATACCAACAGCCTCACCGATATTGATGAGCTGACCGTTAGCAAGGGAAGCACCATAACAGTGTGCACATACACCGTTTCTTAAACCACAGGTAAGCACGGATCTTACCTTCACTCTTTCAACGCCTGTTTTTACAATTCTTGCTGCATCAGCGTCGTTCATAAGCTTATCTCTGGAAACGATAATATTTCCGTCTGCATCCTTAAAGTCCTCAGAAAGGAAACGTCCAACAAGACGCTCAGCGAGTGTTTCGAGAGGCTCTTCACCTTTACCGATCTGATAAACCTCGATACCGTTTGTAGTACCGCAGTCCTCCTCACGGATAATGACCTCCTGAGAAACGTCAACAAGACGTCTTGTAAGGTAACCGGAGTCAGCGGTACGGAGAGCCGTATCTGCCAGACCCTTACGTGCACCACGGGAGGAGATGAAGTATTCCAGTACATTAAGGCCTTCACGGTAGTTAGCCTTGATAGGCATCTCGATAGTAGCACCTGACGTGTTTGCGATAAGTCCACGCATACCAGCCAACTGTCTGATCTGGTTGATAGAACCACGGGCACCGGAGTCTGCCATCATAAAGATGTTGTTGTACTGATCAAGGTTATCGGTAAGAGCTTTACCTACATCATCAGTTGCTGTGTTCCAGATAGTAATAAATGCAGACTTTCTCTCATTATTGGAGATAAAGCCACGTGCAAACTGCTTGTTTATCTCTTCGATCTTAGCCTCAGCATCTGCCATAATCTGAGCTTTCTGAGGAGGGATCTCAGCATCGCATACCGCAACGGTGATACCTGCACGTGTAGAGTACTTGTAACCAAGAGCCTTTACCTTGTCCAGTACCTGTGCTGTTGTAGCTGTGCCGTGTACTTTAAGGCACTTGTCAATGATCTTACCAAGCTGTTTCTTACCAACCTTGAAGCCTATCTCGTAGTCGAGCTGATGTTCAGGGTCTGTTCTGTCAACATAGCCGAGATCCTGAGGAATATGCTCGTTAAAGATCACACGGCCGATAGTTGTATCAACAAGTCTGGATATCTTTGTATCGCCAAGATCCTTTGTAACACGGATCTTGATCTTAGCGTGGATAGAGATAACTCCGTCCTGATACGCCATAATAGCTTCATTGGCGTCACGGAATACCTTACCCTCGCCCTTTTCGCCTTCCTTTTCAATGGTAAGGTAGTAAGCACCAAGTACCATATCCTGTGTAGGAACAGCAACGGGACGTCCGTCAGAGGGCTTTAACAGGTTCTTTGCGGCAAGCATAAGATTTCTTGCTTCGTCCTGTGCCTCAGCGGACAGGGGGAGATGCACAGCCATCTGGTCACCGTCAAAGTCAGCATTAAACGCTGTACAGCAAAGGGGGTGGAGTTTGATAGCACGACCCTCTACCAGTACAGGATAGAACGCTTGAATACCAAGTCTATGAAGTGTAGGAGCACGGTTCAGAAGTACAGGGTGATCCTTGATAACTCTTTCGAGAGAGTCCCACACTTTATCATCTGCACGTTCTACCAGCTTTTTAGCCTGCTTGATATTAGCAGCTACACCGTTCTTGCTGAGATCATCAAGTACAAATGGCTTAAAAAGTTCAAGTGCCATTTCCTTAGGAAGACCACACTGGTCCATTCTAAGGTCAGGACCTACTACGATAACAGAACGTCCGGAGTAGTCTACACGTTTACCGAGCAGATTCTGACGGAAACGACCCTGCTTACCTTTAAGCATATCAGACAGCGATTTGAGAGGACGGTTATTAGAACCTGTGTAGGGTTTACCGTGTCTGCCGTTATCTATAAGTGCGTCAACAGCCTCTTGAAGCATACGCTTCTCATTTCTGATGATAAGCTCAGGAGAACGCATCTGAATAAGTTTTGCAAGACGATTATTTCTGTTTATAACACGACGGTACAGGTCATTAAGGTCGGAGGTAGCATATCTGCCGCCGTCAAGCTGTACCATAGGTCTGATATCCGGAGGGATAACAGGAACAACATCCAATATCATCCACTCAGGACGGTTGCCGGACAATCTGAAAGACTCAACAGCATCAAGGCGTTTCAACAGCTTTATACGCTTCTGACTCTGCTGTGTAACCATAAGCTCTTCTTTAAGCTCTGCGGATAACTTTTCGAGATCTATCTCTTGCAGAAGAGTCTTAATAGCCTCTGCACCCATACTTGCCTTGAAATCATTACCGTACTTTGTGCGGAAATTAGCATACTCTTTCTCGTCAAGAAGCTGATTCTTAGACAACTCCTTAGCTTCTCCGGGATCGGTTACGATATATTTTGTGAAATAGAGTACACCTTCCAGTCCTTTGGCAGGGATATCAAGTATCTGACTAATTCTACCCTGACCCTTAAAGTGCCAAATATGAGAAACAGGTGCTGCAAGTTCGATATGACCCATACGCTCACGTCTTACCTTGCTTCGTGTTACCTCAACGCCACACTTTTCGCAGATCTTACCCTTGTAGCGGATCCTCTTATACTTACCGCAGTTACACTCCCAGTCCTTCTGCGGACCAAAGATCTTTTCACAGTAAAGACCCTCTTTTTCGGGTTTCTGGGTACGATAGTTTATTGTTTCGGGGCGGGTTACTTCGCCGTATGACCACTCTCTTATCTGTTCGGGAGAGGCAAGTCCGATCTTCATTGACTCAAAAACATTAAAACTCAATTTAATACCTCATCTCTCTTTAAATACCGAATTTATCTATTTCCGCAGTCAGCTGCGTACCGACTGCGGAAAAGCTGTTTATTCTTCGTCATCGCCGAAATCATCAGTTTCTCCGTAAGAGAAATCATCATCTTCGGCAGTTGCATCATCATCGGTTTCGGAAACGATCTCCTCGCCGTCCTGATCAACGATCTCATAGCCCTGAAGCTCTTCTTCGTTGGTATGATAATCTACCTCGAAGTTATCGGAGTGAGCATAAGAAGCATCGTACTCATCTTCCATATCCTGTTTAAGGTCGATCTCTTCGTTGTTCTCATCAAGGATCCTGATATCAAGACCAAGACCCTGAAGCTCACTTACCATAACCTTGAATGACTCAGGAACGCCGGGTTTCGGAACAGGCTGACCCTTAACGATAGCCTCGTAGGTCTTCTGACGTCCCATAAGGTCGTCAGATTTAACAGTGAGGATCTCTTGAAGTGTATAAGCCGCACCGTAAGCTTCCAATGCCCAAACTTCCATCTCACCGAAACGCTGACCGCCGAACTGTGCCTTACCGCCCAGAGGCTGCTGTGTAACGAGAGAGTAGGGACCTGTGGAACGTGCGTGGATCTTATCATCAACAAGGTGATGCAGTTTGAGGTAATACATATATCCAACAGTAACGGGAGAGTCAAACTTCTCACCTGTTCTGCCGTCTGTGAGCTGCGTCTTACAGTCAGATGTAAGGGGCAGCTTTGTAAAGTCAAGACCCGCTGTATCCTCGCCGAAAAGCTCGTTACGCTTTTCACGTGCAGTATCATAAAGTTCACGGATATCCTGCTCGTGAGCACCGTCAAATACAGGAGTTGCTATCTTCCAGCCAAGTGCTTTTGCAATATATCCGAGATGAACTTCAAGTACCTGACCGATGTTCATACGGGAAGGTACACCGAGAGGGTTAAGAACGATATCCAGAGGAGTACCGTCGGGCAGGAAGGGCATATCCTCCTGTTTAAGAATACGGGAAACGACACCCTTGTTGCCGTGACGACCCGCCATCTTATCGCCGACAGAGATCTTACGCTTCTGTGCGATATAGCAGCGAACTACTTCATTTACACCGGGGGAAAGCTCGTCGCAGTTTTCACGGTTGAACACCTTAACATCAACTACGATACCGCTCTCGCCGTGAGAAACTCTGAGGGAGTTATCACGAACTTCTCTTGCCTTTTCACCGAAGATAGCACGGAGAAGTCTTTCCTCAGCTGTAAGGTCTGTTTCACCCTTGGGAGATACCTTACCAACGAGGATATCACCGGAATGAACCTCAGCACCGATGCGGATTATACCACGCTCATCGAGATCTTTAAGTGCGTCATCAGACAGGTTGGGGATATCACGTGTGATCTCTTCCGGACCGAGCTTTGTTTCACGGCATTCAAGCTCATATTCTTCAATATGGATAGATGTGTAAACATCATTATAAACAAGTTTTTCATTGATAAGAACAGCGTCCTCGTAGTTATAACCCTCCCAGGTCATAAAGCCGATAAGAGCATTCTTACCGAGAGCTATCTCGCCGTTCTTGGTTGCAGGACCATCAGCGATAACGTCGCCGGCGGAAACCTTTTCACCAAGAGAAACGATAGGACGCTGATTTACACAGTTACCCTGGTTGGAACGCTTGAACTTGATAAGTTTGTATGCGTGTTCAACGCCCAGATCATTTGTAATAACGATCTTGTCAGCGTCTACCTCTGTAACCGTACCGTCCTCCTTAGCACAGATAACAACGCCTGAGTCAACAGCAGCCTTGTATTCCATACCTGTACCAACGATAGGATTATCTGTAACCATCAGCGGAACTGCCTGACGCTGCATATTCGCACCCATCAATGCACGGTTAGCGTCATCGTTCTCAAGGAACGGGATCATTGCAGTAGCAACAGAAACGACCATCTTGGGAGATACGTCCATAAAGTCAACTCTTTCACGTTCAACTTCAAGGATAGCATCACGACAACGTGCATTTACACGAGGTCTTGCAAAACAGCCGTTTTCGTCAAGGGGCTCGTTTGCCTGTGCAACTACATAATTATCCTCGACATCGGCGGTCATATATACGACCTCGTCGAGCACCTTACCGGTCTCCTTATCAACACGTCTGTAAGGAGCTTCGATAAAGCCGTAAACATTGATCCTTGCAAATGTTGCAAGATAGGATATAAGACCGATGTTAGGACCTTCCGGTGTTTCGATAGGACACATTCTTCCGTAGTGAGAATAGTGTACGTCACGAACCTCGAATCCGGCTCTGTCACGTTGCAGACCGCCGGGACCGAGAGATGAAAGTCTTCTCTTATGAGTAAGCTCTGCAAGAGGGTTGTTCTGATCCATAAACTGGGACAGAGGCGAAGAACCAAAGAACTCTCTCATAGCAGAAATGACCTGACGTGCATTTATCAGAGAGGAGGGAGAAACCTTCTCCTGATCCTGTGCCTGCAAAGCCATTCTCTCACGAATAGTACGCTCCATACGGGAGAAACCGATCCTGAACTGGTTCTGGAGAAGCTCACCTACTGAACGGATACGTCTGTTGCCGAGATGATCTATATCATCTATATCGCCTATTTCTTCGCAAAGGTTGATATAGTAGCTTACCGAAGCATAGATATCTTCGAGAGTGATATGCTTGGGGATAAGTTCATCAACACGAGCCTTGATAAGCTCTGCCATCATATCCATATCGCCTTCGGACTCTTTAAGTATCTCAGCAAGTACAGCAAATCTTACCTGCTCATTGATACCGAGAGCCTCTACGTCCATATCTCCTGTGTAAACAGTGATATCGACCATACCGTTACCAACTACCTTTACGGTCTTGCCCTCAGGGTTGATAACAGAAACATCTGTAACACCTGCATTCTCGATAGCAAGAGCCATATCGTGAGTTACAACAGCACCCTTTTCGCCAAGTGTTTCTTCTGTAAGGGGAGCTTTTACTGTTTCAGCCAGTTTTCTGCCCTCGATACGATTGGAAATACCGAGCTTCTTATTATATTTATAACGTCCGAATCTGGACAGGTCATATCTTCTTGCATCGAAGAAAAGTGTGTTCAGATGATTCTGAGCAGACTCTATTGTCGGAGGCTCACCGGGACGGAGCTTCTTATATACTTCAAGCAGAGCTTCCTCTCTGTTCTGAGTGTTATCCTTATCTTCGATAGTGCAAACGATTCTCGGATCTTCGCCGAACTTTGCTTTAAGATCCTCGTTGCTTGACAGACCTATGGAACGTAAAAAAGCTGTTGCTGGAATCTTTTTGTTCTTATCGATACGAACATAGAAAATATCGTTGGAGTCCATCTCGAATTCCAGCCACGCACCTCTGTTAGGGATTACAGTAGCCTTGAACAATTTCTTACCTGTTTTATCGTAATCAAAGCCGTAGTATACACCAGGTGAACGCACCAGCTGAGATACTACAACACGTTCGGAACCATTGATAACAAATGTACCGCTATCAGTCATAAGCGGCAGATCACCCATAAAGATCTCGTTATCCATAATCTCGCCTGTTTCCTTGCTGAGAAGACGGGCGGTCACACGCAGGGGTGCAGCATAGGTAGCGTCACGCTCCTTGCACTCCTCAATAGTGTACTTTGTTTTGTCGTCAAGACGGTGGTCTATAAACGAGAGTTCAAATTTTCCATTGGCATCGGTAACAGGGGAAACGTCCTTGAATACTTCCTTGATACCGTCCGAAAGGAACCATTCGTACGAGTCCTTCTGAATTCCGATGAGGTTCGGCATATCGATGACCTCATTGATCTTGGAAAAACTCATTCGGGTGTTTTTTCCGAGCTGTACGGGATTAACATTCACCATCGGCTTTATCACTCCTTAATTTATTTCCGCAATGGATATTTATTTCCATTTTTATGGAAATTTTACAGCGATTTCCTGTCTAAAAACGGTCTTTTCGCACACATATCCATTATGATACATTATAGTATTATACTACATTCAGAATTTTTTGTCAATAGTTTCACCGCAAAAAAACCACTGATAATTAGCCAAAAAAACAACGAACCGAACTGTTTTTTTGCATATTCCGACAAAAATCCTTTCGACTATGTAAAATCAGGAAACAATCTGTTACAGCAAGGTTTGGCAGAACAGCTAAAATAATTCATTTACCACTTGTATTTTTTTAAGAAAGGTGGTACAATGTATAATGATTAACAATGTTTTGGAACGGAGTGTATCTGCCGTGAATGAACGTATTGATTATCTGAGAGATAAGGCTAACAGGCTCTCCCTTAATCCCGGTGTTTATCTTATGAAGGATAAAACGGGAAAGATCATCTACGTGGGAAAAGCAAAGGCTCTGAAAAACAGGGTCACCTCTTATTTCCGCAATGATGCAAGTCACAGTGCAAAGACCATAAAGCTTGTCAGCAATATCGACGATTTTGATTTTATCGTATGCCCCAGTGAGCTTGACGCTCTTGTACTTGAATGCAGCCTCATAAAACTGCACAAACCAAAATACAATATCCTTTTAAAGGACGATAAGGGCTACAACTATATAAAAATATCCCACGGAGCATATCCCCGCATAAGCTATGCACTTAACACGAATGATGTCCACGCAGATTACCTGGGTCCGTTTACAAGCGGATTTACGGTAAAACAGGCAGTAGAAGAGGCTAACACCATATTCCAGCTGCCAACCTGTCGGAAGCATTTCCCTATGGATTTCGGCAAGGAGCGTCCCTGCCTTAATATGCACATAAAAAAATGTATGGGCGTATGCAGAGGAAAGATATCCTCTGAGGAATATAAAAAGATCGTAGATGAGGCTCTTGATTACCTAAAAGCAGGCAGCCAGAAATCCGTAGAGCAGCTTCGTGCCGAAATGGAGGAAGCAGCAGAAAACCTTGAATTTGAAAAAGCGGCAAAGCTCCGTGACAGGATACAGGCGATAGCAAGGCTGCACAACTCTCAGAAGATATTCGATTATAAAACAGATGATTACGATATAGTTGCACTTGCACAGAATATTGACCTCGCAAGTGTCGCAGTGGTAAAATACAGAGGCGGTAGGCTTGTAGATAAGGAAAATTTCTTTATCGGTGACGAATACGACCCAGCCCTTATGCGTAGAGATTTTTTACTAAGCTATTACCTCGATAAAGATGAGTTTCCAAAGGAAATTTATATCGACGAACAGTTTGAAGATATGGAGCTGATAACGCAAATGCTCCGTGACAAGGCCGGTCACGCTGTTAAATTCGTCATACCTCAAAGAGGCGATGGACTTGCACAAATAGTCCTCGCAAAAAACAATGCCAGTGAATATCTTGCATTAAAGGTAGGCAGAACCGCAAAAGAGATCAACGCTCTTGAAGATCTGAAAGAGCTGCTTGGCCTTGAAAAGATACCTCTTTGTATCGAGTCTTACGACATCTCAAACTTCGGTGAAACAGGCAGAGTGGGCGGTATGATAGTTTACCGCAACGGCAGACCGTTTAAAGCAGGATACCGACGTTTTAACATAAAAGACGTCATCGGCATCGACGACTACGCCTGTATGCAGGAGGTCCTACGCAGACGAATGCAGCGATACCTTGACGGTGACGAAGGTTTTTCTCCCCTGCCCGATCTGATACTGCTTGACGGCGGCAAGGGGCACGTTGCTGCTGTGGCACAAGTACTGGACGAGCTTAATATATCCGTGCCTCTTTTCGGTCTTGTAAAGGACAGCAAACACCGTACCCGTGCAATAGCCAAAGAAGGCGGAGAGATATCAGTCAACGCAAACAAGGCTCTCTTCAAGCTGCTTACCAATATACAGGACGAGGTTCATCGATATTCTATCACATTCCAAAGAGTAAAGCACAAGCAAAAGACCTATACACTGGAACTTACCGAAGTAAAGGGAATAGGCGAGGCAAAAGCAAAGGCTTTGCTTAAAGAATTTAAGACAAAACAAGGCATAAAGGACGCAACCGCAGAGCAGCTAAGGATAGCCGCAAAGATAAGTCCCGAAAAAGCCAAAGAATTATATGATTTTATACAGGAAAGGTTTTAATATATGCGAGTTATCACAGGCTCAGCAAGAGGAAGAAAGCTTGTCACCGTTGAGGGTACAGAGGTCGTACGCCCCACTACCGACGGCGTAAAAGAGGCCATCTTCTCTGCTATCCAGTTTGAAATAGAAGGACGCACAGTGCTTGATATGTTTGCAGGAAGCGGACAGCTAGGTATTGAGGCTCTAAGCCGAGGTGCAAAAGAAGCGTATTTTGTTGACTCCGCTATGGTATCTATCAAGGCTATCAAGGAAAATCTGCGTACAACAAAATTCGAGGAAAAGGCTCACGTTGTAAATATGCCTTTCTCTGCTTTTCTTAAAAGCACCCGTGCAACATTTGATATTGCAATTCTCGACCCGCCCTACAATCTGAAAATTTTACAAAAGGCACTTCCCCACCTTATAGAGAAGATGTCAGACAGCGGTGTTATAATATGTGAGCACGAGAAAGAATGCGTACTTCCGCACGACCTAGGAAAATTTGAGATTGCAAAGGTGCTTAAACATTCACGTACAGCTGTAACCATTTATCGTCCCAAACGTACGGACGAAGAAACCGAAGAATGAAAGGACTACCCCATAAATGAAGACCGCAATATACCCGGGAAGTTTTGATCCTGTTACAAACGGACATTTAGATATCATCACACGTGCGTCAAAAATGTTTGACAAGCTTATCGTCGTGGTGTTTATAAATCCCTTTAAGACCTTTGCATTCAGCATTCCAGAAAGATGTGAATTTCTCCGACGTGCAACCGCACATCTGCCGAATGTGGAGATAGCGAGTTATGACGGACTGCTGGCTGATTACTTCAACACCCGTGAAGACGTTGATGTTATCGTAAAGGGACTTCGTGCAACAACAGACTTTGAGTCTGAATTCCAACAGGCTCACACCAACAAAGACCTTAATCCCAGAGCGGAAACAGTATTTATCCCCGCAAGTCAGAACACCACATTCGTTTCTTCAAGTATGGTAAAACAGGTAGCGATGTTTGGCGGAGATGTAAGCAAATACCTCCCCGAATGTATACACGAAGAGATCAAGCAAAAGCTCAATAAGGAATTTACAGAAGCCCGTAGAATAGCAAACAAAAACAAAGGATAAATGACAGAAAGGACAGATAGTTATGGAATACAATCTCTTAGAACTTATTTCAATGCTTGATGAAGTTGTCAGAAAGGCACAGCCTGTTCCGCTCTCCAAAAAGAGTATGGTAGACGTAGCACAGATCGATGAGATAGCGACTGAAATGCGACTTGTCCTCCCTAAGGAGATACAGCAGGCACAGAATGTCGTTGCAGACAAGAACAGGATCATCTCCGACGCAAAGCGTGAAGCCGATGAGATAATACGCAAAGCAGAGCAACGCAGAAATGAACTGCTGAACGAAAACTCCATTATGAAAGAGGCACGTAAACGTGCAACCGATGAGATCAGCAACGCCCAGTCACGCTCAAATCTTATCCGCACCTCAACAAATGATTACACAGATAATATGCTCAGCAGAGTGGAAGAGCTTCTTTCAAAGGATCTCAGTAACATTCGCCTTATGAGAAAAACACTTAATTCCAATACAAATATCCAGGCTGCTCCCGCACAGCAGCAACAAGCGGCAGCACCCAAAAAGCAAGGATAAATATATATATCAAAAAACGGTCTGAGAGATTTCCTCAGACCGTTTGCTTATTTTCGTATGCTCTTTCGCTGTATCAACGCACCCACTATCATTATTATCGGGAATATTATCGCAAACAGCAGACCTGTTTTAAGCTCTCCGCCGAAAGCTCCCGATATCATTCCTACTGTCGTAGGACCGCCCGAACAGCCAAGATCTCCCGCCAAAGCAAAAAGTGCAAACATCGCCGTGCCGCCCTTTGGTATCTCTGCCGCCGCAAGGCTGAACACCCCAGGCCACAGTATTCCAACCGAAAGTCCACACAGTCCGCAGCCAACAAGCGACAATACAGGAACAGGTGACAGCGAAGCAAGAAGATACGAACCTACACACAGAACTCCGCTCAGAATAAGAAAAGTATTAAGATCTATCCTTTCGCTCATCTTCGCATAAAACACACGGGCACTGCCCATAAGGACAGAAAAAATACACGGGCCAAGCAGATCTCCCTTTGTTTTGGATATGCCAAGACCGCTTTCTACAAAGGCACTTGCCCACTGGCTCATAGCCTGTTCACTTGCTCCCGCTGCGATCATAAGCACTACAAATAACCAGAAAATCTTCATACTGCAAAGCTTTCGTATGCCGTAGCCCTCGCCCTCTTCTACAAGCGGATAAATAGGCACCTGAGTAAAAAACGCTCCCACCAGCAGAGGAAAAACCGCCCAGCATATAGCAAGAACTCCCCAACTATCCTTACCGAAAACACTGAGAAACAGAGTGGATATCACCACCACACCGACAGTTCCCCAACAATAAAAGGAATGCAGCAGGCTCATAACGCCCGCCTTATTTTCAGTGGGACAAGCTTCAACAACAGGGCTGATAAGCACCTCTGTAAGGCCGCCGCCAACAGCATAAATAACGACCGACGTGAGAAGTCCCGCAAAGGGCGGCATAATATTCGGGAATACCGCCAATCCCACAATACCTGCTGCCGCAAAGATATGTGCCGCAACAAGGCATCTTCTCCAGCCTATCTTATCAACAAGCTTAGCCGAGGCAAAATCCACCACCAGCTGCACAAGAAAATTTATCGTCACAAGCAGGGTTATCTGTTCAAGCGGAATACCAAAGCTGTCCTGAAATATCAGAAACAATAGTGGTGCAAGATTATTGACTATCGCCTGTGTTATATATCCGCCGTAACAAGCTAGGATAGTATGGCGGCTGTTTAGTTTTAATGACATAGCAAAAGCTCCTTTTAAGACACTTTCACTATTATATATAGTATTAAGGGATTTGTCAAGACGCCAAAAGGTATAACCGCTTTTTCGACTATAAAAATCATATCAAAAAACAAAAAATCCACAGAGAATTTAACTTCTCCGTGGACTTTTTATATTAAAGATTACTGATTAACTGTAAATTCCTCAGGCTTTTTGGCGGGAGCCATCTCAGCCTCGGAATTTATTCCCGCTGCCATAGCCTTGCCCGTAACAAAGGAGCTTACCATAGTTTTAAGGTCTATACCAAGACCGTCAAGCAGACCTGCGGATGCCTGTGTAGTAGCCTCCGTGATGTCCTTGACCATCTTTGAGGTGTTGCCGTCGCCGTACATTGTGATCTTGTCCACGTTCTCCAGGGGCTTTGCAATAGCCTGTGCAACAGCGGGCATCTGCTCGAAGTACATCTGGAGGACAGCTGCCTCTTCCATCTTCTTCATAGCCTCTGCCTTCTTGTCAAGACCTTCTGCCTCAGCGAGAGCCTTTGCACGTACAGCTTCAGCCTCAGCAAGACCCTTTGCACGGATACCTGCTGCCTCCTGCTCTGCTGAAAATCGTGCTGCCTCAGCTCTTGCCTTTTCGGCAGCAGCTTCGTTCTCTGCTGTTACGAGAATTGCGGCAGCCTCATTCTTCTTGATTTCAAGCTCTGCCTCTGCATTCTGGATATCCTCGTATTTCTTAGCCTCTGCATTACGCTGGATAGTATACAGCTCTGCGTCTGCTCTCTGCTGTGCTGCGTACTTGTTAGCCTCTGCGGTCTTTTTGATCTCCGCTTCGAGAGCACGTTCCTTGATCTCAGCCTCCTTAGCCTTGATCTCAACTTCTCTTTCCTGTCTTGCAAGGTTTGCGTTAGCGGTCGTGATTTCGATCGTCTTACGCTGTTCTTCCTGCTGGATAGTATATGCAGCATCTGCCTCAGCCTGCTTGATATCAGCAGCACGTTTAAGCTCAGCCTGTTTGATAGCAAGTTCATTCTCACGCTCTGCGATAGCAGTTTCGGAGTCTACACGGGCATCGTTTGCCTTGCGGTTTGCCTCTGCCTGTGCGATCTTGATATCTCTTTCAGCCTCTGCCTTGGAGATAGCAGCCTTTTTCTTGATCTGCATCGTATTGTCGATACCCATATCGGTGATGATACCATTGTCATCAACGAAGTTCTGTACGTTAAAGGATACGATTTCAAGACCCATTGCACTGAGGTCGGGATCAGCGTTCTGCTTTACCTTGTCGGCAAAAGCCTGACGATTTGACACCATTTCTTCAAGACGCATCTGACCTACGATCTCACGCATATTACCTTCAAGAACCTCACGGGATACTTTTGTTATGTACTCAACGTTCTTGTTAAGGAAGTTCTGCTGTGCTCTGAGAATGATATCAGGCTCAGAAGATATCTTAACGTTTACTACTGCGTCAACGGAAATATTGATATAGTCCGCTGTGGGAACAGCCTGTGCAGTCTTTACGTCAACAGACATAAGTGCAAGTTCAAGCACGTCGCAGCGTTCAAAGAAAGGCAGCTTTACAGTAGCCTTACCGATTACTACCTTAGCCTTTCGTCTAAGACCGCTTATGATATATGCTTTATCGGGCGGTGCTTTGCGGTAGCCTGCCGCAAACATAAATATCACTATTGCGACAACAACAATGATCGGTATAAGGAAACTTAATTCTTCGGGCATAATATTACCTCCATTTTGCTTTTATTTTATAAAGACCGCTTTGCTTAATAAAGCTTTTCAGCGATCTGCTTAGCCTTATTATATGCAGCATATAGCTCCTCAAAATCCTGTTTGTAGGAAGTATATATCTCCATACGGAGATCGTCTACAATATCCTTTGCTGGAACGAATACGCCGTTAAGGCCTATGTTACCAGCCATTCCTTTAAGAGCGTGAGCCTTGCTTATGATCTCGTCATAGTTCTCCGTCTCAACAGCGGTTTTAAGTTCCGCAACAACGCTGTCAGAAGAGGAAAAGAATTTCTTGAAATATTTCAGAAACATTTCCTCGCTGTCCATAAACTTCTCTATCATCAGTACGCTGTCAAGTCCTACTGCTGACAGCTCACTGCGTATCTCGATAGTGATCATACAAACTATACCCCCGTTTCTATCCGCATTGCGATAATCGGTATGAAATATATCCTTGTTATCATTGTAGCAAATATCCCTCATTTCGTCAAGATACCTAAATCGAATTGTACAATACTTACAAAAAACCAACTGTGTTTTCTCTATAAAAAACGGCACTGCATCAAATTAAAACACAGTGCCATTTTATATTATGTAGGCGGGGATCTCCCGCCCTTAATTACTTGCAGTCGTTGTTGTTCTGCTTGTTTGTCTGATTCTGATTGTTCTGCTTATTCTGGTTGTTCTGATTATTCTGCTTGTTCTGATTAGACATATTATTTTCCTCCTGAATTAAACCTTACTGCGGGATTGCCGCTGTAATAGTCTTTACCCAAAAAGAAAAAATATTCATAAAACTTATCAATCTTTCAAAGTATCGTTTTTAGCGTCCAGTTTTTTCAGCACAAGCATAGGTATGCAAGACCCTAATATCGCTAAGATTCCCACTAGTTCCAACCACACAAGCGGTGGAAACATATCAAGGAAAGGATATATCTCATAAAGTTGTGGCGGCAGCTCGTTCATCATAATGTAATTCGTGCCGAAATGCATATTAAACAGCATCACAGAACCTACCACTGCGTTTCCTATGATAAACGTAGGAATGCTGCATTTTACCGATGTATGATATTTCAGTACACACAAGCAGTACAGACTACACAGTAGCATTATATGATGACTTATAATAAACTGATAAAAAATATAGCTGTCGTATGAGCATCTCAGATCGGGCCATATCATTGCGGGCAGAGGACCTATAAATGTAAAGAAATAAACTATCCTGTACAGACCGTATTTGTTGCCTGTATATAATATGTATATCATAAAAAAGTTTGCGATAAAACACAAATGCAAAGGAAGATCTACCTCAAAAGACCATACTCCCAGCAATATCTTTGAAATATAATGCACCGCCATATTCAACAAAAGAACGGTTGCCATCGTAATGCGTACCGCTTTGAAATGACCGAACTCTGTTATCCTCTTTCTGAAAACAAAGATCAGCACGTACAACACCGCAAATCCACCCGAAAGACACAGATGAAGCGGTCCGAAAAGCACTAACTCGTTCGGGACGCCGATAAAGAAATCTGCCATTATATCCTCCTAGAACCAATCCCCATAAAGGTAATTATATCACTGTGAGATTTTTTTGTCAATGTTTTGAAATATTATCTTTAAATAAACAAACGAATAAATCCACTTCGTCAGCTAAGAATAATCCAAAGATGATTTATTTTATTTTCGGAGAACAGATAATATGAGTAAACCTACCTTTTCAAACCGAATGGGCTTTGTGCTTTCTGCCGTAGGCTCGGCTGTGGGTCTGGGAAATATATGGAGGTTTCCCTTTCTTGCCGCTGAATACGGCGGAGGAATTTTCCTGCTGGTCTATATTGCGGTAACACTGCTTTTCGGCTTTCCTATTATGGCTATGGAGATTTCTATCGGCAGAAAAACAATGTCCGCCTCCACTATCGCATATAAAAAGCTGGATAAAAAAGGTGGTTTTATCGGTTGGCTTACCGCAGGGATAACCCTGATAACTTTGCCCTACTATTGTGTAATAGGCGGCTGGGTGCTGAAATACGCTGTGCTGTACTGTACAGGCGACTCAAAGACCGCAACACCCGAATATTTCACTGAATACACCGCACAAACATTCGAGCCGATAGGTTATCAGGTAGTGTTTCTGCTTTTGACCGCAGCGATTCTGTTATGTGGCATTAAAAACGGCATAGAAAAAGCAAACCGTTTTCTTATGCCCGCACTTATACTTCTCGCAGTGATACTTACAGTCTATACCCTCACCCTTGATGGTGCATGGTCGGGCGTTGTTTATTACCTCAATCCGGATTTTTCAAAGTTTTCTTTCAAGACCGTACTTGCCGCAACAGGTCAAATGTTTTACTCCCTATCTCTCGCAAGTGGAATAATGGTCACATTTGGCTCGTATCTCAAAAAAGAGGACAATATCGAGAATTCCGTAAAACAGATAGAATTCTTCGACCTTAGCATTGCCTTTCTGAGTGGACTTATAGTGATCCCCGCCGTATTTGCAGTCGCAGGTGGTGAAAGCACTGCTCTTTCCGCAGGGCCGGGCTTGATATTCCAAACTCTACCTGAGCTGTTTGCAAAAATGCCCTTTGGCGATATTCTGGGTGCATTGTTCTTTATACTGGTGTTTTTTGCGGCTATCTCGTCATCAATAAGTATGATGGAAGTAAACGTTGCAAACATAATAGAACGCTTTGGTGTAAAACGCTATATCGCTGTTCCGATAATAGCGGTTATACTGCTGATACTGGGCATCCCCTCATCGCTTGGATACGGTCTTTGGAGTACGTTCAGACCGTTCGATATGACTATACTTGATTTCGCAGACTATGTCGGCAACGCTGTCATCACACCTGTCGTAGCACTTATATCCTGTATCTTTATAGGCTGGATAGTTAGACCCTCTATTCTATCAAACGAAATCGAACAAAGCGGCACATTCCACCGCAGACGCAGTTTTGAATTCATTATAAAATGGGTCGCACCTGTTTTCATTGCAACTGTATTGATAGGCTCGTTTATTGAAATATAAAAAATGCGGATCGTTGATCCGCATTTTTACTTATCCAAACTGACCGCTTTGCAGCACATTTGTATAGATCTTAGTATCATCGGGAGATATCTCTATACCCTTTATCTTGAAAAGATCTGTCATTGTAACGAAGATATATCCCTGTGCTTTAAGCTCGGGAATGATCGTATCCAGTGCCTCAATAGTCTGATCGTTGCCCTGTGCATCGTGCAGAAGAATGATATCTCCGTCATCTGCCTGTCTTAATATAGACCTTGCACGCTTATCGGCAGTAACCTTGTCGTCCCAGTCATTACAGCCTATACCTGCAATAAATGGTACGTCAATATTTTCAAGCATAGTATCATTGACCGCAATATAGGGAGGACGGAAAAAGGCAGTATGCTCACCTGTTATCTCATATACCTTATTATCAGTATATTCATACTCCTCGATTATCTGCTCTACTGTCATTTCAGTCATATTCGGGTGGCTCTTTGAATGGTTGTGTATCTCACAGCCCATATCATAAGCTCTTTTCATAACCTCTGCACTTGCGTCATTGATGTTGTTTCCTATAACAAAGAACGATGCGATAACTTCGTGCTTTTCAAGCATATCCAGCACCTTAGGCGTGGTAGTAACATTTGGGCCGTCGTCAAAGGTGAGTGCAATTATCTTTTTATCCATATAATCCTCCGGTCGAATCTCACTCTCCGCCTTAGCGGTAGTTGTAGTAATGACAGTGGTTGCTTCTGATGTTGCAGATGTGACAGATACCGAAGTTTCTTCCGAAGAACTCCCCGTCACACTCTGCGAAGATATATCGGACGCACAGCCCGTAAGCATAACAGCCGAAAGCAGTACCGCCAGAAAACCTGTTGATCTTTTCATAATCTTCCTTTCAGCTAAAAGGTACAGCCCCGTTAAGAGCTGTACCTTTGAATATTTACTTAACTACGATATTTACAAGCTTGTTGGGAACAGCGATCTTCTTAACGATAGTCTTGCCGTCTGTAAGAGCCTTTACCTCAGGAAGTTCAAGAGCCATATTTTCAAGAACTTCTCTTTCAGCATTTACAGGAGCATTAAATCTAGCCTTGACCTTACCGTTTACCTGTACTGCGATCTCAACAGTGTCGTCAACGCAGAGTGCCTCGTCGTACTCTACCCAGGACTGCTCATTCAGTACACCGCCAAAGCCCATAACCTCGTACAGTTCCTCTGTAATATGGGGAGCAAAGGGGTTCAGCATCGTAAGCAGAGCCTTATACTCAGCCTTTGTTACAGAGCCTGCCTCTTCGATCTGGTTTACAAGAGTCATCATTGCTGCAATAGCAGTGTTGAAACGAAGAGCTTCAATATCATTCGATACCTTTTTAATAGTCTTGTGCATAGAGGAACGCAGCTTGTCGCTGTACTCGTCGCCATCAACTACCTTCTCCTGCATCTTCCATATTCTATCAAGGAAACGCTTACAACCCTTAACAGCACTCTCACTCCAAGGAGCAGCCTGCTCATAGTCGCCCATAAACAGAACATACAGACGAAGTACGTCAGCACCAAACTCGTCAACAACATCGTTGGGGTCAACAACGTTACCCTTGGACTTACTCATCTTCTCGCCGTCAGGACCGAGGATAAGACCCTGTGCTGTTCTCTTTGCATAAGGCTCAGCAGTGGGAACTTCACCGATATCATACAGGAACTTATGCCAGAAACGGGAGTAGATAAGGTGACGTGTAACGTGCTCCATACCGCCGTTATACCAGTCAACAGGCAGCCAGTATTCCATATTCTCCTTGGAAGCGAAGCAGTCTGCGTTCTTATTGTCTGTATAACGCAGGAAATACCAGGAAGAACCTGCCCACTGGGGCATTGTATCTGTTTCACGCTTTGCGTCGTGACCACACTTGGGACACTTGCAATTTACAAAGCTTTCTATCTTAGCGAGAGGAGATTCACCATCGCTGCCGGGCTGGAAGTTGTCCACGGGAGGAAGTCTTAAAGGCAGTTCCTCATAGGGTACGGGAACGATTCCGCAATCGGGACAGTGTACTATCGGGATAGGCTCGCCCCAATATCTCTGACGATTGAACGCCCAGTCCTTCATCTTGTACTGTACGCCCTTTTCTCCGACGCCCTTTGCACCAAGCACTTCAAGCATCTTAGCGATAGCGTCCTTCTTGTTTGTGATACCGTTAAGTTCACCTGAATTTACCATCTCGCCGTCGCCTGTGTAGGCTTCCTTAGAAATGTCGCCGCCCTTGATGACCTCGATAATATCAATACCGAACTTCTTTGCGAAGTCGTAGTCACGGGTATCGTGTGCGGGTACTGCCATAATAGCACCTGTACCGTAGCCCATCATTACATAGTCGGCAACGTAGATAGGGATTTCTTTCTCGGTGATGGGATTGATAGCTGTCAGACCCTCGATCTTAACACCAGTCTTGTCCTTTACAAGCTGAGTTCTCTCAAACTCGGACTTCTTTGCACACTCTGCCTTGTAAGCGTCAAGTGCATCGATGTTTGCGATATTGTTACGATACTTCTCAATAATGGGATGCTCGGGAGCGATTACCATAAATGTAACACCGTAGAGAGTATCGGGACGTGTTGTGTAGATACGGAGCTTCTCGTCATACTCCTTGATAGAGAAGTTTACAAAAGCACCAGTGGATTTGCCTATCCAGTTTTCCTGTTGAAGTCTGATATTAGGGAGATAGTCAACCTCGTCAAGACCCTGTAAGAGCTTGTCTGCATACTCTGTAATGCGGAGATACCATACTTCTTTGTCCTTCTGTACGATATCGCTGTGGCAGATATCACACTTACCGCCCTGAGAGTCCTCGTTGGAAAGAACAACCTTACAGCTGGGGCAGTAGTTTACAAGGGTCTTGTCACGGAAAACAAGACCATTCTCAAACATTTTGAGGAATATCCACTGTGTCCACTTATAATAATCCTCTTCTGTTGTATCAACTACTCTGTCCCAGTCAAAGGAGAAACCTACGCGTTTGAGCTGACTTGTGAACTTCTTGATATTATTATCTGTAACCTGTCTGGGGTGAACGCCTGTCTTGATAGCAGTGTTCTCTGTGGGCAGACCGTAAGCGTCAAATCCGATAGGGAACAGAACATTATAGCCTTGAAGTCTGCGTTTTCTGCTTACTACTTCAAGACCGGAATACGCCTTGATATGTCCAACGTGCATACCTGCACCGGAGGGATAAGGGAACTCAACCAGGGCATAGAACTTCTTCTTGCTCTTGTCCTCTGTTGCACGGAATGTTCCGTGGTCGTCCCAGTATTTCTGCCATTTGCTTTCAACGGCACTGAAATCGTACTTCATTATATTATCGTCCTTTCATCGGAGCGTTGCTCCTTTATATAATATTCCAACTATACATTATACTATCTTTTTATGCTGTTGTCAATCTTTTTAAAGAAAACAAACTACATTTGCCAAAAATATTTTATGCTAACTGCACAAAAAACTTCAAGAAAATTTGTACAAATCACCGCCCTTGTAATGTAAACGTTTTACTGGTATAATAGAGTTACAAACAAAAAGCCGACACGGGCGGTCTGCCCTCGGCAAAAATATAAAACTACGGAGGATAAACCAATGAACTACGGTTATTTCGACGAACTCAACAAAGAGTATGTCATCACCCGCCCCGACACACCCTCTGCGTGGGCAAACTACCTCGGCTCTCCCGAGTACGGTGCTATCATTTCCAACAACGCAGGCGGTTACAGCTTCGTTAAGTCCGGTGCAAACGGACGTGTTATCCGTTACCGCTTCAATGGTGTAGCAAACGACCAGCCCGGCCGTTACATCTACATCAAGGACGCTGAAACAAACGAGTACTGGTCTGCTTCCTGGGCACCTGTATGTAAGCCCCTTGATACATTCAAGAGCGAGTGCCGCCACGGTACAGCATACACCGTTATCACATCTGAATACAAGGGCATCAAATCTGAGGTTTCCTACTACGTTCCTAAGGATGCTACATACGAGGTATGGGCTGCTAAGGTAACAAATACCGACACAAAGCCCAGAAAACTCTCTGTTACAGGCTACTGCGAATTCGTTAACGATCCCAACTACGAGCAGGATCAGGTTAATCTGCAATACACACTGTTCATCACCCGCACATACTTTAAGGGCAACTATATCCACCAGATGCAGAACGAGGTATACAATCCCAACAGCGGACGTTTCCTCGGTCTTGCACAGGCTAAGGCTGACGCATTCTGCGGCGATCGTGACGCTTTCGTAGGCAGTTACAGAAGCTACGCTAACCCCAAGGGTATCGAAGAGGGTCTTAAAGGCGACCTCAACTACAACACCAACTCCTGTGGTGCTCTCCAAAGCGATATCGTTCTCCAGCCCGGCGAAACAAAGGAACTGACATACGTTCTCGGCGGTGCAAGAACAGAAGCTGAAATCAGCTCTCTCATCGCAAAGTATGATGTAGCAGGCACAGTTGAAAAGGAACTTGCAGAGCTTAAAGAATACTGGCACTCCAAGCTTGCTAACCTGCAAGTAAACACTCCCGACAAGAACTTCAACAATATGGTAAACACCTGGAATGCATATAACTGCTTCATTACCTTTATCTGGTCCAGAGCAGCTTCCTTCCAGTACTGCGGTCTTAGAAACGGCTTCGGCTACCGTGATACAGTACAGGATATCCAGGGTATCATCCACCTTGCTCCCGAGATGGCTAAGCAGCAGATAGTATTTATGCTCTCCGCTCAGGTTACAAACGGTGCAGGTCTGCCCCTCGTTAAGTACACACATAAGGCAGGACAGGAAAACCACCCCGACGAGAACGACGAGAATACAGCATATGCTAAGGAAACAGGTCACCCCAGCTATCGTGCTGACGACGCTCTGTGGCTGTTCCCCACTATCTATAAGTACATCTCCGAAAGCGGCGACAGTGCATTCCTCGATGAAGAGATCCTCTACGCTAACGACGGCGAAAAGGGTACTGTATACGATCATTTGAAGAGAGCAATCGACTTCTCTATGAATCACCTCGGCAACCACGGTATGCCCGCAGGTCTGCACGCTGACTGGAACGACTGCCTCCGCCTCGGCAAGAAGGGCGAGTCCACATTCGTTGCATTCCAGCTGGTTTATGCTATCAAGATCCTCAAGAAGTATGCAGAGGAAAAGAACGATACAGAGTACATCAAGTACCTCGACGAGATCGGTGCTAAGCTTGACGAGATCCTCTCCGCTTGTTGGAACGAGGACAGATGGATCAGAGGCTATAAGGAAGACGGCACTGTTATCGGTCAGAGAACAGATCCCGAGGCTTCTATGTGGCTGAATCCCCAGAGCTGGTCTGTAATCTCCGGCTTCGGTACAAGAGAGCAGCAGGAAAAGGCTATGGACAGCGTTGAGCGTGAGCTTAACACTCCATACGGTGCAATGGTTATGTATCCTCCTTATGTCAAGCACGGATTTGACGGTGCTCTTATGCAGTGCTTCAACAAGTGCACAAAGGAGAATGCAGGTATCTTCTCTCAGCCCCAGGGCTGGCTGATCCTGGCTGAGTCCAAGCTTGGTCACGGTAACCGTGCATACAAGTACTGGACAGAGGCTGCTCCCGCTACCTACAACGACAACGCAGAGCACAGAGTACTTGAACCGTATGTATACGGTCAGTTCGTAGAGGGTAAGGATTCTCCCTTCGCAGGACGTGCACACGTTCACTGGCTGACAGGTACAGCTTCCACTGTAATGGTTGGTACAACAGAGGGTATCCTCGGTCTTAACCCCGAAACAAAGGGTCTTGTTATTGATCCCTCTATCCCCTCCGAGTGGAAGGAATACACAATGGAAAAGACATTCCGTGGCAAGAAACTGCATGTTACAGTTAAGAATCCCAACGGCAGCGAACACGGTGTTAAGTCCGTAACAGTAAACGGCGAGAAGATCGAGGGTATTCTTATCCTTGACTCTATCTTAAAGCCTGAAAACGACATCGTTATCGAAATGTAATTTAAAATGTTTCTCCCCCGTTCGTAAGAGCGGGGGAGATCTTTCTTGACTTTCTGAAATAACAGGTGTATCATATAGGCAGCAAAACTACTTTTCGGAGGACAGCAATATGCGAAAAATAAAGCTATTATCATTAGTCACAGCACTTTGCCTTGCAGTAACATCGATTACAAGTTGCGAAAGCACACCTGAATACTCCTCCTCTGTCCTTGATGAAGAGAACCACGCCACAGCACTTAAACAATTCTGGGGTGAACTGTACGATATGCCCTACACATCAACTAACGACCTAGAATACCATTATAGCGACAGCTTTGGCGGAATAGTTATTACTGACTACCTCGGTAACGACGACAATGTCAAGATACCCGATAAAATAGACGGACAAGACGTGACCCGTGTTGATCTGAAATACTGCTACAAAAACATCAAGGCTCTTATGCTTCCCGACACAGTAAGCTATGTAAAACTTGCAGGATATGATGATATTGTAAATTACATCAAGGGCGAAGACTACACGCATCATTGGCATCTGTCTTATTATTATGTATCGGAGCTTGACGGCGTAGTAATAAACGACTACACAGGTACAAGCAAATATGTGAGAATACCCGAAACTATCCTCGACCCCGACACGCATAAGGAATATTCCGTCCGAAAGATAAGCTTTATGGAGCGTCACAAGGATATCGACCATTTAATTATCCCAGACTCCGTTAAATACGTCTATGCCGACCCGTATGATGATGTTATCGTACCAGAAAGTGAGATAAACGATGAGGTTTCAGATACCTATTTTAACGCACCATTTTACGAAAATATAGGTGTTGAAAAAATGAATATTCCTGCCGCATTATCACAGGATAATGGGCTTATGTTTGCCCAATCCACACTTAAAAGCGTATATATTCCCGATAATTTCAAAACTATATCTAATGGAATGTTTCAGGAAAGCAAACTCCTTTGCGAAGTAACTCTCGGCGGAAACGATTTAGACATCAAGGAAAACGCATTCTACAAATGCAGTTCTTTGACAGGGTTTGAGTTTCCAAAAGCAATATCCATAGGCTCATCGGCATTCTACGGCTGTACAGGTATCGACCGTGCCGACCTAAACCCAACCCTTTCCAAAATAGGTGCGGGAGCATTTACAAACTGCGTCAACCTAACGGATATCACCGTTCCCTCTTCTGTAAAAGAGATAGGAAACAACGCTTTTGAAAACTGCCGAAATCTCAAAAGCATTACGGTAGAGGAAGGCAATATGTTTTACTATTCGGAAAATAATGTGATATATAGTAAAGAGACCTCAAAGCCGATAGGCTATGTGGAACTTGCGAATGACTGAAAACGACCCCGAGTTTTTCTCGGGGTCGTTGTTTTATATAAGTTCCTTTGCCTTTTCAAGAAGCTCCAAAAGGGTCTGCTGTTTCTCTGGGGGAGTCTGCATAAAAAGGTCGTAGGCTTTTTGGGCAGATGTCTGTTCCTGCTCATAGTTCAGTTTCTCAAACAGATTTTCAGGGGACACCTCTAAACCCTTACAGATATGCATTATCGTTTCAAGTGAAGCATTTTTCTCGCCACGCTCTATCTGTCCTATATATGTCGGGTGCAGATCGCTCAACTCTGAAAGCTTTTCTTGACTTAACCCTCTTTTTTTGCGATAATATTTCACCCGTTCACCAAAGAGTTTTACAAAATCCTGCATAGCATAATCCTTTCAATTTTATGATGATAAATATATACTATAAATATTTTTTGTTTTTTAAAACAGACTATTGACATTTCCAGAAAAATGATATATACTATAAATATGATTTTATAAAAAATCAAGCTTATAGTATTTACAATAATGGGAGGATCAGAAAATGTCACATCAAAACAAAGCAAAACAAGCAGTGTCGTCGGTAGGTAAATTCGTAGGGATTATCGGTTTGATAGCAGGCATAATGCTTTTGATGTTGTTTATCGCATATTTTATATGGGGATTTTTTTCTGTTGGAAGTTTTTCTATGGGTAGAGGTACAGTTGAAATGTATCCATTAGGAAATTGTGTATATATTGAAAACAACGAAAAGTATAATGCTAACTACGCTCCTGCTGATTACAATCCTTTTATAAATAAAGGACAATATATGATTACAATACCTGAGAGAAATATAAAGATTACTGTTACAAGGAACGGAGAATCCTTTAAAATACTCAGCCAAGAAGGCATATAATAAATCTGTTGTTTTAAAGGGAGAAAAAATGATTTGTAAAAAATGTGGAGAACAGCTAAAAGATAATGCGATGTTTTGCAGCGAGTGCGGAGCAAGTATTACAGATACAGAGCAACACACTAATAAAGAAATGTCAAAAGCAAAGAAAAACAAGATATGGATATTTGTTTTAGCCGCTGTTGTCACAATAATAATAGTAGCAATAGCCATAATAAACATCTCTGTAACAAACTCAGTGAACAGTATTGTTGAACAAGAGTCAAACATTAATATCGCTAATAAACTCGCAGAAAAAATAGAATTCCAAACAGTGTCTTTTATGACTAAAATGGATGCTTCCAAGAAAACCTTTACGTGTGCTGAAGAAACAATTGTTACTGCAACAGTAACTAACGGTGTATGGAAAATGATCGACACTGCCGGCACTTTCGGAGATGGCAGCATTAACCATTGGTCCTGCATTGATTATTATAGCTTTGAATATAATATGACAGATTGCCTCTCTGACTTTAAAAACGGATATGTCGAAATTACCTTAGGTAACGGCGGATGCGTATATGGAGTTGCGGTTATTATAGGAACAGGCAATTACGAAATTGATATATCACCTGATGATTGGCGTTTTGGTGAATACGATTTCACAGGTGGCAAGGACGGACTAATGGCTGACGGAACTATCATAGGTACATACCCTAGGCTTCTAAGTCTTGATAGGTAGTTTGTTATAAACCTTATAGAAACAACTAAGACCAAATACACCTTACTCTGTGCCAAAAATCACTTTTCCACAACATATAGACAGGAAATCTCGCCCAAAACACAAAAAATCCGCTCTGCCTATTGACAGAGCGGATATTGTATGTTATACTATATACGACAAAAAACCTTATCCAGAGCGGCTTCTTGTCAGATGACGGGGGACTGGTCCCTATGAAGCCCGGCAACCTCTTCCGATTTTATCGGAAAAAGGTGCTACTTCCTGCGGCGAAAGCCGAAAGATGAGGAGTGTAAACGTAAGTTCCGCACTCCGAAAGAGTGCGTTTTTTGTTGCTGTAAAATATAATGAAAAGAAAGGAAATCACAAGATGAACAAGTTTTTATTCACCTCCGAGAGCGTAACAGAGGGACATCCCGACAAGATCTGCGACAACATCTCCGACGCAGTGCTTGACGCTATCCTCGCACAGGATCCTATGGGCAGAGTTGCCTGCGAGACCTGTACAACAACAGGTATGGTACTCGTAATGGGCGAGATCACAACCACCGCACAGATCGATATTCCCGCGATCGTACGTAATACCGTTAAGGAGATCGGCTACGACAACTCCGAGTACGGCTTTGACTGCAATACCTGTGCAGTATTTACATCTATCGACAAGCAGTCCCCCGATATCGCTATGGGCGTAAACAATGCACTTGAAGGCAGAGAAGAGAACGCAGGCGACACAGGTGCAGGCGACCAGGGTATGATGTTCGGTTATGCCTGCACAGAAACTCCCGAGCTTATGCCTATGCCTATCTCTCTTGCACAGAAACTGGCTCTTAAACTTACAGCAGTACGCAAGGACGGTACACTTCCTTACCTTCTCCCCGACGGCAAGACACAGGTTACTGTTGAGTACATTGATGGTAAGCCCGCAAGAGTTGACACTGTTGTAGTATCCTCTCAGCACAAGGCAGAGGCTACTCTCGAACAGATCCGTGCAGACGTTATCGAAAAGGTAGTTAAGACAACTATCCCCGCAGAGCTTCTCGATGAGAATACAAAGTACTTCGTAAACCCCACAGGTCGTTTCGTAGTTGGCGGTCCTCAGGGCGACAGCGGTCTTACAGGACGTAAGATCATCGTTGATACATACGGCGGCTATGCTCGTCACGGCGGAGGTGCATTCTCCGGTAAGGACCCGACAAAGGTTGACCGTTCCGCTGCATATATGGCTCGTTACGCTGCCAAGAATATCGTTGCAGCAGGTCTTGCAGAACGTGCAGAGGTAGAGGTAGCTTACGCTATCGGCGTTGCTAAGCCTGTATCCATAATGGTCGATACATTCGGCACAGGCAAGTACGCTGATGACAAGATCGCAGAGGCAGTAGGTAAGGTATTTGACTTCCGTCCCGCTGCTATCATCAGCACACTGGAACTCAGAAAGCCCCAGTACAAAAACCTCGCTGCTTACGGACATATGGGCCGTGAGGATCTTGGCGTGGCTTGGGAGCGTACAGACAAGGCAGATGCACTTAAAGCTGCTATGGCTTGATTTAAACACAAATAGAGTACAGGCGGGCGTTTTGCTCGCCTGTCTTGTTATGTTATCCAAAAAAACAAAAAAAATATGTAAATTTTTTAGAAAATGCGTAATAACGCTTGATTTATTTATTTGATTGCTGTATAATATGAAAAGAACTATTCTGCCATATAATGCTTACCAAGTGGCATAATATGGATTTCAAATAATATAGAAGGATTTGATGCTTTTGTTTTTTGGCAACAAAATTGTAAAAGTCGAGATCCTTGATAGAAACGGTTCAGTGGCTTTATCCGCTGAAAAGAACTTCGTGTTCCCAAAAAACATTGAAAGTGACGAGGACAGCATACTTATCGTTAAAGGAAAAGAACTTCGTGAGTTCCCCAAGGGCGAAAGAGTGCACGTTATCGCTTCTACCAAGTCCGGCGATCGAATAAAATATCCGGGAAATGTTACTGTTTCCCTTGATACACAGCTTAATGTCAGGATCATTAAAAACCGTGATACAGAGGTGCTTGAAGAAAGACGAAGATACTTCAAGATAAAGGTCGATGAAAGAGGCCGTGCCTTGTTCTTGGTTCGTGACGACGAAACGACACGTTTTGATGAGCCTATACCTATTGAGATAAAAGATATCAACATAGGCGGCGTGTTTATGGTCTGTGATTATCTGTTCCAAGAGGACGATTTCGTTTGTATTGATATTGATCTGTTTATCGACTATCGTCTTAATGCCGTTGTCCGTATACTTCGTGTCGCAAAGGACGAAGAAGGCAACATAAAGGGATATGGCTGTGAATTCCAGGGTCTTACTGCTTCACAGGAGGACTACATAGGAAAATTCATATACAAAACTCAATTCGCACAACGACAAAAAGAAATGGCGAAAGACAATAATTTTTAAGTAATTGTAGGGGGATATTTTTAAAATGAGCAACGCAAAACTCAAAGTCGTCCTTACGGCTATATTGCTGGTTTTTGCAATAGTACCCTCGCTTATTGCGGGTATGGTTGGCACTTTTTCTATCATCGGCTACGAAACAAATGCTAAGGAAGATACTTTGGCAGTAGTTTCAAAGTCAAAATCAGTTGCTTTGGACAATCTGTTCAATCAGTACATAGGCAATGTAAGTGCCGTAGCAAAGTCTGAAATCGCTATCAAGGCAGCAGACAACGGCGATGACAGTGCAAATTCTCTGTTAAAGGCAATGACAAAGTCCGGCAGCGATATTATCGATATGCTGATAATCAACCTTAACGGTGACATCATTGCATCCGCAAAGGGCAATTCCGCACTTAAATTCGATCATTTCAACACCGACGGTATGCTCCCCGTTTCCGGTGTGTTGAACTGGGCAAGTTATAACACAGACGCTTTCTATGTTTCAAAGGAGATCTATTCCGATCCCGATGCAAAAACAGGTAAACTCGGATATGCGTGTGCAGTTGTTTCTGTCGCTGCTGACAGCTCTGTTGCAAAGGCACTCGCCGGAACATTCCTTGACGGCGGTCACATAATCATCTTTGATAATGACGGTAACACAATAAACTTCAATGGTGAGCAGGAGCTCCTCAAAGCTTCTCAGGTTGACACTGCTTTCTCCTCTAAGATGGCAGATATGAGATCTAATACAAACACTGTATCTATCACCTCTTCTGCTCAGATACTTGATTCAGGCAAGGCAGGTAAGTACGAATACAGCTGTGGTATCATTCCCAATGTTACCACTTGGAGATGGGCAGGTATCGTTGATGCCGGAACATTCAGTTCCTATTCTACTACTGCTATCCTTATCGGCTGGGCAGTAATACTCGTTTCCTGTGCACTTGCTTCTCTTATCGCAATTATGATCATCAACAAGTTCATCGGCAATATGCACGAGATGATCAATACTATGGACTCTATCTCCGAAGAGAATAACGGCTCCGATATCCGTTTCAAAGTAAAGAACAGAAAGAGTGAGCTTGGCCGTATCAAGGCTTCCTTTAACGAGATGATGGATGATGTAATCCTCAGCGAGGAACGTCACCGTACCATTGCAGAGCTTTCTGACAATATGCTCTTTGAGTGGGACTTCCACAAGGAGAGAATGTTCGTTTCCTTAAATGCACTTGCAAAGTTCGATATCAATACTGAAAATTCCACACTCTCCAACGGTAAGTTTATCGACGCTCTGATGTCCCCTGAGGACGCAGAAAAATATAAGAGAGATATCAACCAGCTTTTAAGAGATAAGAGCGGTTACAGTGCCGAGTATCAGCTTAAAGCTAAATCCGGTGCAGTTATCTGGGTTTCTCTCCGTGCTTCCTGCATCACAGACAGAATGGAAGAGCCTCTCAGAGTTGTCGGCGTTATGACAGATATCGACAATGAAAAGAAGATGGAACTTCAACTTGCTGAACGTGCAAGTTTCGACTTCCTGTCACAGCTCTACAACAGAAACACCTTCACAAGAACGCTTACACAGGAGCTTGAACGCCGTAATAACAAAAAACTTGCTCTCCTGTTTATCGACGTTGACGACTTTAAGTTCATCAACGACAGATATGGTCATACTATCGGTGACGAGGTAATCAAGTATGTTGCTGATACAATCAGAACCAAGGTAGACAACAAGGGCGGTTTCGCAGGACGCTTCGGCGGTGACGAATTTGTACTCTGCTTCACCGATCAGGAAGATATCGAGAATATTGAAAATATCTCTATGGATATCATCAATGAGCTTTACGCAGGTCACACCACATCTGATGGCAATATGACCATAAATGTTAAGGCAAGTATCGGTATTGCACTTTGTCCCGAGCATTCCGAAGACGTTAACGAGCTTCTTGCATTCTCCGATACAGCGATGTACTTCGTTAAGAAGAACGGTAAGACAAACTACCACGTATATGTTCCGGAGGATAGCGAAAACGAGGAATATATCGACCCTGAGTTCTAATATCAGTAAGTCGTATTCCGTATCACAAAAACTTTCTGCGGGGTAATGCCCAGATACGCAGAAAGCAACATCAACTGAACAACTATCATAGGGCGGACAGAAATTGACCGCCCTTGTGAATTTGGAGGTATTATCTTGGCAAAGGTTATAGCTATTACCAATCAAAAAGGCGGCGTTGGAAAGACCACGACCTGTTGCGGTCTGTGCGGAGGACTTGTGCAGAGAGGATATAAAGTCCTTGCTATCGACCTTGACCCTCAGGGCAACCTTAGCTTCAGCCTTGGCGTAGAGGCCGACGATAACTTCACCGTATACGACCTGTTTAAGGGCAACTGTGATATCACAGACGCTATCCAGACAGGCGGAGTGTGTGATGTTATCCCCTCCAATATACTACTGTCGGGCGTAGAGTTAGAGCTTACAGGCGTGGGCAGAGAGTATGTTCTCCGTGAACATATTGAGGAGATCAAAGACCAGTATGATTATATCATTCTTGATACTCCCCCTGCACTTTCTGTTCTTACTATCAACGCTTACACTGCATCAGATGAGCTTGTTATCCCTATGCTTTGCGAGATACTGAGCCTTCAGGGTATTGCACAGCTTAAACAGACTATCTTTGCTGTACAGAGATATTACAACAAAAACCTCAAAGTGCGTGGAATACTGTTAAACAAGTACAACTCTCGCCTTACACTTACAAGAGAGGTAGAAGAACTGGCACAGATGATCGCTGAACAGTTAGATACAAGTATACTGAATTCAAAGATAAGTGCAAGTGTAGGTATCGCAGAAGCTCCCGCACACGGCGAATCAATAATGACCTATTCCCCCAAATCCAAAGCAGCAAGAGAGTTCAATGACTTTATTGACGAAATAACAGGCACCACTAAAAAAGGCGGAAAAAATAAATGAGTGGCAAAAAAACAGATACCACCGAAGAGAAAACAGTAAAGCCTGCACCGAAAAAAAGGACAAGCTCTACAAAAAAGACAACTGATAAAGTTTCTGCAAAAACAAACAAAGCATCCGGAAGCAAAAAAGCTGCCGACACATCTCCCACAGCAGAAAAACAGCCGACAACTAAACGCAAAGCTTCTAAACCAAAGGAAAATAAGAACACCAAAAAAACTGTTGAAAAAACCGAAAAGCAGCCGGATACCACTAGCAAAACACCGCAGGTTATGCGTCTTGTTGAGCAAAAGCTGGATATGGTCAATCCCACGATACTTGCAGGAAAAAGCAGTATCCCCCGAAAATTAAGGGGGATTGAACCGCTTACCCGCATAATGAAGCGTGAAATGGAGGGCATAATTGACACAGACGAGGAAGCTATCACATACAATGTCACTGCATTGGTGATAGATGACCACGTTGCTGAGATACTCCGCAGATTCAATGCTTGTGACTGTGAAATATGCATTGAGCAGCTTTCAAGCCTGACCGCAGAAAGCGTTCCCGCAAGATTTGCAAAGCTGAAAAAATCATCTGTTGACCGCAATTCTCCCGAAGTACAGGAGCTTAAAGAACCACTCAAACGCAAGGTGACCTCTCAGATGATAAGGCTGGTTATGCAAAACAAAAAACGCAGCTATCACGATATTTAACAAAAACCTATTGAGCATTGCCCAATAGGTTTTTTCATTATGAGTTTATTGATTTCATACTGTCAAGAAAAGCTGTTGCCTCTTCTCTGCTTTCAGCGTCGGAATAGCAGATATTTACTGTATACATATCAGAGCCTTCCTCAAACATAAATTCAGACATTCCTATGACAAACTGATTATCCTCATCAGCACTTATTATCTCCATATTGGAGAGATATCCATTTTTGCCGCCGTATGTCGCCTCAGAAAAGCTGCCGTCCTGTATCTTATACCCGCTGGATTGATATGAGAATATTGCGGTATCGTGGACTGACCTTGCATACTCCTCTGCTGTAAAGACGATATCCTCAGAGGCATCGACCTCCATATCCTGCACAGAAACAGAAATAATAGAGCCAAGGTCGGCAGACACACCATAGACAAGATATTCAAGACCTGTTTCCTCAAATGCTGATTTCATATCCTCCGCACTTTTAAAGCTGTCAGAGTAGGACTTGAATATCTGCTCATACAATGCATTATCTGTGTATACTGTCCAGCTTTCAGGGAAACTTGCATTTACCTTGATATCGTTGAAGGCTATCTCATTGCCCTCCGTAGTAACAGCTGTACCGCCTCCCGCACAGCCTGTAAGTAAAATACAGCCTGTCAGTAAAGCCGCAATTAGCCTTTTCATAGCATTGCCTCCTTTTCAAATAATGCATTCATATCCTGAGGAATTTCCGACCTCACTGTTATACGTTCCTTAGTTACGGGGTGTTCAAAACTGACCTCTCCGCAGTGTAAAGCGTGACGTGAGATATGTGTGCAATCGCCCCCGTACAGGTCATCTCCGCATAAAGGAAAACCCATACTAAGGAAATGCACCCTTATCTGATGTGTACGACCTGTTTTGAGTATCACTCGTACAAGAGAATATCCGTTTTCATATTTTATCGTGGAATAGATAGTATGAGCAGGCTTTCCGTCAGAGGATATTCTCCTGCGGATTATACTGCCCTCCTCCCTGCCTATGGGGAGAGTTATCTCGCCGCTTCCCATATCTCCGTTTACCACTGCATAATATATTTTGTCAATGCTCTTTGCAAGTACTGCGGCAGCGTGGCGTGTCTTGGCACAAACACACAGTCCAGATGTGTTGCAGTCAAGCCTGTATACAGGTCTGAAAACAACGCCTGAAAACCTTGCGGCAAACAGATTGCCAAGCGTATCATCAGGATGCTTTATTGAAGGGTGAACAGGCATAAAGGGCGGCTTGTCAAACACTGCGATATCCTCATCGTCGTAGCACAGCTTAGCGTACAGATGCGGATTTGCCGTCATCGTGCTGTTATCCTCCATAGAAACAGTGATTATATCTCCCTCGTATACGTTATCAACTGTACGAAGCAGCTCACCTTTTCTTGTAAGTCCGCCGCCCGCTTTTAGGCTGCTCATCATACGGCGTGAAAAACCCTGCTGCCGAAGAAAAAAGGCCGCTTTAACGCCGTCAAACTCTTTTGAGATCGTGTAGTTTATTTCTCTCATATTCCTCTATGCTATGTATGGGCGGACAAAATATCCGCCCATAATATTATTTTGTAAGTCTAATAGTCGGAAGATCCTCATCTGTTGAGAAAGAAACCGCATTGAACATAAACAAAGCCTGCGAATACTCACTTACGTCGATAAACATATTAAGATTAACATTTATATATCTCATATCGACCATTGTTATCTTGCTGTAATGATTTGCCAGAAAAGGAACAAGGCTATGTGCATAGCTGTCCTTGATAAGCAGCAGACTCTTGCCGTTGTCAACGCTTGTTTCGATATTGATAAGCGGTGTGTTGCTTCCTGTAAAAGATGAATACTTGTCCTTTACATCAAGGTATTCACGTACATAAAGGCTGTCATAAACAGTTTCTTTCGCTCCGTCAAAAACGGTCATCTTTATCGTAGGTGCACCGCTCTTTAAATGATAATAATCAATTATATCAGGAGTAACTCCGTTATCAAGGGTTTTGGAATAAAGCGTACCTCTAAAATCACTGCTGGCAGATTCAATATTGAACTCATTAAGATCATACGCAGTATATCCAAGAGCCTTTGCCGCTGCACAATAAGCATAATATGCTCCAAGACTTGTCCAGTGGTGGTCTGTACGATAGAACAGATAGTCGTCCTTGTGGCCCGACAGATAGCTTAGACAGTCTATTGTTGTAAGCTCATCAGCCTGCTTGTAGCACTCTTCTATAAAGGTCTTCTGGCTGAGATATCCACCGTAATTCGGCATTTTGGAGAAATTCATCTCCTGTGCAGTGGGAGATATCATAACAGAACAAGGAAGCTCAGGATTGTTCTTTGCAAAGATGTTCATCGACTCCATATTGTCTGCAACATTCTGCGGATCATATTCCTTGAACACCTGTATCATCTGATCGTCTACGGTAAATACCTCATTGATCTCCTGCTTACCAATAAGTTTTTCCAACTTGTTCTTTGCAATTACCCAGTTTTCTCTGCCCGCAAGGTGGTCAGCAAAGTAAGTTTCAAGGTCGTCCATATAGCTTGGCTCATCACGTACAGTGATATAGTCCCACTTTATAGCACCTACCACATCGCCGAAATCCTCTGCCTTATCCATTTTACTCTGGTTTACAAGAGTAGGGAATTTAGCAAGAGTACGGTTTTCATTCTCGCTTCTCTCTGCCTTAGGAAGAGCGATAGTAGTTATAGGCACAGCCAACAGAACTACCGCAAAAATAGCTATCATAAGCCTGTTCGGCGTAATTTTAAATTTCATTGCTCTCCCCCCTTAGAAATTGAAATACAGGAACGGATTGTAAGTCGCAGTGGAAAGGTATGCGATAGACGCAAGCATTACAACAAGCTGCACAACAGGAATTCCGTATTGTGTCCACTGCGGAGCCTTTGTCTTGATAAACTCCGAAAAACGCTTGATAAGATCGGAACTTCCAAGGATACAGATAGCAAACATAATACCATAATTCATAATCGCACTGTAAGCGGTATTATCAATAAACACGCCGTTTGCACCAAACATCGCACCGATATATGTGAACACCTCACCAAACATCGCACCGATATCAACGATAGTTGTATCTACCGCCTCGAACATTACCCAACCGAATACCACCAGAACAAAGGTGTATAACCAGCTGAAAAACGAGGGTATCTTTTCAAGCAGCTTCCCAAGGAAAAGCCTTTCCAGTATTATTAGAACACCGAAATATATGCCCCACAGCATAAAGTTCCAACTTGCACCGTGCCATATACCTGTAACTGTCCATACGACCATAAGGTTAAAGATAGTTCTTCCAAGACCCTTGCGGTTACCACCAAGCGGAATATAGATATAACTCTTGAACCACGCTCCAAGCGTCATATGCCACCTACGCCAGAATTCGGAAATACTGTGGCTCATATAAGGATAGTCGAAGTTTTCGGGGAAGTTAAATCCCATCATCTTTCCAAGACCGATAGCCATATCAGAGTAACCGGAGAAATCAAAGAATATCTGGAAGGTGAATGCAAGGATACCAAGCCAAGCAGTTACTGCGGAAAGCTCACTGTACTCCATACCCTTTACAGTTGTCCACAACATACCGATATTGTTTGCGATAAGCACCTTTTTGCCAAGACCTGTGATAAAACGACAGATACCGTCGCCCACCATTTTTTCGGTGATAGTACGGTTGTCGATCTCATTCTGGATATCCTCATAACGAACGATAGGACCTGCAACAAGCTGCGGAAACAGCGATACAAAGCCGATAAAGCTTACAGGATTCTTCTGTACCTTGATATTTCTTCTGTACAGGTCGATAGTGTAGCTCATAGACTGGAATGTAAAGAAGCTGATACCAATAGGCAATGGCAGATTCGGATTTGGAATATCCCAGTCAAACCACGCATTCGCAGAATTGATAAGAAATCCCAGATATTTGAACGTGCCAAGCAGTCCTAAGTTCATAATTAGGGACACCAGCAGACATATAGTCCTTATCTTAGGTTTATCGTCATTTTTACTGATAATGATACCTGCAAAGTAGTCTATTGCGGTAGAAGCAAGCATTGCAAATACATATAGAGGCTCACCCCACGCATAGAACACGATACCGCTTATCATTATTATCACATTTTTCGCTTTAAACGGAACAAGATAATAAATGATAAAGGTTATCGGCAAAAACGCAAATAAGAACGTCAGACTTGAAAAGACCATTTCGTTCCCCCTTTTCTTTTTTACTTATTATGTTTTTCTATAAATTCCCCACGCTCATACATAACGTTAAGGATTTCAAGCAGCATATTTGCAGAAAGCAGCTCGGGTAATCCGAGAGTCTTTTGCAGCTCCGCCCTGCGTTGTGCAGAGCCGTCTCCTCCCACAAGTCCCATATCCATAAGGTCTGCCTTTGTTATAGGGTCTTGCTTTTCAGGGGTTTCATCAGCGGTCACTCCCGCTTTTTTGAATGCGGCAAGAATTATCTCCCTGTCCATACCCTCAACACCAAGCTTTCCCTGTTTTGAGGGTTCACGCTTACGGCGTTCCTTTCCGAAAACATCTGGAATATAGACATTTATTACTTCGCCCTTTTTCACTATATTACGCAGATGACTGCGTATCTGAAATCCCGCACTATCGCTGTCGGTCAATATTATTATACCGTTTTTTTCGGCAAGACTGCGGATAAGCTGCTGTTTTTCCTCGTCTTTATAAATAGCAAATCCATTTGTGGGAATTATCACAGCGTCAACAATGGTAGACAGACGTATCTTGTCATATTTCCCTTCAACTATTATTGCCTGTTTTATCTTGATCATATTCTCTTTAATACAGAAATTTTAGTAAGTGCCTGTTCGATAAGCAGCCTTCTGTCCGTTTTGGAGGAATTAAGCAGCTTGTTTGTGTTATACAGGATATCAACACAGCTTTTTAAATAGTCCACCGACAAGCGGCTTACAGCGTTCATAGCCTTTGTCATAACAAAGCTGCGGTTTCTGGGATAATTGAATGCCGCAAGAGCCTCGTTCGCAGATTTTTTTGACATCTGAGCAAGTTTTGCACGGTAGCAATCCACAAAATGTCCCGAAAGTGCCGACATTATGATTATAGGCTCTATATGCTGCACGAACAGATCATCAAGTATCTGAAAAGCCTTAGCTGTTCTTCCCGCAAAAAGCTCTGACGCAAGAGTGTATATGCTGGTATCCACCATTTTTGGCACAAGCATATCAATAGCTTCACTTGTGATATCTCCATTAGTGGTATAATCACAAAGCTTCTGCACCTCTGTCGAAAGCAGCTTCATATTTCTTCCGCATAACTCTGCCAATAACACTGCATTGTTATTGGAAAGGTTGCAACCAAGCTTTGCCGCTTTCTTTACAGCGAGTGCCGCAAGTTGCTGTGCGGTCATATACTTCATCTCACAAAGAGAACCGCACTTTTCCACAGTCGCCATAAGCTTTTTCATCTTAGCTTTTGGCTTTTTAGGGTCTATCTCAATACTTGTCTGAGATATTATCAAAATCGTAGTTTCGGGCAGCTCCTCAATTATCGACAGATACGCATTCATTTCAGAGGATTCCAGATTGTCTGCTTCCAGATCGGAAATAACGATGACCTTGTACTCTGAGAAAAACGGCATACTTTCAGCAAAATCCGATAGGCTGTCAGCAGGCGGAGCTTCATTAAAACGAACAAAATTAAGGTCTGACGGCTCTTTTCCAAGTGCCGCCTCAATTATCTTGTTCTCGTATGTCTTTACAAGGAAATGTTCCTCACCGTAAAGGAAATATACCCTCGAAAGCTTACCTGCTTTAAGGTCAGCTTTCAGTCTAGCTTCTTCTATTGCTGCCATTACGCAAGTTCAACAGACAGCTTTTTGCCGCCAAGAATGTGGAAATGGAGATGACGTACAGTCTGTCCGCCGTCCTCTCCTACATTGGAAACAACACGGTAACCGTTTGCAAGGTCCTCTTCCCTTGCAATCTTAGGAATTACAGAGAAGATATATGCCACAACTGCACTGTTATCTTCGGAAAGCTCGTCAACACCGCCGATATGCTCCTTGGGAATAACAAGAATATGTGTAGGTGCCATAGGTGCAATATCACGGAAAGCAAGGCACTTGTCGTCCTCATAAACCTTTGTAGAGGGGATCTCCCCTGCGATTATCTTACAAAATAAGCAGTTTTCCATTTCGGTTTCCTCCTATTACTACACAATACGGTCTTTACGCTTTTCCGCAAAGACCGTACCGTATTTATTTTACCATACTATTATTTATATCACTTGATATACTTAGCTGCTATCTCCTCTGCGGCTGCCAGAGCTTCCTTTATCTTAGAAGCGTCAGGGATACCTGCCATAGCCTGGTCGGGCTTTCCACCGCCCTTACCACCTGCAACAGCAGCGATCTCACGTACAAGAGTACCGGCGTTAGCACCCTTTTCCACAGCAGACTTTGAACACTTGCAGAGGATATTGCTCTTGCCCTCGTTTGTGCCTGCAAGTACTGCAACAAAGCAATCAAACTTATCAGCAAGACTATCGCCTATCTTACGCAGACCGTCAGCACCTGTGCCATCAAGAGCGGCTGTAATGATCTTAACGCCTGCAATCTCTGCACAACCGTCACCAAGGTTGCCCATCTGTGCGTTAGCCGCAGCCTGCTGCATAGCCTCGATCTTCTTGTCCTTTTCACGAAGCTCTGTCATAACGTTCTCGCAACGTTTTACAAGCTCATTAGTATTTGCTATTTTGAGTGTTTCAGCAGCCTTTGTTACTGTATCCTTGTAGCTATTGAGCAATTCAAGAACATTAGCACCTGTTACTGCCTCAATTCTTCTTACACCACTTGCAACGGAAGTTTCAGATACTATCTTGAACAGACCTGCACAAGCAGAATTTTTCAGATGAGTACCACCACAGAACTCTGTTGAGTATTCACCAACAGTAACAACTCGTACAACATCGCCGTACTTCTCGCCAAAGAGAGCCATAGCACCCTTTTTCTTAGCTTCCTCAATAGGAAGCTCCTCTGTTACAACAGGAACACCTTCAAGAATGACCTTATTTACATAAGCCTCGATCTTTACAAGCTCATCGGGAGTAACAGCGTTAAAGTGGGAGAAGTCAAATCTGCATCTGTAAGGATCTACATAAGAACCGCTCTGATGAACGTGATCGCCAAGCACCTCTCTCAGTGCTGATTGTAGAATATGTGCACAGGTATGGTTACGCTCAGTAGCGGAACGCTTTTCAGTGTCAACAGCAGCTGTTACAGCATCGCCTGTGGAGAAACCGCCGTTTACCACAACACCGTTACAGATATATGCACCGCCTGTAAGCTTCTGTGTGTCCTCTACCCTGATAACGCTGCTGCCGTTTGTGATCGTACCGCAGTCGCCTACCTGACCACCCATTTCAGCGTAGAAAGGTGTGTTTTCGATTATAACGCTTACCTTATCACCCTCGCCGCAAAGCTCAGCTATCTCGCCTTCCTTTACAAGTGCAAGGATCTTTGTATCAGCAGTAAGACTTGTGTAGCCTACGAAATTTGTCTTGTACGTGTCAAGCTCGCTGTTCTTTGCATTATCCCAGCCGCCGCCAAGCTTCTTGTTTGCTCTTGCGGTATCCTTCTGCTCCTGCATAAGTGTCTTAAAACCGTCCTCATCAGCGGAAAGGCCGTTCTCTTCAAGGATCTCTTTTGTAAGATCAAGCGGGAAGCCATAAGTATCGTGCAGCTTGAACACATCAGCACCTGCGAGTGTTGTTTCGCCCTTTGTTTTGAGTGCGGAGATCATCTCATTAAGGATCTCTGTACCCTTATCAACGGTCTTTGCAAAGCTTTCTTCCTCTGTCTTGATGACCTTCTTGATATATGCTCTCTTCTCGTCAAGCTCAGGGTAAGCGGAAAGGTTCTCGTCAATAACGGTATCGCATACCTCATACAAGAATGCGTCCTTGTAGCCGAGCATTCTGCCGTGTCTTGCAGCACGTCTTAATAGACGTCTGAGAACATAGCCTCTGCCCTCGTTGGAGGGAAGTACGCCGTCGCCTACCATAAATGTTGTGGAACGGATATGGTCGGTAATTACACGGATAGAGATGTCCTTCTTAGCGTCAGCCTTATACTCAACGCCAATAATGGAGCATATCTTCTTCATAATATTCTGAACAGTATCTACCTCGAAAAGGTTATCAACGTCCTGCATTACACAAGCAAGTCTTTCTAGACCCATACCTGTGTCGATATTCTTTGTAGCAAGTTGAGTATAGTTGCCCTTACCGTCGTTGTCAAACTGAGTAAATACATTGTTCCAGATCTCGATGATTCTGTCACAGTCGGAAGCCTGCTCGAAATTCTCGAAAGGACCGTACTTCTCGCCTCTGTCGAAGTGGATCTCGGAGCAAGGGCCGCAAGGACCGCTGCCGTGCTCCCAGAAGTTATCCTTCTTGCCAAGCTTGATTATACGCTCACGGGGAACACCGACTTCATCAGCCCAGATATCTCCCGCCTCATCGTCCTGCTCGTAGATTGTTACCCAAAGTCTATCCTCGGGTATCTCCAAAGTCTTTGTAAGGAACTCCCACGGCCAAGCGATAGCCTCGTGCTTGAAGTAATCGCCAAAGGAGAAGTTACCCAGCATCTCAAAATATGTGCCGTGACGTGCTGTCTTACCTACATTCTCGATATCAGGTGTGCGGATACACTTCTGACAGGTAGTAACCCTGTGGCAAGGAGGCTCTTCAATCCCCTGAAAATACTTTTTCAGGGGAGTCATACCTGCGTTGATAAGCAGAATAGAGTTGTCGCCCTGCGGAACGAGGGGAAAAGAGTTCATACGGAGATGACCTTTGCTTTCAAAGAATTTTAGATAGCTTTCTCTGAGGTCATTTAAGCCTGTCCATTTCATAATTATTATCCTCTGTTTTTTCTAAATTTACAGTTATTTCCATTGACGAACAACACTGCCCACAATGTAGTAACGCATACATATTTATTATAAATACTTTCTCGAAAAAAGTCAATAAGAAAACCCCACCGCAGCGGAGTTTTTTGATATATTGTTACTTTTCACCTATATTGTCGGAAAAAAGTGCTTTCATTTCGTCCATAAAAGGCTCATCATACAGCTTCGGGTAAAAGCCGAATACAAGCTCGTAAAACTGCATAGGAGTAAGAGCCTCAAACTCTCCGAAAAGAAATCCGGGGTAGCTTTTCATAGCGTCAGCCATTGACTTTGCCTTGCCCTGTTCACCGTTTGAAAGCTTTACGCATATCAGATCATTTCCGTATATTATAGCAGGAATGTGACGCTTGGCATTTTCATAATCGTAGTCAAGCACAGGGTAAAGCCTTGAAAAATATCTCTTTACGGAACGATAGAACTCTTTATTCTCCGCTTTTACCTCACGTTTCAGCTGTCTTACGCAGACCGCAAGGGGTCTTTCAGCGTTTTCACAATGGGAGAGTGCCGCCGAAAAGCTGTCAAGAAGTGCTGTATAATTCTCGTACTCACACTTTGAATTATATAATTCACGAAGTGCATACAACGTTCTTGCAAGTGCCACTTTTTCTGTCATAGCCATCAGCATTCTCTCCTTTGCTATTTATTACATCGGTACTACCGTCTGAGCTATTATACCCTCAATAAGCTGTTCTGATGTGCCATACTGCTGCTGACCCGCAGCAAGTATCACCCTATGAGAAAGTACAGATACAGCCACCGCTCTTACATCATCGGGGGTTGCATATTCTCGTCCATTCATCAGAGCCATTGCCTGTGCCGCCTTATACAGTGCGATAGACGCACGAGGACTTGCACCAAGCTTGATTATCTGCGGCGAATTTCTGGTCGCACCCACTATCGCCAAAATATACGCCTTTACAGGCTCACTGACAGTAATCTTCTCTGCCTCAGTACGCAGAGCCAACAGTTCTTCAAGCGTCATTACCGCCGCAATATCCTTTGTGTGCGGCATAATGTCAAGCATAGACATCTCCGCCTCACGGTCAGGATAACCTATCGACAACCGCATAAGGAAACGGTCAAGCTGTGCCTCGGGAAGATGATATGTTCCATAGGTTTCAATGGGGTTTTGCGTTGCAAGGGTCATAAACGGTGCGGGAAGCTTATGCGTAACACCGTCAACGCTTATCTGCTTTTCCTCCATAGCTTCGAGCAAAGCAGACTGCACCTTAGGAGAGGTGCGGTTTATCTCATCTGCAAGAAGAAAGTTACACATAGCGGCACCGGCTTTATACTCTGCCACACCTGTCTTTATATCAATAGAATTATACCCGATAACATCTGAGGGCATAAGGTCTGGGGTGAACTGTATCCTGCAAAAGCTACCCGATACGCTCTTAGCGAGAGTTTCTGCAAGTAAGGTCTTTCCAACACCCGGAACGTCCTCAATAAGCACGTGGCCGCCTGCAAGCATAGTGCAGACAATCTTCTCAATAACCGAGTGTTTGCCGATGATAACTTTTTCTATATTTGCAATAAGTTTTTCGATCTTTTCGTTCATAATACCTCCCTAGCTGACTTTTCATCTGTAACAGCCATTATATTATATGCTTTTTATAATACCTATCTATCAATATATCTATTACTATACCGATTATTAAAAACAATGTTGTAACACCGTATGTCAAAAAATACAAACTTCCAAACAAATAGCCAAAGAACTTGTCACCCCATTGAATATTCTGAAAAACAATCAAAAGAACAACACTTACAACGAGTGACGGAAGAACTGCCAACAACAAGAACTTAACGCTACCTATAGAATATTTTTCACGAAACAGACATCTTAACTTGCTCGTTTCCCTCATAAAAAGAAAGATAGATACCAAATAACCTATTCCTATGGTAAACGGAAGAATTATGAGATTGATTGCCGAAAACAGTGCTATACAAATCAATCCGCCCATAATCAGCATAAGAGTTGCAATTCCATTTTTCATATCTACCTCGGCGATATATTCCAAAATCCTGTTATTCATCACTATAAAAATCAATGCCTCCTGTTTCTTGAAAACTTGGCAACACTCCTCCTATTAACAAAACCACCGATGAGATCAAGTATACCCACAAAAAAAATTCAATCAAAATACCTGCATAGCTTCCCGGCGTAAACTTATCTGCCGCAACACTCGGAAACAAGCAGAACAACATAAACGACAATACCGTAGACGGTATATAGGCACAAGTAACAAAAATACCCTTGCATACACAATACTCATTTTCATACTCCTTTTGAATTGTTCTCGCAATATATAAAACAAAACATAACAGGAGTATACCTAAAAACAGTCCCAAAAGCAAACCCATTGCAATAAAAAACCAAGATATCAGACTTGCCGTTATGAAAAAACTAATCACACCGCCAAAAACAATACCAATTATTTTAAAAGCATTTTTCATATCTACCCCTGCTTTATATTCGAAATCATATTGAAAAAACGGCACGGCTTTATAGCCGTGCCGCAGTTTGCGTTATGCTGTTAGCTTAGGAAAGCAGAGAGTGCTCATCGGAAGCGTCAAACAGGTGGATCTTGTTGGGATCCAGAGCGAGCTTAACAACGTCCTGAGGACGAGCAGCACATCTGGGAGATACTCTTGCTGTGAGAGGCATACCCTCGCAGGTGAGGTACAGATATGTTTCAGCACCGAGCATTTCTGTTACGTCAACAGTAGCCTCGATGATACCGTTGTTCTTAGCGTTGGAGATGAACATCTCTTCATCGTGGATGTTCTCGGGACGGATACCAAGGATAACATCCTTGTCAACATAGTACTTGAGAGCGTCGTTATCAGCCTTAGCTGCGGGAAGCTCAACATAGAACTTGCGGCCTCTGGATGTCTTGGTGTCCTCGGAACCGAACTCTACAACATACTTGCCTTCTCTGAGGAGAAGCTTTGCGTTGATGAAGTTCATCTGGGGAGAACCGATAAAGCCTGCAACGAACTTGTTTACAGGGTTCTCGTAGAGGTTGATAGGAGAATCGATCTGCTGGATGTAACCATCCTTCATAACTACGATTCTGTCACCCATTGTCATAGCCTCTGTCTGGTCATGTGTTACATAGATAAATGTTGTACCCAACTTCTTGTGGAGCTTGGAAAGCTCAGTTCTCATCTGTGCACGGAGCTTAGCGTCCAGGTTGGAGAGAGGCTCGTCGAGAAGGAATACCTGAGGATCACGAACGATAGCACGACCGAGTGCTACACGCTGTCTCTGACCACCGGAGAGAGCCTTGGGCTTTCTGTCGAGAAGGTGAGCGATGTCGAGGATCTTAGCAGCCTCTTCAACCAGCTTCTTGATCTCGTCCTTAGGAACCTTACGAAGTTTAAGACCGAATGCCATATTGTCGAATACTGTCATATGAGGATACAGAGCGTAGTTCTGGAATACCATCGCAATATCTCTGTCCTTAGGAGCAACGTCATTTACAAGACGGTCGCCGATGAACAGCTCGCCCTCGGAGATCTCCTCCAGACCAGCGATCATACGGAGTGTTGTGGACTTACCACAACCGGAAGGACCTACGAGTACGATAAACTCCTTGTCCTTGATGTTCATTGTGAAATCGGAAACGGCAACAACGCCGCCGGGATAACGCTTGTATATGCCTCTGAGTGATAAGCTTGCCATTTTAGATATGACCTCCTGATGTACTTTATTTTTAGGAAACACCGTCAAACTTCCCAAAACGCAAGGTTTCGAGAGGGTCTTAAACAATGCCTCCGATAGCCATTTGGCACTAATAATATAATACCAAAATACCGCCAAAAATAAAAGAGCCTAAGTCAACAAATATTTTTTATGTGGTTTATATATTTTCACCAACAAAGCCAAAAAACGAACAAAAAATATTAACACGGATAGTGCTATTGCACAAAAATCGCCACATTTTGGGCTATCTCCAACAAATGAATTTGTTTTTTCGGCTATTATTACAAAAGGGTTTCTGTTTTTTTGTGCATATCAGTACAACATATAGGGGTATTTTTCACCTATCGTACACATATAATCTATACAACAACCTATTTGACTTATTTATAACACATTTCACTGCACGGAGGTACTTATGGGAAGAAAAAACGAACGCTCAGGCAAACTGGTCGCTTTGGGAACGGTTTTATTCGTAGCTGCCGGAGTTTGGGGAATAGTACGACTCTCCTCAGGAAGTACAGATATCCCCGCCGCCACAAACGACCAGCGGATCGCATTTATAGAAAAATGCGGCTGGAAGACCGAACTTACCCACTGTGAACTTACTGAGATACGTATCCCTGTTGATTTTGACGAAATCTACGAGCAGTACAATGATATACAGATTATGCAGGGCTTTGACCTCCGTCCATACAGAGCACATTCCGTAAAAAAATATACATATAATATCGAAAACTACTTGCCTGAGGGAAGCACTAAGTCCCTACCCGACATATATGCAAATCTTCTGGTTGAGGACGGTAAGCTGATAGGTGCAGATATATCCTCGGGAGAGGCAGGAGGATTTGTGACCGTACTTTTGCACGAATAGTTTCACTTGACATAAAAAGGCTATAACTGTATAATTCTATATAAATAACGTCACCGAAACGGAAGTGAAAAAGTGAAAAAAGCCGTCGCAATAGCCTTTTGCCTATCCTGTCTGATTGCAGCAACCACAATTATACTGACTTTTAGCCGCAAATCATCACCCGAAAACACGCCTACGGAGTCCGATGAACCTATATCTGTCATAGAACAAAACAACACAGCACTCGATAACTCCCTGACTATCCCCAAAGATGCGGTGCTTATGTACATCACGCCCGACGGAAATATAGAAAACGCCCGTCAAACACTGGAACTTATATACCAACTGTCAGACGAGATATGCAGCGGTATAAATAATGACTACGATAAGCTTTCCGCAATATCGAACTGGGTATCAAACTATATATACTATGATTTTGATGCCTGTGAAAGCTCAGTTACGATAGAAAATATCGCACTGTCCTCTGTGCTTAGTACAAGACGTACAGTATGTCTGGGATTTTCAAACCTATATGCGGCACTCTGCTGTGCTCAGGGAATTGACTGCCGAATTGCTCACGGTACAGCGGTAGCATCCGGAACATTCGCCGATAACGATCAGGAAGAACTTCACGAATGGAACGTGGCATTGATAGATAAAAAAACAGTATGGATAGACTCCCTTTGGAACACCACAAACGCCTACCGTGACGGCAACTACCTTGAAGGAACACGATCATTTGAATATTTCGATATTTCAGAGGAAAAACTTGCACTCGATCACCGTGCCGAACGTGTAGATGTCAGAAATTACTTTTCTGTATTGGAGTGAGCCTCACGCTGCTGTGCCTCCATCTTTGAATAAACACAGCCGCAATAATTCTGCCGATAGAGTCCATACTCACGGGATAGCTCTATTGATCTTTTATAACCGTTTCTTTTCTTAAAATCCGAGGGGAGATGCTTTACGGAATATATTTCCGAAAGCATTTCCCCTATTTCATTCAGTTTCTGACTATTCTTCAACGGACTAATGGTAAGTGTCGAACAGAAATAATCAAATCCGTTCTCCGCTGCATATTCCGCCGCCCTTTCAAGCCTCAAACGATAGCAGGCAAAACACCTTTCTCCACCCTCGGGAATATGTTCAAGTCCTTTTACTGCATTATAGAATTCCTGCGGGTCATATCTGTCTATAACGACCTCCACTGGATTTTCAAATCTCATCTCCGACACAAGACGACGCTGCTCCTCTGCACGCTTTATAAACTCTGTTTCGGGAGAGATATTCGGGTCATAATACAATATGGTTATCTTGAAATATTGCGAAAGATATTCAAGACAATAGCTGCTGCAAGGGGCACAGCAGGAGTGCATCAGCAGTGACGGCTGCTCACCGTTTAGCTGGGCAATAACAGCGTCAAGCTGCTTTTGATAGTTTATCATCTTATCGTCCTTTTCTCATAGTTTATGATACATATTTTATCATTCTTATAATCGAATAGCAAGAAAGATATACAAAAATATCGACTTTTGTGCAATTTGCCTATTGAAAACGATTAACTTTTGAGGTATTATATTAAATATAAACTAGTGTGCTTTTATAAGAGGTGAACCGTTTTGAATATCACAATAAAAGATGTCGCAAAGGCAGCCAATGTATCTGTTGCTACGGTTTCCCGTGTGCTTAACAAAAAGACCAATGTATCCGATGAGGCCGTACAAGCTGTAAACCGTGCCGTAGAAGAGCTGGGATACAGCCCGAATTTTCTCGGCCGTGACCTTAGAAAGAGCGAGACCAAACGTATCCTTGCTATCATAGCGTCCACCGAACAGAGCTTCTATTCCGAAGTGCTGAGAGGAATGCAGGACACTGCCTATGCCCAAGGCTACGATGTGCTTATTGCCACAACAAGAGATGACCCCGACCACGAAATGCACCTACTCAATATGCTGTTCTCCAAAGCGGTAGACGGTGCTGTGCTGCTCGCTCCCAAACTTGACAGCAAGACTATCTCGGAACTTGCAAAACGCTACCATATAGCTATGTGCCTTGAACGTTTAGAGGGCTGCGAGATACTCTGCGTTACAATAGACAACGAGCAGGCAGGCTACGACGCTACAAAACTGCTTGTTGGCAAGGGCAGAAAACGAATAGGTCTTATCACAACCAAAGTAAGGAGTCAGTCCTCTATCGACAGAGAAAACGGCTACAAACGTGCCTTAAAAGAACTTGGCATCGGTGTTGACGAAACCCTGATATACTACGGTGATTACAGTGCAGAAAGCGGAGCTGACGGCTGTGAGCAGCTGCTTCGTCTTGAACACAAGCCTGACGCTATATTTTCTATCTCCGACACCATATCTATCGGTGCAATGACCTATGCTATCCAGCACGGTATCACGGTCGGCAAGGATATATTGTTCTTTGGCTTTGACAACATTGCTTATTCGCATATGTTTATACCAAGATTATCAACAGTGGAGCAACCCTGTTATATGCAGGGCAAAACGGTCATAGAAAAGCTTATCGCCAATATGAAAGCCGAAGAGCCTGACCGCACAACGTATAAACTTCCGCACTCTCTCATTCTGCGTGAATCCACAGGCGACAAATAAAATAAAGCAGCACTCGTCAAGGTGCTGCTTTTCTTTTTTACGGACGCTGTACTCCGAACTTTATGAAATTATATTCCCTTGCAATAGCGTCCCACGTAGGGGCTCCTACCACACCCGTCGGGTCAAGTCCGAAAAGCTCCTGAAATACACGAACTGCATTTTCCGTTTCATTCCCGAAATAACCTGTCACAGGTATTTCGGGAATATCACGATAATTTCTGCCGATAACGCTTAAATAGGTCTGTAACTCCCGTACATCGTCATTCGACATACCGGGAGTTAAATTATATCCCGGATAAAGAAGTGCCGCCCCCGAATCATACCCCTCAGGAAGTCCCGCAAGGATATCATTATATATACGTTGTATAAGCTGCCAAGTCCTGAAATCCACAATTCCATCGGGATTTAGTCCGTAAAACCGTTCAAACGCAAGAACCTGTTGCTCTGTCATTTCTCCAAAAACACCGTCGGCAGGTCCTTCAGGAATTTCAGGATTAAAGAAAGCAATAACATTCAGATAATATTGCACAGAACGTACAGGCTGACCATAATCGCCTTTTTGCAGCTGCTCCGGAAAAGTCTGCTCCACCTCAGAGGGGCGTAACCCCTCGCTGGTAAGCTCCGCAAGGCCCTTTACAGCAGCAAAAATAAACTTGATCTGATACCAGGTTGCTTTATTCACAACACCTGTCTGCGGCAGACCAAACACTCCCTGAAATACTCTGACCGCTTCTGCGGTAGCTTCGCCGTAGATACCGTTTGCCGGCATTATCTTAGGGATAGCGGGGTAGTTGTTGCCTATACGATTTAACTCCACCTGAATGGTTCGTACCTCGTTACCTGATGAACCGATCCCAAACGGAGTTCCGGGGTAGGACGGAACATAGGGAGAAACAGGTGCATTACGCACGATATTGATATCATCTCCGTAATAAAATTGAAGAATCTCATAGGGAGTATAGCCTCTTTCCGCAAGTGGAACTGTACCCCACTGCGAAAGCCCCTCACAGGTAACAGTCGTGCCGTTACAGAACTGTGTAAAAAGCGGCTCGATATCGCCCTGTCTTACCACATAGTTATTAAAGACCTCATCAACAATGCGGCTGATGTTCTGAAATATCTCTCTGCCGTTTACAAATGCCTGATCATATTGAGTAGAGCTTGTAATATCGAAATCATACCCTCTGCTCCTGTACCATTCTGTAAAAACCCTGTTAAGGGCAAAGGTTATCTGGGCGTAGATATTCGCCCTTAGCGATGCCTCAGGCCAGGTCGGGTATATCTCGCTTGACGCAACATTTTTTATATAATCAGGAAAGGACAGTGTAACATTAGGTGCATTTGAGTCGGGAGTGCCTAAATGCACGGTTATCGTTTCAGGAACGGTAGGAACATCATATCTTGGCATTACACACCTCCGTTAAGCTGCGGTTCGCTTTCTGCAATCACCTCGGGCAGCTGCTGACCAACATCGGGGACAAGGGCTATCCTCTGAACTGACAGCACCCCCTCAAACACAGGCATATTCGAGATAAGAACATCATTGAACCCTGCCGCTGTCACCTCTGCGTTGTATGTGGCATAAGGAGTTATCTTGCTGTCAGGAGTGATAGAAAGCTCCTTTGGAGGTGCGGGAAGAGAAATGATAGGCGTCTGACCGCTCATATCTGTCGTAAGCGTATATAAGATATACGGCTCTCCGCCGATGCGTTTTGATACTACCACGTTAGCATTTGGGACAGGTAAAGCTCCCCTTGCGGTATAAGTCACAAAACGAACCGTTCCCTTTCGGGTGTTTGCATCATTAAATTCCTGCACAGAGGAATATGACCTCTCTTCCGCAACAGGACTGTCATTGCCGCTTTGTCTTAACGGACGGATATCCTCACGGGAATTGCGAACAGGCGTTTGTTCCTCAAAATCACGTTTTCCAAGCTGTTCTTCGGGTGACTGTCCGCTTTCGGGGATATCACCTATCTCCTCTGTCTCTTCGGGAGTAACGGTAGATACACCATTGTCCTCCTCATCGAAAGAATTATCCTCTTCGGGAGGCATCTCCTCCACAAGGTCAGGGACAGGCTCTATGTATTCTTCACTGTCCGTATCAGGTTCATCAAATACAGATTCCTCAGTCGTTTCCGATGACATATCACCCGTTACGAACATATCGCTGAAAGCACTCATAAGGTCGCCGTTGTCTGCATATCCGATTATCTCAGGCTTTTTAGGAGTTTCCGTCCATATCGGTCGTTCAGTTTTTGTCGGCTGTGGCTGTTCCTCCGTCATCTCGGGAAATTCAAGTTTTTTAGGCGGGGCAGCAGCCTTTGCCACCTTGCTGTATTCCATAAGCTCCTGCTTGTACCGTTCAACAAGCTTCTTCATATCGTCCATAGCAATTCTCCTTTCTGCAAAATACGCAGAATTACTTTTCGCTGAATTATATGCAGCAAAAAGCGGAGTTATTACAAACAAAAAGCAGGCGAGATCTCGCCTGCACGTCCTATTTTTTTCTTGTAGTGAACCTCGAAAGAAGCTCTTCCACAGAAATGCTTGTTATATGGGTATCTGTCGCATTTTTTCCCGATATTCCTACAAAATAATCATCAAAAAAGACATCAACAGTGTCGGGGAGAATAGTAGTATCAGCTCCCTTTAAATCAGTCGCAACACCTATACCCATACGCTTTAAAAAAGCCTCTTTTTTTACCCATATACGGATAAATCCCTCGTCATTATAAGCGAACATACGCTCATTCTCGCAGAGAACACGCTCTTTAAGTCTGTCAGAGGCACGGCGGTCACATCGTTCGATGTCCACACCTATCTCGCCGTCTGCCGCTTCACCCACCGCAACACAAACCGCTCCCTTTGTATGGGATATCGAAAACTGCACCTCTCCGCCGTTTAAATACGGCTTTCCGTGAGGTCCTTTTACAAAGGATATTTTGGTAGTTGGTACGCCTGTACGTTTTGATATCTCTGACCGTAACAACAATCCTGCCACAAGCGACTGCACCCTGTCTGTATCAGAGGATTTTTTCAGCACTACCGAACGTCTTGCCGATGAAACACAGGAAAGATATTCCTCAATATCCGCAAAAGAAATATTATCGGTCTTTACTATGATTATCTCCAAAATTCGACCTCCGCTATATGTATCACACCTCGGAGAAGGTATCTCCGCTGTCGGATTTCCTTGCCGCTTTAAACAACTGACTTTTCTTGGTAACTATCTTTTCGCAGATACCTTCCGTTGTGCAAAGCTTTAATGTTATTTTGCCGCTTTCTATCTTCGGGTGACGGAGTATCCTTGCACTACCGCTGCATTTCTCACGGGATACCGCCAGAAAGCTGAATTTCTCGTCCTCATAGGGTACTTCGCCGCCCTTTAACTGCTTGTGCAGTTTCGAACGGGCTATTCTTACCGTAAAGTGACACCAATCATTTTCGGGCAACATACAAGCTCCGTCGTAAGGGCAAGGGGCAACTATGTATCCCCCTTCGGATATCAGCAGCTCTCTCGCAGCTTTCAGCTGAGAAAAACCCTCGGGAGTGCCTGGCTCTACGATAAGCAGCAGCTTGTCTGTACTCTCCCATAGTTTGAGCAGTGCATTCTTCCTTGATGAGGGCGAAAGCTCATTAAGACAGTACGATGAAATAACAAGGTCTGCGTGCTGTGATATCGCATCAGAAGAAATATCCTCTTTTATCCATTCTGCTGAGATATTCCTTGCAGACATCAGCTCTTTTCCAAGGGATATCATACCCTCTTCTCGCTCTAAGCAAGTGATATTATCACATTCCGTCAAAAGCTCTGCTGCGTGACTTGCCGCACCTGTACCCGCACCCACATCAAGCACCGACGAAATATTTCCGTCCCATTGCTTTAATGTAAGCTCCAAAGCCTTGCTGACTGCACCGAATGTAGCAGGCATTCTTACCGCCGCATAGGCAAGGACATCTTTTTTGCTGTTTACAAGGCTCTTACCAGCTCCGCTCTCGTTACGATAGCGTCGTGATATATCCTCCGCACTTGCAGTCAAGGCTTTTATATTCTCCTGTGAGATGAGCTGCTCTATCTTAAAACGCAACTCTGCGGGTAATTCCATACAATTCTCCTATATCAGAAATAGTTGTTTCTTATTTCCTTTGCAGCAAATCTGCCTTCCAGCATCTGACCGTTTACCTTTGGGTGAAGTCCGTCAATAAGGTATTTACCCTCACCGCCTATATTTTCAAACTTTTCGCATATTCCGCTGCCATTATAGCAATCAATGACCTGCACCGACATACCGCCGCATATCTTCTTCATACACTCGATCACCTTTAATGTCTTTTCGTTATGCTCGGGAGTTGCCGTCTGCAAAGGAGTCATTACGAACACACGGCATTCGGGGTAATGTTCAAGTATAGTCTGAATACACCAGCGTATTGCACCTGCCTCGGTAAACAGGTCGATGTTATCATTATCGGAGAGAGACTTGCCTGTAAGTGCTTTCTCGGGATCGCCTATGCATTCCTCTGCGTCATTCGTACCCATAGCAAAAGCGAAGATATCAGGCTCGGGATACTCGCCGTTTTCTACTTCTGCAATAAATTTCTGTATATGTACGATAGCACAGTTGTTTGCACGCATCTGCATCTCGTTGGCGTCGTCGGTAGGCTCCCAGCCGCCGCTTATTCCCGCAAAATCAGGGGAGTTGTAATCCTGCGTTGTAACTGTGCTTCCTGCACATTCGATAGTACGCTTGTACCAAACGGCACTTCCTACGGCTACATTGTGGTGAGTTCTCAGACCCAGTTCATTGAAAACGTGATAAGACCACTGATTTCCCGCTGTAATGCTGTCGCCGTCCACACCGAAATTAAGTTCTTTAAATTTATCCATTTTATTTCCTCACAAAAATATTTATACATTTTATATTTTAATATAATTCCACGTTTTTGTAAAGAGGTTATTAAAAAAAGCCGAGAAAAAACTCGGCTTTTTGTTTATTTCAATATCTGTATATCCACAAGGTAGTCAGTGTGTCCGAAATATTCTATCTCCACAAAATGCTGCTTTGCAGGCATCATACCTCCTATTGCCTCGACATATGCTGTCCTTCCTCCATCGGAAGGATTGTTTTCTCTCAGATATTTATAAAGCTCATCGGAGATGATAAGGGTATGGCGTTCGTTATCGGCACCGTAAAAGCTTATATCTCTCGGGCGGTCTGGGTTTGATTCATAAACCCTTTCCACACATATCTCGTATGTTTCGGTTTTAAATTTTACACTGCCGTTTATAGCATCTTTGTAGTAATCGATAGATTCAAACACGCTGAAAGGCAGGATACATATGCATATGATCAGGCAGGAAACAAAGCCACCTGTAGTATCGTTTTTGTTAAACAGAACAAAGTAAAGGACTATATACCCTATACCTAAAATCAGGCAAAGAGTATGCAGTGCCAGCGAAATATAAAATCCGGTCTGTCCGTATAGCGCACCATTTCTGAGATTACATACTGAAAAGCGGCATATAATAAGCAATATAACTATCGCCGCACTAAGTATGTAAAGCTTTGCGGACTTTTTCGCTTTCATAAAATCACCCCTGTTACAGCTCTATATCAACATCATACTTGTCTGAAATAATGATAGTATCACAACCGTGCTTTCTGCACATCGCAAGATTGTATTCGTTATCCTCTATCAGACTTTCTTCGTTTAGCCAGCTGTCGTCAAGCCTGTCCTCTATTACATTAGCATTGGCTCTGATATCATCGAAATGACTTTCTATATACTCCCTTGTCATAATAAGGCAGTAATGACAAATATGTGGAAGATATTCTTCTGTGAAGTCCTTCTGCCAATTAAACGGGATATAATAGCCCTCAATTATAAGGCTCTGCTTATTTTCAATGGCGGTCTTTATTATCTCCTTGACGATATTCCACAGATACGGCACAAGCTCCTTGTCGTCTTCGGGCGTGAGAGAGGTCTGTCCGCTCCTTATCAGTCCCATTTTAAGGTGGTCTATGGACATATAGGGGATCTTATACTTCTCCATAAGCCTTTGAGAAAGGGCGGTCTTGCCCGTGTGAGAGCTGCCTGAGATAAGGACTATCATCTTACTTGTTGGAAGCGTGGATATCAGTTATTGCTCTTGTTACAAGGCGTTTGAAAAGCGGAGCTACTCTGTCTGCCGTTTCCTGTACCTCTGCGTGGGTAAGGGGATTCTGAGAGATTCCCGCTGCAAGGTTAGAAATACAGGAGATACCGCATATTTCCATACCTGCGTGACGTGCCGCCATAGCTTCAACTGCGGTGGACATACCTACTGCGTCAGCACCGAGAGCGGAGTACATACGAATTTCAGCAGGAGACTCATAATTAGGACCTGTTGTCTGAACATAAACGCCCTCTCTGAGCGGAATTTTCTCGTCTATTGCTGCATTCCTTATGATATTACGCAGACGCTTACTGTATATTTCAGACATATCAGGAAAACGCACACCGAGTTCATCAATGTTTGCACCGATAAGGGGCGAAGGTACAAAAGAGGAAATATGGTCGGTTATCATCATAAAATCGCCGCAATTAAATGTCCTGTTGATACCGCCCGCAGCATTCGTAAGAAACAGAGTTTTTGCACCCATAAGCTTCATAAGGCGTGTGGGAAGTACCACATCAGACATCTTGTAACCCTCATAATAGTGAACACGACCCTGCATCGCAACAATAGGGACACCTCCCGCATAGCCAAACACAAAACGACCCTTGTGTCCAAGCACTGTGGATATGGGGAAACCTTCAAGCTCGTTATAGTCAAGCACTTCCTTGATGTCCATAGTATCAGCATAGTCACCAAGACCACTGCCGAGGATAAGTGCAAGTTCAGGCTTGAAGCTTATCTTCTTTTCAAAAGAATTGTAGCATTTTAAAAGCTTTTCGTATACTTCGTTCATATTGTACCTCCTATAAAACAGGAGTGAGGAATAATCCCTCACTCCCCTGATATGTTTGATTATACTTCCCAGCTGCCAAGATACTTAGCCTGCTCATCGGTAAGCTTATCTATCTCGATGCCCCAGCTGTTTATCTTACGGAGAGCTACCTCTCTGTCGACCTCAGCAGGTACGTTTACAGTCATTGTGCCGTCCTTACCGAGCTTACCCTTGTTCTTTACAACGTGAAGAGCGGACAGAGCCTGTATAGCAAAACTCATATCCATAATCTCGGCGGGGTGACCGTCGCCTGCCGCAAGGTTTACAAGTCTGCCCTCTGCGATGATGAATACCGTGTTGCCGTTAGGCAGTTTGTAGCCCATAATATTGTTTCTTGCAAGATAGCTGTCTGTTGCTATCTCACGAAGCTTTGCCATATTTACCTCTACATCAAAGTGGCCTGCATTACAGCAGATAGCACCGTCCTTCATATTGAGGAAAGCCTCCTCGCCGATAACGTCTGCACAGCCTGTAACCGTAACGAAGAAATCGCCCACCTTTGCCGCTTCACGCATAGGCATAACCTTGAAGCCGTCCATTACAGCCTCCATAGCCTTGATAGGGTCTATCTCGGTAACTATTACCTCTGCACCAAGACCCTTTGCACGCATTGCAACACCCTTACCGCACCAGCCGTAGCCTGCAACTACTACATTCTTGCCTGCAACGATAAGGTTAGTTGTACGGTTGATACCGTCCCATACGGACTGACCTGTACCGTAACGGTTATCAAACAGGTGCTTACAGTCTGCATCATTTACAAGCACCATAGGAAATTTAAGTGCTCCCGCCTTGTCCATTGCCTGCAATCTGATGATACCTGTTGTGGTTTCCTCACAACCGCCGATAACATCGGGAATAAGCTCGGGACGCTCATTATGAATAAGGTTTACAAGGTCGCCGCCGTCGTCAATAATAACATTGGGACGAGCGTCAATTACCTTAGAAATGTGACGGTGATACTCCTCGTCTGTTGCGTCATACCACGCAAATACATTCAGACCGTCGTGTACAAGAGCCGCCGCAACATCGTCCTGTGTGGAGAGGGGATTACTGCCTGTAACATACATCTCCGCACCGCCTGCCGCAAGGACCTTGCAAAGATATGCTGTCTTTGCTTCAAGATGTACCGAAAGAGCCACACGAAGTCCCGCAAAGGGCTTTTCAGCAGCAAACTCCTGTTCGATACCTCTTAATAGGGGCATATTACGCTTTACCCATTCAATTTTTCTAGCACCGCTTTCCCAAAGGTCAGCGTTTCTGATCTCACTTGCCATTTTATATTTCTCCTTTTCTTTGGCTGTCCGATACTATCAGACAATCCTGTTTTTACAAATATTCAGCCAGTACACCGCAAACTATATGTGTACCGCTATCTCCCGCAGGCTGCGTCTTGAAATCATCTCGTCTGCTGTGAAGTATCAGTACCCTGCCCGACAGCTCCGATACATTCGCTTTATCAAGATACACCTGCATTGAGGCATTTCCATCTGCATCCGAAAATACAGGTGGAAGATCTCCTGCGTGATAAGGGTGTCTGTCACACCACATTCCCTCCGCACAATTTGAGTAGTGTCCTCCTGCACCCGCAAAGGTATTTTCGTCCCTTGCCTCGCCGCAGATATAACCCTCGTGGATATGAAATCCGAACACCTCCGACGGAGGAAGCCCCCTGAAATCCGCTTGAAGATACAAGGCGTCAGGCAGCCAGAACACCGCCACGATACCCTCGGCATTCTCAGCGTCAGGACCGCCCTTCATTATTCCCGACAAAGCAGGACGTTCGGATTCAAGATAAGAAAATTTATTGATATACTGCATATAATAACACCTCATTTCAAGGAATTATATGCTGTATAGGTTGTCAATTATTTGCGTATGAACAAAACTCCCAGAGTATCCTCGCCGCAGTGACAGGCAACTGTACAGCCTGCGTCTGTAATAGCGATCTCCTTGAATCTTTTGTTCTTGCTCACCTCGTCTGCCGCCATAGATGAAACAGTAAGTCCTGCTGTATGTGTTACAAAGATAAGTTCATCGTCTGCCTCTGCCTGAGTAAGCCTGTCCTTGACATATTCCTTGATACACTTATCAAGTGCTCCACGGTATTTCTTTGTGACCTTCATCTTGCCGTCAATAACATCAATACAAGGTTTCAGCTTTAAAAGATTTGCTCCCAGTGCCGCTATCGAAGAACATCTTCCGCCCTTATGCAGATATTCAACATTGGCAACGATAAAACTTGCATCGATCTTGGGAATAACGTCCATTTGCAGCTTTGTCACGATCTCACCTGCGGAAAGACCCTGTTCTGCAAGTTTTGCCGCCTTGACAGCGACCAATCCCTCACCTGTTGAAAGATTGCGGGAATCCACAACATAAACGTTTTCAAAATCCTCCGCAGCGATACAGGCATTCTGATAACAGCTTGAAAATTCAGAGCTTATCGTGATGATTATCAGCTCATCATATCCTTGCAGCTCTCTTTTAAAGAACTGTGTGAAATCCTCGATATTTACCGCAGATGTGGAACACAGCTTTCCTGTGGTACGGTAATGTCCGAACACTTCCTTTTGAGTGATCTCAATACCGTCACGCAGAGTTTCATCGCCCTTTGTCACATAAAGCGGAACCGTGCTGATATTGTAACGTTCTTTTAATTCCTCAGACAGATCGCATACAGTGTCTGCTGTGATCTTGACCTTGCTCATTTCGTTTCCTCCCTTTTATTACGCTTTGGCAGAAAGTGCGTTCAGCACTCTTACAAGCTCTTCTTCCAGACAGCTGTGGAACAGTGTGAACAATATATCCGCGCTGCCAAGCAGCAGCAGATTTTTATTGGTTATCGCAGAAAGGGCGGGACAATATGCGTAGATATATCCCTTGAACCACTCTGCGTCGTATGTGGGAACAGGTTTTCCCGATTTCACCAGTCTGCGTACTTCCTCGTAGTCCAGGGTGATAACATTTTCGTAATTACCTGCACCCTTTGCCACCACCATATCATATATCGTCTTTATCTGACGGTCGTTCAGGTAGCCGCCCGCTGTTTTTACGTTTTTTAGCTCAGGCAGACGAACCGCAAAGGAATATACCATAAGCGACAGAACACGTTCGTACTCGGGAGTATTCATCTCCTTGCACCTGTCCTTGTCCAGCTTTATGCCTGTATTATGCAGTGCCGCAGTATCCGATATATTATTTAAGGCTATCTTGAATATATCCTTGATATTTATATTGTAGAAATCCTTATCCGCTATCATATAAATATATTTCACGGCATTGAACAGGGATACCCCCGACTTCACCACAAGCTCTGAAAGCAGAGTAAAGGCTGTACGCTCACTGATAAATTCCATTGCCTTTTATTCCTTTCATTGTATAGATATTTATATTATATCTTTTTTTTAGTGTTTTTGCAAGACCACATCATAATAAATCGTAAATTTTCTAATATAACATCAAGTGCTTGTTTATAAAAACATTTGCCCAATAACAAATTGTGAAATACTCACAAAAAACATCTGAGAATTTATATCCCAATGAGCAATTTACTACATAAAAACACTTGATTTATCAGAAAAAATATTGTATAATAAAGGTAATAATTTAATGATATACGGCATTGCCGTTATGGAAGAGAGGAATATAATTATGAGCAACGAAAAAATCAGTCTGCTTGATCTGATTGACAGAAACACACTCCAAAGTCTGCAAGACGCTTTTGCTGACGCAACTGGTATGGCTGCCCTCACAACAGACGACACGGGTTCTGTTACAGAGCTCAGTAACCCCACTGATTTCTGTATGAACTTTACAAGAAAGTCCAAGGTTGGTTGTGAACGCTGCAACCAGTGTGACCTTCAAGGCGGTGCGGAGTCCAGCAAGACAGGTCGTCCCTCTGTTTACTACTGCCACGGCGGTCTGGTAGACTTTGCTGCTCCTATCATTCTTAACGGACAGCATATCGGTTCTCTTATCGGCGGTCAGGTGCTTCCCGAAGAACCTGATGAGGAGAAATTCCGTCAGATTGCAAAGGAGATCAATGTTGATCCCGATGATTATGTAAAGGCTCTCCGCAAGATCAAGATCGTTCCCAAGCAGCAGATCGACGCTGCCGCAAACCTGCTTTATCAGATGGCAAACGCTCTGTCCGAGGTAGGTTATCAGCGACTTCTCGCTGTTGAAAAGAGTAATGCAAACGACTCTGCACTGAAAGAGATCAACGCTAAGTTTGAGGATATCGAGCAGCAGATCAATGATGTTACTGCAAGTATGAATGCCCTTAACGAATCCTTTGAAGAGATCGAAAAGGCTACCGCTTCCTCTGTTAAGGCTGTTGAAAATACCGACAGCATCGTAAAGGCTATCGAAACCGCATCCACACAGCTTACACTTATAGGCTTCAATGCGTCTATCGAAGCTAAGAGAGCCGGCGGTGTTACAGGTGCAGGTTTCAACGTTATCGCACAGGAGGTTCGTACTCTCGCTAACAAGAACACAAAGCAGGCAGGCGAGGTCGAAACCACCCTTAACGAGATCAAAAAGGCTATCACCAATATCAATGCACAACTCAAAAATGTTACAAAAGCTGTTGAAACAAACGCAACCTCTATCGACGATCTTCGTGAAACACTCAAATCTACCAGTGAAATGGTACATAACATTAAGTAATACAGCCAAAAGGCTTAAAACTTATAATGAAAGGATGGTAAAAACCAATGGCTAATCGTTTTATACTCAACGAGACCTCTTATCACGGTGCGGGTGCTATCTCCGCTATCGCAGACGAGGCTAAGAACAGAGGCTTTGCAAAGGCTCTTGTTTGCTCTGACCCCGATCTTATCAAGTTCGGTGTTACAAAGAAGGTAACAGATATTCTTGACAATGCAGGTCTTGCATACGATATCTTCTCTGATATCAAGCCTAATCCTACTATTGAAAACGTTCAGGCGGGCGTTGCCGCATTCAAGGCCAGTGGTGCTGATTATATCATCGCTATCGGTGGTGGTTCTTCTATCGATACTGCTAAGGCTATCGGAATTATCATCAACAATCCCGAGTTTGCTGACGTAAGAAGTCTGGAAGGCGTTGCTCCCACAAAGAAGGCTTGTGTTCCGATCATTGCAGTTCCCACGACCGCAGGCACAGCAGCAGAAGTTACTATCAACTATGTAATCACCGACGCTGAAAAGGATCGCAAGATGGTATGCGTTGACCCCCACGATATCCCGATAGTAGCTGTGGTTGACCCCGATATGATGTCCACGATGCCCAAGGGTCTTACAGCCGCAACCGGTATGGACGCTCTTACACACGCTATCGAGGGTTACATCACAAAGGGTGCTTGGGAACTTTCCGATATGTTCCACTTAAAGGCTATCGAAATAATCGCTCGTTCTCTCCGCGGTGCGGTAGATAACACTCCTGAGGGACGCGAGGATATGGCTCTCGGTCAGTATGTTGCAGGTATGGGCTTCTCAAACGTAGGTCTTGGTATCGTTCACTCTATGGCTCACCCTCTCGGTGCGTTGTATGATACACCCCACGGTGTTGCAAATGCTATCATTCTCCCCACAGTAATGGAGTACAATGCTCCCTGCACAGGCGAGAAATACCGTGACATCGCAAAGGCTATGGGTGTTAAGGGTACAGAGAATATGTCACAGGAGGAGTACAGAAAGGCAGCTATCGACGCTGTTAAGCAGCTCTCCGTTGATGTAGGTATCCCCACCGACCTTAAAGATATCGTAAAACCTGAGGATATCGCTTTCCTTGCCCAGTCCGCTTATGATGACGCTTGTCGTCCCGGAAACCCCAGAGATACCTCTGTTGAGGAGATCACAGAGCTTTATAATAAGCTGATGTAATAACACATATCTACCCCCGTGATTTTCACGGGGGTAATCGTTATCCAAAAAGCCAAAAACAACAGAGCGTTTCGTTATATTTTTGGAACAAAAAAACTAAAAAATTTGCTTTACCCCCTTGCATTTTGAAATGAAGTATGTTAGAATAATAGTAAGGTCGTGTAAACGATTACTCAAAATATAAAATAATAAAAATATATCTACGGAGGATCAGATCTATGAAGTATGCAGACGGACTTTGGCTCAACAAGCCCGGCTACGGCGTAAACTACGCAACACAGATGTATGAGGTAACAGCAGACGATACATCTATCAATGTACTGGCAACCAATCAGTGGATCGGCAACAGAGGTATGACACTCGGCGGTCCTGTACTGGAAATCTCTTTTACATCTACACTTGAAAACACTATCAAGGTATCTATCGACCACTTCAAGGGTGCACTGAAAAAGTCCCCCGCTTTTGAGCTTAACGAGGACAAGAACTTTAAGCCCGTTATCAAGGAAACAGACGGTGCTTATGAGCTTATCTCCGGCAAAACAAAGGTAGTTGTTGCCAAGGGCGGTGCCTGGGACATCAAGTACTACTACGGCGACAAGCTGCTTACAAAGGAAGGCTGGAGAACTACCTCCTATATTCTTGAAGAACAGTGGAAGACCAACGAGCGTATGGCTAACGATCAGATGAAGCCCTTCTTCGCACACGAAGAAACAGCAGAGCAGGGTGTTATCCGTGAAATGCTCAATATCAGCGTTGGCGAAAATATCTACGGCTTTGGCGAGAAGTTCTCCACATTCGTAAAGAACGGCCAGACTGTTGAGACCTGGAACAATGACGGCGGTACATCCTCCGAGCAGAGCTACAAGTCCATTCCTTTCTATGTGTCTTCCAGAAACTACGGTGTATTTGTAAATCACCCCGAAAAGGTATGCTTTGAGGTTGCAAGTGAAACAGTATCCAAGGTCGCTTTCTCCGTACAGGGTGAGCATATGGAGTACTTCGTAATAGGCGGCGACAAGATCTCCGATGTTATCTCCACATATACAACACTGACAGGTAAGCCTGCTCTTACTCCTGCTTATACATTCGGTCTGTGGCTGACAACATCTTTCACAACAGATTATGACGAAAAGACTGTTTCCAGCTTTATCGACGGTATGGCTGAACGTGATATTCCTCTTGAAGTATTCCACTTTGACTGCTTCTGGATGAAGGAATTCAACTGGTGCGACCTTACTTGGGACAAGAGAATGTTCCCCGATCCCAAGGCTATGCTCGAAAGGCTCAAAGCGAAGGGCCTTGAAATCTGCGTATGGATCAACTCCTACATCGCACAGCGTTCCACAATGTTTGATGAGGGTGTAAAGGGCGGCTACTTCGTAAAGAATAAGGACGGCAGCGTTTGGCAGGGTGATATGTGGCAGCCCGGTATGGCTATCGTTGACTTCACAAATCCCGCTGCGTGCGAGTGGTACAAGGCTAAGCTCCGTGCTCTTTGTGAAATGGGCGTAGACGCCTTCAAGACAGACTTCGGTGAGAGAATCCCCACCAAGGACGTTGTTTACTACGACGGCAGCGACCCCTACAAGATGCACAACTACTATACATACCTCTACAACAAGACTGTATTTGAGGTTCTTGAAGAATACTACGGCAAGGACAAGGCTTGTCTGTTCGCACGTTCCGCAACAGTAGGCGGACAGAAGTTCCCTGTTCACTGGGGCGGCGACTGCTTCTCCAACTACGAGTCTATGTGGGAAACACTCCGTGGCGGTCTGTCACTCTGTCTTTCCGGTTTCGGTTATTTCAGCCACGACATCTCCGGATTTGAGGCTCAGGGTACTCCCGACCTTTACAAGAGATGGTGTGCATTCGGCCTGATGAGCTCTCATTCCAGACTGCACGGCAACAGTTCTTACAGAGTACCGTGGAACTTTGACGAGGAGTCCTGCGATGTTCTCCGTCACTGGACAAAGCTCAAGGGTAAGATGATGCCCTACCTGTTCGCACAGGCAAACAAGACACACGCAACAGGCGTTCCTATGATGAGAGCAATGGTTATGGATTATTCCGACGATCCCGCAACTCTCGCACTGGACAGACAGTATATGCTGGGTGAAAACCTGCTTATCGCTCCTGTATTCAACGAAGATGGTATTGCACAGTACTACGTTCCCGCTGGCAAGTGGACAGATATCCAGACAGGCGAAGTATTTGAAGGCGGCAAGTGGTACGAAACAAAGCACGACTACTACTCTATGCCTGTACTTGCTAAGCCCAACAGCATCGTAGCTTACGGCGATTTCAAGCGTGCGTTCACATACGACTACGCAGAGAATGCAGATATCGTTATCTACCAGCTTGAAGACGGCAAGACAGCAGAAACAACTATCTACGACAGCGAGAGCAACGCTGTACTGACAGTATCTGCTACAAGAAACGGTGATACTATCAAGGTTACAACAACAGGCACAGCAAAGAACTTCAAGGTTCGCAGTGCTGAGGGTCTTACTGTTGAAATGTAATTAACTGATAACCAAAAAGGGGCTATATCAAATAGTCCCTTTTCTTTGTATTAGAAAACGACAAAATAATCAAGCCGCACATCATCTGATGTGCGGCTTTAATTTATCTGTAATATGTTTCAGCCATATCTTTAAGCTTTGCAGCTCTCGCAGGTGTGTTTGCACCCAGTTTCATTCGCCAGTTCCAGTTGCCGCCAAGGGTAGAAGGAACATTCATTCTTCCGTCTTTGCCAAGGCCTAAAACGTCCTGCATAGGTATTATAGCCAGTCTTGCGGGACTTGCGTAAACATTTCTGATAAAGCACATATTCGTGCGTTCAAAAATCGAGGGACGAAGATATCTCTTAGCCATTGCCCTTGATCTTTCATCAGCCTCTTTATACCACTGCATAATGGTAGCATTGTCGTGAGTTCCCGTATATGCTACGCAGTTTTCAGGATAGTGATGCGGAAGATGATCGTTGTCACTGTTTTCGGGATTAAAGCCGAATTGCAGAACTCTCATTCCAGGGAAACCGCTGTCTTTAAGCAACTCCTTAACGCTGTCAAATATATCGCCAAGATCCTCTGCTATAATGTTTACATCACCGAGATCAAGCTTGATAGCATTGAACAAGTCCATACCGGGGCCTTTTTCCCAAGTACCGTGCTCCGCTGTTGTCTGACCTGCGGGGATCGCATAGTAAGTATCAAAAGCACGGAAATGATCTATTCTGAGCATATCAAAGCAATCATTTGCCTTACCGATTCGTTTCAGCCACCATTTATAACCTGTCTTTTTCATCTCGTCCCAGTTGTAGAGAGGATTTCCCCACAGCTGACCTGTCTTTGAAAAGTAATCAGGCGGTACGCCTGCTACCCTTGACGGATTACGACGTTCATCAAGTTCAAAAAGCTCGGGCTGAGCCCACACATCAGCACAATCGGGAGAAACATATATCGGAATATCACCGATAAGCTGAATACCGTTTTTGTTGCAATAACGATGAAATCTATCCCACTGACGGTAGAAGATATACTGCACGAACTTGATAAATTTTATCTCCTCGGAAAGCTCCTTGCGAGCAAGTTCCATAGCCTCGGGAAGACGGCATTTTATATCCTCGTCCCACTGAGTCCACGGTTTTCCGCTGTATTTATCTTTGAGTGCGGTGAACAGTGCATAATCATCGAGCCAATCCTGTTCATCAATCACAAAAGAGGTATATCCCACATCATCTGTAAAGCTCTTATAAGCCTCACGAAGAAGTGCCATTTTCGTGCGTGTTACTTTTTCATAATCCACATAGGAGGGATCTGCACCGAAATCAGCTTCAAGACAAGCCTGTTTTGTTATATAACCGTTCTCCACAAGCTCATCAAGGTCGATAAGCAGAGGGTTTCCTGCAAAGGTCGAAAAAGGCTGATAGGGAGAATCTCCATAACCCGTAGGGCCTATCGGTAATACCTGCCAGTATTTCTGACCTGCCTCTTTCAGCCAATCAGCAAACTTTTCAGCCTCCTCACCAAATGTGCCTATGCCGTAAGGCGAGGGCAGACTTGTTATATGCATTAAAATACCACAGCTACGCATATATATTTCACTCCTTATTATCCTTTTTCATTATGAACAGCCGCACAAACGAAAAACTCAGAACAGGCACGGCAATAATATCAACAATGCCTATGATCCTTACAACGATATCAGGTAGCTCTATACCTGCTATATTACATACGCCCGTAACAATTCCAAGCACTCCGACGACCATAAGACTTATACAAAAAGCCACATAGACAGGACTCTTCTTCATAACGCTTTCCCCTTCGTTTGTCATTATACTTAATTATATCATTTTTTGCGGCGAAATACAACCGTATTTGAGATATAGTTACGTACCGCTCCAATATTTTCTGTCAAGACTGCGATAGCTTATAGCCTGTGACAGATGTTTTTTCTCTATGCTCTCGCTCTCGTCAAGGTCGGCACAGGTACGTGCTACTTTTAATATCCTGTCGTAAGCACGGGCGGAAAGTCCAAGTTTATCAAAAGCACGATGCATAGTTTCCTCTGCATCGGCAGTAAGTCTGCAAACCTCTCCTATGATATCAGAAGTTATTCCGCTGTTGCTTTTGATGGAAGTTCCCGCAAAACGTTTTGCCTGCATATCACGTGCCTTTTGTATACGCTCAGCTATCTTCGCTGAGCTTTCCTGTGGAGTGCGGTCACGCAGATCATTGTATTCAACAGGCTTTACTTCTATCTGTATGTCTATACGATCAAGCACAGGCTGAGATATCTTTCCTAGATAAGATGTCACCTGCGTACTTGTACAGCGGCACTTTTTGATCGGACTGCCAAAATTACCGCAGGGGCAGGGGTTCATTGCCGCTACGAGCATAACATCACAAGGATAGCAGGCAGACCCACTTGCTCTGGAAATATTTATCTCACCGTTTTCAAGCGGCTGACGAAGTGTTTCAAGCACCTTGCGGTCAAATTCAGGCAATTCGTCAAGAAACAGCACACCGTTATGTGCAAGGGATATCTCACCCGGACGGGGTATAGAACCACCTCCCACAAGACCCACCGCAGAGGCAGTATGGCTCACTGCACGGAAAGGACGCTGTACCACAAGCGGCTCAGCAGGGTCTATCATACCCGCAATGGAATGTATCTGAGTAGTTTCAATACTTTCAGCAAAGGTAATTTTCGGAAGAATAGAAGGTATCCTCTTGGCAAGCATAGACTTTCCCGAGCCGGGAGGACCTAACATCAGTATGTTGTGCGAGCCAGCCGCAGCGACCTCGATAGCTGCCTTTGCCGCCTGCTGTCCCATAACCTCGGCAAAATCCGCAATATGTTTTGCAGTTTGATCAGAGGGTATGTACTTCTTCTCCGCCACAAGACCCGTACCCTTTGAAAGGAAGTCCACCAGCTGAGTAAGGTGTTCAACGCCGTATATCTCTATACCGTCTGCAACAGACGCCTCCTTTGCATTCTGCTTAGGGAGGAATACACGCTTTGCACCATTCTGTGCGGCGGTAAGCACCATACTTAACACACCGTTTACAGGAGAAAGAGAGCCATTCAGCGAAAGCTCACCGATAAAAACGCTGTCGGAAAGCTCTGCAGTTATAACGTTGCTTAGCTTCATAAGTGCAACTATTATCGGCAGATCGAACATCGAGCCGATCTTCTTTACACTTGCAGGAGCAAGATTTACAGTTACCTTTCCGCCGAGAAGATATCCAAGCTCCAAATGATCCAGTGCGGCACGTATCCTCGCCTTGCTCTCCTGAACCGCCACATCAGGCATACCAACTATATCAAAAAGCGGCTGACCCGATGTCATACTCGCCTCAGCAGTAACGGGAAACGCATTTAATCCAAACAGACCGACACTGTGTATCTCGCTGAACATAACACTTCCTCCAATTTTATGTCATATATTTAAGTATATCATATTCCACAATAAAAAACAATAACTACTTGTTTTCGACTTTCATTTTTTCAAAAGATTTTTTAGCATTTTATCACAAATTCCCTATTGACTTTTTATACAATTCAGCTTATAATGTTGAATGTGCGACAATCTGAAATACAACAAAAAAGGAGGACCAAATGGATAACCGCTTTATAGGTATAGAACTGCGTTTACTCAACAATGCGGTGCGACGTTATCTTGAACAATCATCCGCAGCATTATTTGAGGACGACAGGATAACCTGCTCAAACGCGTGGATAATAGGACATCTTTCCAAAGCAAAAAAAGATGTATTTCAGAAAGATCTTGAAGATCAATTCGGAATAACCCGATCCACCGCCTCAAAAGTGTTGATACTTCTTGAAAAAAAGGGAATCATACAAAGAATAAGCGTGGCAAGTGACGCAAGACTAAAAAAACTGGTGCTGACAGAAAAGGGGCTTTCCATTGCAGAGGCTATGAAAGAAAACGGCTCTAAAATGGAGGCACAGCTAACAAAAGGCTTTTCCGAAAAAGAGCTTTCCGACCTTTTGGGCTATCTTGAACGCCTTAAAGCAAACCTCGACCCGACACAAAAGGAGGACGATATATGATAAAAAAACTCGCAGCCTGCGTAAGGGAATATAAGCTTCCCGCTATACTTACTCCGATATTCGTTATAATAGAAACCGTGCTTGAAGTTCTTATACCACTTGTAATGGCAGAGCTTATCGACAACGGCATATACAACGGCGATATGAATGCCGTTATGATATCAGGCGTAAAGCTGATAATACTGACCTGTCTTACACTATTCTTCGGTGTTGCGGCAGGATTTACTGCCTCCCACGCAAGTGCAGGATTTGCGGCTAATCTGCGTCACGATATGTTCCGCAATGTACAGAACTTCTCGTTTTTTAATATCGACAGATTTTCCACGGCAAGTATCGTAACAAGGCTTACAACGGACGTTTCAAATGTTCAGATGGCATTCCAGATGATCACAAGAGTTACAGTACGTTCCCCAGCTATGCTGATTTTTGCATTTGTATCGGCATTCAGCATTGACAGCAATCTGTCTATGGTATATCTCTATGTTATTCCTTTTCTTGCAATAGGTCTTTTCTTCATAATAAAGGCTGCTTTCCCACGCTTTCAGAGAGTATTCAAGACCTACGACAGACTTAACTCCGTTGTTGAAGAAAACCTGCGTGGTATCCGTGTCGTAAAATCCTTTGTACAGGAAGAACACGAAAAAGGCAAGTTCGGTAAGATCTCTGACAGTATCTATAAGGATTTCACCAAAGCGGAAAAGACAGTTGCTTTCAACGCTCCACTTATGCAAATAGCCATTTATGCCTGTATGATAGTTGTTTCTTTTGTCGGTGCTCAGGCGATAGTTTCAAGTGGCAATAACGAGCAAATAGGTCTTTCCACAGGTGAGCTTATGAGCTTTTTCACCTATTCGATACAGATACTGATGAGCCTTATGATGCTGTCTATGATATTCGTTATGCTAACAATGTCAAAGGCAAGTGCTAACCGTATAGTTGAAGTGCTTGATGAAAGATCGGATATAGTTGACGGTGAGAAGAACATCACTAATGTAAAGGACGGCTCAATAGAGTTCAGAAATGTATCTTTCCGCTACTCTGAAAAGGCAGAGAAGAACGCACTCGAAACTATAAACGTGAAGATAAATTCGGGAGAAACTATCGGAATCATCGGTGGTACAGGCTCGTCAAAGTCTACTTTTGTACAGATGATACCTCGTCTTTACGACGCAAACGAGGGAGAAGTGCTGGTCGGCGGAGAAAACGTAAAGGACTACAACCTCAATGCACTGCGTAATAATGTTGCAATGGTTCTGCAAAAAAATGTTCTGTTCTCAGGCACAATAAAAGAAAATCTCCGATGGGGCGACGCAAATGCCACAGACGAAGAGATAAAGCACGTCTGTGAACTTGCTTGTGCAGATGAATTTATACAGGGATTCCCCGATAAATACGACACATATATCGAACAGGGCGGTGCAAACGTTTCGGGAGGACAAAAGCAAAGACTATGCATTGCAAGAGCACTTCTCAAAAAGCCTAAGATACTGATCCTTGACGACTCCACAAGTGCAGTGGATACCAAGACTGATGCAATGATAAGAAAAGCTTTCCGTGATGAGATTCCCGATACAACAAAGATAATCATAGCACAGCGTGTGTCCAGCGTTCAGGACGCAGACAGGATAATAGTGCTTGACAACGGTCAGATAAACGGAATAGGAACCCACGATGAACTGCTAAAAACCAACGATATCTATCGTGAGGTGTATGAATCACAGGTGAAAGGAGCTGAGGAAGAATGAACAAGAAAAAGACAAATGACCAGAAAGCTCCTATGGGAAAGCCTCAGATGAAAATAGACGCAGGCGTTCTCAAACGACTTCTCGGATATATGAAACCATTCCGTGTACAAGCGATACTTGTTGCTGTAAGCATTATAATCAGCTCTTTTGCAGGTGTTGCAAGCTCTCTGTTTATCAAAACACTTATCGACGACCACATTATGCCGCTTATCGGTGTTGAAAATCCCGATTTCTCAGGACTTGTCAGTGCTATTATCGGAATGTGCGTGATATTTGTACTGGGTATAGTTTCTACACTTTGCTACAACAGGCTTATGGCTACCATTTCTCAGGGTATCCTCAAAAATATCCGTGACGAGATGTTTTCGCATATGCAAAAACTCCCCGTAAAATATTTTGATACGAATACCCACGGTGATGTAATGAGCTTTTACACAAACGATACAGACGCACTCCGTCAGATGCTCTCTCAATCACTGCCCTCATTCCTGTCCTCTCTGATAACCATTATCTCTGTGTTCATCTCAATGCTTACTATGAGCGTTTGGCTTACACTGGTGGTAGTTGTATTCCTTGTGTTCATCTTTATGGTGACAGGCTTTGTTGCAGGAAAGAGCGGTCACTACTTTATGAGATTGCAGACCTCCGTTGCAGACCTCAACGGCTATGTGGAGGAAATGGTAAACGGTCAGCGTGTTATCAAGGTATTCTGCCACGAGGACACAGCAAAACGTGAATTCGGCGAAAAGAACGAAACCCTCAGAAACGATATCGCAAAGGCGAATTCCTACGCAAATATCCTTATGCCCGTGAATAACTGTATGGGATATCTGCTGTATGTTATTCTTGCTATCATAGGCGGAGTTATGGCAATAAACGGTGTTACAAACATCGCTTGTTTTGCTGTAAATACTCTTACGCTCGGTGCAATCGCATCTTTCTTACAGCTTTCCCGCAGTTTTATCGGCCCTATCGGTCAGGTATCCCAGCAGCTAAACGCCGTTGTAATGGCTATGGCAGGTGCTCAGAGAATATTCTCCCTGCTCGACGAAAAGCCCGAAACAGACGACGGCTATGTAACCCTTGTAAACGCAAAGTACGAAAACGGTCAGCTTACAGAAACAGAGGAGCGTACCCACATCTGGGCGTGGAAACACCCTCACGGCGATGGCACTGTGACCTACACCGAAGTAAAGGGAAATGTAGTGCTTGATGATGTGGATTTCGGCTATACGGAAGATAAAATGGTACTTCACAATATCGACCTGTATGCTGAGCCGGGTCAGAAGATAGCGTTCGTAGGTGCAACAGGTGCAGGAAAAACAACGATAACTAACCTTATCAACCGTTTTTATGACATCGCAGACGGAAAGATACGCTATGACGGAATAAACATCAACAAAATAAAAAAGGACGACCTCAGACGATCTCTCGGGGTAGTTCTTCAAGACGTAAACCTGTTTACAGGCACAGTTATGGATAACCTCCGTTACGGAAAACCCGACGCTACTGACGAGGAATGTATTGCCGCTGCAAAACTTGCAAACGCAGACGGCTTTATCCGTATGCTGCCTGAGGGCTACAATACGGTGCTGCGTCACGGCGGCAGCGGACTTTCTCAGGGTCAAAGACAGCTTCTTTCGATAGCAAGAGCAGCAGTCGCCGATCCGCCTGTTATGATACTTGACGAGGCCACCTCCTCTATCGATACAAGAACAGAGGCTATCGTACAGGCTGGTATGGACGCACTTATGCAGGGAAGAACGGTTTTCGTGATAGCTCACAGGCTTTCTACCGTAAAGAACTCCGATGTTATTATGGTGCTTGACCACGGAAGGATAATCGAACGTGGCAGCCACGATAAGCTTATCACCGAAAAGGGTCAGTATTACAGACTCTATACCGGTGCTTTTGAATTGGAATAACCGAATCAATGTTTTAGGGCGGGATTTACCCGCCCTATAATTACAAAATCCGATATTATCCGCTTGTTTTTTTTCAACAAGTGTGATATAATTGTAATGTTGTACATATTTAAATATATATTTTGTAAATTCTACCCAATAGAAAGGATATGATCGTTTTGAAACGTGTTGGTCTGGATATAGGCTCGACTACTGTCAAAGTCGCAGTTATAGGCGACAACGGAGAGCTGTTATACAGTCAGTACAAAAGGCATTTTTCCGACATAAGAAAAACTGTTTCAGATATAATCGCCGAGGCAGGTGCTCAGCTTAAAGGCGAAAAGGTATATATTGCGGTAACAGGTTCAGGCGGTATCTCCGTATCCAAATGGCTGAATATACCATTCGTACAGGAGGTAGCTGCCGGCACAAATGCTATCCGTAAGCTTATTCCTCAGACAGATGTTGCAATAGAGCTTGGCGGCGAGGACGCTAAGATAACATACCTTACAGGCGGTCTTGAACAGCGTATGAACGGTACCTGTGCAGGTGGTACAGGTGCATTCATAGATCAGATGGCGGCACTTATCAACACCGACATCGGCGGTCTTAATGAACTGGCTAAAAAGCATACGACTATCTACCCAATAGCCTCCCGCTGCGGTGTTTTCGCAAAGAGTGATATCCAGCCTCTGCTTAACGACGGTGCAAAACGCTCTGATGTTGCAGCTTCCGTTTTCCAGTCTGTTGTAAATCAGACTATCAGCGGACTTGCCTGCGGTAAGCCTATCAAGGGAAATGTCGCATTCCTCGGCGGCCCTCTCCATTACCTGTCCGAGTTAAGACAAAGATTTATTGAAACTCTCAACCTAACTCCCGAGCAGATAATCTTCCCCGAAAATGCCAACCTGTTCGTAGCAATGGGCTGTGCCCTTTCCGAAGAAAGTGCGGAAGCCGATATGGATTCGCTGGTTAAAAATTCTGCGGTGCTTGAAAACAATCAACTCCGTGAAGTAGAGCGACTTGCTCCGCTTTTCAAGGACGATATTGAGCTTAAAGAATTCAAGGAGCGTCACGCAAAGGCTATTATTCCTACTGCTGATATCTCGAAGCAGCAGGGGGCTTGTTACCTCGGCGTTGACGCAGGCTCTACCACCACAAAAGCAGTACTGTTAAACAAGGACGCCGAGATACTGTTCTCTCACTACGCAGGAAACGGCGGCGACCCGCTTAAATCCGTTATCGGAATTTTAAAAGAGATATATTCACTTCTCCCTGAGGGTGCATACATAGCAAAGGCTTGTACCACAGGCTACGGCGAACATCTTATAAAGGCTGCTCTCGGTGCGGATTTTGGTGAGATAGAAACTATGGCTCACTACAAGGCTGCGGACAAGATACTCCCTGGTGCGGAGTTTATCCTTGACATCGGCGGTCAGGATATGAAGTGTATGCAGGTGCGTAACGGCGAGATAGAAAGCATTCTGCTGAACGAAGCTTGTTCTTCGGGATGCGGCAGCTTTATCGAAAACTTCGCAAACGCTCTTGGTATGACCAGCGAGGAATTTGCAAAGCTCGGTCTTTCCGCACAAAATCCCGTTGACCTCGGCTCACGCTGTACGGTATTTATGAACTCCCGTGTAAAACAGGCTCAGAAGGAGGGTGCTACCGTTGCGGATATCTCCGCAGGACTTTCCTACTCCGTTGTAAAGAATGCTCTGTTCAAGGTAATAAAGCTCCGTGATACTGCGTCTATGGGCGAAAAGATAATCGTACAGGGCGGTACATTTATGAACGACTCTGTACTCCGTGCGTTTGAGTCTATCTGTGATAAGAAAGTAATCCGTCCCGACAAGGCAGGACTTATGGGTGCATACGGCTGTGCTCTTATCTCAATAGAGCGTGACGACGGAAAGGGCAGTACCATTGCCGCCCTTGATAAGCTTGACGGCTTTAAAGTCGAAAAGACCACCGCACGCTGTGGAAAATGTTCCAACAACTGTCTGCTTACTATCAGCAAATTCCCAGACGGAACAAGATACATCACTAACAACCGCTGTGAGCGTGGTGCAGGAAATGTGGCAGGCAAGGAAAAGCTCCCTAACCTGTTTGACTATAAATATCATCTGCTGTTCGACAGAGAGAGTCTGCCCGAAAACACCGCAAAGCGTGGTGTTGTGGGAATCCCCCGTGTCCTCGGTATGTATGAGAATTATCCATTCTGGCATACCCTTTTCACAGAGCTTGGTTTCAGCGTGAAGCTGTCACCAAAGTCTTCCCGTGAGATATATGACCGTGGTATCGAAACGATGCCCTCTGAATCGGTATGCTATCCCGCAAAACTTGCACACGGACATATTCAGGCACTTGTAGACGACGGCGTAAAGTTCATCTTCTACCCCTCAATGCCCTACGAAATGTCCGAAAAGAACGGTGCGGATAACCACTACAACTGCCCCGTTGTCGCTACATACAGCGAGGTAATCAAAAACTCCGTTCCCGAGCTTCGTGAGGACGTTAAGTTTATGAATCCGTTCCTCCCTATCTTCCACAAGAAGAGAATGGGTGAACGTCTGTTTGAGGAATTCTCCGCTTCTATTCCCGATGCAAAGATAACAAAATCGGAGATAGTTGCCGCTCTTGATAAGGCATACACCGAGGACGAGATGTTCAAGGCTGAAATGCGTGAAAAGGGTGACGAAACCCTCAAATATCTTGAAGAAAACGGCAAACAGGGTATCGTTCTTGCAGGCCGACCCTACCACGTTGACCCCGAAATAAACCACGGTCTGCCCGAAATGATAATCGGCTATGGCTACGCAGTGCTTACTGAGGACGCTATCGCCCACATTGAGCCTGTTGTCCGTCCTATCCGTGTAGTAGACCAGTGGGTATATCACACAAGACTTTATGCCGCAGCCCACGCAGTAGGTAAACACGAATGTCTTGAACTGGTACAGCTTAACTCCTTTGGCTGCGGACTTGACGCCATCACTACCGATCAGGTTCAGGAGATCCTCCGCAGCTTCGGTAAAATGTACACCTGCCTTAAAATAGACGAGGTAAACAACCTCGGTGCGGCGAGAATAAGACTTCGTTCTCTCATCTCCGTTGTAGAGGAAAGAAAACGTCATAACTTTAAGCCTGTACAGGGTCACGTTGGATATGTAAGACAGCCTGAATTCACAAAGGAGATGAGGAAAAACCATACTATCCTTTGTCCTCAAATGGCACCTATCCACTTTGATATGCTGGAAGCCGCATTCCAGCACAGCGGTTACAATGCCGTTATCCTTACAGATTGCTCAAAGGCTGTTGTTGACGAGGGTCTGAAATATGTCAACAACGATGCCTGCTACCCCTCTATCTTAATCGTAGGTCAACTTATCCACGCTCTCAACAGCGGTAAGTACGACCTTAACAACACCTCTGTTATGATAACCCAGACGGGCGGTGCGTGTCGAGCTACTAACTATGTTGGTATGCTCAAAAAAGCACTTAAAGACGCAGGCCACGAAAACATTCCGCTTATCTCCCTTAACGTCGTAGGTCTTGAAAAGCAGAGCGGCTTTAAGCTCTCCGCAGGAATGGCTGTACGTGCATTTATGGGTATAGTATACGGAGATGTGCTCTCACGCTGCCTGTACAAGATACGTCCTTACGAGATAGAAAAGGGCAGTGCCAATGCACTGTATGAAAAGTGGAGAGTATTCCTTAAAGAAGAGATGAAATCCCTCTCTCTCAGCCGTTTCAATAAAAATGTACGAAACATCGTCAAGGAATTCTCCGAATTCCCCGTGCTGGATATCCAGAAGCCTAAGGTAGGACTTGTCGGCGAGATACTGGTAAAGTTCCACCCTGTTGCAAACAATGATATCATAGGTCTGCTTGAAAACGAGGGCTGTGAGGTAGTTGTACCCGACCTTATGGGATTCTTCTACTATGTATGCTCCCACGGAAAAACAAAGAGTGAGCTGCTGTATATCTCAAAGAAGAAAGAGATCGCAGAAAATGCCGCTGTAAAGCTTATCCGCTTTATGGAGGGCAGCTACCGTAAGGCAGTAAAGGGAACAAAGTTCGGCTGTCCCGGAGATATCTTTGAAATGCGTGAGAACGTTAAAACCGTTGTTTCTCCCGGAAATATTGCAGGTGAAGGTTGGTTCCTTTGTGCGGAAATGATAGAGCTTATACACGAGGGAGTTCCCAATATCGTATGTATGCAGCCGTTTGCCTGCCTGCCCAACCACGTTACAGGTAAGGGCGTAATTGGTGAGCTACGCAGACAGCACCCCGAATCAAATATCGTTGCAGTCGACTTTGACCCAGGTGCATCCGAAGTAAACCAGGTCAACAGAATAAAGCTTATGCTTACACAGGCTTTCGCAAATGCGGGTATCAGCCGTCGTGACGTAATGGTAGAGGATAAATACTCACAGCTTGTAGACAATCCCCAATAAATATGCTATAATATACAGGGGCGAATTTTCCCGCTCGTCCCTGTAACAATTCAGAAAAATCGGGCTTTTTCTCCCGAAAAAAGAAATACGTGTAGTGGCACACGCAGCAAACGACAGAAAGGACATAATATGGCAGTAACACATTTTTCTACTGAAAATAATCAGAATGGCAATATGCCTAAGGGCGTAGGTGCTATCGTTGTGATAGCTCTTATCGTTGTTCTTGCGGTGATCGTTGCTTTCAGCAGCTTTACCGTTGTAAACGAAGGTTTTATCGGCGTTAAGTATCAGTTCGGTAAGATAGTTGACAGCTCTCTTTCCGCAGGACTTAACTTCCACATTCCTTTTGTTGAGGAGATCGAACAGGTCGATACCCGTGAACAGGTTTACGCTGTAACAACAGACGCCTACACAAGTGATACACAGACCGTAAACGAGCTTATGCTGAAAGTCAACTACTACTATGACGGTACACAGCTTTCTGAAATAATCCGTACGATCGGTATTCAGAATGTTGAAACTAAGCTGCTCGTTCCTAATGTAGCAAAGATAACAAAGGACGAGATCGGTAAGGTACAGGCTGAAAAGCTGGTACAGAACCGCTCTGATGTTCAAAACGCTATATACGCAAAGATAAAAGAGGCTCTTGCTCCCGACGGAATCATCGTAACAGCATTCGCTATCGAAAACCTTTCCTTTGACGATGCATTTGAGCAGTCCATTCAGGCTAAGGTAATTGCCGCTCAGGACGCTCTTAAAATGCAGAACAAGACCGCCGAAAAGGAAGAGGAAGCTAAACAGCAGGTAATTGCCGCTCAGGCTGACGCAGACTCCCAGAAGATCAAGGCTGACGCTGAGGCTTACGCTATCCAGGTAGTTCAGGAGCAGATAGCTCAGTCCCCCGATTATATCGAATACCTCAAAATAAGCAACTGGAACGGTGTTCTTCCTCAGGCTATCGGCACAGAGGTAAATCCCTTTATCGCACTTGACGGAGATTACTCCACCGCAACAAGAGGCAATATAACAAACAACACAACAACTAACAATGTACAGTAATACATAAAAACTTATCCATTCGGGTGCTCCTCCCTATGGCGGCTGCACCCGAAAATTTTCTTTTTAAGGACGGTAATTATTTTGGATTATTTATCTCTCAAAAGAAATGCACTTACAAGCTTTTTCTCTCGTACCAATGAAATGCAGCGTAAAGCCGTTTTTAAGGTGAACGGAGCTGTTCTTATTATTGCAGGTGCGGGAAGCGGAAAGACCACCGTGCTTTGTAACCGTATAGCCAATATGATGCGTTTCGGAAATGCCTTTAACGATACAGAGGTGCGTGGTATCTCCCCCGAGGAAGAACAATTCCTATATGAATTCCCCGCTTTGGAAAAGACTCCCGAAAACGCTGAAAGACTTGCCGAGATAGTCGCTGTAAATCCAATAAACCCGTGGAATATCCTTGCTATCACCTTTACCAACAAGGCAGCAAGTGAATTAAAGGAACGCCTTATCCGAATGATAGGCGAGGAGGCAGAAAAGATCAACGCCTCCACATTCCACTCTGCCTGTGTAAAAATACTCCGCCGTGAGATAGAGCATCTTGGTTATAAAAGCAGCTTTACGATTTACGACGATGACGACTCCAAGCGTATCATAAAGGACGCTATGAAAAAGCAGGGCATTGATGAAAAGGTATTCAACCCGAAAGTATTCAAAAATATGATATCCCGCTGCAAGGATAAGATGATATCCCCGAAAGAATATGCCGTTATGGCAAATCAGTCACTGGATATAATGGAAAAACGTGCCGCAGATATCTATACAGATTATCAGTCCGCCCTTGAAGCTGCAAACGCAGTTGACTTTGATGATATCATCTGCCTTACCGTCCGTCTTTTTGAGGAAAATCCCGATGTTCTTCAACACTACCGCAACCTGTATAAGTACATAATGGTAGACGAGTATCAGGATACAAACGTAGCCCAGTATCGTCTTATCGCTCTGCTTGCAGGCGACAGCGGAAACCTCTGCGTTGTAGGTGATGACGACCAGAGTATCTACCGCTTCCGTGGTGCAACTATTGAGAACATTTTAAGCTTTGAAAAGCAATACAAGGGCTGCGAAGTCATTCGCCTTGAACAGAATTACCGTTCCACTGAAAATATCCTCAATGCAGCAAACGCTGTAATACGCAACAATCACCAGCGTAAAGACAAAGCTCTTTGGTCAGACCTCGGCGAGGGTGAAAAGATAAAGTGCTGCAAGTTTGAAAGCGAGATGTCAGAGGCAAAATTCATTGCCGACACTATCCTTGACGGTGCAAACGACGGAAAAAAATATGCGGATTTCGCACTTCTTTACCGTAACAACGCTCAGTCACGCAGCTTTGAGAATGCACTTGCAAGATCAGGTATTCCTTATAAGATAGTAGGCGGTGTACGTTTCTACGATAGAAAAGAAATAAAGGATATTATGTCCTATCTCGCACTTTTAAACAACCCTTACGATATCGTGCGTTTTCGCCGAGTAATAAATGAGCCTAAGCGTGGTATCGGTGACGCCACCGTTGAAGAGGTGGTACGTATCGCAGAGGGTCTGCGTATATCTCCGCTTGAAGTCTGCCGTGACGCTTCTCAGTATGATACGCTCTCCCGTAAATCAGCCGCACTGAAAGCCGCTGCAAACCTGTTTGACGAGCTTGACGAACTTGCAGATACTCTCCGTCTGGACGAGCTTATTGACGCAGTTGCCGAAAAGAGCGGTTATATTCAGGCAATGAAAGCCCTCGGCGATGAGGGTGCTGCCCGTATTGAAAACATCAGCGAGCTTAAATCAAACGCCCTCGCACTGCTTGAAGAGGACGACACTATCACACTTCCCGACTTTTTGGAACAGGTGGCACTGGTTTCCGACCTTGACAGCTACGACAGTGACAGCGACCGTGTTTCCCTTATGACTATGCATAGTGCAAAGGGTCTTGAATTTGATACGGTATTCCTCGTGGGGGCGGAGGATAACATCTTCCCCAGCTACCGTGCACTCGGCGACCTTGCCGAAATGGAGGAGGAGCGTCGCCTTGCCTATGTAGCGATAACCCGTGCCAAGAGAAAGCTGTATATTACGCATACCGCTTACCGTATGCTTTATGGTCAGACTATGAGAAACAAGCTTTCAACCTTTATCCGTGAGATTCCGGAAGAACTTATCATCAAAACAGGCGACCAACCCAAAACAAATACCGGTATGACATTCCAGAAGCCTGTAAAACGTGATTATCTCGCAGAAGAGGCCGCAAAGCAAACCACTGTCCCTAAGGCAATCAATGCAGGAGTTGTATTTGAAGCAGGCGACAGAGTACGCCACAACACCTTTGGTGAGGGAACAGTAACCGAAGCAAAGCGTATGGGCAATGACACAATGGTCACCATTGAATTTGATAAAGTAGGCACAAAAAAGCTTATGGCAAACTTCGCTAAGATACAGAAAATATGATCAAAACAGAAAGGCAGACCTTAAAAAGTCTGCCTTTTTTCATATTCCCTTTAAATCAAAATCAGGGGTATATTCCTCCTTGGCAGAACTTCTCTCCTGCATAAATCCGACAAGTCCTGCCGCTATAACAGCGTCAAGCACCTTATTGTATTCAAAGGTGGTTATCCGCCTGTTCATTTTCTTATCGTCCTTTGCCTTATAAAACGGCGTGTACTGACTCATAAGACTGAACAGGATATCCTCCCCGAACCGCTCTCCAAGATGTTCTACTATCTTTACAGAGTCCTTGTAAAAATTTGGCAGGACCAAATGCCTTACAATAGTACCTTTCTTTAAAAGCTCACCCTCAAAAACAGGCTTTCCTGTCTGCCTTAGCATCTCCTCAACCGCTTCCATTGACGTTTCAAAGTAATTCGGTGCGGCAGATAGCCTTGCCGCCTCTTCGGAGTAATACTTTACATCGGGCAGATATATATCCACATAACCCTCTAACATTCTGAGAGTTTCCACACGCTCATACCCGCCTGTATTATAAACAACAGGAATATCAAGTCTGTCCCTTACCATATCAAGTGCAGCAATTATCTGCGGTACAAAATGTGTAGGATTGACAAGGTTGATATTATGTGCTCCCTGTTCTTTAAGATCCATAAATATCTCCGCTAGACGTTGAGTGGATATCTCCTTTCCCTCTCCCTCAACACTTATACTGTAATTCTGACAGAAACTACACCTAAGCACACAGCCCGAAAAAAACACCGCACCGCTGCCATTCTTGCCGCTTATACAAGGCTCTTCCCAGTGATGCAGCATAGCCTTTGCCGCTTTTATTTTATCACCCATTCCACAAAAGCCAACGCTGTTTATTCTATCAGCGTTGCATTGTCTTGGACACAGATTACAGCCCATAGTTCCTCCGTTAAATATATTTCCCGATCACTTTTTCGAGAAAGTTCCACTCGCTCTTTAACTCTGACAAATAGCTTTTCCCCGAATCCAACAGACGATAGTACTTTCTCGGCGGTCCTGATTCAGACGACTTTGTTGTAAAGCAGATATATCCCTTTTCGTCAAGCCTTTTCAGTGCAAGGTATATCGTCGCCTCGGGAGTTTCTCCGAAGTCTGCACGTATCTTCTCTATTATTTCATAGCCGTACATCTCTCCCGCCGCCGAAATAAGAGAAAGAATGCACATCTCTATAAGTCCCTTTTTAAGCTGCGGATTCATTTTTCCTCCTCTTTATTACAGCAATAATCAACATCGCCGCAACATCTATGATTACAGCAAAAATAACAGGCATCACCGTATAATGAACAAAAACTGGCACAGACGGCAGTTCACTGTCCATAGTGTACAATAATCTCCTTAAACCAAGCAAGGCATATAATATTCCAAGCGAAAACGATGATATACACGCTGAAATCCGCAGAAATCTGTACCTATCCTTAATCCTGTGTGCTGCAAGCACATAGGACAGATATGTAAACACCGCAGTCTGCACGCACATCAAAACAAAAACAAAAACGTTGTCATCAAACAGATTGAAAGTCTCCTTTGACATAGCTATATTGGCAATTAAAAAGCCCAATGCCGCAACCGCTGCTATTATACGAAACACTATAACTATTTTTATCCGATTTTCCTCCGCAACGATCTCTTTGACAATCGTTGACGGAGAGCCTAGCTTCTGCTCTATTTCCTCATCTGTCTTTCCCTCGTTACATAATGTTTCATAATACTCCCGATAGTCAGATATCACCTTATCCCGTGTTTTAAGCGAAGCGTAACGGCACAGTGCTTTGTCAAGTCGCGTGATATAATCATTCATTATATAGCCCCCTTATGTACTTAATATTGTTCAGTAGTGTGTTATTAAAAAAGCATATTCCAAAGAATACGCCGCATAGGTACTTAGCATTATTTAGTACCGTCACCTTGATTATATCACATATATTTGCTCCTGTCAATAGTAAAATAAAAACTGCCGCAATGCACGGCAGTTAAGTTTATCAATTTTTCTTTTTCTCAACTATGACATTCTTTGCAATTCCATAAGAAGGATCATAAAAACCCTTTTCATCAAATCCGACATTCATCGTCATACCCAAAGCACCGTCCTCGATATTGGTAAAATCCAATGGATTTTCAGCAACCACATCATAGGTATAAACAAGTGTAACGGTAGCAGGGAAATCAGATGTACCCTTAAACAGAAGTCGGAAGCTGTCGCAGTCTTCAAGGGCAAATACACCTGTCGAATTCTCGTTGATTATTATAGGATCGATAGTACGCTGACGCTCAACCAGTGTTTCTCTTTCCTTGGAGCTTTTCTTTGTATCTTCCTCAGGATAGATATTCTGTACGGCAAGTACCTCGCCATTCTGAACAACGACATTTAATCTCATATTCTTGTATATGTAGTCATTGTGTTTGGGATTGCCCTTGTCGTCAATGCCATTATAAACGCTGCCTGTGATCTCAAAAGTAGATGTATCTATCTGCTCAGAATTAACTAAGAAAACAGGTGCGTAAATGATGCTCTGATACTCTGCAAGTATCTCAGTGATCTCTGTAACAGTAACAGTTTCGCCGTCAGCAGTATTTACAGCCGTCACAATTTCAGACAGGGTTTCATTGGCACTGAAATCCGTCGTATATACACGTGTAACAGATGCGGAATTGTCGTTTTCATTTACCACATCTCCGCAATAGATCAGCTCGTGTGCATTAAGCATTAAAATCAGATATAGTGTCAATGCACCAATAAGCAGTACAACAAGAATAATTCCAATTATTATCTTCATTGGTTGCCCTCGTTTCTGTTATATACAATATATATTTGTATCCCAATCGGGTACATAGGGGTGATGCCTTAAATAGATCTTATATCTTCTGTTGAGTGACGCTACTTGAAGCGGGATAGCAAACATATCCTCATTTCGGTGGTATACCGCAACGTTAAGCTTCGGGCGATACTTTGCAATGGTATTCTTTGTTCCGTTGAGTGCCTTTTCCTCGCTGCCCTCAACATCATATTTTATAAGCGTTGCCTCACCGCCTTGGAGCATATGGTCAACGCTCATCATCTTGACCTCACGGCATCGTGCAGTACCCTTTGAAGCAACTTTTGAACTTCTGCCCGCTTTAAGGCTGAACTGCATTACAGTTTCACTGTCCCACGCACCACAGTTGTATGCTTCAAGCAAAGCAGAACCGATCATATACAGTCTGCGTTTTAGCTTTGAATAATTCTTGTGGTCAGGCTCCATAGCATACAGCTTTCTGAATTTCATAGCTGTTTCATTCAGGAACTCTACAAGGGTGTCGCCATTGTATGCACCAAGATCCACATATATCTCCTCAGAATTAACTTTGAGGAGATCAAACATCTCCTCACGGGGAGTTTCACACTCTTTCAGAAGCCTGATATCTCCGCTCAACTTATAGCGAATGATATTCTCAAACACTTTCTTCGATTGTTCATCTGCCATAAGAGAATACGCATTTTTCAGTTCGTTATAATGCTCTTTTGCATAGTCAAGCGTGAATAGACCCTCTCCAACGACCGGAACATTCGGAGCATACAGCTCGTACTTTTCGGCCATAGCATAAATTCGATCCATAACCTCGGGAAGCTGAGTGCCAAAGCATACCAGTATAATAAAATCGTTGCCGTATAACTCCTCAATTTCCGAAAGCTTTTTTACTCTTATTCCAAGAAAGCTGTGACCACGCACAAACTCGTCACTTGCCATAATGTCATCGATCTGAACACCGATCTGATCAAGTACTCCCTGTATCTTCTCAGCACCGTCGCCCATACCATATAACACTATTTTTTTATCAGTCTGTGCCAAATAGTCCCACAGACAGAAATTTATCTCGTCAAGAAAAAAAGACATTTTAACCTCTGTTTAAGTTTAATTACAAAAGTCTTAGACGCTCAGACTCCTTCACACACTGCAAAAACGTATCGGATATCTTAGAGCTGTTAAGCCCATATACGGGTGCTATGCGATCCACAGTGTCCCAGTCGCCCTTTTCGTACTTATATGCCAGTGTAAAAATATCGCTGTATATTCCCTCTCTACCCAACAAACCGCCTTTTATATCCTCTGTCAGCGGGAACTCATTAAGGGTTTTTTCAAGGTTCTCAGTATCACAATACACCAACATCGAAAGCAGACCCATAAGATAGAACGAATCTGCGTCCTTTGCTACGGAGGGTATCATCAATGCAAGACTGCGACAGAACTTAGCAAGTACCAGTGATACTCGCATCATTTCCACATTATCATTAAGCGTGATACGTTGCATACCCATAAGATATACCCACTCACGCAGATAATCAAGTCCTAGTATAACAAGTGCCTGACTTATTGATGACACTCTGTTCTTGACACCGAAATATACGGAATTGATAAGTCGGAGCAAACGCTGACACATAGCAGTATCACGGGAGATTACCTCCACAATATCGCTTATCTCAGGCTCAGGCTGAGAAACAAGCTGCATTATCTGCATAAAATTCATCGCAAGAGGAGCTACGCTGTTTTTAGCCATAATGGTAGGCCTTGCAAAATAGTAGCCCTGAGTAAAAGTACAACCAAGACGCTTTGCATACTCATACTCTTCTGCGTTTTCTATCTTTTCCGCAAGCATTATTTTGTTGCAATAGCGACAGATATACGCAGTTTCCTCTATTTTTTTCTGATCTGTACGAAAATCTATCTTTACTATATCGCCAAGCTGAAACAGCTCGCTGAAACTATTGTCATACTCAAAATCATCAAGAGCAATAGTATATCCACGCTCTTTCAGATCCTGACAAGCGTCAAGCAGATCCTCGTCGATCATTATGTTTTCCAGCACTTCAACAACAACGATATCAGGTGATATCATCTTAGGTACACCTCTTTTAAGGAGATTTCCCGTAAAATTGATAAACGCCTTGCCACCGCCTATGATCTCACGGATATCAAGACCAAAAAAGGCATTAGTAACAACATCAGCAGTGGATTCGTCGCCGCTCACACCTGTATAAATATTCTGTTGACCATTGCTGCGATACAAAAGCTCATATCCGTAAACACGACTTTCGGTATCGAATATTGGCTGGCGAGCCATATATACATCCATATACAACATCACCTTTCGCTTATAGTATAAATTTCAGATGTGTTCGACAATAACGCCATCATATCTATAAATATTATACAATAAAGCAATTGGTTTTTCAAGCGTTGTGCAATATTTTTAAAATCAAAAAACATTTTTGTTAAAAATGCCGAATATCTAATTGATATCAAGCTTCTAACAAAGCCGTTTTCTGTTTATTTTCAACAAAAGAAAAATAGACAAGTGTCGTTTTTTATAACAAATAACAAACCGCCGAGCAAGGACTGAATTTTATCCTAAGTATAACTGCATATCAATGCTTTTGATATGAAACAACTTAGATAACGCCTCCTGCGGAAGCGATCCTTTCGGCGGTATGAGTTTAACTGCCGATAATTACTGGCAGTATTACAGATTTTTATTAAGTGACTGACCCGTAGCTCTACCCACTACTGCACTGTTGTAATACCCGATCTTCTGCTTGGTCTGTTTTAACTGTTCAAGCTCTTTACGGGAATCAATGTGCTGATTGCGGAACTGGCCCGAGATCACCTTATCCTTATCAACGATACGCTGCTTACAGATAGTGATATTTCTCTGTACAAGCTGTATCTCCTTATGTGTTTCATCAAGCGGAACACTTACATAGCTTCCTCTTATAAGCGTTCTGAGGAGCTGACGCTCCTCTTCCTGTTCAAGCTCAATAACGCTTTCAAGGTGCTGCTTATGATCTTCAAGAATATCTATAAGCTCATTACGTTTAAGGAGAGAGACCTGTAAAACCTCAAGGTCGGCATTTATCATAGAGTCCGTGTGCTTTTCATACTCCTGAAGAGTATCATATATCTGATTAAGTATATTCAATACAGCTGCACTTCCGATAGCCTCTGCCATAATACCTCCCCCTTTGCGGTTTATTTCTTACTGTTTGCCTTAGCCTGTGCCTCGATCTCTTCTTTGGTCATCTGACTTATCTGAGTAAACGCATCACGAAGATCTGCAACCATAGGAATAATCTTCTTTATCTCTGTTGCGTCCTTTTTGATATTAGCTTTCATAGTTTCCTGCTGGAAAAACTTATAAAGCTCTTCAAGGTTTTTCGATATAGGCACAGACATATCAAGAGAACCTCTCAAAGCACCAAGAAGCTCCTGTGCCTTGATCAGCGAATCGTTAGCCTTTTTGATATCCTTGATATCCTCTATCGCACAAACTGCGATAGCAAGTTGTCTTTCGATCTCGCTGTACATCTTTATGATGACCTCAACGGGTGTCATAGTCTGTACAGACTGTCTTTTATATGCGGAATATGGATTTACCATTGCATCTCACCTCATTAAAATTATTAGTACTGTCCGAGGTAAGAAGAAATATATCCGGACTGACTGTTAAGATCAGACATCATTGATTCAAGGTTTGTGAATACAGACCACCAGTATTCTTCACGTGCATCGTATCTATCCTGAAGCTGTTCAAGACGATCACGCACATTCTCCATCTCCTTGAAGATAGAGTTATCAATAGCTGTGGAGCCGCTTTCAAGACCTGCCTTGCGAATGAGAGAACCTCTGTTTTCTACCTTACCCGAAGTTCTTACAGCATTGTCGATAACAGTATCCATCTGCTTCATAATGCCCTCTTCTGCATCTGTAAACAGAGTAACGATATCATCAGCGTGCTCTTCAAACATCTTGTCAAAGACATCCTCATCTATTTCAAGCTTACCGTGTTCAGCATAGTCGTCAGATGTCTTTATACCGATACTGTAAAGACCGATCTTACCGCCGTCCTCAGTTGTAACACCGTTATAGAGTACAGTTCTGAGCTTGGACATAATGCCTGATACTGTGGAGTCGTTATAGATAACGCCGATCTTAGCAGCCTCTTCCCAGTTCTTGATCTCGTCCTCGCTCATAGCTTCCTTTTCAGCGTCTGTGAGAGGCTCATAGCGGTTGTCCTTGGAGTCTGTCTTAGGTTTGCTGCCGATATGACCATATACATCTTCAATAAGCTGGTTGTAGTCCTCTACAAACTTCTTGATAGTTTCCTTAACATCATCGTAATTCTTGGAAACACCTACTGTAAAGGTCTCACCCAGTTCAATATCATCGTTGAAGCTGAAAGTTGTTCCGTCAAGTGTGTAGCTATTGGTGTTAAGATACAGCTCCTCACCGTCAATCTCAACAATAGCATTTTGACCCAGTGTGAAGTTTACTTCTTCGCCGCTGTCATCAGTAAGTCCAAGAGCCTTTGTAAAATCAGTACCCTCGATCTCAATAGCACCTGCTCCGCCCATTTCCTTGGATTCAACAGTAAAGCTGTTTGTCAGTGCAGAATAAGACATTTTTACATTTGCATCAGACTTATTTACAGCCGATACAAGAGAATCGATAGTTGCGTCTGCATCAACTGTTATCTCAACACCATTTATTTTGAGAGAATATTTGCCGTCAGCATTTGCCTTGATACCCATATCCTCAATGGTAGTTTTAGATGTGATCTTGTTGGAAACGGAAGCCTTAGCAAGACCAAGCGTACCACCCTCGACAGCGTTAATAGAAAACTCCTTGGAAGCTGTCATTGTGGAATCCTTGATGTTAAAGGTTACTCCCTCGTCCTTAAATGCTGCGTTTGCTGCCTCTAAGAGAGCTGCGGAGTTCTTATCCTTTGCAGCCTGCAAGTCAGAGTAAGAATACGCATCGAGAGCCTTAGCGTCAATAGATGCACTGTCAGAAAGGTTATTTGCCTTACGGTATGCAGCCTCTTTAAGCTGGTTGTATTCAGCGAGTATAGCCTCGTTGCCCTTTTCATTTCTTGTGCTGTAATATGTGTTGGACACACCCTCAAAGCTTACAGCCTTTGCAACACCGCCTGCAACGATAGATACCGTATTTGTTCCTGTAACAGCACTGCCCATAGAAACTGTCTGCTTCTTGGAAAGTTCAGTAAGACCAAAGCTTCCTTTGTTTTCGCTGATAGTAACACCTGCGTTACCGCCTATTACAAATTCAACGTCACCGTCTGCATTAAGCTCAGCCTGTAAGAACCACTCATTGCCATTATCAGCGTCAACCACACCTGTTACGGAGTCACCTGTTCTACCGGAATAACCAAAACCTGCTTGAAGCTCTGTATTAAGGCTATCAAGCATATTCTGCTTTAATGCGTCCATATCAACAGAACCGTCAACAACAGCACCCTCAGCAGAGAAGTTGATGTTCTTTGTTACACCGCCAACCTGAACGCCAAGAGAAAACTCATACTTTCTTGTTACTGTTCCGTCCTCGTTTGTGGTATCGGTATATTTTACAGAATCAAACGCCTTATCAAGGTCAAGCTTGAAGTTATCAGGAGTGATAGCCTTACCCTTAACGGTAGAAGCAGTCGCTACCTGATTTACCTTTACCTTGTGAGAACCTATTGCAGAATTAGCACTTGTAGATACAGTAAGTCCGTTTGTAGAGCTGCCTGTGGATGTGATATCTGTCTTATACTTATTGAAAGTAGCGGGACTCATCAGATATGTATCACGGTTCAGAATATCAAAATACTTGTTCTGAAAATCCGTCAGCTTCTTTGTAACGTCCTGATACGCCTCCTGCTGCCAGGAAAGCATTGTAAGCTTTTTATTCTGCTTATCTATCTTTGTCTGATAGGAAGACATCATCTGCTCGATCATAGCTTCGGTATCGAAACCCGAGTTGATGCCACCCATACGAATATTATCTATTGCCATAATTAGCCCTCCTGTTTATGAGATCTAAGAAGCTCTGCAATGGCAGCACCGGAGCTGTTTGCAGCCTGTTCATTAGTCTGTTTTGCGTCTTTAAGCTCGCTTCTGATAATTTTAACTTCTTTTGGTGCGGAAATTCCGATCTTGACCTTATCCTTTGATATTTCCAGTACAGTGATCTCTATGTTATCAGAAATGATAAGGCTTTCATCCTGTTTTCTGGTTACAACAAGCATCGTCAGCCCTCCTCAGTATAGACAGGAGCTTTAAACTCATAATGCTCCGTCAAAATGATCTGGGCTGCCAGATTGTCCTTTGTATTAACAACGATAGGGCATCTGAGATTTATTGTAGTCTTGCGATAATCATCAGGAACTATGGCTACGGCAAGACATCTGTACGGAGCGTTCTCATCGATCTTTAACAGCTCCATTTCCTCGTCGGAAATCACAAACTTGTAGTCGGGATATATTTCCATAGGATCATATACCACAAAGCAAGGGTCTGTTCCCTCAACCGATTGCAGCCACATAGGGAATTTATCCTCACCTAAGGGACTTATCAGTGTATAACGCTTTGTATTCTCAAATCCTATTATTCCCGATGCAAATTCAAGTATAGTCTTTTCATCTATCTGCATCTCGCCGAAATCTCTGGTTTTAATAGTCATCAGATCTATCAGTCCTTTCCGCCTGTCTTATCAGCCCTTTGTTTCAAACAGGGGCGGCTCGTAATTGGGGTCTGCACTTGCAGGGACATAAATTGGTCCGCCTACATATTCGATCTCAACACGGGGTCTGTCACGCACTATAAGTTCTACGCTTCCGGGTATGAATTCCATAGGAAGTCTTTGCATAATATCCCAGTCTATCTCCTGATCGCCAAGCTGGTAATCAATGCTGAGCTTACCTGCATCAAATGTAATATCCGCACCCTCCTTAGGAAGGAACTCCATAATTGTTTCGATCGTAGCACCTGCACGTGCTCTCTGCACAGCTATCTCGGAGGGAGACATTCCTCTTGCAAGCTGGTTGCCCTCGGAGGCTACCCTTGCTGTACCCTGGAATGCAACTGAAAATCCTTCATGTGCCTTCTGTGCCATAATATCTCCATCGGTCATATGACCCGGACCAAGGCTTTTTCTTGCCTCGTATGTGTCGATATTGAGCTTTAACGGCTCTGCCTTCATAACAAACTGACCGTTGGTGTTAGTAATATTCACTTTCGGCTGTCTGTCGTCAGCTAGCTCAAATTTTGCATTTGTGATCTTTATCTCTATTGAGATCGGTATCGTGGTTATCTGAAGCAGATTACTATCCATACTATACACCTCCTAAAATGTCTGTTATTATCTTATGTAATTAAATATCGTATTGGGAATTATAGTGCTCGACATCTGCAAACAAGCATTGTAAAGAGCCTCATAGGTCTTCATCAATGTGATCTCGGATTCAAGGTCTGTTGCTTCAAGCGTATCCTGTCTGTCTTTCAGGTTAAGCTCACGGGTCTCAAATCTGCCCTTATTAAAGGAGATGAATTCCTCTGCATTACCAAGCTCTGCAATTTCAATAAGCAGATTTTCGGAAGCAACTACTACCTTGTCGATACAAGCAGTAGCGTACTCGATATCTCCTCTTTTTAGTGCATTTGCAATGTCAAGGGTTATCTGAATATAATTCTTAGAAAAACCGTAGTCGTTTTCTACCTTTGCCTGACGGTCGGAGTCAGGCGTATTGTTGATGTAAAAATTATCACCGTCAGCGTTTGAGATAACACCATTCTCATCAACAGTCGGAGCTTCAATAGGAACACGCTCAAAAGTCTCTGCAAGAGCATTGTTGAGTGCTGTTCTGGAAGCCTCTGCGTCTGCACCCGAAATAAACTCGATAGTATACTTTTCGCCGCCTGCATACAGGTCAATGGAATATTCCTTGTTAGGGTCAAGAGCTTCAAGATCAATGGAAGCCTTGTATTCATCAGCACCACAGCCCGTAACATCTGCACCGTTAAAGGACACTTTAAGTGCCGACTGGGGATCTACCTCCTGTGTTTCCTGATCAATTACGATACCGATACCGATATCGACAAACACATCGTTGGAAGCGGGGAAGTCCTTGCAGTTAGTGTAAGCATTAACGGGAACTCCGTGGTAAAGCACCTGTGTCGCAAAACCATTCTCGTCCATTTGAAGTGTAAAGGGCTCAGGGCTGTTGCTCTCACCACCGAAAATAGTACGCTCAGCCGAGTCGGTATTGAATACGGAAACCATCTCACGAGCCTTTGTTTCAAGCTGCTCTGCAAGGATCTGAACGTCAACAGACTGTTCAAGTGTGCCATTTACCGCATAGATCGTGGTTTCACGGATAGATGCAAGCTGTTCCGATATCTGTAACAGGGAAGTTTCCGCTTCTGTGTAGAACTTATCGGCAACATCAAGGTTCTCCATATACTGCTTTGTATGGGAGAGCTGCTTTCTTACTGTAAGAGCCTTTGCAGCACCCAGCGGATCTTCACTTGCACGGGCGAACTTTCTGCCCGAATATATTTTATTCTCACAGCTGAATTTAGCTGTACCGAGCCTTCGTAAATTTCTGTCGTAATTACGAAGAATTGTTGAATTTGTAATTCTCATCTGCTAACTCCTTTCAGCGTTACAGACCAACTCTGCCTGTGCCGTTGATAAGCTTATCAAGGCAGTCATCAAGAGTTGTCAGCATACGGGAGGAGGCACTGTACCATTTCTGATAGTTCAGCATATTGATACCCTCTTCGTCCATATCAACGCCTGAAACCTCATCTCTTGCGTCCATCAGTGTATCTACCGTTGAAACTGCACTGTCGTTGCGGCTCTGATCGTAAATTATCGTCTGAGACAGACGGTTGCTTATAAAGGAAATGTACTGATAGGGGTCACCGCAGAAATCGTGTGCGTTTCCGAATTTAATATCTCCGTTCTCAAACTGAGAGAGCAGGTAGAGAACGTTTGTATTCTGAAGGTTTACATTGCCAAGCTCATCTTTTACCTCGTCAAAGCCGTACTCGTAAAGACCTGTGATCTCATCGACAGTCCTTACCTGACCTATCATTGTGGGATCCTGCTGCCATTCATCGCTTACGTGAATGTTGCCTGCGGTGAAAACCACACCCTCGGGATCTGTTGTGAACATCGCTCTCGAAGGATCCTCGTCAGCTCCGTTTGCAGAGTTAAATGTTTTAGCTATCGTATTTGCGAACTCGTTTACGGCTGATTTGAAGTAAGCAATTCCGTACTCACCGTTCTGATGACCTGTTGCATATACACCGTTACCGTTGAGTGCTGTGATGTAGCTCTTTAAAAGTCCCGATTTAGGTTGGAGAGCGTCACCGTTCTCGAAGTACAGGATAGCCTGACCGAAGTCCTCATATTCCTCCATAAGGAAACGGTTTACCTTGAACTTCTCGCCGTCAACTATCTGAACTCCCGACATCTTGATGCTGAATGTACCGTTTGTATTCTTTGTAACATCAATATCGCCGTAGTTTGCAAGTTCGTCGATGTAGAGGTTAAGCTGGTCGTACAGCTCGTTAGGGCCGTAGCCCTCGGGGTAGTTTATAAGCTCTCTTGCGATCTTATCGTTAAGAGTGTTGATATCATCAAGCAGAGTGTTGAGATATGTTACAGTATCTTCAAGCTCTCCAACATAGGTCGTTTCTACCTGAGTAAGCTGCTCGTTATAGTCATTGAGCAGGCGGCAAAGGTTTACGGCGGAGTTTACACAGAGCGTTGCAACCTCGGCACTGTCGGGCTTTTCAACGGAATAGTCCTGCAAAGCCTTGAAAAACTCCTCGGTGAAGTGCTGTAAGCCGTCTGTCTCAAAGTTGTCAAGTACGTCCTCGACATCGGAAAGTACCTCAACTGTCTTTTCAGTTTCAGCCTCAACCGCAATGTTCTCACGATAGCGTTTGTCGATGTAGATATCTCTCAGCTGACTTACGCCGTAGGCATTTACGCCCTGTCCGTTAAGCGAAAGCTGATTTGTCTCGCTGCACCATCTCAGGCTCTGATTACCCGAAACGTACATAGCGTAAAGGTCTACACGCTGTCTTGTATAGCCTATCGTGTTTGTGTTGGAAAGGTTGTTGCCTGTTATATCAAGGCTCTTCTGTGCTACTTGAAGAGTCCTCTTTTGTGTTTCAAATCCTAAAAACGTTGGACGCATATATTTTCCTCCTAGACCTCTCTGATGACGGTAGCCGATGAGCCCTTTGTCACCTTGGAAGCGTTTCTGTCATAAGTTTCGGGTTTATTGAATATACCCGCTCTCTTTACAAACTCCTCTTGATTGTCAAGCTTACGCTTAACTATCTCGTTTGTTTTCTCATTCATCTCTTTTATGCCGTCGATAAGCTCTGTAAGCTGTACTGCAAGTAACTTCATCTTTGGGCGATAGTCCTCGGGAGCTTCATCAATAAGCTCTGTTACCTTTTTATCGGCAATTCCGAGTCCCTGAAAGAGCTGCAAACGTTTTTTTTCAAGAGCCTGACTTTTCATAACGTAAGCCTGCTCGTCGTTAAGGGAGTTTGTCAGCCATTGCAGGTCGTCCTCTAATATCTTGGTGTGCTTTTTCATCAGAAACATTGTCAGCTCACGATAAAAGTCACAATCAATTTCAAGGCACTTGATAACAGCCTCTGTTGTTCTTACGTCCATAACGCTCACCCTAAGAGAATGTAGGACGCAAGTTCGCTTGCGGGGATACCGTTTTCTGCTGTTTCCTTAGCCTCTGCTATCTCCTTTTCGGAAGCGTCAGCCTTTATCTCTGCTGCGATACCGTTTTTAGCAGCCTGTAAAGCCTTTTCAAAACCGAACTCTACTCTGTCGATATTTTTTGATAAAGCGGAGGCTTCTGTTTTCTTAACATTACCGCTGCGATTTGTCTTGTACGTTGAAATAACGCCGTTTATTCTTTTGATCTCCATAAATTACTGCCTCCTTATGAAAATGTGTATAGTTATCCCATAGGCATAACTACTCTTATATATTTTATCGTCAGCAGCCCGCTAAACTTTAGCTTTTTCCTTAATTTTTTTAAGTTTTTTCGATATTTTTTTCAAAAAGAAAACGCACCCGAAAACGAGTGCGTTATATGCTATTATACAGAAATATACTTTGCCTTGTTTGCCACAGTGTAACCAAACGCATACGCAGGTATAACGTCCGAGCAAGTGCCGACTACCTCTCCGTTTATGTAGATACTGTCGTCAAATAATATCTTCGTATCATAAGAAGCACCACCGCCAACAGCACAAGCAGGCAATCTGTAATTGGAAAAATGTGCCATATCAACACGGAACGTATCGTCTATAACGGCATAGAAGTATCCGTCATAAGCGTCGATCATTGTTGTATCAAGCAGTCCCGAGATATACTTTTCAAGACCCGTCATATCCCTTGCTTCGGATTGTTCCATAAGCTTGTCGGCAAAGTTTGCAATATGCAGATACTTTATACCCTGTTCTGTAAGCCGTGCCTCAACAAACAGATACTTTCCGTTTGTAGTATTTACTCCGTCTTTGTATTCTATGTACTTTGTCTGATCAACGGTGTCTGCGGCATAATTAGCAAGAGAACGTTCCGTCAGCGACGCCCTTGTTATGGTCAGCTGCATACTTGAAAAGAACGTTTCCGCATTCGCTGTTGCCTGTATCGTCTTTGAAGAGTTATAGTCAATAAGTGCGGCAACACCTATCGCAGCCATTACGGCTATTATTGCAATAACAACTATCAACTCCACCATAGTGAAGCCCTTTTTGCGTTTTAGTGCGGATAAATATTTCAACATTCGGGTAAGACCGTCCTTTCACGCTTTCTTAATGCTATTATTAAAAATATCTGCTCAAATATCTTTAATAATAACACTAATTCCCCGACGGCTTTCGCCGCCGAGGAATGATGTGTTAATTAGCTAAATAAGCCTATCAGGTTGATTAAGAACCAATCTGGAGCTTGGGGTTACTACCAATGATAGTACCGTCAGCCATCAGACCGGGCTTAGAACCGTCGAACTGTGCTGCATTGTTAGCCCAGTTGATAGTTAATGAGGGGAAATCGCCTGTACCCTCAACAAGTGCAACACCGATGCAAGCACCGTTCTGAAGGTATACTCTGATATCAGCATCCTTAAGGTCGCGGAGAACATCAGCCATAAATGCATCATAGTGGAAGTTCTTGTCATCAGAGCTACCATCTAACCACTTAGCCTTGGAACCATCACCGAACTTAACAGTAGCTGCAGGAGGAGTAACAGTCCAAGTACCACCGCTAACATCAATATCAAGAGTAACGATAGTGTCACCTACACCTCTGAGACCGTGCTTAGCAGCGTCCATCTTTGTGAGGAATGTAGTTGTCTGTGTCTTAACCTGGTTAGCTGTGGAATCCGCAGCTGTGATGTTAGAATCCTGAACAACACCCATCATTGTAGGAATAAGGATAGCAGCAAGTACGCCGATGATAGCGATTACTACTACGAGCTCTACGAGAGTAAAGCCCTTCTTAGCTCTGAGAGCCTGAAGCTTCTTTATCATTGTAAAGACCTCCTAATAATAAAAATTTTTTATGTATAACCCCAGCGGAGTTATATCCAAAGATAGTTAAACAGAAGTCACTTCTGTTTGTGTTTACATTATATCGTATAGAACAATAAAATGCAAGTGTTTTTTGGAAAAAATTCACGACAAATTGAATTTTCGTACAAAAAGAATTATTTTAAGCAAATATTTTGTGAAGTTTAACCAACAAACGTAATTATACACCCATATCGAGATATCTCTTATACTCATTGGGATCCTGACATCTGCCGAGAGCAACGTCATTGGATATCTTACCCATACGTACAAGTCTTGCAAGATCCTGGTCGAGCGTGAACATTCCGTTCTTCTTACCTGTTGCAAGTGCTGTGGGGATCTGGAATATCTTACCCTCACGGATCATCGCACGGATAGCGTCTGTTGCGGCGAGGATTTCAAGTGCCGCACATCTGCCCTTGCCGTCTGCTGTGGGAACGAGGGTCTGTGATACAACGCCTACGATAGAGTTTGCAAGCTGCGAACGGATCTGACCCTGTGAGTGAGGGGGATATACGTCGATAATACGGTCGATAGTTTCAGCCGCACCTGTTGTATGCAGTGTAGAGAATACCAAGTGACCTGTTTCAGCGGCGGTTACTGCGGCATTGATAGTTTCAAAGTCACGCATCTCACCTACGAGGATAACGTCAGGGTCCTCACGGAGTGCGGCACGGAGAGAGCCTGCGAAGCTGTCAACGTCCTGTCCGATCTCACGCTGGTTTACCATAGACTGCTTATGTGTGTGGAGATACTCGATAGGGTCCTCAACAGTGATGATGTGGCAGTTCTTCTGACGGTTGATGTGGTCGATCATTGCCGCAAGTGTTGTGGACTTACCTGAACCGGTAGGACCTGTTACAAGCACAAGGCCACGAGGTGCCATAGCGAACTCACCCAGTGTAGCAGGGAGGCTGAGGTCACCAAGGGTAGGAATATCATTTCTCAGCAGACGGAGTGCAACAGCGTGGTAGCCTCTCTGTCTGTATACGTTAACTCTGTGACGGAAGCCTGATGTTGAAACGTATGAGAAGTCAGTATCAAGACCCTTTGAGATCTGTGATTTATGCTTGATAGAGGTTATCTGATTGATGATGTTTACGATGATAGGCTCGGTACAATCGGGGTAGCCGCTCAGCTTTCTGATAGAGCCGTGCAGACGAACTATCGGAGGAAGACCTGCGGTAAAATGCAAGTCCGAGCAACCAAGCTCTCTTGCCTCGTCCAGAATGCGGTTGATGTCCATAATGTTGTTGTTACCTTCCACTTTAACTCTCCTTTATAAATATATTAAGCCATACTATATAAAATGCCATATCAAACTGTATAGGTTGCCTTTACAAGCTCGTCCATAGTGGTTCTGCCTTCAAGTACCATCTGTGTTACGTTATCACGAAGCAGTCTTGTGCCATTCTTGGACGCCTGAGCACCTATCTCCTCAGCGGTAGCACCCGCAGAGATAAGCTCCTTGATATCGTTCGATGTAACGATGATCTCGTGGATAGCGGTACGGCCTGCGTAACCTGTGCCTCTGCACGCTTTGCAGCCGCCCTTTTTGGGTCTGTAAATATCAACAGACTCTTTCTTGCTTACAAGACGGAGGTCAGCCTCATCTGTGAGGGTGTATCTTTCCTTACACTCGTTACAAAGAAGCTTAACAAGTCGCTGTGCAATGATTCCTACGACAGAGGAAGCAACCATATACGGTGCAACGCCCATATCTACCAGACGGACGATAGTGGAAGCTGCATCGTTTGTATGCAGTGTTGAAAGTACAAAGTGTCCCGTGATAGCTGCACGGATAGCGATATCGGCGGTCTCACCGTCACGGATCTCACCGACCATTATGATATCAGGGTCCTGACGGAGGATAGAACGCAGAGCCGCAGCAAAGGTCATACCTGCCTTTGCGTTGATCTGACACTGGTTTACACCGTCGATCTTTTTCTCGACAGGGTCCTCAACCGTTACGATGTTTACATTAGGCTGAGAAAGCTCACCGAGAGTTGCATAAAGTGTTGTAGATTTACCTGAACCGGTAGGTCCTGTAACCAGCATAACGCCGTTGGGACAACGTATGATCTGCTTGTACATCTCATAGTTATAATCGGTCATACCGAGGTCAGTGATCTTTCTTGTCTTTTCATCAGCAGAGGAGAGCAGACGGATAACGCACTTCTCACCCCATACACAAGGAATCGTAGATACACGGAGGTCCTGCTGTATGCCGTCGATCTGCATACCGAAACGGCCGTCAAGCGGGATACGACGCTCAGCGATATTCATACCGCCAAGGATCTTGATACGTGTGATGATAGAGTTATGGAATGCGATCGGCACTTTCATATCCTGCTCAACAAGTTCACCGTCAATTCTGAAACGGATACGTGTCCTTGTTTTGAATGCCTCGATATGAATATCTGTCGCCTTTATTCTGAATGCCGTTTCAACCATCATATTAACAAGCTTAACGATCGGGGCATTATCAACACGTTCGCCCGACTCGATCTCAGCGGCGGACATTGTTTCCTGCTGCTCGCTGTTCAGCTCGTTTACGGCACTATCTACGTTCTGCTGTGAATAGAATTTGCCTATCGCTTCCTCGATAGCCGTCTTTGTGGATATCTGAGGAATGATCTCCATACCCGTCTGAACCTTTAACTCCTCAAAAATGTAGAAGTTGATAGGGTCATTGGTAGCTACCATCAGACGGTTATTATTGATCTGGAATGCAAGTACAAGCTTCTTTCTTGCGGTATCCTCGGGGATCTTCATAACCGCTTCGCGGTTTATCTGTGCGGTGGAAAGGTCTACAAAGGGTACTTTAAGTCTTATAGAGAGTGCCTGTGCAAGCTGTGTTTCGGATACAAATCCGAGTTCCAGCATTATGTCACCAAGCATCTTTCCGCCTGAGTCTTTCTGCTTTTCGAGAGCCTTTTCCAGTTGTTCCTCGGTGATAAAGCCGTTCTCAACGAGGATCTTACCTATTGGCAGGTTTTTAATCGGGGCAGCCATCTGCAAATTCTTCCTTTCGGGGTATTTGTGCGGGACAAGCGTCCTGCGGGTTTTATAAACAAGCGATTCGATTTCACTTGCAAATTACGGATATATGTGATAGAATAGTACTATCTTAACAGAAGGGAGTCATTATAATGACTGATATCGTCAACATAGTTATCTGTGTTTTCGTATTTATTTTCGGCTCGATAATCGGAAGCTTTCTTAATGTGGTCATTCTTCGCACACCGTTAAAGCAATCGCTTATCACTGAGCCTTCACACTGTTTCAGCTGCGGAAACAGGCTGAAATGGTATGATCTGTTTCCTATTTTCAGTTGGCTTATCCTCAGAGGAAAATGCCGTTTCTGCAAGTCCAGAATATCGCCACGCTACGTTATCGTTGAAACTGTAACAGCGGTAGCTTATCTTCTTGCCTATATCAGATTTGGTTTTTCAGGTATGTGGTGGGAATTTGGAATGGCGATCATTCTTTTCCCCATACTGATAGTTCTAAGTGGAATAGATATCGACCATTTTGAGATCCCATATTGGTGCAGTATCACCATCGGAGTGCTTGGAATTGCGTCCTTCTTCATTCCCTATGAAATCGGATATAATATAGTTTGGTACGAAAGACTCATCTCACTGGGAATCGTAGGTGTGCTGTTCGTTCTCCTCGTTCTTATGGGAGGAATGGGCGGCGGTGATCTTCAACTTATGCTTGGAGCGTCACTGCTGCTGGGATATAAAGTTCTTCCCGGTCTGTTCATTGGTATCGTTCTCGGTGCAATATACGGCATCTTCAAAAAGATGAAGGATCGTAAGGCTGAGAAGGAAGTTACCGAACAGATAGAAGAGATCGTCAAGAACTGGTACCAAGACCAGCTTGACAAAGACATCGGCTACATAACCGAAGGACACGAAGACATCATCGTCGGAAGTATCACTGGCGGTAAACCCGATATCGAATGGGAGTTTCTTGATGAAGCTGTTTGGAAGGGCATTCCAGACAAATCCGCTCTCAGTAAGGCTATCCGTGAGAATATCACCACCGAACGAGAGGGTGCTTTCAGAATACGAATCAAGGAAGACCTTGTGGAAAAAGTTAAATATTCACGAAGAATGGTATTCGGCCCGTTCCTTGCAGTTGGAATTGCTTCTGCGTGGCTCGTTGGAGGCTTCATAGTAGATTGGTATACAAGCCTGCTATTCTGATTTTGATAATAATTAAATTATATCCGCCCCACAAACCCTGTGGGGCGGGTATTTTTTTATTTTACACCTTTAAGGTTTCTGACAGTATAGAATATATATATATCCTTATGCTGATCGTCAGTGCCGCCGAGATCTATTACCTCGGTGTAATAATCTGTGTTGGCTGGGTCTGCTCTGAGCTGAACCTTTACCTGACGCATCTCTGTTACGGTCTTTCCGGTGTAAACAAGGTTCTTGCGATCCTTATCAGCGTAGGATTCGATATCCAGTGCGAGCGTATGCTTGCTCACCTCGAATTTATCATTACCACTGGCGTCCTTTTCGCCGGTTGCAACCGATGCCATTGAGAAGTCAAAATTCATATACAGGTCATTATACAGGACATCACTGAACACCTTGCCCTTCAAAGCATCCACAGTCGACGCTGCATTTCCCGAAAGCGTGTTGCCCGTTGCTGAAAAGCCTTCGTTACATAGATAATATTTTCCGTCAAAGTATCTAAGGCTGATGCATTTGAGAGCACGTGTTGCATAATTGGTATTGCTATCGTCGACGTACTTTTTCATTGCGTTGACCTTAGTTGTAACAAGGCTGTTAGTGCTGGTATCACCATATGATGCATTTTCAACAACAACGACCTGTCCCGAGTTTCTTAAAGTGTGCGTGATATGTTCCACCATACAGGTAGAAATATTCTCTGCCGTGACGAACTGCTTGTCGTCGGCATAGGACTCCAATATCGGTGCAACAAGTATCATCATACCGCCAAGCAGTACAGCCAACAAAGCGACCGCAACGATCATCTCCACCAGTGTAAAGCCGTGGGACGCTCGTCTTTTAAATATTGCTTTGATCTTTTTCATCACTCTGTTTCCTCCGGTTCTGGCGTGGGAGTCTCAGAAGGTGTTGTAGTTTCAGCCTTCTTGTAACCGCCAAGAACACCGGGCTGAACTGTTTCGTTGTTACTCTCGTCATAGGTGATATACTCTTTATAGACGAATTTATTGCTGTCGCCGTTTAGGTTCTGCTCCTCCTTAGAGGTGGTATATCCGAATATAGCATTTGCATCCAGCTGATACTGTACTTTACGCAGCTCTGTGGACATATAGGATATCTCGGAGTCAAGTTCTGCTATCTTATTGGTGTAGACATCTCTAGTTTTATTGCCACTTGCGTCCACCTCGTCAACAGGGGTAACAAGAAGCTTTTGGCTAAGCTGTGCCTTTTTTGCACGGAGATCAGCCATATAAGCTGTCGCCTCTTCAACAGTGAAAACGCCTGAGCCATTGCTGATGTTATAGTTTGCGTCGATAGATTTCTTATTGATCGTTGTAGTTCTTTTGTACAGATCTGCCTCTGTGTCTGACTCGGACATTGCAAAACTTGCCAGTGTATCGTCAAGGGGCTGTGCCAGTGTGACATATACACCCTTGGGTGAGCCTGTAAGCTTTTGCAGTGAACTGTCCTTCTGCTGTAAGCCTGCGATCCTCACAGAATAGGGAGATGTCGGAACTATCTCAATGACAGAACCACCGTACAACCAGTCGCCCAATATGCTGCCGAATTTTCCGCTAGACACATCAACATATCCGCAGTCAAGCACCTCGTTGCTGCTTGTGAAATTAAACCTTAACTGTGAGAAGTATTTGAAGATAGACTCGATAGTGGTGTCGCTATCGCCGTAAGCAGTATCAGCGGAGAACGAGATAAAATATCTGTGTGCATCGGTGTAGGAAAGATCCTTTACGATGTTCATCTCCAATTCATTCAGCTTGTTCGCTCCGTAAATTCTGGAGTCGATACGCTCGGTAATACTGCCGCCGTTATTATCACCGGGCTTATTCTCAGGCGGTGTCGTAAGTGTATTATAGTTTACGTTGCCGACATAGTACTCCAACACAAGGGAGTTATTGCTCACATTGTCCGTTGGCTCAACGTTATCTACGGAAATGTTGTTGACTGTGATGCCACCCGCAGGAACATTTCCCGCTGTAAAATTAAGCGACAGTGTTCCGTCGGTGAAAGACTTAGCGGAGTTATCGCCCCTGTTGTCAAGATTGGTATTTACATAGTAAGCGGTCTGCTGGTCAAGTATCTCCTTTTCGATCTTGACATTCTCCTGCTTTGTCTTCATAGTAGTGGAAAGGATAGCTGAAACCATTGAAGCCATTATTGCAAATATTACAAATGCAACAAGTACTTCAACAATGGTAAAACCGTGTTTGGTTTTAAACTTTCTCATTGTCTGTTCCTCCTTTCACACTTATACGCCGATAACACGCCACTCGCGGCTTCCGCTTGGATTGAGCGATATACCACCGGCAATCTCTCTTAAGTTCTTGGAAGGCTTGATAAAGTAGTAACCCTCCGAGCCGTTAAGGACATAGTCGGATACTATAACACCACCGCAGACCTTGATACCGTTACCACCTGCACCGATGGCAAGATATGTCATATAGGGAGCATAGATATATCCGAAGAATTTGTTGTCCATTACCTTACAGCTAGTACCCGTTACATCTTCTTTTATAGATACACCTATCTGAATATCAGCACTTTCTGCTACAGATACCACCCAAAGATTTACATTTGCAGTATCATCCTCATACTGGTAACTTGCAAGACCGGCTCTCTGCACTAGATCCTCTGCTGCTTCAAACTGTGTTGCGATACTGTCTTTCGTAGCAGCAGTTATTTTATCCTTCATAACCATACCGTGGCACAGACAGGGATCGCTTGCCGCATCATAATTCTTATAGGTATCCTCATCTATAACAGCATCTTTATGAACAGAGCATACGTAATAATCAAGCTCCTTGTTTGTTTCGTCCTTTGCCTTTGTATATGTGCAGGCTGCACAATCGTTATGAATGTAGGGGGTAATAAGTGTTGCAGCGTCCAACATAGCATTATATGTCACAACATCTGAACCTTTGGTAAAGGTCATCAGCTTTCCGAGGACAGCCCAATCAAGATGTCCTACATACTCCTGATTTGTTGCCTGATATGTAACACCCTCAGGAACATCAATAACAACTGTACCCTCGCCAACAATAAATACGTTTACAGCGTGGTTGAACGCGTCCATACCTGCACCGGGAGCCCACTGGAACACGTTTTCATATCTGTCGCACACATCTGTACTAAGTCCGTGCTCCTCAAAGTCGTCCTTGCAGTTTGCCTGTACACGTATCTTTCTTATATCGCCAGCCTTACCGGAGTCAATAATGAGAGTTACTCTCTTACCGTTTACACCATCAACGTCTATGTCCGCAATCTCACAATCGGATTTTATAACGTGTGTAAGCGATGTGTCAGTAAAGGTGATGTATTCCTTGTTTGTGTTAAAATCCGATGCAGATATTTCCCACTTAGGGAAGGAAGATGTTCCGACAGCGGTATTCATATAATCCTTTGCATCGGAAAGCAGGGTCGTAATAGAGGATACCTTTGCTGCACCGCCGGGGACACCGTCGCCTGCACCTTCTGAAGACTCAGGCTTACCATTTACAAACAGATCATAAGCACTCTTCTGTGAATCGTTCATCATAGCCTTGGGCTGTATCCTGTCAACCCAGTCCTGTTTATATCCCGCAGAGAAGGTACGATTAAGGTTCTTAAATGTACCGCCGTAGAATACATACTTATCACGCTGTGTGTAGTCGGCGGTAAAATTACCGTCTACCCAAGTCATAGCCGCACTAATGCTGTATTCTTCGCTTTCGCGGTAATTTACTGTCATATCCTTCTTTACATAGACATTTCCACTTGTATAGACATTGCTGTCAATATAAAGGTTACCGCCAACATATAGATTACCAAACTGAACTGTATCGTATGCTCCCGGTGTAGTGATGTAAACATCACCATTAACATAGACATTACCAAATGTCATACCCGCTGTTATGTTAAGATCGCCACCTACATACAAGTCGCCTGTACACTGTCCACCTGTGAGGGTAACATCGCCCCCAACTATTACAGTGCCATCTTGGAGAAGGCCCTTCGATTCAAGATTTCCGAGTACATACACATCTGCATACCTGAAACCTGCAAGACCACCTCTGATTATCAGATCCTGGCCAACATATACCTTGCCCTTTTTGGCAGCAGATTCACCAATTTCAAGAATACTGTTAATAGTATTCTGCATAACGAGTTTATTACCCACTACCCACGTTCTGGGTTCGGTGCGGACACCTGTGTTTCCGTTACCTGTTCTTAACTCAAAAGTACCCGCTATCGTGATATCCTGTGCCAGAAGTGCGATATCTGCTGATGTTGTACCTGTAACAACACCGCCTGTTGTAAAAATGGTCTGCTCCATTGTTGTATACTCTGCATCAGAGAACAACTCGGAGTTGCCGCCATCCCACGAGTCGATGATAACATCGTTAGGCAGATAACCTGTCGCCGTAAAGAACTGTTGGATATTGGGCATCTCAGGCGGCTCTGTTTCAGCTATCGAGAACTGTGTATGTGTCGTTTCAACAACACCGTTCTGAGATACTGTTACTGCAATGTCGTATATTCGCACGTCTTTACCGCTGACCTTATCATCGTCAAGACGTGTAATAGTCACATCATAAGCACCGTAATGAGAGTCATCGGCTGTTCCGCCCATAAGAGAAGCAAATCCGTTGCCGTTTGTGCTAATAGCCTCTCCTGCTTTAAGTCCTCCGGCTGTGTCGTCATTAAACAGCTTGTAAAGTTCTGCGTCACATTTATCCTTGTCATTGACGTACGCAACCACCATATCAGAAATGGATGTAGAAGTTACATACGCCTGATTAGAATTAAATACCGACAGCTGTACCGACCTCTGCGATAAAACAGAGAGGTACATCGCTGTTACAAGCAAGATCAGTGCGGCCATCGTACTGATTACCATAAACAACGCACTACCGCAGTTGCTTATGTACTTTCTCAATGCGTGTTTCATTGTCTTATTACCTCCATTAGGTCGGCAAGCCGACTAAGACATTATTCTTATGCAACTTCGTCCTGAGCGTCAAGCTGGTCGGTAGGATCCTGCATACGCTCAATGCTGTAAAATGTAAGTGTTATACCGTATGATTTAAGCTCATCGCCGATACTGGTCTTTTCGTCTTCATCGTCGTCTTCACTGGGATCCTCGGTTTTTTCTTCACTTTCAACGGTACCGCCGTTCTTCTTAAACTCTTCATTTGCCTTTTTATCGATATCCACCTGCATCTCTGCTGCAAGCTTCTCGTACTTCTCTGTTACATCGGAGTAAGTCATAGAAAGGCCGTCGATCATAACAGCTTTTCTAATTTCCTTGCCATTTTCTTCCTTTATATACTCGTTAACAAGGTCTACAAAATCAAGATATTCCTGATCCTCGAGAACGTTTATAGTAAAGCTTACTGTTGAAGCTGCAACCTGCTGAGAGCCTGCGAGCTGAGTCATAAGAATCTGACGTCTTGCTGCCGCTTCAAGATCTTCCTCGCTCTGGCTTTGACCCTGAGTAGCGTACTGCTTAAGATCATAGTTGATCTCTGTACCGTCCTCAAAAAAGCTTACTGCAAGTGTAGAAACCGCAGGATTGCTTACATTGAGAGAATCAACTACCATATTAACGCCCTTATCCTGGCAGTATTTAATGAAAGCTCTTGTTTCATTATCAAGCTCATAGGGAACCATTTCTTCAAAGAACATATCAGCAGTATCTCGACCGGCTTCATAAGCTGCGATGACTTCATCCTTTAATCCGTCCTTTTTCGCCGCTGTATCAAGGACTGTCTGATATTCAGCCTTCTTTCCATCGAGGGACTTCTGAGTATTGCTTACCTGCTCCCACTTAGGAACAATGAACATAAATATTCCAACGCCAAGGATAATAAGTACCGCAATAACGAGTACGGCGATTCTTTCCTGTTTACTGAGTTTCATTATTCAGTTACCTCCTGTGCATCATCTTCGGGGTTAACGTCTATCGTAGCGTTAGCCTCATCATTACCTGCCTTTACATTCATAGAAAGGCTGAATGAAAAGATCGTATCATATGTCGTCTTGCCTTCTGTACTGAGTACGACATAATAGTTTTCATCAGAGGTGTTCTCTTTTGCAAAACCAGAGTAAGAAACGTTCTGGAAATAAGGATCGCCGTTCTTGTCCTTTACCTCATTGATAAGCTTTTCTACATACTGAGCAGGGATAGCAGAGGGATCACCCATTGCAAGTCCCTTTATGTTGACATTTACATCGTATCCATTTACAGAAATGGACTCAAGATCTATCTGGATCTTATCACCATTATTTATGTCTGCCATTGGTTCCTTAACCTTGTCGATAACGTATGTAGTAGCCTTAGGCATATAGTTGAACAGAAGTGATGTCTGACCAACATTGTTGTTATAATTCTCAAAACCGCTAAGCATACTCTGACGCTGATTTACGATATTCAAGTCATTTTGAAGAACAGGATCGCTGATCTTTGCCTGATAGCTATCTATCTCACCTTGTAAGCTTCCCTGATATGCACCGAGAACGGCGTGGATAGCAAATATCAGTGCCGCAGCACCAAGACAGCTACCTGCGAGACCGAGCAGATAACCATTCATACCCTTGGATTCCTTAGCAGAGGATGCCTCAAGAAGGTTAATGTGTTCAAGCTCTTTATTTCTGCGGTAAATAGCACCAATAGCGTTTGCGTACTTTGTAAAGTCAATCTCGGAGTTGGATACTACTGTACCGGGAGTAGAAAGAACAAATGTAGGTACATTGAAGGAAGAGATAGCGTTAGATAGTTCAATAAAGTTCTGGATATCACCGTAGAACATAATTTCCTTCAGAGGCTTTGCACCCTTACGGCTCTTGATAAACTGGATCATTCGGAACAGGTTATCATATACCGCTCTTGTTACATAGTCGGGAGCATTATCATAGTCCGAGGGATCAATATTAAAGAAACGTGAGAATACGATCTGATTGTCCTCGTACAGATTCATATTAAGGAAGCTCTTGTCTACCTGGATAAGCAGCAGAGGCATTCTGTCAGCCATCTTAGGTGTGTTTACAATAAGACGTGTAACAGAGTTGTTGGAAATATTAACAGCTTTAAGAGCAAGACCGATATGCGAGAAAAGTCTTACATAGCCGTCTACAAGACGCTGAGGACAAGCGGTAGCGATGATCTTTACCTTCTTATTCTTCTCTTCGTCCTCTACCTCACCTGCAATAGTATATGAGATATTGTACTCATTGGAAACACCCATCTCAGCCTGGATCATAGCCTCGATAGCTACGGTATTCTTCATACTCTTAGGCTTGTTGATAAGAAGTTCCTTATACACAATAGAGCTTGATGTAATGGAAACGATAGCGTCCTTTTCCTTTATCTCCTTGCTCTTGATTATATCATTGAGCTCAGCCGCTACCATAGGAACATCTGTAATATAGCCATTGGAGACCATACCGAGTGTCAGCTCACGCATATCTGCGTCCTGAACTCTTACCTTACTACCACTGTGTACACCACGTACCAACTTTATTTGTCTATCGGTAATATCAATCGAAATCATTTTTTCACCTCATAAATAATGTATGTAATAATCCAAACAGAAAGATTACTGAACCTTTGTCATACCGCCGTACAGCATCGGGAAGATAGCCGCAAGAACAAGACCGATTGCAACACCCATAATGATGATCATCAAAGGTTCCAGCATACTAACCAGCTTTGTGATAGCTGCGTCGCCTTCTTCCTCGTAATAATCGGCAGCCTTGGCAAGAATGGTATCAAGAGTACCGGACTCTTCGCCGACAAAGATGATAGAAGTAAACATACCCTCAAATATCTCTGTCTTTTCTATCGACTTTGACATACTCTCACCGAGTTTGATATTATCAACAACCTCTTCAAATCTCTTGGAAACATAAGAATTGCCAAGTACCGAAACAGACTTCTGGATACAATCCACCATCTGCAGACCCGAAGCATAAAGGTTTGACATATTTCTTGCAAAACGACCTGTATAAATGGTTGCTACAAGTTTTCCAACCTTGGGGATCTTCAAAACAAGCTGATCCATCTTAAGCTTGATAGAAGGAGTTCTTCTGCCAACCCAAAACAGGAAGATCAGCACAAAAATTACAATAACATAAACATACCAATAATTTACAAGCGAATCCGAGAATGCCATCATAGCCGCTGTCAGCGGTGACATATCCTCAGCAGTCATATTCTTTGCGAAGATGGGTAGGATCATAGTAAACATCAGTACTACTACCGCAAGGGCAAGTACAAGCAGAATGATAGGATAAACCATCGCACTCTTTACCTTGTTACCTGTTTTATTCGCATTTGCAAAGTGATCAGATACTCTTATAAGGATCTGATCAAGAGTACCCGAAGCCTCACCTGCGGCAACCATACTTACAAACATATCGGGGAACACACCGGGCTTTGTGTAAAGAACATCGGAAAAAGATTTACCTTTTTGCACCTCTTCATAGATATCCAAAAGCACTGCCTTTGCCTTCTTGTTCTCCTGCTGTTCCTGTAAAATGTGAAGTGCTCTTACAAGTGACAAACCGGCAGAAGTCATTGAAGCAAGCTGTCTGCTTATAAATGATACCTCTTTAGTCTTGAATCTATACTTTACATCGACCGCATCATTCGCACCTAGATCACGGTACTTTGTACAGTATAAATTTCGTTCCTTCAGCTTTTGCTGAAGCTCCTGATAATCCTCAGCCATCTCCTGACCTCTGACAAGCTTACCGTTGACGTCAGTGGCTACATACGAGAATTTTTTCACCGGATAACCTCCATTCCCCTGCAATAAAACAATTATCGCACAAATTAAATAGGTAAAAAAGGGCACAATACACCCTTTGCCCATTTTGAGTATATAAATTATATCACAAATTTACCACATTTTCAAGCGGTACAGCGAAACAAATGCTATTTTTTTGACAAAAAATAGAAGAATTTCGTGTAGAAATTATCAACTTTCTTATGTGCATATTAAACAAAATCTTGATTTTTTGTTGAAAACTCAAAACTTGTTATTGTCCCGCCGCAGAAACACATTCACAAAGAGCGTCCGCTGTTTCTTCTATAAGCTCTCCTATTTCAAGCTTTCTAAGCCACTTTGAAGGAAGTGTACTTGCCCCCTTATACGCTCCCATTATATTTCCGCATATTGAACCCGTAACATTGCTGACACCATTGTGATTTACGGCAAGTCTAAGAGCATTTTCAGTCTTTACAGAATGACAAAGGGAACAATAAACAGCAATAGCAAGAGCCTCCTCCGCACTATGTCCTTGGCCTAATCTGCTTACCGCCTCCATTGGCGGCACATCCCCTGCATCAAGTGAGCGTGCGTGATCAAGCGAACGATAGGTCTCCATACAACCATCATAGCCTTTCAGTATGTACATCGCCACATCGACCGCCTCGTTAAGATCAGAGCCGTTTATCAGCTCTGCTATGATAGAGCCAAGTGCTCCGCCTGCAAGATACCCAGTCGGATTTGTGTGGGTGATAGCAGCAAATTCCGCCGACATACGAAACGCTCTCTCGCTGTCACGATAGAAATACAGACCGGCAGGAGCAACACGAACCACACCGTCACAGCCCTTGCTGTTATTTACCTTGTTTGTAAACTTACCGTAATTATGTTCTTTTGCATTTTTCAGTGTTTCAATACATTCACTTTCAGAATATCTTTTTGAAAATAGTGCTTCCTCTCTAAGAAGTCTTGACGCAAAAGTATCGTCCTTATCAAGAATATGGCTATATTCACGACTTGCAATCAGCTTTTCCTGCGTATACAACCACCGTTGATACGAATAAAACACATAGGACGTGTAACTGGATATCTCGTTTTTTCCGCCAAGCTTATCTGCCCAAATTATGCCTTCCGCAGTAAACAGCGTCATCTGGGTCTTATCGGATATAAGTGCCTCACCTGTTTGCTTGTCTGTTTTTATCGCAGTTATTCCGTTTCTGCCATATTGCTTTTCTATCTCATCAGTTGTCATATCTGCCACAGGATACCCCAGAGCATCTCCAAGTGCTCCGCCCAGCAAACAACCGCAAAACCTGTCGTTTAATGTAATCTCTTTCATATTGTCCCTTTCTAACTTTTTTATTATATATGTAAATTATCTGCAATTATTGTATCATAGCCAAATGTTTTTTTCAAGAGTTTATTATATAATATGGTATACTTGCAAAAGCAACATCACTCTTTTGAGATGATTTTTGTGAAAAATTGTCCCATAAAAAGCTTGACAACCTTTTTTATATTTGGTATAATGTCATAGTTAAGGCTTTTTAGAAAGTCTTACCCCTTTCTCACACATAAGGTGTGGGATATAATCCAAAAGGAGGTGCTTTTACAATGGCAAAGATCACAGAGAAGTATGAGGCAATCATCGTTTTCTCTCTCAAGAAGGACGAAGAGCAGATCAAGGCTCTGACAGCTAAGTTTGCTGACCTTATCAAGGAAAACGGAACACTCGCTAACATTGACGAGTGGGGCAAGAAAAAGCTTGCATACGAGATCAACTACGAGGGCGAAGGCTACTACGTAATGTACAATTTCGAGTCCAAGCCTGACTTCCCCGCAGAGCTCGAGCGTGTTATCAACATCACTGACGGCGTTCTGCGTTCTATCGTAGTCCTCGCACAGGGCAAGTAATTAGAAGTCGGACAGAATATCGGGAGGTGTTTTTATGTTTAACAAAGTTATTATGATGGGTCGTATCGTTAATGATATCGAGTTCAAAACTACACCCACAGGCGTAAATGTTGCATCATTTCGCATAGCTGTTGACAGACGCTTTCAGTCAAAGGGCGAGGAGAGGAAGTCTGACTTCTTCAATATCGTTGTATGGCGTCAGCAGGCTGAATTTGTAAACCGTTATTTTGGAAAGGGTCGAATGGTCCTGCTCGAAGGCGAACTGAACACCAGAAATTATACCGATAAAAACGGCAATCCCAACACTTGGTATGAGATTGTCGCTGACCGAGTTAGCTTCACTGGCGAAAAATCGCAGGGCGGCACATACAGCGACTCCTACAATGGAGGCTATTACAGTGCTCCCGCACCATCGGCTCCGCAACAGGCTCCTGCACCCGCAGCAGCTCCGTCAGCTCCCGCAAGTGATTTTGCGACGAGTGAGTCCGGTGACGATTATCCATTCTAAATTTTTAGAAACCGTTTTACCTATACTAATAAGGAGGTTACAAAACTATGGCTGAAAAGTTTGAAAAGTCCGCTCATCCTATCAAGCGTACCAGAAAAAAGGTTTGCCAGTTCTGTGCTGACAAGTCTGAGTTCATCGATTACAAGGATGTAGCTAAGCTCAGAAAGTGTATGACAGAGCGTGCTAAGATTCTTCCCAGAAGAGTTACAGGATGCTGTGCATACCACCAGAGAGAACTTACAACAGCAATCAAGAGAGCAAGACAGATCGCTCTTATCCCTTATACTGCTGAGTAATTTAAACACACATAAACCCTTGTCGATCGACAAGGGTTTATTTTTATATACATATAAAAATGCAGCGATTGAAAAAATAAATAATATATGTTACAATAAGCTATATCCATTAGAATTATCTATGAGGAAAAGTTATGTCTGAATTCATTCATCTGCACGTTCATACAGAATACAGCCTGCTTGACGGTGCCTGCCGCATCAGCAGGCTTGTTCAACGTGCAAAGGAAATGAATATGTCCACCCTCGCTATAACCGATCACGGAGTGCTATACGGGGCGGTAGATTTTTATTCAGAATGTAAAAAAGTCGGGATAAAGCCTATAATCGGCTGTGAAATATATCTTTTGCCCGATACCGTCTCCACCGCACCATTTCATCTTACACTACTGTGTATGAACTATCAGGGATACCAAAACCTCTGTAAGCTTGTGTCAGAAGCATCAGCAAGTAAACTTGGCAGTAATCCGTGCAGCAGCTTTTCTTCTCTAAAAAAATACAGCGATGGACTTATCGCCCTTTCAGGCTGTACAAACGGTGAGATACCTGTTCTATTATCACAGGATCGTTATTCCGAGGCCAAAAAAGTTGCAGAAAGATACAGAGAAATATTCGGCGACAGATTTTATCTCGAAGCAATGCATCACGGCACAGATACAGAGCAATATATTTTAACCAGACTCAGAAGACTGTCCTCAGAGCTTAATATCCCCCTCTGTCCCACAAACGATGTACACTATATCCGCAGAGAGGACAGCAAAACTCAGCGTATACTCTCCTGCATAGGACAAAACAAACGTCTTTCAGACAATGACCCATTAAAACTCCCAACAGAGGAGTACTATCTTAAAAGCTACGATGAAATGCGCCTCCGTTTTTCGGACGAGGAACTTGCCATTCCCACAAAAATAGCTGAGAAATGCGGTTTTGACTTTGAATTCGGCATAACAAAGCTACCCCGTTTCACCGCCGAGGCTGCGACCAACAATGCCGCATATTTCAGAAAGCTTGTATTTAATGGTGCCAAAAAACGCTACGGCGAAATGAACGACACGATCGCCGACAGACTTAACTACGAGCTGTCTGTAATTGAAAAAATGGGCTTTGTGGATTATTTCCTTATCGTATGGGACTTTATCCGTTATGCGAAAAAGAACGATATTCCCGTAGGTCCGGGAAGAGGCTCGGGTGCGGGCAGCCTGTGTGCATATTGTATGGGTATTACAGGCATTGACCCACTGCGTTACAACCTGCTTTTTGAGCGTTTCCTCAATCCCGAGCGAATAAGTATGCCAGATTTCGATATTGATTTCTGTAATGAACGCAGACAGGAAGTAATAGAATACGTCCGCAGACGCTACGGTGCCGACCACGTTGCCCAGATAATCGCTTTCGATACTATGAAAGCCAAAGGAGCAATTCGTGACGCTGCAAGGGTTATGGGCATCTCGCATTCCACGGCAGACTCAGCAGCAAAGCTTATCCCCTCATTCAAATCAACACTTGCCGAAGAGGCTGAAAACGGCGAACTTGCAAAACTGTGTCAGCGTAATCCCGATGTACGTTCCCTTGTGGCTGCTGCCCGTGAAATAGAGGGTATGCCCCGCCACACCACGATACACGCAGCAGGAGTTGTCATCACCCGTGAACCTGCCGCTGAATACGTGCCGCTTCAAATAAGCGACGGAGAAACCGTCACCCAGTATACAATGGGAATTCTCGAAAATCTGGGACTGCTTAAAATGGACTTTTTGGGACTGCGTAATCTTACAGTTATCAAGCGTGCAGTGGATATGATAAAACAGACCCACCCCGATTTCAATATAGACCATATCGACGAGCACGATCCCGAAGTATATAAAATGCTCTCAAACGGCGGCACATCAGGTGTATTTCAGTTTGAAAGCGGTGGAATGACCAGTGTTCTTTCAAGATTACAGCCTGAATCCATAGAAGATCTGACTGCCGCTATCGCACTTTACCGTCCAGGTCCTATGGCGTCAATTCCTGTCTATATCGAAAACAAGCACAAAAAAGCAGATGAGATAAGCTACCGCCACCCCTCTCTCAAAAATATACTATCCGTAACATACGGTGTAATAGTATATCAGGAACAGGTAATGCAGATATGCCGTGAAATAGGCGGTTATTCCTACGGAAGATCCGATCTTGTCCGCCGTGCTATGGGCAAGAAAAAGCAGGATATTATGTTGCAGGAACGAAGTGCATTCGTCTATGGTACAGACTCAAACTGCGGTGCAATAGCCAACGGAGTTCCCGAAAACATCGCAAATGAGATATTCGACGAAATGGTATCCTTTGCGTCCTATGCTTTCAACAAATCCCACGCAGCAGCCTACGCAACCGTGGCTTATCAGACCGCCTATCTCAGAAAACATCATTATCTTGAATATATGACCGCACTGATATCCAGTGTGCTTGATTCTACCGATAAAATGGTGGAGTATATTAACGATCTCGCAAATAACGGAGTAAAATTGCTGCCACCCGATATCAATAAAAGTATGTCCGGCTTTTCCGTCGAGGGAGAATGCATTCGCTATGGTCTGTTGGCAATAAAGAATCTTGGCAGAAATTTTATAGAATGTATAATATCAGAAAGAAATAACGGAGAGTATAGTTCTATCACTGATTTCTGTACAAGAATGGCAGGACACGACAACAATCGCCGCTATATGGAGGCTCTGATAAAAAGCGGAGCAATGTCGGCGTTTCCGCAAAACAGACGGCAGATGCTAAGTGCAACAGAAAAGCTGCTGGAAAACGCACAGAACGAATTTCAACGTTCTTCCAGCGGACAGCTGGATCTTTTTGGAGCAGACGTCTGTATAACAGAGGATATTGAATTCCCCGACGAAAAGGAATTCAGCCCCGCCCAACTTCTTGCCTTTGAAAAGGAAATGATAGGTCTGTATGTTTCGGGACACCCGACCGAAGCATATATTGAAAAAGCTCCTGACGACTGCCGCTTTATCAGTGATATCGTAAATATACCGGACGGAAAAACAGTATCACTGCTCGGAATAATAACCGCAAGGAAAAACCACGCCACAAAAAACGGCAAAATGATGTCATTCGCTGTCTTGGAGGACAGCACAGGCGATACTGAGCTTGTAATATTCCCCGAAGCTTTTGAGAAATACCGACACCTTATTTCTGAGGGTCAGGTAGTCGCTGTCCGTGGCAAGATATCACGTAAGGACGAAAAGCCAAAGCTACTTGCCGACAATCTTATATCCGCTGATGAGCTCCCGACTAAAAATGCTCAAACTCTATATATAAACGTACACTCACAGGATAACGCTATGATATCCGCTGTTACAGAGCTGCTGCACCGCTATGCGGGAATGTCAAAGGTACGGCTCTGCTACAAGGACACCCGTTCGGTAATGAAACTCAATAATATTAAAGGTGTTCATATATGTGCAGAATTGACATCAAAGCTGACAAAAATTTGTGGAAATAGCAACATTATTGTTAAGTAAGATAGCTAAAACACAAAAATGACTTGACTATATCAGTTGTTTTGTAGTAAAATATAATTTGAGTAAAACTGAGCAAATTACGCTTAGTACTATAATTATCGGGAAGATTCCCCAACAGAAATGGAGAGATTATAATGCAGAAGACTATTGGTGTATTAACAAGCGGCGGCGACGCTCCCGGAATGAACGCTGCGGTTCGTGCAGTAACAAGAGCAGCTATCGAAAAGGGATTTAAGGTGATCGGTATCCGCAGAGGTTACAACGGTCTGCTCAACGGCGATATATTCGAAATGACCGCAAGAGATGTTTCCGATATCATTCAGAGGGGCGGTACCGAAATATTCACAGCACGCTGTAAGGAGTTCAAGGATTGGGAGTATGTTCTCAAAGCTAAGGACAAGTGTGTTGAAGCCAATATGGCAGGTATCGTAGTTATCGGTGGCGACGGCTCTTTCAGAGGTGCTGCTGACCTGTCCAAGGCAGGTATTCCCTGCGTAGGTGTACCCGGTACTATCGATAACGATATCCAGTGTACAGAATACACTATCGGCTATGATACAGCTATGAATACAGTTATGGAGCTTGTAGACAAGCTACGTGACACATCTCACTCCCACGAGCGTTGTGCTGTTGTAGAGGTTATGGGCAGAAATGCTGGTCATATCGCTCTCAATACAGGTATCGCCTGTGGTGCAACTGCTATCCTCGTTCCCGAGGTAACTTACGATATTGAAAAGGACGTTATCGCTAAGATAAAGGAAGGTCAGGCAGCAGGCAAGGAGCAGTTCATCGTTGTTGTTGCAGAGGGCGTTGGCGGTACAGAGGAACTCGCTAAGAAGATCGAGGCTGCTACCGGTATCGAGTCCAGAGCAACTATCCTCGGCCACGTACAGAGAGGCGGTTCTCCCACAGTCCGTGACAGAGTAATGGCAAGTGAAATGGGCTACTACGCAGTAGAGCTGCTTGAAAAGGGCATCGGCAACCGTGTTGTTGGTCTTAAAGACGGTAAGGTATACGATGTAGATATTCAGGAAGCTCTCGCTATGAAGAAGCCTTTCAACGAAAGACTTTACAAGATCGCTAACGAGATCAGCCTTTAATAGAAAAAAGCAGATACCGTCGGCTTAAAGGACGGAAAACAAGATTTTGTCAGAGTAGGAAACCGTGCGTTAAGTGCCTCCCGGACGGAGAGTTGCCGAGAGGACGAAAAGATAGTGGCACTCGTCAACCATAGCCTAAATTTGATTGACGATAAGCCATATTATCTTGCGGTACGGTTTTCGCATCTCGCTGTACATAAAGCCTATGAGTTGCCATAACTTATCCGTAATTTATGTATTGGCGTAAAGGAGGATAATTTATGGCATTTTTTAAACTGTTTACCGACTCCGCAAAGGAGTTGAAGTCACTTCGCTGCATCACTGTTACGGCAATGATGATAGCACTCAATCTAGCACTGAAATCTGTGACTATCTATGTAACCACCGACCTCAAAATAAGCTTTTCTTATCTTGCCCTTGCGACGATAGGTATGCTGTTTGGACCTACGGTAGGATTTCTTTCAGGTGCAGTCACAGATATACTGGGTCTGCTCGTACAACAGATGTTAAGTGCTTTCAACCCGTTGTATACCCTTGTAGAGGCTACGGGAGGTATGCTTTACGGACTATTTCTGTATAGGTTACAGCCTGTAAAATTCAGCAAGGAGATGTTCACCCCAAACACAGAAGCTAATACTGCATTGCTTAGCGGAATAAACGCAAAGCTTATCTCAGCACTGATGATAGCGGCGGTGTTCATACTTCACAATATATATAAATTCAACGATCTGTTCGTTATTTACACTATTGTCATAGCACTTGTTTACGGATTATTTTTGTACAAACTCGCAGCACTTCCATGGAAACAGCTGCTCCGTGTTGCAGGTGCAAAGTTATCGGTGGCTATTGTATGCAATCTTATTATGAACCCCGCAATAATGGTCATAACAGGAGTTTGGTCCGCAGAACTTGCTCTTTATGAAAAGATACCTGTGAGAATTATTAAAAATGCAATACAGGTACCCGTAGATATAGTAATACTGATCTTGATACTGTTTCCCATTATGATGGCATATAAGAGTATTTTTAAAAATCAAAAAAGCACAAAAAACAAAACAACAGCAAAAGCGTGATTAAGAGGTAATATATTATGAAAAAGCTTGGAGTTATCGGCACAGGAAATATGGGTGGTGCTATAATAAACGGTATCAAAAAAAGCGGAATGGACATTGAGGTCTTCGCCTACGACAAGTTCACCGAAAAGCTTGATACCCTCCCTGTCACACCTTGCAGGGACGAGATATCTGTTGTCAGGGAATGCAAGTATATACTTCTTTCCACAAAACCACAGATACTCTCTGAGGTGCTTGAAAAGATTGCCCCCGCTGTAACAAAGGATACTGTCTTCATCTCAATATGTGCGGGTATCTCTGCTGAATTTATCCGTTCACGCACCATATCCAACGCAAAGGTAGTCCTTGTAATGCCCAACACACCTATGATGCTTGGCTTGGGAGCTTCTGCAATGAGCTGCGACGAGCTTGTTTCCGAGGAAGAATTTGCTTTCGCCCGCTCCGTTATCGGCAGCTGTGGTATTACAGAGGTCGTTCCCTCCGACAAGATGAAAGAGGTCATTGCGATAAACGGCAGCTCGCCCGCATTCGTTTATCTCTACGCCAAGGGTTTTATCGACTATGCAGCTGAGGTAGGTATCGATAAGGACGCTGCACTGAAATTATTCGCACAGACTCTTGTAGGCTCTGCAAAAATGCTTACAGACAGCGGTATGACAGTGGACGAGCTTATAAAACAGGTGTCTTCTCCCGGCGGCACAACGATTGCAGGTCTTGAAAAGCTGTATGAGGGCGACATTACAGGCGATGTAAAAAAAGCCTGCGACGCTTGTACAAAACGTGCATACGAACTGGGACAATAATATTTTCAACAACATTTTCGGACAGTTTATTCGACTGTCCGAAATTTTTTTCTTAAAAATGACACTTTTGAAGGTCTTGATTTGTTTTATATAAGGAATATTGTTCCTTAATGCAACAAATTACCGCTAAAAATCGTATTTATATAAGGCGGATATCTCTGTGTATTTGATTTGACAAATATGTACATAATGTGTATAATGAAATTGTATGTGCATTTATCGTGCCACTTTATCCCCTTATTAGAGGATTTTATTATAATAGATTGTATAACAGATACAGTTTTCTGTATAAAAATCTTAATTTTTTCTGAAACTTTTTCAAAAAAACCGCTGACTTCTGTAATGTAGGCGGAGAAACGAGGTGAGCTCTGCGTGGGAAATATCGACATTGACAGCTACTTTGACACCGTTTACGCTGAAACGTTTAACGCTGTTTCCCGCTTTGTAGTAAGCCACGCAGCTCGTTTTCAGGACGCAGAGGACATTGTGCAAAACGTCTATACCCGTTTCTACAAAAGGCTTAAAGACAAGGGCTGCGATGACATCGACAACGCAGAGGCCTTTGTTATAAACATCGCCAAGTTTGAGTGCAGAAGCTTTTTCTCAGGCTTTATCAAACGCCGTGACAAGGTGATAAATATGTCCGATTTCGACGAGGAAGAAAACGCCTCACTGGAAGCGGAGCTTTCCAAAGACCAGAAGCTGTTGGAAGATGTTATGTCGGACAAAATACTTGCAAAACAGATATTTGACGATATAATGACAGCAGATGAAACTGTCGGAAAGATATTTTATCTACACTTCGTTTGTGATATGAAGCTCGATGAGGTAGCGGATAAGCTAGATTTAAAGCTTTCGACAGTAAAGACAAAGCTTTACCGCACACTTGAAAAGCAGAAAAAGAAATTTAACATTTAAATAGCATATAATAATTAAAATACCAATGAAGGGAGGTCGGCTTTGTGAATAAGAATGATTTTTACAAACAGCTTATGAGCGAATACACATTTGATGTTGAAAAGATCAAGAATAATGCCAAAAAAGGCAGATTTGCAAGGCAAAAGATCTCTCCCTTTACCATAGGACTTACAGCAAGTGTCGCAGTGGCTACCGTTGCCTGCGGTACACTGGCTATTACTATGCTTGATAACAAAAACGGCATAAGCCTAGTTGATACCGGCAGCAAGACCTTATCCGAGCTTTCAGCCGCTGAGCGTGTAAAAGCCGCTATCGAACAGCAAAACAAGGACAAGGATAATGAGGATGTAAAGGACGTATTGGTTACCTTTGCAGCTCCTACTGCTCCTGCCGCCGTTGAGTCTATCCTCTCCACATATATTGAAGGTAATCTTTATGTAAAAGCTATCTACACACAGGACGGCAGCATCATCACAGGCGACAATCAGATAGCGTCTGCTTTTGCAGGTGGTCAAAATGTGAATGCCGTTGTTATAAAGTGTGCTGCATCTGTTAAGGCAGAGCTTCAAAGTAACAGCAATATCTTCCTTGTAGAAGATTGGAACGAATCTGACATATCCACTGTCAACCCTATTGATCCTGATGAAGTGGAGACCATTGATATTCAGCTCCCCGACAATATAGAGGAGAACGTTACACCCGATACAAGTGTTCCTATTATTGATGTACCCGATACTGATATCGGTAATACTGTGGGCGGTGAGCCTTCTCTTCCGACAGAGAGTGAGCCTGAAAGTATCGAAAGCGAAACTGTCGATACAAATTCTACTGTTGAGGCTGATACTCCTGACGAAACGATCGATGTTCCCTCAACCAGCGAAACTGTCGATACCTCTTCCGATAACGAAGACGGCAGTGCATCGGAAACTCCTGAATCCAACGTTCATCCTGATGAACCTGTTGTTTCCGCACCCGTACTTCCCGAAGGGGTTGTTCTCCCCACAGAGCCTGATAGCGTTCTCTATGAAACAGATATTATCGACTCCAAAAACGCATTCTTCCTGAGCGAAAATGTATTTTATGTAAAAACCAATAAAACGATTTCTCTGTACGAATACTACGGAACAAAGGAAAAGTTACTTTCTACTGTGGAATGCAATGATCCTGTCGTTCATTGGATAGCCGAAAACGGCGACAAAATGATGATCTCCGGAACAGATGAAAACGGCAAGAGAAATAAGCTTTGGCTTACTGACGCCGATTACTGTGGATTTATCGATCTAAAAGCAGAGGACACCGCAATGAGCGGAACTCTTGTTGGTGTAGGCTACAACGCAAAAACATCTACCCTTATACTGAATGTAAAGGAAGAGGACGAATATTATATCGGAGCATTGAGCCTTGCCGATAATATGTATGAACCTCAGTATATCAGCATTCCGTTCTTCACTTCGGCTAGAACATCTCTGCTGAGCTTTAACGGAAGCACGCTGTATCTCGCAGTTGCTGACGGCTCACTCACACAGATATATGCCGTTGATATCAACACCACCGAGTCACGCATCATAAAGACATATAACAATAACCCCAAGATATCTCAAAACCTTGCATTCACTTACGGAATTATTTCTCCCTCTGAGAATGCAGTCACAGGAAATATCGAGATATTTGACCCAGCAACGGAAACTTTCATTTCCACAGGGTACTTTGATGAGTCTATTAACTTTGGAGCAAGTCGCAACAGTTTTAGTACAGACAGTGGTGTATACACCATTTCAAATGGTACCATAAGTTCTGCAAACGGATTGAAGGTAACAGCTCCTATTGACTACAAAAAGAGCTTTTCACCTTTCTACTATGCTTATTCCAGCAAGGGATATGTATATATCACCGATAGCATATATAGTATGCAGAATAAAAACAGCAGTTTGAATTTCTCTCATATCACATCAAGCTGTAATGCGGATTTCAGAGAAACACTTAACGGTGCTGTTGGTATGATGAATGCCCTTGCCCTTAACAAATGTAAGGAAGCAGGTATAATCTATCAGACCACTTTGAGAGATGCTCTTCCTGTATACTATTCAAAGTCTGCTGTTAAACAGCTTAAAGAGATATGCTCTATCTCAGACTACGGTACTGTGCTTAAATACACAAACGGCGGTCTGAAAGCCATCTCTGCAAAGGATATAGAGCTTGTAATAAGCACCTCTGACGATAACACCGCATCAGGCGTTGCATACATCAGGGCAGGCAGTTTTGCAGGTAAAACAGCATACAGAAGTATGAATGTTTCCTTTGTACGTGAGGACGGAGTCTGGAAGCTGGACACCATTATTCAATAATATTTTGACCCTGTCGTTTTACGGCAGGGTCTGTTTACAAAAAGGGATAAAATGAATAAATGTAATAAACGAATAATTATCGCTGTGATATTTCTTGCTTTGATAACAGCCTTAGGGATAACGGTATGGCTCATAATGAAAAATGCCAAAAGCTCTGACGCTTATGCTAAAATATACTCAGAGGGAAAGCTGAAACACACACTATGTCTTTCAGAGGACACTCAACTGACCGTTACCTGTGGCAGCGGATATAATATCATAACTATACAAGGCAACAGTATCTCTGTGACCGACGCAAACTGCCCCGACAAGGTATGTATACACACAGGAAAAATTTCAGGAAGCGGAATACCTATAATCTGTCTGCCAAACAGACTTGAAATAAAAGTGGTATCCGGAAATAACGATATCGACGCACAAATAAGATAAAAACAGGCATTCATTTCATTAAATATGCCTGTTTTCATCTTTTAAACACATTATTTTTCAAAAAAAGACTTAACATTATCCGAGATATATGGTATAATATAAGAGTGTAGGCATAAGACGTTATGCCGCATTAAATTACATAGAGAACAAATTAAAAAAGAATATACATTCTGTAATAAAACCTAAATTGAGTGATTTTTATACTCGTCAGACGTCTTGTTAAGGATATGGTGAATATGGACAAGAAAAAGATCAAATACATCAAAATAAAGGACGACCAACCAAAAAAACGTCCTACAAAAAAGAAGAAAAGCAAAATACTGAAAAATATCGGTCACGCTATGACTATCGTAGGCACGACCTTTTCCGCAATGATGCTTATCATAGTGGTTATGATGTGCATAGTTGTAACTGTGCTGACAGTATATGTTCTTGATTTCGCAGACAACAGCTATGATGCTAACCTCCGTGATGTCGAAATGAAATACACCAGTTTTGTATACGCATACGACGAATACGGAAATGAGGTCGAGATAAAACGTCTTGCCGCTGACGAAAACCGTATATGGGTAAACTATGAGGATATGTCACCGCATCTCATAGACGCAGTAATTGCGGTTGAGGACAAGCGTTTCTACGAGCATAAAGGCGTTGACTGGCAGCGTACCGCCTCCTCTCTTTTAAAGGACGTTCTCAACCTCGAAGGTGCAGGACAGGGTGGTTCGACTATCACACAGCAGCTTATAAAGAATATCACAGGCGATGACGAGGTATCCTGGGAACGTAAACTTCGTGAGATTTTCCGTGCCCTTAGTATTGAGGAAAAATACACCAAGATAGACATTATAGAATCCTATCTGAACCGAATCTGGTTCGGTGGTATGATATACGGTGTGGGTGCCGCCTCCGCATACTACTTTGATAAGGAAGCCTCCGAGCTTACCATTGCAGAATCCGCAATACTTGCGGGTATGATACGAAGCCCCGGTGCATATAACCCGTACAAGAGTCTTGAAAGCAGTAAGACACGTCAGAAGTATGCCCTTGACCATATGTATGAGCAAGGTCTTATAAACACACAGGAATATGAGGCTGCGTACAACAACGAAGAAAAAGTATACTTTGCAAAGCCTGTTTACGGCGACTACTACGGATATATCGACGAAAGAACTTTGCAAACAGACACAGACGATACCGACGAGATCGTTGAAGACACAGTTGATGAAGGATACGAAGCATACAAGTGGAACGGCGACTATGAAGTCACACAGAACTGGTATGTTGACGCAGGTATCGATCAGGTCATAAACGATTACGCAGATCAAAAGGGTATAACCTATACCTCCGCTAAAAACGAAATATTTAACGGCGGCTACAAGATATACCTCAATATGGATATCGCTATGCAGGAGGAACTGGAACGCAAATACCGCGACCCCTACACCGTCCTTTCAAAATATGACGCCACTGCTCCGAAAGAGGATCTTTTACAGTCCGCATTCGTAATTATGGACTATTCCGGTACAGTTCTTGCATTGGTAGGTGGTCTTGGCGAGAAAGAAGGCGACGGTACATTCAACCGTGCAACACAGGCAACACGTGCCCCAGGTTCTACAATGAAGCCTATCTCCACATACTCCACAGCAGTAGAGAATAATCTTATCACATACTCGACAATGCTGCCGGATATGGGTATTTATGTTCCAAACGACGAAACTGACGACCCTGACGACGTAAAGCGTTGGCCTTCCAACTATAACAAAGTCGGCGGCGACGGCTCATTGTTACCTATATGGTACGCTGTAAGACACTCTACCAACACCCTTGCAGTGCGTGTATCGGAAATGCTCACCCCTCGTGTATGCTATAATCAGCTTACACAGAACCTCGGATTTACCACTATTAACGAAAAATATGATATTGCATACTCGCCTATTACACTCGGTGCTCTTACAGACGGTGTAAAACTTGTTGAGCTGTGTGCCGCATATCAGATATTCGGCAACGGCGGATATTACTATGAGCCTATGCTTTACAGCAAAGTCGTAGACAGCAAGGGCAACACTATCCTTGAACAGGAATTCTACGGTACACAGGCAATCAGCAGCGATACTGCATATATCACAAACCGTATGCTCAGAACGGTTATCACCGACCCAACAGGTACAGGTCAACACGCACAGCTTGAAAATGTAGAGGTAATCGGAAAAACAGGTACTTCAAACTCCCAGTCTAACCTGCTGTTTGTAGGCTGTACTCCCGATTATATCGGCTCGCTGTGGATAGGCTACGACGACAATACCGAAATAAAGCAGGACGCAGGTTGGAGAACCCTTGCAAAGATATGGAAATCCATTATGCAGGACGTTCAGGATACCTCGCAGTTGCTGAAATTTACTCCCGATTCCAGTATTGTTGAAATGAGCTACTGTACTAAAACCGGACTTCTCGCAACAAACAAGTGCAGAAATACCGACGTCGGCTACTATCGCCGTGAAAACCTCCCCGCTTACTGCTCGGGCAACCACGATGAGATAATAGCAGAGATCAAATCTGTCCTCAGAGAAGAAGATATCGCCGCAGGCGTTATCAAAGAGGAGACCGCTGAAAGCGAAACCACTGAATCCGAATAATAATATAGAGGGTACACGGAAAATGTACCCTCTTACTTTATGCAAAAAACAAACGGCAGACTTAATATCTGCCGCTCACTTTTTAATCAGTCGATCTCTACGGAGATCTTCTCGTCTGCTCTCACCGCACCGGCACGCATTACTGTACGTATCGCCTTAGCGATCCTACCTTGCTTACCGATCACACGACCCATATCATCAGCTGCAACGTGGAGGTGATATACCACAACACCCTCTGCATCTGGCTCATCAACGGTCACCTGAACTGCACTCTTGTCCTCTACAAGGGCAGATGCGATAGTTATCAGAAGCTCTTTCATATATTATCCCTCCTTGGGGTTATCATTCAAACGGGCTGATGCCCGCACCGAATCCCTGTAAAGAATTACTTCATCAGTCTCTTAACAGTATCAGTAGGCTGTGCGCCCTTCTTGATCCACTCGTTAGCCTTGTCCATATCGATCTTAACGATTGCAGGCTCCTGAGTAGGATCATAGTAACCGATCTCCTCGATGAAACGACCATCTCTGGGGTAACGGGAGTCAGCAACAACTACACGATAGAAAGGAGCCTTCTTAGCACCCATTCTTCTAAGTCTGATCTTTACTGCCATTTTATTTTTCTCCTTTCGTAGATTTTTATATTTCACGCAGAATATCTGCGGTGAAGTTCAACTTATACTGTAAACGCGCATATCAGCGAGCACACGATAATAAAAGCTCCGAGTACCGAATAAAAAATACGCGCGCCTGTTCTTCCGATCACATTAACAAGCATTGCGGATTTCCTGGCTTTATAGAACCAGTCCCAGTTGAGTATTCCGCCAAGCAGCGAAAAACCGCCAATCAGTATTCCGAAAATAATTATCAGAACGGTTTCCATATCCGTCAAATACCTCCGTTGTTCGCTGTGAAAATCAATATTTATCAAGAGTTACAAGCCGCTGACCGCAGCGATAATTCCGAACACAACAAGCAATATACCCTGTATAAAGAAATTTATCACCCTGTCGCCATTGCTGATGTTGAAACGCTTTCCGAAAACGCCCGTCAACAGCATCACAACGCCGACAACAATCATAAGTGTGCCCATAGTCTTACATTACATCGGGAATCCGCCGGGACCACCGAAGCCGCCCATTCCGCCGCCCATGTTGCCCATCTGCTTCATCATGTTTATGGGAATGCGCATTTTCTTCTTGCCCTTGCCCGTCATGCCCATCTGCTTCATCATCTTCTGCATCGCCTCAAACTGTTTTAAAAGCTGGTTTACGTCCTCGACCCTTGTGCCGCTTCCCGCAGCAATTCTGCGCTTGCGCTTCGCGTCAATGATGGAGGGCTTCTCCCTCTCCTTCTTTGTCATGGAGGAGATTATCGCCTTTGTGCGGGGCATCTTCTTTTCGTCGATCTGGCTTTCGTCTATCTTATTTGCACCGGGAATCATCTTCAAAAGCGAAGATATACTTCCCATTTTTTCTATCTGCTCAAACTGTGCATACAGGTCGTTAAGGTCGAACTTATTTTCCTGCATCTTCTGCATAGTTTTCATAGCAGCCTTTTCATCAATAGCTGTCTTAGCCTTGTCGATAAGAGTAAGAACATCACCCATACCGAGGATACGACTTGCCATTCTGTCAGGGTGGAAGGGCTCGATATCGTCTATCTTTTCACCGATACCCGCAAACTTTACAGGCTTTCCTGTGATAGCAAGTACGGTAAGAGCCGCACCGCCTCTGGTATCACCGTCAAGCTTTGTAAGGATAACACCTGTGATATCCAGTGCATTATTGAAGCTTTCCGCAACGTTCACTGCGTCCTGACCCGTCATAGAGTCAACCACCAGCAGTATCTCGTTGGGATTTGTTTCAGCCTTGATATTTTCAAGCTCCGCCATAAGCGTTTCGTCAATATGAAGACGACCTGCGGTATCCAGCATTACAACATCAAAGCCATTGTCCTTTGCATATCTGATACCCTCTTTAGCGATCTTTACAGGGTCTATCTGACCCATCTCAAATACGTGAGCACCTGCTTTTTCACCAACGATCTTTAACTGATCGATAGCAGCAGGACGATAAACGTCGCAGGCTACAAGCAGGGGACGTCTGTTCTGTGCGATAAGGTGCTTTGCAAGTTTTGCACAGTGTGTCGTTTTACCTGCACCCTGTAAGCCGCACATCATAATAACGCAAGGCGGCTTGGAAGGGAAATCAAGCTTTGCTGTGGTGTTACCCATAAGCTCAATAAGTTCACGATGAACTATATCAATTACCTGTTGTGCGGGAGTAAGGCTTTCCATAACCTTTTCGCCCACTGCCTTTTCGCTGACCTTCGCAACAAAGTCCTTAGCGACCTTGTAGTTTACGTCGGCGTCGAGGAGTGCCATACGGACCTCACGCATTGCCTCTTTAATATCCTTTTCATTCAGCTTACCGTGTCCTTTAAGCTTACTGAATACATTATTGAGCTTACCCGAAAGTCCTTCAAAAGCCATAATCTCACCGCCTTTATATCAAAGCTCCCGCTTAACTGCGGAGAGCAACTCAGAAATCTCATCAAAACGCTTGTCGCTGTAATCATCAGAGATATCGCAAAGCAGCTTTTCTGCCTTGTCAAGCTCTGCCGAAAGAGTGTGGAGCCTTTTCGCAAAGCCAAGCTTTTCTTCAAGCTCTGTAAGACGCTGTTCGCCTTTTTTTATGGAGTAAAGAACGCTCTGCCTTGTAACTCCACCCATTTCCTCTGCGATCTCAGAAAGAGAAAGGTCTGCGTTGTAACGCATATCCAAAGCCTCACGCTGAGCATTAGCAAGTAACTCGCCATAGATATCAAGCAGTATCACAATATCAAAGCTACGCTCCATAAAACCGCCTTTTTCTTACGTTTGATCGGTGGAAAGTAAAAACACTTTACAGCAACATTGCTATTATATCAAAGAAATCCTGTTTTGTCAAGTATTTAAACAAAATTTCCCGCATTTTCACATCGGAAAATACGGGAAATATTATTTGCTTGTACATTATGACGACAACTCACCCTGCAAGACCGTTTACTTCAATAGTAAAGTCGCCCTCGACAAATATCTCTATGCAGTGATATGCAACATAATTGAAATTATATAACCAAAAATATCATTCGGCTCTTTTGCAAAGTCACAGTTTGTTTTTTGATATATAAAATTATGATATAATTATAGAGAGTGGAGCGTGATGTGATGTCCGTTTTTAGAAAATTATCCAATGAAGAAAAATACAACAAGGTTGGTCAGAATATCGCATACCAGCGAAAATTAAAGAAAATTACACAAGCAAAACTTGCTGAAATGGTAAATATCAGCAGGACGCACATAAGCAATATTGAGGCTCCGAATATGGTGACACCGATATCTCTTGAATTGGCATTTAATATTGCAGATGCTCTGGAAATACCGGTTGAAACACTTTTTAAATTTGATTGAACCATATTACTTGCATTAAAATACTATACAAATGTATATTAGGGAGAATTTTGTTATGATACCAGGCGAAGCATTTGAAATTAAATGTTATGACTATTTAACAAAAAAATACGGAAATATTTTTCTTCATAAAGGAGGAATGGACTCCACAAAATCAGACATCGAAGTAATAAAAAACGGCTCTATTGATTTTTATATCGAAGCAAAAGATTCCACAGCACAGTCAGGTCAATTTGTGTTGATTCCTGACGAAAAAACAAAAACATTTAAATTCTCGTCACGAAATAAAAGTAAATCAAACAAATCGACTGATTCAATAATCAATTATATGAACAAAGATTTTGACCGTTTCAACAAAGCCGGAAAAGCCGGTCAATCTCTTAATATAAATACCAATGTGTTTTCAACTTGGATAATAAAACATTATAAAGAGAAAAAAGTAAAATATGTTATTAGCAGCTATGAAAACAACTATATAATTCTTCCAATTGAAAAGTTTGCTGAGTACTTTGATATTTCCGCGACATATCGCATTAAGAAGAGTGGTTCCGGAAAACCTGCAAAAAAGGATATCTCAAAAATCGAGAAAACCATTTCCAATACGTATAAATCTCCTAAGTTTTCTTATCGAGACAAAAAAATGCTTGTAACTATTTCGGGTGAAGTTTCGGAAGAAAATTTTAAGATTGATACATACACATATTATTTATCTAAACAAAGTGATAACCTCTATGAGGTCAGAAGATTGTCAAACACATATAATATGAACGTTATTTTCTCTATACAAACAAAGCGTTCACAAGACGAAAACGACTTAGAAGAGTTCAAAAGCGACTTAAAATAATTTAAGTCTAATTTATATATCAAACGATTAGAGGCAGCTTAATCAACGAGCTGCCTCTTTACCTTTACTAGTCAATACATTACCGATCTCCTTGGTTATAAATTGGAGGACATCGACCACTACTGAATTTCCGAACTGCTTATAAGCTTGATTTGGACTATCACAAATAATGTAATTTTCGGGATACCCCATTAGCCTAGCACACTCTCTTGGGTGTAGTTTGCGCGGCTTCCCGTTTACCATATACCCGCCCGTTTTTGAAAATACTCCCCCTCCGTTTGCAGAAAGAGTAATCGCGATTCCCTTTGTGCTGTAAATACGCTCTCCCTGTCCGCCTTTATTTACAATACCCAGTTTTATCGGAGAATTACTATATTTGTCATCTTTTGTGCCGTTAAAGTATGTATCTTCTCTTTCTACAAACAAATGGTTTGTTAATGTTTCATCATCCAGCAAAAGATCCTCAACGTGTTTCTCCAATTTTATAGGCTTGGGAAATTTAAAATCCGATATATTTAGATCATTTCTAAAACATACCATATATATTCTTTCTCGCTTTTGAGGCATTCCAAAATCAGTAGCACTCAAAACCTTTTGATAAAATGAGTAGCCCAACTCTTCCATTATTGATTTTACAACTTTAAGAGTGTGTCCATTATTATGCGAAGCAAAATTTTTAACATTTTCCATAAAAACAACTTTTGGTTTCTTTTCTCTAACGATCCTTACGACATCAAAAAACAATGTTCCTCTGCTATCTTCAAAACCACGCTGCTTTCCGCTTATAGAAAAAGCTTGGCACGGAAATCCCGCACATAAAATATCGTGGTCAGGAATGGTTTTTTCATCTACCTTAGTGATATCGCCCTCCGGAACATCTCCGAAGTTTTTTAAATAGACTTGCTGAACCGACTTATCCCATTCATTGGAATAAACACATTTTGCACCAAAGGATTCAAGTGCCAGTCGAAAACCACCAAGACCTGCGAACAAATCAATAAATGTATAGTTTTCAAGCGATTTGTCGCACACTTTTATCATAAAAACCTCCGAATATAGGAAAAAACTATTGCAATACTATATCATATTATCTATGGCAAGTTAGACCTTAACAACTAAAACTCACCCTGCAAGACCGTTTACATCAATGGTAAGGTCGCCCTCGACAAATATCTCTATGCAGTGATATGCAAAATAGTCAGGCTGACAAACAAGATAAACACTTGCGGATATGTCATCCTTTTCGTCATCATAATAAATCGAAACACCGTCAAAATGAAGAGAGTTTGCAAAATCCTCCTCGGTTATAGGAAGATATACCTTTGTACCATCCTCCATTATGTAGCATTCACGCTCTTCGGTGCTTTCGTCGGCCTCCTCCGCACTACTTGCCCAGTCCTCGGCAAGACTAAGAAAATCGTCCTCGACCAGTGCTTTTACAAGCTTATCCTTGCCCTTGTCAAGAAAGTCCACCAGCTTTTCTATTTTAGGCAACATTGCTTCAAGAGTGCTGTCTGTACAGTCAACACCTATTCCGACCTGCTGACCCCATATAGTTGCTTTTCCCTCATAATCAAATACGTCTGAGGTCTTGAATTCGTTGATATCCATTATCTTTTCACCTTTCTGACTTTAACCTTGATCTTCTTTGCCTTGACAGTAAGTACGCTTTCTGTGGGTGCGGACTTTTCAGCCTGCTCATAAGCCTTGTTATAGAAATACAGCTGTGAATTAAGTGCCTCTTCGTCGTCCTTACGGATAACGTGGCGATATTTTCCGTCATTGCCCTGTTCCCTTGCCTTTACATTATCACGCAGCATCGTTTCAAAACTGTCAACGATACTGTCAGCAAGAGTGCGGTCAAGAACAGGTGCCGCAACCTCTACACGGCGTTCGGTATTTCTGGTCATAAAGTCTGCACTGGAAATATAAACTCGTCTGCGTTCGCCCTTTCCAAAGATATATATTCTGCTATGCTCCAAAAATCTTCCTACTATGGAGATAACGCGGATATTATCAGTTTCGCCCTCAACGCCTGCGACAAGACAGCAAATTCCTCTCACGACAAGCTCTATCTTAACACCAGCTCGACTTGCTTCCGCAAGTTTCTGAATGATATCCTTATCTGTAAGGGAGTTCATCTTAATGCCTATATATCCGTCCTTACCGTAGGTTATCTCATTGTCGATAAACTCCACTATGCGGCTTTTTAATCCCTTAGGTGCAACAAGCAGCTTGTTTGTGCTTTCAACCGTATTTCCTACTGCAAGTGCATTGAAAACAACCGATGCGTCCGAGCCGAAATCCCTGTCTGCCGTCATAAGTGTAATATCGGTATAAAGCTTAGAGGTTCGCTCATTGTAGTTTCCTGTACCGACCTGTGTTATGTAGCTTACGCTGTTGCCGCTGCGAAGAGTTATAAGCAGCAGCTTTGAATGAACTTTCAGCTCTTCAAGACCGTATATGACATTTACTCCCGCCTCTTCAAGCTGCTTTGACCAGCCTATGTTGTTCTCCTCATCAAAACGTGCTCTCAGTTCTACAAGTGCAAGTACGTCCTTGCCATTCTCCGCCGCACGGATGAGTGCATTTATTATCTTACTGTCCCTTGCAACACGATAAAGTGTTATCTTTATAGACACAACATCGGGATTTTCTGACGCCTCATCAAGCAACTTTATAAAGTGATTGATATTTTCATATGGATAGGTGAGCATTATATCACGCTTTTGTATCTGCTCTATCATAGACTTTTTGGGGTCGATAGCGGGGGATTTCTGCGGTGTCAACGGCTTGAAGAAAAGCTCGCTCTGTTTTTCCAGTCTGCGTTCAAGTGCAGACAAAAATCCCATATTAAGCGGTGCTTTCTGTCGGAAGATAAAGTTATCCTTTATACGCAGCGTCTTTGCAATGATATCCATAACATCAGCAGGAGCTTTGCCCTGAAACTCAACACGGACGGGCTGCAACTTCTTGCGTTTTTTTACAAGGTCGGTCATAATGGTACGGAAATCCACATCGTGGTCGTAAAGTCCCTCATCCATTGCGATATCCGCATTTCTCGTTACTCTGAATATACAGCGTGATACTATCTCAAAATTCTTGAATACAAGCTCCGCATAGCGGCTGATAAGCTCCTCGCAGAGGATAAACTTTCCTGTACCCGGCAGCCATATCAGACGCGGGAAATTCTCTGATGCGGGAAGTATACCAAAGGTGACCTTGCCCGCAGCCTCGTCCTTTTTGCGGAATGTAACACCAACGTATATCTCACCATTTTTAAGGAACGGTACAGGGTGCTTCCTGTCCACAACGCCTGTAAAAAGCAGCGGCTGTATCTCCTTTGTGAAATATGTACGCAGAAAAGCGTCCTCCTCGGGGTCAAGGTTTGATACATCTATATGCTCAATACCGTATGAGGACATTCCGCTCATAATATCAGAATACGCAAGGTCTTTTACAGGCAGCAGCTCTTTAACACGCTTTGCGATTTCGGACAGCTGCTCCTTTGGGGTCATATTTGTCTTGTTTTCCTTGTCTTTCGGCTCAAACATCTGCTTATCGTACAGACTGCCTACACGTATCATAAAAAATTCGTCAAGGTTTGAGCAGAATATCTGCACAAATCTCAGCCTTTCAAACAAAGGGGTATCTATGTCCTGTGCTTCCTCCAAGACCCTCGCATTGAATTTAAGCCACGAAAGCTCTCTGTTATCATAAAATCTTTCACCCATAATATCCGCCCTCTCTTTCGTAATATAAGTTGTCAGACAGCAGTAATACTCTAAATTTATTATACCACTGTAAAGCCTGTTTTTCAAGTGCTGTACGCATATCCGCATTGCTTAAAAAATGTTTTTCTGTTATAATAAAACAAAAATAAGGGGGGTCATAAAAATGAAAAATATAAGAAAAGCAACGATGTCAGATATATCAAGGATAGCAGAGATAGAGATATTCAATTACAGACTTAATTTCTACCCAATATTCAAAAATGATATGTATTATTTCCACGAATTACAGGTAGAAAACGAAATAGAAAAATTCCGTCAGAACAACTCGCTCATTGACGGAATCTATGTTTATGATGACAGCGTAATAAAAGGATTTATAAAGATAAACAGACAGGAGATAAAAAAGCTTTTCGTAGAGCCTGTGCTACACGGACAGGGAGTTGGAACAAAGCTTCTCTCCTATGCTGTCAAACATCACTCTGCGTCCTTTCTCTGGGCATTGGAAAAGAACACAAGGGCAATAAACTTTTACCGAAGAAACGGTTTTTATCTCACAGGCGACAAAATGATCGAAGAGGATACAACAGAATACCTTGTGCGAATGGAAAGGCAGCATCTATCATAATACCTCTGTAAGTTTTTCCTCCGAGATGAAACCTCTCAACCCGTTAGTAACGACATTTCGTGCTGTTTCGGTGACCTTTCCGAGGTCATCCTTACAGCCATTATCAAACCACTCGGCATAAAGCGACAGCACACCTGACACAATAAACTGCGACAACGCAGAGCAAGTATCCGCATCATCAATACCGCCGACATTTTTAAGCGATACAGCTACCGCACGGCGGAGCATTGCCTTTATCCTGCCTGTACTGAAAAGCTCCGGGTTAAGTTTCATCATCTTTGTAAAATATTCTCTTCGGCGTTCAATAAGGGCACTCATATCCGCTACTACTCCAACAACAGCCAAACAGCTTGTCTTACTATCTTTGAGCGTTTCGGCAAATTCAGACAATATCTCATTTTCAAGCTCTGTAACGACTTCTGACACCGAGTTATAATGACGATAAAAGGTCTTGCGGTTGATAAGTGCCTTTTCGGAAAGCTCTGTTATCGTTATGCTTCCGATCTCCTTTTCAGCCATAAGGTCAATAAGAGCATTTTTTATTATCTTTTTTGTCTTTATCACACGCAGGTCTGTTTTATTATCCATAGCAAGTCCCCCTATATCGCAACTAAGATTATTTTAGCACGATTTAGGGGGCTTGTCAATTATCTGCCAACCGCAACCGCAATAACGCTTATATCGTCCTCCCTTCCGTTTTCGGCAGAACGTGCCGTGCGGGCTATCCTCTCCGATAGTTCCTGTGGGTCAGACCTCACAGAAAGCTCGTGGGAGAGCCATTCTTCGTCAAGCACTGCACCGTCTGTCGTCATAATGATCATATCTCCGTTACCAACAGTAAACCGCTGTGCAGGTACAGTGAGCCTTCCTCCCGTACCGGCAGGCGGAGATGACAGCGACGCCCTTATAAGCCTGTCCGCACACTTTATGTATGTAGTTGCCGCTCCCGCCTTGAAAACGGTACACTCTCCCGTATTAAGATCGATCTTGCATATATCCAGCGTTGCAAAGCTTTCGTCCGAGGACTTCACCATAAGTGAGGTATTTACGGTTTCCAGTGCAGCCCCGAGGGATATTCCGCTTTTAAGCAAACGGGAGGTCATAGAGCAAGCAAGTGCAGAGTCGATCTTCGCTCTGCTTCCGCTGCCCATTCCGTCAGAAAGAATTATATACAGCACTCCCTGTGCATCGGTAAAGCTATCGTAACAATCTCCGCATATCCTGTTTTTGCCCTTGCTAAGCTGATATACCCCTATCTCCGCCGAGAACAAAGTTCGTTCTACCGTGGTTATACGCACTCTGCCGCCTGAGCTACTCACCTCGGGAAGTTCAAGCTCTCTGCCCAAAGCCGTTATAAGCAGTTCCCCGAGATATTCCTTTTCGGTTTTTAACTCTCCGCTACCGTATGCCTCAAGCTGCAACCGTCCTCGTCTGTCTTGGGACACAAATGCTGTGGGACTTTTCAAACCACATTCTGCTATCACCTTTTCAGCACGTTTTTCCGCAGTCCTGTTTTTAACTGTACCCCGCCCTGCCGAATATCCCATATCCTCCAAAATATCGTGTACGGAGGCTAGTTGTTCCGTGTATATCCTTCGCAGCTCACGTATGCGTCTGTCATCTGCGGCAGCGGCAAGATAGCGTGAATATGAATTTTTCACCGCCTGTACCACCGTTGATCTACCTATGCACTCCTCCGCAACAAGTGGAGAGAACGATTGCTCTGTTATTTCATTTCCCGCACGAGTAAGCTTTACCAGCCGATTGAATTCTGCTTTGAAAAGCTCGTACTTCTGTCCCCAGCACACCATACTGTTCGGACAATTTTTACAGGCTTTTTCCGCTGCGTCCTCCGCAACCTGTTCAAGCGTGGTGCTGTACCTTCTTTCAAGGGTATCCGCCGCAGCATTAAGTCCCGTGCTTACCCCCGATATTGCGTCAGCGGCAAAGCACAGACGTTCTCTGAGCATCATAGCTACCGTACTGTCAGAAAAATCAGACTCTGCCCTACCTATCTTCTCCACAGGCAACACGATAAACAGCATACCGGCTGCCGCCATTTCAACAAAGAGCGTCCAGGTACCGCCGTCTGCACCACAGGCAAGTACTCCTGCACAGCCAAAAAACAGAAACCCTATACCACGGGTAAGTTTTCCGTATTTTGTAAAACAGCAGCTAAGCACCGCAGCAAGAACTATCGCTGCTGCACCTACCCCTGTTTCATATCCCACCGCACAAAAACCGAATATAGCAGGGATACCTATTATCGCTGCGTATGTAAGCCCTCTCCTTGCAGTTACCATAAGCACCGAAAGACCTGCAAAAAGTCTGCCGAAGTTTGTAAACGGATAATCAAGTCCCGCAAGAGTCATAAATCCTAATGCAGAAATAATAGCCGCTAACGTACAGTCCTTAGGCTCGGAAATGTCAAAACCTCGTACTGAGATAATACTTACAAAGATGTAAACACTCGCCGCAAACGCTCCGGAAATAACTCCTGAAATGATCGTCATAAGCAGTTGAGAAGGCTCTGCCGCTTCTGCTACCCTTGAAAACACGACGGCCAATGCCGCTACAAAAAATCGTATCACACCTGCCGCTGTAACATTCTTGACATCAGGTATTATCTGAGCAGCAAGTACGATACCAAGTGCAGCCAATCTGTTTATACCCGTTGGAATTCCGTGTAGTAACGCTCCGAATATTCCTCCGAAGATAGCGAGAGTTCTTTGCTTTCCGGATAATCCCGCCGCCAATGCGGCTGCTCCCACTGCCGTTGATGTCCCGTCCGAGGCAAGCTCCAAAGCAAATCCTGCCATCGCCCATACTGCCCGTTCTTTGCAGAAATCACCGACTCTGGAAAGAACAGTTTCTCTCTTCATAACCTTTTCAGACATAATTATACTTCCTTTCTTTACGGCAAAGCCGCTTCCCCATTTATGTATAGGTATATTACCATAAAAAGTAAATTTATATTGTCATATACCGCCGCAAAAAAGAAATTAGAAAATATTATCAGGTCGGTTATAAGAAAAAATAAAAAAGTTTTGACAAAACTATAATAATATGATAGAATAAAATATATACTTTTTCAAAAAGAAAGGATAAGAAATATGAATGTTAATTTTGACCTTGCATTAAGATATATAGATGGCGAAGAATACGAAAAGGCTATCGAATATCTTAATAAGGCTATTGATGCAGAAATAAGCAAAAACGATATGTCAACCGCAACAGAATACAAATGTGTTCTTGGTGAGCTTTATGCCAGACTTGGTATGGAGGATGAATCGGCAGAACAGTTTGAAGATGTGCTTGATTACTGCGATGAGCATCACATACTTCCCAAACAGCGTCATATAGCTAAAACTTACCTCAATGCATTTGACGGTATTCTCCCCCCTGCACCCGAAGCACCGAAAAAGGCTGAACGTCCCGGTTATATTCCTTTGGTGCCTAAGCCTGTACAGGATAAGGGCTTTATCACAAAACAGATGAGCAAAAAGCACCGCTGAGCTATTCTGCTGTGCCGTTGCGAAAGGCGGTCATTATATGGAAAGACGTGACAAGACAAACTATTACCTCGACATCTCTCAGACAGTAGCCGAAAGAGGCACCTGTCTAAGACGCAATTTCGGTGCGATCATTGTTAAAAACGATGAGATAATCGCAACGGGATATAACGGTGCTCCCAGGGGACGTGCAAACTGCTCCGACCTCGGAAATTGCACAAGAGAAAAACTCGGTGTTCCCAAGGGCCAAAGATATGAACTTTGCCGCTCTGTACACGCCGAAGCTAACTGCATAATCAGTGCCCCACGCACATCTATGATAGGATCGGTACTGTATCTTGCCTGTCTTGACGCAAAAACAGGTGAGCTTTTCGGTGATGTTGAGCCTTGCTCTATGTGTAAACGTCAGATAATAAACGCAGGTATTGACCACGTTGTTATCCGCACAGCCAAGAACGAATTCAAGACCCTCATCGTCAACGACTGGATAGAAAACGACGACAGTCTTTCAGGCAGCGAGGGTTATTGACAGATGCAGCTTACAAACATCGGCGTTATTAAGGACTTGTTTGAACGCCACGGTTTTTCCTTTACAAAATCCCTTGGTCAGAACTTTCTTATAAATCCGACTATCTGCCCGAAGATTGCTGAAATGGGCGGTTGTAAAAGTGGAGTATGTGCCCTTGAAATCGGCACGGGAGTCGGCGTCCTTACGCAGGAACTCGCAAAACGCTGTGACAAGGTCGTTGCAGTGGAGATAGATACTGGGCTAAAACCTATCCTCGAAGAAACTCTTGCTGAATATGATAACGTTGAAGTAGTATTCGCAGATGTTATGGAAACCGACCTCAAAGCACTTATTTCCGAGAAATTCGGCGACAGCGAAGTAGTGGTATGTGCAAATCTGCCATACTATATCACTTCACCCGTTATAATGCGTGTACTTGAAGAAAAGCTGCCCGTGAAAGCACTTACGGTTATGGTACAGAAAGAGGCTGCGGACAGGATATGTGCCGCTCCCGGTACAAGGGATTGCGGAGCACTTTCCTGCGGCGTGTCCTATTACAGTGAACCTAAGTTGCTGTTTAAAGTCGGAAGAGGAAGCTTTATGCCCTCGCCAAACGTTGACAGTGCAGTTATACGACTTGATATAAAAGAAGAAAACGAACTTAACGTAAAAAACGAAAAGCTGTTTTTCCGTATAATACGCTCTGCCTTTTCCCAACGAAGAAAGCAGATAATAAATCCGCTTTCGGGAGAGCTTGGCATAGCCAAATCACAACTCGCTGATATCTTTACAAGAAGCGGTATCAAGCAGACCGCAAGAGCAGAGGAGCTTACCCTTGCAGACTATGCAAGGCTTTGCAATAATATTGATTTATAACAAATCGGCCGTCGCAAAAAATTGGGACGGCTTTTGTACACTCTTTTATATTATTGCACAACTGCGAAATAAACTTGATTTTTCTTCTGTAATATGGTATCATATACCCATACCTAAGGCAATTATTGAGAAAGGACTATATGAAGAAAAAGAAACAAAAAGGGGACTACATACAATTCCTATCTGAAAAATATCACAACTCTAACCGCAGCAGTCTGATAGTGTATGTCATTCTGCGTACAATAATCATCTTGATAATGATACGTCAGATATTCCTTGCACAGTGGCACAATGTTTTCCTCTGTGTGCTGTCGCTTCTGCTGATGTTTATCCCTCTGTTTTTAAGAACTACATTCAAGATAAATCTGCCCAGCGTACTCGAAACTACTGTATTTATTTTCGTGTTTGCGGCAGAGATATTGGGAGAAATGGCAAACTTTTACGGTCATATCCCTATATGGGATACAATGCTGCATACTACCACGGGATTCCTTGCGGCGGCGGTAGGATTTGGAACTATCGACCTGCTCAACACCCATTCCAAACGGCTGAATATGACGCCATTATTTGTTGCACTGGTGTCATTCTGCTTTTCAATGACAGTAGGTGTTGTATGGGAATTTTTTGAGTACAGTGCAGATACGCTGTTAAAGACTGATACACAAAAAGATGAAATAATCACAATGATATCCAGCGTAGAGCTTCACCCAGAAGGTAAAAATCAGGAGGTGAGGATAAACGATATAGCTTATACGATAATATTTGACGAAAACGACAATGAACTTACAAGGATAGATAACGGATATCTCGATATAGGTCTGCACGACACGATGAAAGATATGTTCGTCAATATGGTGGGTGCGATAGTATTTTCCATATTCGGTTTTTTGTATATCTACAAGCGTGATAAATATAAATTTGCAGAAACATTCATCATCAACCCTTTGGATAATGCCCAAGAAGAAATAATACAATGAAAGGAAAACAGATATGACTTTATATGAGCTTATACAACAGATTTCGGAAATACTTACCCCCGACACAAATTCCTTTTATGATTATGTTCTGCACACAAGCGATGATAATGGCGGGTTTCTCAGGACCTGTTACTGCCTACGTGAAAGACTGACCAAGGACAGGAACATCTCTGATCTTGACAAGGCTGTGGTGTGTTTCAGAGAACCTTTTTCAGAAGAAGTATACAAAAACGATACAAGCTATACCTCTATGAAAATGCAGTTATTCTATGATGAAAGGGACTTAGAAAGTAACATTAGTTGGAGTGCTGAGCTGGGATATCCCTTTTCGTACATATTTGACCTCAAAAACAAGACTTATTCTTATCAGAAAAACGAACCGCAATATTAAAAAACATCTCCGCATAGCCTTGCGGAGATGTTACTTTTTATTTCGATGTTCCTTTAATTATGGGATTCAGCTTTTTCCTTAGCGGCAGAGATATCGCTGTAACCCCTACGATCTTTATTATGTCACTCACAAGAAACGGTACTACACACGAGAAAAGTGCCGAGGTCATATCAGATCCCGTAAAAAGCATAAACCACGCTGTACCTATAACATACAAAGAAATAGTACCCAACACCATTCCCGTAACCATAGCCCATATCTTGCCGCTGAAAGCCTCTGTAAAAAGACCCGTAAGAAATGTACAAGGGATATATCCTATCAGGTAGCCGCCTGTAACACCTGCAAACCACGCAAAACCACCCGTAAATCCTGAAAAGACAGGCAAGCCCACAAGTCCTATGAGCAAGTAAATTACCACCGCAAGAGTTCCTTTGGTTTTTCCCAGTATAGTACCCGAAAGATATACCATAACAGTCGCAAGAGACAGCGGCACAGCAGAGGGAAGCGGAATAACAAAGGGGGCTGAAATGCATATCAATGCCGCAGCTATTGCGGTAAATACCATTTCCCTTGTTTTCATATCAGATCTCGTTTCTGTTCTCCAACGCTTTTTGAAGAGTTACATCATCAGCGAACTCCAACGCTGAGCCTGCGGGCAGACCGTAGGCAAGACGCGATACCTTGATGCCCATAGGCTTAATAAGTCTGCCGATATATATTGCGGTAGCCTCGCCCTCAACGGTAGGATTTGTCGCCATAATGACCTCTTTTGCATCTGTCAGACGGGACATAAGTTCCTTTATCTTCAAGTCCTGTGCAGTAACACCGTCAGTAGGCGACAAAAGACCGTGCAGCACGTGATACACACCGTCATATCCGCCTGAGCGTTCAAATGCAGATACGTCCTTTGGCGATTCAACAACGCAGATGACACTGCCGTCACGGTTATCATCGCCACAAAGCTCACAAACCTCTCGGTCGGTAAAATTCTGACAGCATTTGCAAAGCTGCACACCTCGACGTGCCTTGATAAGCGAATTAGCAAACTCGTCAACATCTTCCGCAGGAAGATTAAGCATATAATAAGCAAGTCTTTGTGCGGTCTTTATACCGATTCCGGGGAGCTTTGCAAACTGCTCTGCCGCAAGTGCCAGGGGTGCGGAAATAAATTCAGCCATAGTTTTCTCCAAATCATTTAAGGTTTATAATTATTTCTTCATCATATATGTTTGCCGCTCCGTCAGGCAGTATGTTCTGTCTTGACGAAACATACAACGCAAGTCGTTTTGCACCGTACTGCGGCTGTGTTTTTTTGTACCCGTTATAAAGCACGATATCCGCATTGCAAAGAGTATCTCCTGCTTTTGCGGAGGCTATCACAAGCCCGTCCACTGTTACCTCAGAAACTCTCTGAGATATCACAGTGCTTTCCTCACAATATTTTGATACGGTGCTTTCAGAAGAGATGACCTCGCTTACAGGGAATATCCTGCTCAATTTCCCAAGCGACTCCACTCCCAAAGGAGTGATATCGGGTGCAGCGATAGTCTGTATCTCATAGATACCGTTTTCAAGCAGACAATCGGCAAGGGAGCTTTCAAGTCCCGCTCCGTTGCCGCTTATCATAATCGCCGCCGTGCGGTTTATACACACAACAGCTGCTCCGCTGTTTCCGTCAGAGGGGAATAATATCTTTCGCTGCTCTCCAACTATAACAATAGAAAGGATAATCGAAACAACGCCCACACTGCCGAATATCATCAATCCGCTATGGATAAAGCTTTTTGGTTTAACAACAGCAAGTATCAATGCAAAAGCACATATCAGAACAAGTATACCCGCCCATTCAAAATTCAGCGGCAGCCACAAACGGCTGCTGCCTCCGAAAAACATTATAACATAATAAGCCGCTTTCATCGTAAGTCCAAGCGGTATAAGTAAAGGATGGATACCTGTCACCGCAAACAGCATTCCAAATGTAAGTGCGGCGGTGAATATCGGCGTAAGCACAATTGTCGCAAACACTCCCACAAGAGATATACCGCCGAATATCCCCACGCTTATCGGGGCGATGCACACAACGGCACAGGTGGATATCACAATACCTTCAACTAATACTTTGATAGGTTTGTAAAACCGAGCAATAAACGTCCATATAAGCTTTTTAGCTGATGTACCGACTACTGCCACTCCAAATACGCCCAGTACCGACATCTGAAATCCCACGTCAAGCATTACATAGGGCGTAAATGCAGTCATTACAATGACCGAAACGCACAGCGAATTAAGTGTATTAGAGTTTCTTGACAAAAGCGGTCCTGCATAACACAAAAACAACATTATACCGGAACGGACCACCGTTGGCTCTGCTCCGAAAAACAATACCGCAAGTGGAATCGTAACAACCGCAATCGTCGCACGCAGCTTTTTGTATTTCTTGTCAACGAGTTCTAAAAGAACAGACATAATTATCGCAAAGTGCGAACCTGATACCGCCGTGAAATGCATAACGCCGCTAATTTTCGCTGCTGTTTGCAGTTCTACTGAAAATTCAGAAGTATCGCCAAAAAGCAGACCTTTCGCCAAGGCTGTTGCATTTTCGTCAGCTATCTTGGATATCTCAGAAGAAAGATATTTGCGTATGTCCGCAACAGTACGCAACACTCTGAAATCAGGAGTATGTTTATCGTATATCTCCTCAACAGTGCCACGCAGAAGTATCTCCCTTGCGGGGCTTTTATTGTAATACTTATTTTCGGTGAGCGTTATATCAGCAGTTATCACATCACCCTCGCTGTAAGTGTCCTCTGCAAAGAATGTGATAACAGTTTTCCTGCCGTTTATCGTTGTGTCTGCATAGTACAAAGCATAACCCGTATATGAGTTTTTCTTCGTGACAGCACATTGCAACCTCTGTGTTGAGCCGACAGCGTCAAGCACAGGCTCACAAACAAAAGATATAAACAACGTTACGATCGCCGCACCGCCAAACAATGCTATTGCACTTACAAGTGCCTTTCTGTACGAAAAGAACGATATCACTGTCAAAATTGCGGCAACACCGGTGACGATATATGCCGAAATGCCTCCGCCCGCACAAAAAATCATACCCGCCGCAAAGAACGGAGCAATACGAACGGGCAGCAGCTTTAAGCTGCCTTCAAGCTCATTGTTCATTTATATTAGCAAGAAGCGGTCTTTTGAAAAAGACCGCTTATATTCCTGTCAAACATTAAATAAAGCCGGGGAAGGAAACGCCGCCTGTAACCTTTTCCATCTCAGCAGCACCGTAGTCGTCAACCTCTTTAAGTATCTCGTTTACGCCGCTGATGATAAGGTCCTGAAGCATTTCGATATCCTCGGGGTCTACGACCTCAGCCTTTAAGGTCACGGACTTTAACTGCTTGTCACCTGTCATAACAAGTTCAAGAGCACCGCCGCCAACCTGCTTTGTGAACTCCTTAACTGCCAGCTCATTCTGTACTTTCTCCATATCTTCCTGCATCTTCTGTGCTTTCTTTACCATAGCATTCATATTAGGTGCAGAGTTCTGATATTCCTTAGGTAATCTTGCTTTCATTTGACATTATTCCTTTCAGTTTTTGATTTCGGTTTCTATACCCAGCAGCTTTGCTTTTTCAAGCAGCTGCTTTACAGCAGGGTGTTTTTCCTCTGCCGCTTTTTCCTTTACTTCGCCCACGACTATTGCGTGGATATTGCCGCCCATCACTTTGCTGATCTCTCTTTCAAGTTCCTGGTAGCCTCTTTCCTTTACCTGTGCCAAAAGCAACAGATTATCAGAATGTATCTCCAACACACCGTCTGCATTTACAATAGCCTGTGAGTCGGACAACATATAGCTCATCATACCCGACATAAGCTCTACGCAAGAAGCCCAGAATTCAGGAGTTACCTCGGGCAGCTTTGCGGGTTTTGGCACAAGTTCCTCAGCCTTTTCGGTAACAGACTCTGTGATCGGCTCAGGCTTTTCTTCCTTGACGATCGGAACAGGCTCAGCCTCCGCCTTAACAGGAGGAACGACTTCCGTTTTAGGAACGGGAGGTACTGTATCAAACTCTCTCTGAGGGATAAATTCCTCAGGAGGTGCCTCAGGCAGTGGTATCGAAAAGCTCTCCTGTGCAGCGGGTGTACTGTTAAACTCAGGCAGCGGTGCTGCGATTTCCGTTGATACTGCGGCAACGTTTTTTTCCTCTACGACAGGCGGCTTTGGTTCAGTCTTACTTTCTGTTTCTCCCGCACGCTTAACAAGATCATTGCTTATAGCCTTTGTCTTGTTTACTATCGCCTTTATCTCGGGTGACAACTTATCGTCGGGGATAGGTGCAAATTCCTGCACAGCAGGTCTGCTTTGCGGTACAGTCTGCTTTGGAGGTACAGAATGTACAGAATCGTCCGCAAGAGATGTACCCATACACATACGTATCAATGTCATTTCGGCCGATGTCTTACGGTGACGTGTCTTACCTATATTGTCGGCACATTTCTGCAAAAGTTCCAAACAGCGAAGTATATCAGAAATGCTGTACATTGCAGAAAGTCGTTCAAGCTCGGGATATTCGTCAGGCATTGCCGAAAAAAGCTCTTTATCCTCGGGGACGGTTTTATATAGCATAAGATCACGAAAGTGACTACTAAGCTCATCAATAAGCCTTGCAAGATCCTTCGATGCATTGTAGAGCTGCTGCATAAGGTTAAGACAGCCCGAAATATCCTTATTAGCTATCATCTCGGCAAACTGATACAGGTGACGGTTATCCGCAACACCTGCACAATTCCTGACTATATCAGAGGTAATATTGCTGTCTGCTGCAATACAGCGGTCGAGTATGGAAAGTGCATCTCTCATACCACCGTCAGACAGACGTGATATAAGTTCGGCTGCGTCCTGTTCAAGGACGATGCCCTCATTATCAGCAACGGACATAAGCCGCTTGGCACTTTCTGCTATATCTATCCTGCGGAATTCAAAACGCTGACAGCGTGATACTATCGTCGCAGGTATTTTGTGAAGTTCTGTGGTAGCAAGAATAAAAATAACGTGTGCAGGAGGCTCTTCAAGGGTTTTCAGCAGTGCATTAAATGCCGCCGGACTCAGCATATGAACCTCATCTATGATATAAACACGGTATTTACAGCTAACAGGTGTATATGCCGCCTCATCTCGGAGAACACGCACATCATTTACACCATTGTTGGAGGCGGCATCCATCTCAACAACATCTACCGCAGCCCCACTCGCTATCTCCTTGCAGGCATCACACTGCATACAGGGGCTTCCGTCAATGGGCGAATGGCAGTTTACCGCCATAGAAAGAATCTTTGCACAGGTAGTCTTACCTGTTCCCCTTGAACCTGTAAACAGATAAGCGTGACCGTGTTTGCCACCCGATATCTGATTTTTAAGTGTGGTGGTAATATGCGGCTGTGAAATTACATCATCAAACGTTGTGGGACGATATTTGCGGTACAACGCAAGATACATATCAACACCTCCTCTTAATAATAAAACAAATGCCCTCGATTATGAAGACAGGCTTGCTGCGGCACACGACGAAATCCGCTTAATGCTGCTCGGTTCCCCGCCTGACATGGTTCACGGCACACCGTTGCACAGGGCCTGCCCCCATAAGCGAGAGCATTTATATCAACAATATATACTATTATACTCTATTACCCCAAAAAAATCAAGTCCTTTTTTAAAAAACCTATCCGTACATACAGTCCCTGCTTTATCACTAAAAAAGTTGATTTTTAGTGTTCTATCTGCTATAATCAAAATAAGCCAAAAACAAGGGGGGAGAAAATGCAGGACTTTTTTCACGCTGACACTTCGAAATATCCGAAAAGACTTAAAGCAATCATTGTATCGGTGCTTGTCCCCTTTTCAGCAATATGCATATTCTGTGCCGCTAACATAATCTTCAATATGCGAAGCGACGGAGATAAGAGCCTTGCACAGCTTATGATATATATTATAGCCGGCTGTGTTGCTTTGGGAATTATAATATGTTTTTCAGCGGCGTATATAGTGGAAAAAAAGATCCGCCGTCACGCAAGGTTCACATATATTGATATTCTCCCAAAAGGAGTGATATACAGCCGCTATGCAGGTGAGTATTATATTTACGGCGAAAGAACGATAATCAGACGATTGTATTATATTCCATTTTCGCAAATGAACGAAATACTCCGTGACCCAAAGCATTCCCCTGCCTGTGTCACTATCAAGGGGGAGATACGTTCTTACCTGTTTCCTTCTGATGAACTTGGTTATCACATCAACGAGGACGGAGATTCCACCTTTAACCACGCCGATCTCAACGATCGCTTTTTTGAAACTCTTTCAGTTTTAAAGATAGACTCTGACTTCGGCAGCACAAAGCGTTTAGTACGTTCACTTGAACATTATCGGGAGGTGTTCAAAAACACACCCGAGAAAAAGCAATTTGATATTACAGAACACATAGCTAATAGGCCAAAAAGACATACAGGCACTTCAAACCCTATGCTTGATGCTCCCAGTTACAACAGGAAGTGGTGACACAAAATGAATTATACTATCAGAAAGATACGTGTAGATGAGTACTATCTATTAGACGATTTTATATACGAAGCCATATTCATTCCCGAGGGTGTTGTCCCTCCACCCAGAACGATAATCAACCAGCCAGAATTACAGGTGTATATCAAAAATTTCGGAACAGAAAAGGACGATATGTGCTTTGTCGCAGAAGCTGACAACACAGTTGTGGGTGCAGTATGGGTTCGTGATATGCAGGATTACGGACATATTGCCGACGGTGTTCCGTCCTTTGCAATCTCACTGTACAAACAATACCGCAATCTCGGGATTGGCACAAAGCTTATGACAACAATGTTGGATGAACTCAGGAATAAGGGCTATAAAAGGACTTCACTCGCTGTTCAAAAAGAAAACTATGCGGTAAAAATGTATAAAAAAGTCGGTTTCAGAATTATCGACGAAAACGAAGAAGAATACATAATGATATGCGATCTATAAATAATTATACTTATATATTAAAAACCTCCCCATTCCTTTCGGAATGAGGAGGTTATTTGTTTTAAGCCGTTATTCTGTTCTCAGTATTCAAATTACTTGAGTGCAGCCTGTGCGGGTGACTCAATATGGACGCACTTTCACCCAGCCGTATAACAGAACAGTCCTCATCAGGCTCAGCGGTGCTGTATTTGTTATCTTCGCTGGGGTTAATTGTAACATTCCAAGTGTATTTTCGATTATCAGCAACGACAGAACGGATATGCTCATTAAGTCTGTCCCTCTGAAAGACAGGGGAGGAGCTTTCAAGCATTCTGCCAAGTTGTTTTGCTACCGCAGATATTTCCGAAATACAGCCGTTCATAATACTCTCCTGCTCGCTCTGCCGTTCCCGCTGTTCGCAGAGCTTTCTTATTTCTTCGGTATATTCCGCTTTCATAACCACAAATTCATCTCTTGTGATATTCCCGTCGGCAAACATAGTAATCAGACTTTTTTTGCGTTCTTCGACTTTATCAATCTGACTTTCAATGAAAATAACGCTTTCGGAACAGTTCTGCTTTGATGCAGCCTTGTAATAATCACAGATGCTGTCAAGAGTTTCGAGAAGCTCTTTTCTTTTGCTTTGCCATACCGACTGTAACAAAAGCTCTGCCATCATATCCATTTTCCATTGAGTGATTGAAGCTTCATTGCAAAATCCGTCGCCATCTTTATGCTCCGTTGCCTTGCCATTGTTCACCTGATTGTAGCAGACATAATTGTAGGTGATATTGCCGTTCTTATCCTTGTGATAACGATTTTTGCGGAAAGAAGAACCACAGGCGCAGCGCAGTTTCTGCACCCATAAATCCGTTGAAATACGGTTGCTTTTCTTTACGGTTTCGCCGTTCTGAACAAGAGTACTTTTGCGTTTAGAATTTAATATCTTGTTGCACTTTTCCCATTTCTCCTCAGAAATAATTGGCTCAAAATCGCCCTTGACATATACATAACTGCTCCTGTCAAGATTGTGAATACGCTTCTGCTCCAGATAGTTGTTGACGTGAGATTTGTTATAACAGATACAGCCCTTGTATGTAGCGTTTTTCAGAACTCGGCTTACATTACTGCAAGTCCATTTTGTTGTTCCTGTTGCAGTAAGCCTGCCTTGCTCACGAAGAATTTTTGCTATCTTCATTGTGCCGTGTCCTTGTTCGTAAAGGTCAAAGATAGTCCGCACCGTTTCAGCTTGCTCAGGGTCTATGACATAAGTTCCGTCAACTCGATTGTAGCCGAGAATGTTCCCGCTTCCGTAAAGAGTTTTGTTCTCTCGGCTGATACGCTGACCTGCACGAACACGCTCAGAGACCTTTCGGCTCTCTTCTTGGGCAAGCGTTGCCATAATTGTCAGTCGTAATTCTCCATCACCGTCCATCGTCCAGATATTATCGTCAACGAAGAAAACCTCAATGTCAAGATTTTTCAAAGCACGGGTATGGGTAAGAGTGTCAACTGTATTTCGTGCGAAACGGCAGACTTCACGTGTTACAATCAAATCAAATTTTTTCATTTCAGCATCGGCAATCATTTTCATAAACGCAGGTCGCTTCTTTGCTTGCGTTCCTGTGATACCCTCATCGATATATTTATCGACAACTTGCCAGTTCGGGTAACGCCTTGCAATATCCTCATACCATTGCATTTGATTTTCAAGAGCAGAGAGCTGAGCCTCGTGTTCCGTAGAAACTCGTCCGTAGAAAACAACCTTCCGAGGTCTGTTTCTATCTGGTAAAAATGTATTCATCTGCATAATCTATCCTCCTGTGATTTATAGAATTTAACGCTTTAAAGCATTATATCTTATACAGGAAGATTTGTCAAGTCCTTTATGGGCTTATGCAGATTTTTCAGAAAATCATTCAAGGGGTTTGGGTTCTCCCAACAAGTTTTTTGTATTTGTCGGCACACGGATTTTCTTTGAAAATGAGGGAGTGTGGCCACAAATGCTATGCTTGCTGTCTACTGAGTTTGAAAAAACGAATGATAGCTTTTTCATGAAAGCCTCGCAGAACGCACATACTATCGAAGATGGTATATAAGTGCGCCCTTGTCTGTCGCAAAGGAAAAAATGAAGCTTATTCATTCTGAAAAAATTTCATCTGAACTCAAAAAGGTATGTACGTACGTACCATACGAAGCTCTGACTTCCGTTTACTTGGTACGTACGTACATACCTTTTTCACTTGGAATGAAAAAATTATTTTCTCAGGCAGAGAAAAGGATAACCGCCCGAATTGTCAAAGGCTCTCCTTGACAGCTCAGGCGGTTTGGATTTTATAATGAAATATAAGGAACAATTATATCATAAAATTTCTTGCTCCATTCAGCGTGGAACTTGGACATCTGAAGCCAATCAACTTCATTTTCGATACTTACATTATCGAGTTGATAGTAAATTTTTGAGGATTTAACCTCATCGTTTCTATTCCAGATGAGAGAAATTCCGAGTGTTGTTTCAATTTCATTTTTGTGTTTCAAAACATTATCAAAAGCTTTTTTATTTACTTCTTTATTTGACTTTCCGAAATATATTTCAACACGAGCTGAGTCATAGTTAGCTACACAGCAGATATTAAATCCACTGATACCAAAGAAACCATTAATCCAGTTATCTTTAGATGGATTTACATTTGAGAAAGAGCCGTTTTCTCCGTGAGCCTCTTTAATTGATTTTAACGCAAACGCCCAATAACGCTTTCTTAATTCAAAACGTCCTTCCAATTCGTCCTCGTCGGCATTATTATCATCTTTCAGATAGAATACCAAGTCGGATGCCTCTGTGTCATAGAGTTTAAAGAAACGCTTGAGAAGTGATATTTTAAGCCAAGTGCTTGTGTTACGTTCAAGATAGAGACCATCTTCAATTTCAATGTAACCTCTCAGGTCAGATTTATTTGCACTGACGTGAACAGAAATATCGTTGTCATTCTTTATATGAGCAAGCTTTAAGAGAACTGATTTGTCCTCAGAATGAAGGATTTTCATCATTGCCTCATACATTTCAACCCAGCTTGTAACAGGCTGTTCCATATTTTTATAACTGAATTTAGCTATATTTCTTCCTGTGAGGTTTATATCATCTTCTAAAGTAAATGTATCCATTTGCTTTTCGGCGGGCTTGTAATCTGTTGTAGGTGAACACCATATTTCAAGCGCTCTGCTCATAAGATGCTGATTGCGCTCTTCAAGTTCTGCCAGACTCCACCTTTCTTTTTGAGCAATCCATTGATTCATACGAAGCCCACTTTCAACAAAGCCATTCTTTGTATTCTTCTTATCTTCAAATGGATTATTGCTGTATTTGGAATTGTAAGCTGTTAGAGTAAGGTTTGCAATCCTATGCAGCCATATTTCGTGTATTTGCTCGTAATCATCACCGAGTGCCGTACGCCAAGCTGGAGTTAAATGCTGTGGCATAATATGCTCGATAGAATATCCGCCTTCTTCTACTCCTGCATCAACGTGACGATATATATCCTTGTCTTCAAGCGTGCCAAAGTTTTCGAAACGCTCAAGAATATATACTCGATAGCGATTCATAGTATAAACCTGACGCTCTGAAAAGTTTTGAATAAATTCGGTATCATCAGGGAATCTGCCGCGTTCCTTTTTAGAAAGAAGTGCGTATTTGAATTTCGCAAGATAATTTTCATCTGTTCCGTCATAACGGATAATTTCTTTATGAAGAAGCAAGAAGATTTTATTCAGAGCATTGCTCGGAACATCACAAATAATTCTGCGGAATACATAATTTTCTGTTATACTGAATATTTCAGAAACATCAGATATTGTGAGTTTATTTTCAGAGTGAAGTCTGAGAACTTCAAGGAAAAAAGGTCTTGTAATAGTTGTTTCCAGACGGTTAAGGCGGTAAATGCAAGCGTTCAAAGCGTTGTTTGATGTTCCGCCGTTTACAAGCACCTGATACCATTTAGCGTAATCAAGCAATTCTTTCAAAAGAAGCTCTGTTTCAAAATTTTTATCCTCTACATAAGCTTTAAAGGTAAAATACACCTTGCTCATACTTGGTGTAACCTGTTGCTTGACACTAAGATAGTCACGAACAAAAGCACTTACTTCGTAATTTGTACAGACCTCTATTTTATTCCAGTATTCTTCATAATATTTATTCTGAAGCTTGGCAGAAAGTCCCATAAGAATGAAATTACGGATTTTATCACCTTCACTGAGTGCAACACCAGTAGAGTTCAGACTTTCAAAAATAAGCTGTGGATTGTCATCCTGATTAAGCTTGATGTTGATAATCTCTAAACGACAAATAGCTTCAAACAGTTCATCAACTGTAATTTCCTGCTTTTGTATGCGTTCATAAAAATAGTAATAGTTAACGGTCAGGTTTGAGTCTTTGATATATTCATCTGCGGCATTGAACAATTTACCAAACGCTTCTCGGTCATTTTTTACAGGTTTCAGCTTTATTCTTGTATCTTCATCCTGATATTTATCCACAAGATATTCTGCAAAAATCTGTTCACTTAATGAAGCTCTCTTTGGAACAACAATCTTTTGTTCCATTGCATTATACATAGCGAGCATAAGCAAGGAAACCGTAGTTAATCTTTGTTGTCCGTCGATTACAAGAAATTCATCGTTAGTACCAACTGGGTTATACACGGAAACAATACTTCCGAAAAAGTGACTTTTACGCTCGTTTCTGATAACTTTGATAAGATCATCATAAAGCTGCTTACAGTTTTCCGTTTTCCAATCATAATTTCGTTGATATACGGGGATAACAAAGCGTTTGTTTGAACCCTGCATAAATGAAACCAGTTTCATTTCAGAACCAGTCATATTCAAGCCTCCTGACAAAATTTATGCTGACAATATTATACCATATTTTTTCTGTCTTTTCAATAAAACAAGAATACAAAAATCCCGTATCCAACATAACCGTCGGATACGGGACATATTGTTATTTACCGAATTCAATGCGGACAGCCATAGACATACCCTGCCATTGATATTCTCTTAGGTATTTCCCTTTGGACTTCTGATAGGCTCTCGCCATTTCAAAGGTTATCGGGAAATCCCATTCAATTGCTACCTTAGAGAATAATCCCTTATCTGAGTGCAGCCTGTGCAGCAGCAAGTCTAGCAATCGGAACACGGAAAGGAGAGCAAGAAACGTATGTGAGACCGAGCTTGTGGCAGAACTCAACAGAGGAGGGGTCGCCGCCGTGCTCGCCGCAGATACCTACGTGGAGCTCAGGACGTGTAGCCTTACCAAGCTTGATAGCAGTTTCCATAAGCTTACCAACACCGATCTGGTCGAGCTTAGCGAAAGGATCGTTCTCGAAGATCTTTGCATCGTAGTAAGCGTTGAGGAACTTACCAGCGTCATCTCTGGAGAAGCCGTATGTCATCTGTGTCAGGTCGTTTGTACCGAAGCAGAAGAACTCAGCTTCCTTAGCGATATCATCAGCTGTGAGAGCTGCACGAGGAATCTCGATCATTGTACCAACTTCGTACTTCAGCTCAACACCAGCAGCTGCGATAACTTCGTCAGCAGCAGCAACAACTACATCCTTAACATACTTGAGCTCCTTAATCTCGCCTACGAGGGGGATCATAATCTCAGGAACGAGGTTCCAATCGGGATGAGCCTTCTTAACATTGATAGCAGCCTTGATAACAGCCTTTGTCTGCATCTTAGCGATCTCAGGATATGTTACAGCAAGACGGCATCCACGGTGACCCATCATAGGGTTGAACTCGTGCAGACCAGCGATGATGTCCTTGATTGCCTGAACAGACTTGCCCTGTGCAGCAGCGAGAGCAGCAATGTCAGCCTCTTCTGTGGGAACGAATTCGTGCAGAGGAGGATCGAGGAATCTGATTGTTACAGGGTTGCCTTCAAGAGCCTCGTAGAGAGCCTCGAAGTCAGCCTGCTGGATAGGTTCGATCTTAGCGAGAGCAGCTTCTCTCTCTTCAACTGTGTCGGAGCAGATCATCTCACGGAATGCTGCGATTCTGTCAGCCTCGAAGAACATATGCTCTGTACGGCAAAGACCAATACCCTCAGCACCAAGCTCACGAGCCTTCTTAGCGTCAGCAGGTGTATCAGCGTTTGTTCTAACCTTGAGAACTCTGTACTTGTCAGCCCAAGCCATAATTCTGCCGAACTCACCAGCGATTGTAGCGTCTACTGTGGGGATAAGACCGTCGTAGATGTTACCTGTTGTACCGTCGATGGAGATGCAGTCGCCCTCGTGGTAGGTCTTGCCTGCCAGGTCGAACTTCTTGTTCTCTTCGTCCATCTTGATGTCGCCACAACCGGATACACAGCAAGTACCCATACCACGAGCAACTACGGCTGCGTGAGATGTCATACCGCCACGTACTGTCAGGATACCCTGAGCAGCCTTCATACCTGTAATGTCCTCGGGAGATGTTTCAAGACGTACGAGAACTACTTTCTCGCCTCTCTCTGCCCAAGCAACAGCGTCGTCAGCTGTGAATACTACCTTACCGCAAGCAGCTCCGGGGGAAGCACCGAGACCCTTACCAGCGGGTGTTGCAGCCTTAAGAGCAGCAGCGTCAAACTGGGGGTGGAGCAGTGTGTCAAGGTTTCTGGGGTCGATCATCAGAACAGCTTCCTGCTCTGTTCTCATACCCTCGTCAACGAGGTCACAAGCGATCTTGAGTGCAGCCTGAGCTGTTCTCTTACCGTTACGTGTCTGGAGCATATAGAGCTTCTCGTGCTCAACAGTGAACTCCATATCCTGCATATCTCTGTAATGATTTTCCAGAGTCTTGCAAACTTCCTGGAACTGCTCGAAAGCAGCGGGGAACTTTTCAGCCATCTGAGCGATAGGCATAGGAGTACGAACACCGGCAACTACATCCTCGCCCTGTGCGTTTGTGAGGAACTCACCCATAAGCTTCTTCTCGCCAGTAGCAGGGTCACGTGTAAATGCAACACCAGTACCGCAGTCGTCACCCATATTACCGAATGCCATCATCTGTACGTTTACAGCAGTACCCCAGGAGTAAGGGATATCGTTGTCACGGCGGTATACGTTAGCTCTGGGGTTATCCCAAGAACGGAATACAGCCTGAACAGCACCCATCAGCTGCTCCTTAGGATCTGTGGGGAAGTCAACGCCGATCTTGGACTTGTACTCAGCCTTGAACTGGGAAGCGAGCTCCTTGAGGTCGTCAGCTGTAAGCTCAACGTCCTGTGTAACGCCCTTCTTCTCCTTCATCTGGTCGATAAGCTCTTCAAAGTACTTCTTACCAACTTCCATAACTACGTCGGAGTACATCTGGATAAATCTTCTGTAGCAGTCCCAAGCCCAGCGAGCATTGCCGGAAGCCTCTGCCATATAGTTTACAACGTCCTCGTTAAGACCGAGGTTGAGGATTGTGTCCATCATACCGGGCATAGATGCACGTGCACCGGAACGAACAGATACGAGCAGGGGGTTTGTCTTATCGCCAAACTTCTTGCCTGTAACCTCTTCCATCTTTGTGATGTACTCGTTGATCTCAGCCTGAATATCATCGTTGATCTTGCGGCCGTCGTCATAGTAAGCTGTACAAGCCTCAGTAGAGATTGTGAAGCCCTGGGGAACGGGAAGACCCATATTGGTCATCTCAGCCAGGTTTGCACCCTTACCGCCGAGGATCTCACGCATATCAGCATTACCCTCGGAGAACAGATAACAATACTTTTTTGCCATTGGAATATTCCTCCTGAATTAAATTAACGCTGCAAATGCCGTGCACGGCAAAATCCAGCATTTTTTACTTCTTTTCGTGGGAATGTATGCCATATTTATGGGCATAGTTCACCACATCTTTTATTATAGCAGATTATTCAAAAAAATGCTAGTGTTTTTTTGATTTTTTATAAACTTTTTTGAATATTGAATTTTTAAAATAAAGGATTTACTTTATTTTTATTCCCTGTGAGGATAAAACAACATTAACAGTACCCTCGGGAATAACAGTTTCTCCCGTCGCCTCAAAATCACGGAATGCGATCCACTCTTTCAGTTGCACGAGTGAGCTTTGCGAGGACGTAAAAAACCTCTCACCAAGATGATACACCGTTGCAGGCGAACCGTCCATCACAAGCTTTCTCGCAAGTGCGTAAGCCTGCTCCGCCATCTCCGATCCTGCTCCGCCTTGAATGACGATATTCGTGCTTTCTGTTCCGTTACTTTCATCAAGACGTACCATCAGCTGCTGCTTTTTTGCAGAAAGCTTATAGTTAATACGCTTAGGGGAATCCCCAGCGGCATATTGTCGATGCTCGTATCCTGCTGAACCGCCAAACAAGACCGATGTTCCTTCTTCTCTCTCCTCCTCATCGGAGGGCAGCACACTTGGAATCACCTGCGGCCCTGTGTACTCCACCTCTCTCGGCTTTATTGCCACAGCCGTTGATATGTCTAATGCTCTTTTCAGACGCAGTATACCAAACATATCCTCTGCAACCGAACGCTCTACTATCGCTTTTTTAAGGCCACAGCCACCTGCTTTGAGCCTTAGAGTGACCGTAACGCTTTTGTCAAACAACAATGCCGTTCTTACGGCAAAACGCTGCCCTCCAAAAGTCCCCTCCAACGTAATGTGAGATAGCAGGCAAAAACCCTTCTTCGCTATCGTCAGCTTTACCTCGCATTCGCCGCCCGATGACACGATACCCGAAAACTCCTCAGCTATCACAACAAAGTGCTTTGCAGATAACAAACACAGAGCAAAGGATATCGCCAGTGCGATACATATCGTATACAAAAGCAGCCAACCTATAGGACCGTCAATGAATATCATAAATACCGCCGCAAAAAACAAGGTCTGAATCAGTCCTGAAACATTCATAATTTCAGCCTCCTTTTTTGCTTACGGAGAGCTTTCAGAGATTTTATCAACGCCTTTGTATCAGCCGAGATCTCCGCTTTTCCCGAATATAACAGCTCATCCGCCGCTGAGCATATATACTCAGCCTCGTTTTCCATAGAAAGTGACTGTGATAGTATTCTACGCACATCGCCGCAAAGCAGACATTCTGAATCTCCTCCGTCGATGTCAGCAGCTAATTCCCTTGCCTTTATATATACCTTTCTCACACGGACTTTCTTGCTAAAAAACGGATACGTTATCTTAAAGATCAACCATTCTATCTGTTTTCTGAAAATATACACGATGATTATACTCAAAAGTCCGCAGCCACATACCAAAACAACAGGAATCACCCAATCCCCGCTATCCTCCGTTGTAGAAACGAGGTGCTTTGTAGCGTCAAAATTAAGCCAGCCGCAGCCCTCAATATATATCTGGGTGTAAGCGTGAGCATTCGCACCTGTTACGTTATAAACACCGTTTTCGTCGAGTATGTCATCAGAAAGAGCAAAGCCCTCCACATATCTCGCAGGAAGTCCCGCAACCCTTGCAAACAGGGTCATCGCAGTAGCAAAGTCACTGCAAATCCCTCGGCGGCTGTCAAAAATAAAATAGTAAGCATCGGTTTTTTCGGGAACGAATTCAAGATCATATACAAAACCTGCTTCGCCGAACCAACGTTCTATCGCACAAGCTTTTTCATAGTCGTTTTCCGCACCTGCGATTATTTCATTTACAAGCTGTAACACTTCTATGCTCCAACCTGTTGTTACCGCACTTCGATATTCCCTCGCGTGATTCAGCTCATCAAGGAACGCATTCATCTGCGAATCGGTTATAACCCCTCTGTCGTTTGCGGTAATAAGCAGATCTCTAAAATCAATCTTCGATATTGCCGCTGCGTATTCGGCACTTGGCTTATCATAATAGAAGTCAAGATAGTACTCCATTGATATAAGGTCGCTTTCGGTAAAAATTTCCGATTTAGGTGTACGGAATATCCGCCCCTCAAAATCCTTTACCTGTACATTATGAGTTCCATACGGGTGGATTATTACTCCCGTAGGAGTTTTATCAACATTCCGTATATACATACTGCCATTTAACGTTTTGTATTCAGGCAAAGAAGCAAGAACCTCGGCATATTCGTCTAGCAATCCCTCCTCGGCTCCCTGTTTTATATCCGAAATAAGTGTTGAAAGTTTCCTTTTTGAGGCATAGGTCTTCCAGCTGGAATAGCCCATATTGTACTCCTCCGCTACTCTCCACCCCTCTTCGCCGTAATAATCATCAAAGACCCAACGATCAAGCAGAGTAGGAATATTTGTCTGCACCGTAAAAAGCAGATTTTCAGGCAGCTGATTATTTCCCTTGTTTACCGATGATGATGTTATAAAGTTTCCGAGGGTCTGATTGTTGACATTGTATCCTCTTCCACCTGCCAAAACAGTATTGAGGTACTCGCTCATAAGCGTTTCGCTGCTTTTCGGCAGAACCGCTCCCACTCCCACCGCAACAACCGCTACGATAAAAGCTACGATCGTTATCTGACCTGTTCCCTTACCCTCTGCCACAACCGTGTCAGCACCCTCAGTCTTTCTTGCAGAGCAGAACACTGCAAGGGGCAGCGAACCGAAAACGATTATCTGTATCCAGAGCGGCAGTCCTCCTGCCGTCCTCGCCGACAGGACGAGCGGGACAAATGCAGGCAGCATAAGAAAACACATTCTCGGCAAAATCGCAGAAAAATAACAGCACACAAGTCCCGTGACGACTGAAAACAGCACTATCGCAGCCGCTGCATAAGCAGGGTCAAACATAGTAGAGGCTGTAAATATAAAATATATAAATCCGCCCTCATACCAGCCTGTCCCCACAGAGCTTATCGCCAACGCACAAAGCCCCACCGACGCAAGTGTTATCAGTGCTGAGGCAAGTCTGCGTTTGCGAAATACATACAGGAGTAAATAAAGACCTGCCGTTAATGCCGCCATAATAACCGAGCATATTATATAATGCTCTCTGCAAATGGTATACATAAGAGCAATACAGACCGCCGCCGTGTAAACCAAAACACCGAGCGGCCTTGCACCGTCATAGCATATCTTTTCTTTCTTTTTCATCGTTATTTAAAATATGAGTATAGTCGGCAGAGCATCATACCGTTATACAGCTTACGGTTTTTATCCGCCTTTTGTCCGAAGATATCCTCAAACTCCTCGTCGGGAGTAATTATATAAAGCTGATTGCCATTAAGGGGCAGCAGCTTTTCACCCATTGTACGGTAAATATCCCTCGCCGCTGTAACTTCCAACATTCTTTCACCATAGGGAGGGTTTGTGATTATTTTAAGCAGCTGAGCAAGAACAGAAAAATCCTTTATAGCCTTGCATTCACAGGTTACCTTTACCCCCGCTTTACGAGCATTCATTTCTGTGAGCTTTACACACTCTCCGTCTATATCATAGCCTATTGCTCTGAATTCCGTTCCATGCTTTACTTTCTCGGCAGCCTCTGCACGTGCGTCCTGCCACACCTTTTCGGGAATAAATCCGAATTTTTCTCCCGCAAAGCTGCGTTTCAGTCCGGGGGCTATATTAAGAGCTTTCAAAGCCGCCTCAATAAGCAGTGTACCCGAACCACAGAAAGGGTCGCATATAATATCATTTTCACGCACCCTTGCAATATCAATGATTCCTGCCGCAAGGGTTTCCTTTATTGGTGCAGCGTTACTGTCACGACGATAGCCACGCTTGTGAAGTCCCACTCCGCTGCTGTCAAGGGTTAGTATCACCTCGTCCTTCATTATCGAAAAACGTATCTGACACACAGCACCGCTTTCTGGCATAGTATTAAGTCCGTATGCCTTGCACAAATTTACTGCCATTGCCTTTTTGATTATCTTCTGACAGGCAGGAATGCTTTTAAGCACAGAGTTGAGCGAATGTCCCGTATTGGGGAATGCGTCATATCGTCCGATATATTCAGACAAAGGAAGCTTTTTTATCCCCTCAAACAGCTCATCAAAGGTCTTAGCCTTAAACTGACCAAGTACTATTCCCACTCTCTCCGCTGTGGATAAGCCGATGTTTGCTTTCGCACATACCGAAGCGTCACCGCTGAACATTACTCTGCCGTCGCTTACGGTAATGTCCTCGCCGCCTATCTTCTTCACCTCAAAGGAGAGCGTCTTTTCCAAACCGAAATGGCAGGGTGCAATATATCTGTATTTTGTCATAATAACCTTTCTTCTGCGGTCTTGCCGCCATTTATATTTATAGTAGATATATTGTACCATATAAATAGCGAAATGTCCATTGAAACAAAAATATTTTTACAATGCAAAATTTGTGCATATTGCCTATGGATTTGTTTGTTTTTTCGTCGGCTTTGTCCAAAATTGACAGCTTGGCTTAAAACTTATTGCAAAAAATCCAAATATCATATATAATATGTTTATAAGAGAAAACGTATGGACATTTGCTTATCAATAAATGCAAATGCAGATATATTTAAAACCATACGTCCGAAAGGAGAACATAAGAAATGGGCATCAGATTTGATGACAAACACTTAGACAAATTTGTGGGCGAAAACGAGTTAAAGGCTATCGCACCCCAGGTAAAGGCGGCACACGACCAGCTCGTAAGCAAAACTGGTCTCGGCAGCGACTTCCTCGGCTGGATGGATCTCCCCGTTGACTACGACAAGGAAGAATTCGCAAGAATAAAAGCAGCAGCAGCTAAGATCAAGGCTGACAGCGAAGTTCTTATCGTTATCGGTATCGGCGGTTCCTACCTCGGTGCAAGAGCAGTTATTGAGGCTATTAAGTCCACTCTTTACAATAATCTGAAAAAAGATACACCTGAGATATACTTCATCGGCAACAGCATCAGCCCCACATATCTCAATGAGGTAGTTTCTCTTGTTGAAGGCAGAGATTTCTCTGTAAATATCATCTCCAAGTCCGGTACAACAACAGAACCCGCACTTGCATTCCGCATCTTCCGTGACCTTCTGGTTGAGCGTTACGGCGAGGACGGTGCAAACAAGAGGATCTATGCCACAACAGACAAGGCAAAGGGTACTCTTAAAGAGCTTTCCGACAAGAAGGGTTACGAAACATTCGTCGTTCCCGATGATGTAGGCGGACGTTTCTCCGTTCTTACAGCGGTTGGTCTGCTTCCTATCGCTTGTGCAGGCTGCGATATCGACGCACTGATGAAAGGTGCGGCAGACGCACGTGAGGAATACTCCGTATGCGATCTCGAAAAGAACTCCTGCTACCGCTATGCAGCTCTCAGAAATATCCTTTATCGTAAGGGTATGAAGGCTGAGATGCTGGTAGCTTACGAGAACAGCTTCGCAATGATGAACGAGTGGTTCAAGCAGCTGTTCGGCGAGTCCGAGGGTAAGGACAACAAGGGTCTGTACCCCACTTCCGCGGTATTCTCCACAGATCTGCACTCTCTCGGTCAGTTCATTCAGGACGGATCAAAGATCCTGTTTGAAACTGTTATCCAGTTTACAAAGCCCCAGAAGGACTTCTTCCTCAAAGACGATCCCAACAACATCGACGGTCTTAACTTCCTGTCCAATCAGAATATGTCTGTTGTAAACAGAAAGGCCTTTGAGGGAGTTGTTATCGCTCATACAGAGGGCGGAGTTCCCAATATGGTGCTTGAATGCCCCGAGCTTAACGAATATGAGCTTGGTTATATCATCTATTTCTTTGAAAAGGCTTGTGCTGTAAGCGGATATCTTCTCGGTGTAAATCCTTTCGACCAGCCCGGTGTTGAAAGCTATAAGAGAAATATGTTCGCACTGCTCGGCAAACCCGGTTACGAGGCTGATAAGGCAGTTCTCGAAGCAAAATTAGGAATCAATTAAGGTTACATTAAACTCCTTAATTTATTAAATACACGGAGGTTACTATTATGATTAAACTCATCACAGGCAAAAGAGGTTCCGGTAAGACTAAGGTTCTGATCGACGCTATCCACGAAGCAGAGAAGAAGTCCAACGGTAACGTTGTTGCTATCCAGAAGGGCTCTTCCCTCAACACAGACATCACCCACAAGGTACGTCTTGTAAACATCGAGGATTACAACGTAGAAGGTTACGATGCATTCTACGGTTTCATCGCAGGTATCCTTGCTTCCGACCACGACTGCACTGATATTTTTGTAGACGCAACTCTCAGAATCGTTGGCAGAGATTACGATAAGGTTGGCGAAATGTTCGACAAACTTGCTAAGATTTCAGCAGATACAACAATCACTTGCACAATTTCCGCTGACAATTCTGAACTTTCTGACAATATTAAAAAGTTTGTTGGCTGATTTTCAAAAAAAACTTGACAAATCAAAATTTGCGTGATATAATATTAGGCGTGACTATAAAAGAGTTTGTATATACAAGCTCATAGATTATGATTAATGTTATATGGAGGAGGTGCAATAATGGCAGTTCCGAAGAGAAAAGTTTCTCGTGCAAGACGTGATAAGAGACGTTCACAGGTTTGGAAGTTATCCGCACCTGCTTTCTCACGCTGCAAGCAGTGCGGTGAGCTTAAGCTCCCCCACAGAGTTTGCGGAAATTGCGGTTATTACAATGATAAGGTTGTTATCGCTAAGGAAGCATAATTTCAATTTCGTGTAATACTAATATTGTATACGAGAGTCCCCCGACAATTTGTCGGGGGATTTTTTTGTTACAAATCAAGTTCATCTGCGTATATATTCACAAAGGCAATAAAACACCGATGATCAAAGGAGGAAAATATTATGGCAAAGAAATATGATATCAATACAGTCGAAGAGCTTTTAGAAACGTTAAGGGCCTCTGCAACTCAAAACGAAGCAGTAGAAGATAACGATTGGGAAAAATATATTAAAGAGTGTTATGACACCAATAACCGCACAGCCGATAGAATGACCTCTTTCAAGACTGCAAGTCGTATAGGCCTTAGTGAAAACTTTTTAAAGGCTTTTTCTCAAATTGAGCGTCTTAAAGCAAGTGCACAGATCACAAACGATCCCGTAAAAGCAAGTGTTATGTTGGCCGCTGCGACCTGTGCTACCGAACACTATAAAGAAGTTTTTGAAAGCAGTGCTTGTATCCAATTTGAATCAGCATTGAATGATGTAAAGAAGGAACACTCCATCAATCCAGATGTACTCACAAAGTATCGGGAACTCACCCGTCAAGCTGCTCACAGTGTAGCGGGCGACAGAAGTATGACCGATATAAACGATGTAGAAGCTAACAACACACGTTTAGCAAACAAGAGCTTTGATGAACTGGATCTCACCGAACGTACAGGTGTGGTATCATCTTTCAGCAACTCATTCTCCTCGGCAAAGGCACTCAAAGACGAGATGGGATCTATCCCCACAATAACCAGCGTTGCACAGCAAGAATATTTCAGCAAGGTAAATGATCTTGCAAAGGAATATCTCCAAGCCATTTTCTTCCCCAACACAGTAAAAGAGATGCCCCGTGGCATAACAAGAGAAGAGATGTCCCCCATATATACCAAGTGTTCTCTTATGTCGTTTGCATCAAAGCAGCGTCTTATCAAAAATGAACTGCCTAAATACAAGGACCTCCAATACCTTGCAACTCAGGATCTAAGCTTTAACGGTGACAGCCTCACATTATCACTTGAAAACGGATTTTTCGACAACGTAAAATCCAATGAATTCCTTGATCGCAGCCGTAATGGTACACTGACCTACACTGATATAGAGTGGGCAAGAGGTGCTATTGACGATATGTTTAAACTTGCTTACAGCGACGAAATTATTAAGAATCTTGAATCCAAGAATATGGATCCTATCGATGGTCTTTATATCGACGGTGTATCTGTTTTGGATATGAAACCATCTCCCGAATCCAATCAAACCTGGGGCGAAATCCTTTATACCCGCAACCTCACACTTGAAGAGGATTCCCGTATAAAAGCATCCGTAGTTGCAGCAGCACTTGACGGCAAAAAGGTCGATGTACGTATGTACAAATACGATCCCCAGACAAAACAAGCAAAACTCAGCGACGATATTGTTCCCGTAAAAACAGAATCCAAGATAATGTCAAGTGAAAGATTCTCTTTCCGCAGATGGTTAAAACAGCTTTTCGGTCTTATACCTAAAAGTGCAGAAAAACGTATCGAAGAGGCAAACAAATCCCACGATGACACTCACGCAAAGATAGCAATGTCTTTTGCTGAGCTTTCTGGTAACACCTCAAAAATTACCAAAAAATCCGAGCAGAAAGACGCTCCCACCATTACCAAACAAGCAACGAAATAATTTGAAAGCCCGATTTCCCGATCGGGCTTTTCTGTTTTGAAAATCTCTTTTCGACTTGCAAATTTCACCGAAATGTGGTATACTAAAATAGTATAAGTATGTTTTGGTACTGAATAAACAGTACGCCGTTCCACAGCGGAACAAAAGAAAGGCAGGAGATAAAATGCAGGTAGTAGCTATTGTGGGCAGACCTAATGTAGGAAAATCTACACTATTTAATAAGCTTGTCGGAAAACGTCTGTCTATTGTAGACGACAAGCCGGGTGTTACCCGTGACAGAATATACAGCAAGTGCGAGTGGCTGGACAAGGAGTTTATGCTTATCGACACAGGCGGTATAGAGCCCAAAACAGATGATATTATACTTGCACAGATGAGAGAACAGGCGTTGCTTGCAATAGAGCGTGCAGATGCAATCATCTTCGTGACAGATATCACAACAGGCGTAACCGCAAACGACAGCGAGGTCGCTACAATGCTTATGAAGAGCGGTAAACCTCTTGTTCTCGCAGTAAACAAGGTAGACGGCATCGGTGAGCCGCCACCCGAGATATATGAATTCTATAACCTCGGTCTTGGCGACCCTATCGCAGTTTCATCAGTACACGGTCACGGTACAGGCGACCTGCTTGAAGCAGTATTCGATCAGCTCCCTCCCGATACCGAGGAGGACTATGACGAGGAAGCTATCAAAGTCGCTGTCATAGGTAAGCCTAACGTGGGTAAATCCTCCCTCATAAACTATATCGCAGGAGAGGAACGTTCCATAGTTTCCGATATCGCTGGTACTACACGTGACGCTATCGACTCCACTATCGAGAGAAACGGAGAAAAATTCATCTTCATTGATACAGCAGGTATGCGTCGCAAGGCGAAGGTCACCGAGAACATCGAGCATTTCAGTGTTCTTCGTGCTCTTATGGCAGTAGACAGAGCCGATGTGTGCGTTATTGTTATAGACGCTACCGTAGGCTTTACAGAGCAGGACAGCAAGGTTGCGGGATACGCCCACGATAAGGGCAAGGCTTGTGTTATAGCTGTAAACAAGTGGGACGCTATCCCCGACAAGACCGATAAAACTATGAAGGAATTCACGCAGAAGCTTGAAGTGGATTTCTCCTTTATGTCCTACGCTCCGTTTGTTTTTATATCCGCAAAAACAGGACAGCGTGTCGACAAGCTGTTTGAGATGATAAAGCACGTTCACGAGCAGCACTCTATCCGTATCTCCACAGGTGTTCTCAACGATATGCTGAGCTATGCAACATCAAGAGTACAGCCCCCCTCTGACAAGGGTAAACGTCTTAAACTGTATTATATGACTCAGGCCAGTACAAATCCCCCGAACTTTGTCGTATTCTGCAACAGCAAGGAGCTTTTCCACTACTCATATCAAAGATATATTGAAAATCAGATACGTGATACATTCGGACTTACCGCAACACCCATAAAGATAACCGTTCGTGAAAGAGGAGAATAAATGAAACGGATAATCTCCGACTTTACAAAGCACCATTTACAGCAGATGATAAGCTTTGTTGCCGTAACAGGCTTTACGGTAGCCGCTTTCATTTTCACAGGAATGTTCCAAAGTGAAAAAATGTGGTGGCAGGCGGCAGTTGTATCGGCCTTTTTAGGCGGACTTACACTTTGGCTGTATATCCGTGTGCTTATCCTTGCACCTATACGCTTTAAAAAGCAATTTTCTGCTACGGGCAACGATGCCGAAACTCTCACACAAGAATATCCCTATGCAAAGGTAGACTGCTGTCACAGATATATGGACAGCTTTGTGGTATTCTACCGAAATCAGATGATATATGCAGTGAGATACTCTGACATTACCGAGATAGACGGCGGTGTAAAACACCTTTTTCTTACTATAAACGGCTACAAAAAAACTGTTATTATGCCGTTTGACTTTGCGGGGCCGAACGCTGTTGCAATGGCCTATATAAAAAGCAAAAATCCCGATGTAAAAATACTCTGCGACCGTACCGTAAAGGACGCAAACTGAAAGGATCAAAAATAATGGAATGGATCTGTTATATTATAATGCTTGTTGTACCGTATCTTCTTGGCGGTATCAACACCTCAATAATCGTTACTAAGTTAAGAACAGGCAAGGATATCCGCTCAATGGGAAGCGGTAATGCAGGTCTTACAAATACACTAAGAACACAGGGCAAGGCTATTGCAGGTATTGTACTCCTCGGAGATGTTGCAAAAGCAGTGCTTTCGGTTGTTATAGTACGCCTTTCGTTCCTATTCATCGGAGGTATCGATACAACTGATATATCACTCAATATGAACTGGGTCGGATATATGTCTGTCCTTATGGTAATTGTAGGTCACGTTTTCCCTGTATACTTTAATTTCAAGGGTGGCAAGGGCGTACTTGCCGCTATCTCCGCTATATTTACAGTGGATTGGCGTTCTGCTGTTATACTGCTCGGAATTTTTATCGTACTTGTTGCCATCACAAGATATGTTTCCCTCGGAAGCTGCATTGCTTCGGGTACGTTCTTTATTACAGCACTTATATTCACATATTTCATTGATAACGACCCATCAGGCATAATCAACACTATCCTTGCCGCTTGTGCAGGTGGACTTATCATCTTTATGCACAGAGGAAATATTCAGCGACTTATAAACCACACCGAGAAAAAGCTCGGCGAAAAAGCAAAGACCTAAGGAGATGAAGATATGGCTAAAATAACGATACTTGGCTGTGGCTACGGCACTGCTCTCGGTGTTATGCTTACCGCCCACGGACACGAAGTCATTACCTGGACAAAATTCGAGCAGGAAGCTCAGCAGCTCATCACAGAGCGTGAGCATAAACGTCTGCTCCCCGGAGTAATTCTCCCTGACGCATTAAAAGTAACGACCGACCCCTCCTGTGTATGCGGTGCTGATATCGTGCTGATAGCTATTCCCTCTCCATTCTTCCGTGAAGCTGTACGCACCGTAAAACCTTTTATAGACAAATCAACAGTCGTGATAAATGTCAGCAAGGGTCTTGAAGCAGATACAGGCAACCGCCTTTCTCAGATAATCAAAGAAGAGCTGCCTTTCAATCCTGTCGGTGTAATAACAGGCCCTTGTCACGCTGAGGAAGTTGCACGTCTTGTCCCCACAACAGAGGTATGTGCAGGATATGACCCCGACACTGCAAGATATATTCAGGCAACGCTTTCAAACGAAAGTTACAGGATATACACAAACGACGATGTTGCAGGCTGTGAGCTGGGCGGTGTTCTTAAAAATCCTATCGCCCTTGGCTGCGGTATTGCAAGAGGTATGCAGCTCGGCGACAACACCGTTGCCGCACTTATGACAAGAGGTATGACCGAAATTACACGTCTTGGCGTGGGCCTTGGTGCAAACTGGAAGACCTTTACCGGTATGGCGGGTATAGGCGACCTTATCGTTACCTGTACATCGCTGCATTCAAGAAATTTCCGTGCAGGAAAGCTGATAGGCGAGGGAATTCCCGCCCCCGAAGCGGTTGCACAGGTAGGTACTGTCGAGGGATACCTCAGCAGTAAAGTAGCATATAAACTTGCACAGAAAAACGGAATCGACACACCTATCATCGAGCAGATAGTAAAGATTTGCTACGAGAGGAAAAACCCCAAGGAAAGCCTTACGACCCTGATGACAAGGGAAACCAAGCACGAGCGTGAAGTCTTTTGGATGGATTGATATCTGACCTGTTTTCACAAAGGAGTAAATGATATGGCAAAAGCAAAGCTCCCATCGACCATAGACGAACAGATAGCCAAGTTAAAACAGCGTGGCTGTGTAATCGAAGATACCGAATATGCCCGTGAAACTCTGAAACATATAAACTACTTCCGCTTAGTAAACTACTTTGAGCCATTTCAGATAAACAAGAAACGCTATCAGGAAGGTACCTCATTCAATAAAATAATGAGGATATACGATTTTGACAGAAAGCTGCGAAGTATACTTATTGCCGCTTTGGAGGAGGTTGAAATTTCACTTCGGGCGGTCATTTCAAACTACCACGCTCTTAAATATGGAGCGTTGGGATATCTCAATGCGTCCAGCTTTGATTTTCACCACAATCATAACAGCTTTATGTCAAAGATCCGTCATCTCGTCGAACAGAATGAGGATAGGGAGTTTGTCAGGCACTACAACAACAAGTACCAGGGGGCATTCCCTTTGTGGGTGGTAACAGAGCTTTTCAGCTTTGGTACACTTGCATTTTTCTACAAGGATATGCACAATGCTGACAAAAAGCAGATAGCTGATAAATATTTCGATTGCGGAAGCTCAGACCTCGACAACTGGATATTCTGCCTTAACGAGCTGCGTAATTTCTGTGCCCACTATAACAGACTTTACGGAAATACATTTACTGTTCTTCCCAAAACTCCCCACGACTGCGAATACGAACTTGACGCAAATGTGTTTGGTTATATTATGGTGATGAAACAGCTATACCACGATAAAGAAAAGTGGAATCAAGGGGTAGTTAAGCCGCTGATACGTCAAATAGCTAAAAACCACGATGTGATCAGACTTTCAGACCTCGGCTTCCCGGATGATTGGGACACGCAGATATCATTTAAATAATAATTTGCCGCTTTCGGTCTTATGTCGAAAGCGGCTTTATTCGTTGACAATTTTGCGGCACGGTGATATAATTAACAGTACGACATATCAATTCTTTGCAGAGGTACCAAATGAAAACTTATACGATTTGTGGCAGTATGCGGTTTGCTGAAAAAATGCAGGAAATCTCCTATTATCTTGAAACACAGAAAGGGTATAACATTCTTCAATGTGTATTGCAAAGAAGACATCATACCGACAGACGAAGAACTAAAACTGCTTTCAAAAGCTCACTATAAGAAGATAGATATAAGCGATGGGATATACGTTGTAAATATCGACGGTTATATCGGAGAAGCCGTGAAAAAAGAAATCGAATACGCAAAAAAACACAACAAAGAGATCATATATCACCATTGATAACCTAACATAAACTGAAAAGGAGGTGCAATATGGCTGACAAATTCAAGCTGCTGATAAACAGTGCTGCCAAAACTAAAAAAGATATCGAAAAAGAAGTGCAGCGTCTTATCCGCTCTAAAATCCAAAGCGTTGTAGAGGACGCTATCCGTGAGGCAGCAAACATTGAAAACGAAAGCGGAGGCGAGAAAATACCGCCGAAAAGAGATAATATCTCATATCAGCCAAATCAGAAGACACTTTCCGAAGATGAACTTGCATACTCCCCCGAAACACCCGATAATTCTCCTATAACTGAAATAATACGCAAAATGCGTGAACTTAGCCAGACCTTTTACAATGGATATATGCTCCGCCAGTGTGCTGAAATAACCATAGTAAAACAGGGCAAGTTTATGCAGGACATTACAGACGATTATGGAAAGTCAGCTTTTTGTGCTATTGAACGTCCTATATACGGTGCATTATCAATAGAGCAGCTTCGTACCTATTTTACGTGGAGAACAGATGTCCGCAGAGGCGTTTACAACAGAACGGACAAACCGTATATTATACTGTATTGTTACGAGCTTTTAAACAAGATTGGAGTCCTGTCTTCAACAGACGCATTCAACCGTCTTTTGGCAGTATGGGAAAATTGCCGTAGCTTTTGCCCGTACCTTGACAGAATAATGCCTGTATGGCTGAAAGATTTTTATGCGTTCAATAATATAGATGAGGATTTTTCAAAACTGGAACAGGCTTTTCCTGTAAGCCCTGACCAAACAGATAAAAGCATATCCGAATTATTCAGCGGAAACTATCATAACAAGCTGGAACAACTTATGTCCTGCTCATCATATAATCTTAAAGGCAGTATTTTTATGAAGGAGGAAAATTCAGAAGAGCTGATGAACTCTGCCCTTGAAACCGTTCTAAACGACCTTGCGGAATATTTCCGCAATCGTGATATCTCTCTTTTTGAACTGTTATGCGGCAGAACGAAAAAAGATTTCAGCTGGACGCCTTTTTCGGGGGCTTATGTAAACCTTGATCAGATGGACGGATTTCACAGTTGCCGTATAAACAGCACTGAGCGTTTCTGCTTAAAACGTGGTCAGCCCTGCTATGAAACCTTTGAATTTTCTCCCTATCGTAATTTTATCGGATATGTGCTTAAATCTACGGAAGCCGCCCTGCGTAAGCGTACAGGCTTTAAATACAGTATTTCAGCAAACCTTAACCCTGTCTTGGAGGACTTTTTAAACCGTGACAAGCTGCACCGTGCCGCAAGTGAGGTGGAATTTACAGAGATAATTCCTGCCGCTGTAAACAAGTGGTGCGATAAGAATGGTATCTATCCAAAGCCTAAAATTAAAAAGAGCAAAAAAGCCTTTGAAGAAGAATATTACTCTCCCGACTACGGCCCGATCACTCCCCCTAAGGTGGAGATAGACGTAACAGAGCTTGACCGTATCCGCAGCGAATCCGAAGAGATAGCTAAAAAGCTTATAATAGACGACGAACAAACTCCCCCCTCAGATGTGGATATAGAAGAAATGACCACGCAGATAGAGCAAGAAGTATTTGAAGAACGTACTGAACAGGCGGCTATCGAAGTTCAGTCACAGTATGACTTTTCTTCTCTGTCCGAAGATTGGAGAAGCTTTGTAAACTCGCTTGACACGGAATCTCTGACATTATTATGTTGTATCACAAATGGAAACGCAGACGCTTTTTTCAGACAAAACAGCGTTCTGCCCGAAACGGCATTTGAGCAGATAAATGATATCGCCTTGCAGAATATCGGAGATGTTGTCATCGAAAACGGAGAGCTGGTAACTGATTATATAAACGACATCACAGCTATTGTAAATATAATAAAAAGCAGCGGAGCATAAACTCCGCTGCTTTTTATTCTCGTTCGGGACGTGAACCATTCCATTCTCCGTCAAAATCACCGTTCCATTCCCCGTTCCAACCGCCGTTATCCTCTTTTTCGGTATCGGGTTCAGTGAAAATACCGCTGCCTTCTGCCATAACAAGGTCGCCCTCAGCTATTCCGTCGATTATTTCAGTAAAACCGCCAAGGCTCTCGCCTGTTGTTACAGCAAGTTTAAATCGTTCCTCGCCGTCAACTAGCGTAACATAGGAATATGTGCCTGAGCTTTTCACCGCAGAATCGGGAACAGCCAAAACATTCTTACGCTGAGATGTAAGATACACAGTAGCCCAGCCTGCCGTGATAGCCAGAGGATTTTCTTCCATTATCTTTTCAATAACACCGTCTTCCAGCTTAAAAATAGCTCTCCTTGCACCGCCGTTACTTGCCGTTTCAGGAATTACATCAGGAGCTTGTGCTACAATGGCTTTATAATCATCGCCGTCAATTCTGACAGTGACCTCCTGTCCAAAACGGAATTTCGATGCATCGCCACCGTCTACATATATCTGTACATCTAATTCAGGAGCGATCGCACAGCAAACTGACCCCGCCTCAACAGTGCTGCCTACGGATACACGGTTTATAGTTGTTACAACTCCGTCATAAGGAGCACGGATAGTATACGACTCTTTTTCTTTGAGCATCATATCAAGGGTATACTTCTCTATCTCATAATTGAGTCTAGCCGCTTCTCCGCCTGACAACGATGCAGCGTAAGCTGTATCAACTATTGTCTGCTGATTATTTATATCATAATCAAGTGCGGAGGAATCAAGCTCTGCAATGACTTCTCCCTGTGCAATAGCCTTTCCCCTTACCGCAGAAAAAGACACCAGCTGTGCCTCAGCAGGATAATACAGATTATCAGCAAACGGATAGTCTATGGTAACGCCCATACTATCAGTTTCGGAAATATCCATATATTTTGCAGTAGCAACCTCGTAGCTGATCTCCTCTGCACCGTAAATCGGGAGTTTTATCTCGCCCGCAGTGTCAGAGCGTTTACACGCTGTCAGAGATAATGATATCGAGCATACTGCCAAAATAAATGCGGCTGTTCTTTTAAACATAAAAGACCTCTCTTTACAGATCAGAAAAGCTTAAATCTTACTTTCAAGACGTTCAATGGCTTCAATACACATTCTGCCATTGTGATAGGGACATTTCCACGGGTCTACGACCGGCTTGAATTCAGCAAACTTCATATTGTCATCAAGCTGAGAATGCCACTCGCCGCCTTCTCTTTTGTCAACGATATTATTCTGAATAAACTTCCAAACATTTGCGGCAATATCAAGATATTCGCTGTCGCCGTAACCTCTCTGATAACCGTTTAAGAAGCCGACAACTGTTTCTGCCTGTACCCACCAGATACGCCAGGTGTTTATCTTATCATTCTCACGCTCGTTAAGAAGCGAACCGGTTTCCTTGTGATAAGCAATATCAGCAATGTTGCGAACTATCTTCTTGTTCATCTCTGCAAATCTTGCTGAGATATCCTCGTCGTCTATCACATCACAGGCACGGTCGATAAGCCAGGTAGCTTCGATATCGTGTCCGTAGGAGTGGATATCGCCTATAACGTCCATATTCTTATCAAAGAACACCAACAGCTTGTTGCCGTCCTTATCAAATATCTTGTTATATGTAAGTTCAAGCTGGAATTTAAGACGCTCCAACACCTTTTCGTTATGGTCTGCAAGATACAGCTCAGTATAAGCCTCCATAAGATGAAGTGTGGTGTTCATTGTCTTGTCAGCCATAAGTCCGTTTTCTGAAAGCTCATCATTTGCAAGAACAGTCGAAAAATCACGGGACAGCTTTTCGAGATAAGCGACATCATCTGTGGCATTCTTTTCGACAAGCTCAAACACATCATAAGCAAGTTTGAGTGCGTCTCTATTTCCACTAGCCCTGTAATAGCTTGAAAGAGCGTAGATAAAGAATGCCTGACAATAGGTGTGCTTGATATCGTCCTTAACTGTACCGTCTGCATTCATAGACCAGTACACACCACCGTACTCCTTATCAACGCACTTTTCTGTCAGAAATTTATATGCGTGTTCAGCATAATCAAGCAGGGACTTATCCTTCAAGAGAAGATAAGCATTGGAATAAAACCAAAGTATTCTCGAATGAAGTATAACACCCTTTTCGCCGTTTTTGTCGATATTGAGCGAGCTATCCATAAATCCTGTAAAGCCGCCGTTTTCATTGTCTTTAAGGTTGTTCCAAAAAGGAATTATATGCTCTGTAAGTTCCTTGCGAAATTCGATAGAATTCATTTTATTTACCGCCTTAATAAAATAACCGCAGCAGCAACATTGCCGCTGCGGTCGGATATTTTAATTAGTCATCAATCATTTTTTCCACAGCAGTTCTTGTACTTCTGACCGCTTCCACAGGGACAGGGGTCATTTCTGCCGGGCTTTTTGTCTGCCTTGTAGGGAGTCTTAGGGCCACCAGCATTAGGAGCGTCAGGTTGCATTACCTGTTCACGCTGAGGGGGACGCTGAATTCTTACCTGACAAGTCATTATAAGTCTTACAGTTTCCTCTCTGATAGATGCGATCATCTCATCAAACATCGCAAAGCCCTCAAAACGGTACTCGACAACAGGATCCTTCTGAGCAATACCACGCAGATAGATACCACGTTTAAGCTCTTCCATTGCGTCGATGTGATCCATCCAGTGCTTATCTACAACTTTAAGCAGACAGATACGTTCAAGCTCACGCATACCCTCAGAGCCAAGCTGCTGCTCTCTTGTCTTGTAGATGAGCATTGCACGATCCTTTAAGAATGCAATAAGCTCCTTCTTTGTGATGTTGTTAAGCTCTTCGACTGTATAATGCAGGTCTGTATCCATTACATAAAGATTCATATAGTGAGAACGCAGACCGTCAAGGTTCCAGTTTTCAGCAACTGTATCGCTGCAATAGGTGTTTACTGTTTCCTCGATATTGGTGGTTATCATATTAACGATATTCTCGCTGATATCTTCACCGTCAAGAACTCTTGTACGCTCTGTATAGATAGTCATACGCTGCTGTGACATAACATCGTCAAAGTCAAGCACGTTCTTACGGATAGAGAAGTTTCTGCCCTCAATCTTCTTCTGGGCGGATTCGATAGTATTAGACAGGAAGCCTGCCTCAATAGGCTGGTTCTCATCAAAGTTCATTGTTTCCATAAACTTCTGAACTCTGTCACCACCAAACAGACGCATAAGATCGTCTTCAAGCGAGATATAGAAACGGCTGGAACCGGGGTCACCCTGACGTCCCGAACGTCCTCTCAGCTGGTTGTCGATACGGCGGCTCTCGTGACGCTCAGTACCGATGATAAACAGACCACCAAGCTCACATACCTCTTCGGATTCGGGCTTTATCTTATCACTGTACTTCTTGTTAAGCTCCTGATACTTGCTTCTTGCTTCAAGGATAGCCTCGTCATCAGTTTCAGCGTAGCCTGTTGCCTCCTGTATCATAGCGTCCTCATAACCAAGCTTTCTCATCTCGCGGATAGCAAGGAATTCCGCATTACCGCCAAGCTTGATATCTGTACCACGACCCGCCATATTGGTAGCAATGGTAACAGCACCCTTCTTACCTGCCTGTGCTACGATCTCAGCCTCACGCTCGTGGTTCTTTGCATTGAGTACCTCGTGCTTGATGCCTCTTGCTTTAAGCAATTTGGAGATATGCTCAGACTTCTCAATGGTAACAGTACCTACAAGCACAGGCTGGCCCTTCTTGTAGCATTCCTCTACCTGATCGCAGACCGCCTTGAACTTTCCACGCTCATTCTTATATACCTGATCCTGATTATCAACTCTGATAACAGGCTTGTTTGTGGGGATCTCGATAACGTCAAGGCTGTAAATCTCACGGAACTCGGATTCCTCTGTCATAGCGGTACCTGTCATACCGGACAGCTTTGCATAAAGACGGAAGAAGTTCTGGAATGTGATAGTAGCAAGTGTCTTGCTCTCACGATTTACCTTAACGCCTTCCTTAGCCTCGATAGCCTGATGCAGACCCTCATTATATCGACGACCAAACATAAGACGGCCTGTGAACTCGTCAACGATAACGATCTCGCCGTCCTTGATAACGTAGTCTATGTCAAGCTTCATAATACCGTTTGCACGGATAGCCTGATTAACGTGGTGGAGAATGGTTGTATTCTCAGGATCCATAAGGTTGTCAATGCCGAAATATTTCTCAGCCTTAGCCACGCCATTGGGAAGCAGGTTACAGGTCTTTGCCTTTTCGTCGATGATGTAGTCACCGTCAAACTGCTCTTCGTAGTCCTCCTTGCTGTCAAGCTCTACGACCTTGTTCATTGTAAGTGTCTTAGCGAACTTGTCTGCCTTCTGGTAGAGGTCGGTAGACTTATCGCCTCTTCCCGAAATGATAAGGGGAGTTCTTGCCTCGTCGATAAGGATAGAGTCAACCTCGTCCACGATAGCGAAATTAGGAGCACGCTGAACCTTATCTCTCTTGTGTACGCACATATTGTCACGCAGATAGTCAAAGCCCAGCTCGTTATTTGTCGCATAAGTGATATCACAGTTGTAAGCCGCACGACGCTGCTCATTATCAAGCTCGTGTGTGATAAGACCTACTGTAAGGCCAAGATAGCGATGTACCTTAGCCATAAGCTCACTGTCACGCTTTGCAAGATAGTCGTTTACAGTTACAACGTGAACACCCTTGCCTGTAAGTGCATTAAGGTAGGAAGGGAGGCAGGCAACAAAAGTTTTACCCTCACCTGTTCTCATCTCTGCGATACGACCCTGATGAAGTACGATACCGCCTATGATCTGTACAGGGTAATGACGGATACCGATAACTCTTGTGGAAGCCTCACGGCAGACAGCAAATGCGTCGGGAAGTATCTGATCCAGTGTTTCGCCGTTTGCAAGACGCTCTTTCAGAATACCTGTCTGAGCTTTAAGGTCCTGCTCGCTCATTTCGGAATACTTGTCCGCAAGATCAAGTACAGCCTGCTTTATCGGCTCGATCCTCTTTAATTCTCTCGAAGAATATGTGCCGAAAATAGATTTTAATAATCCCATCTTATAAATTTTCCCTTTCTCAGAAGTTCTAAACACTACAAAATAATGCCGGTACAAAGCCAAAAAACGACATTTCTGCTTGTTTTTTTTACTAAGTCTGAATATAAATATTCACATTATATTATACAACAACTCACTTATTTTGTCAACAGTACTATTTAATAAATCATACATAGAGTTATAGCTTCCTGTTGAATATAACTTGCCTTATTGCTAACACTATTTTTGAAAGGAGCTGTTAATATGTCGGATTATCCATTCCCTCCAAAGTACCACGGAGAATTCAATGATCAGGATTATATTAAAAGTGGATCAAGTACGGACTGCACAGGGCTTATCCCCTCTGCTGTGCTGGACGAGAATGAATTTGAAAGCTACAAGGAACTGTACAGCTTTCTGCCGCCCCCACCTGACGAAGATAGTAATTCGTAAATTTTAAGAGGGAGAAACACTCCCTCTTTTTTGTATAATACTTATTTTTTCAACGGGCTGTTAAAAACACCGTTGAAAACTATTAGTATAATTATTTTTTCAACCACAATATGATGTGTTCAAGGTAACTTTTCAACATATTGTTAACACTCTGTTGAAAAGTTGCAGAATATTACCGCTATTCCACCTGCTGTGTGGACAACAGATAGTATAGAATGGCTATATTTAGGCATAGTTAGCCTCATTGTCCATAAAATGTTACTTACAGGAATATATCTGATTTTCGAAAAAAACACCCCGCTTTTTATACACAATGTTTTATCTACGATCCAATATTTCAATTTGTAATAGAAACAACTCCACCATAATAATAACAAAATGTATAATACCGTTATAACGATATCAGCCAAAAAAGGAAGTATCATAATCAGCGTAATAAAAAAAGCAATACTTATAATTATCAACGTCCAATATATCACCCAGGATTTTCTTATCATCAACACACACTTTCACATTACTTTCATTTTGCTTTACCAATATATTGGCTTATGTTGAGTGATTTTATTCAATATGCCGAATTGGTTGTTAAACCATTGACATAGATATTTAACAATGTTAAAATATAACCTGAGTTAAGTAAAGGCAGGTGAGAATATGTTATGCTCGTTAAAATGCTTTGAAGAAAATGCTCAGGAATTGTTAAAGCGTATTTCACGAGAGGAATATGAGAGCCTTTTGGAGAGCATACACCGCTCTGCGGATATTGATCTTTTTTCAGCTGTAACAGACCTTACCCCCGGTGAACTTTCGCTTGTCCACAGTGCAGCAGTCTATCCGGAAAAGAATAACGGTGAACTGATAACAGTTGCACAGGCAGCGTCACAACTCAATGTGTCAGCTCCCGCCGTATCACGAACACTTAAAAATCTGGAAAGCAAGGGATATATCACAAGAAATACCGACCCCTCTGACAGAAGAAGCGTTCGTATTTCTGTGACGGAAAGCGGTTATTCGGCAGTATCCCGTCATATCTCAGAAACGTTAAGTATACTGAATAAGACTCTCGAAAGCTTTACTGACGAGGAAATAAAGACAATGGTGCAGCTGCACTGTAAATTCACCAATAATCTAAGAAACACTATCTCAGACAGAAAGAACCAAAACAGAAAGGGGCAACAGACAAATGCTTGAAATCAAAAACGTCACCAAAGACTATAAAACAGGCGACGAAGTAGTTCACGCACTTCGGGGCGTTTCTATCAGCTTCCGTGAAAGTGAGCTTGTTTCCATACTCGGTCACTCAGGTTGTGGAAAGACAACTCTGCTTAACATAATAGGCGGACTTGACCAGTACACCTCGGGTGATCTCGTTATCAACGGTAAATCCACCACACAATATAAATCCCGTGACTGGGATACATACCGTAACCATTCGGTAGGTTTTATCTTCCAGAGCTATAATCTGATCCCACATCAGACCGTACTTGCAAATGTTGAACTTGCACTTACTCTTTCGGGCGTATCCAAGGCTGAACGTCGTCGCCGTGCAAAGGAAGCTCTTGAAAAGGTAGGCCTTGGCGACCAGATAAACAAAAAGCCCAATCAAATGTCGGGCGGTCAGATGCAGAGAGTTGCTATCGCACGTGCTTTGGTAAACGACCCCGATATCCTTCTTGCCGATGAGCCAACGGGTGCTCTTGACAGTGAAACAAGTTTGCAGATAATGGAGCTTATCAAGGAGATAGCTAGTGACCGCCTTGTTATAATGGTTACCCATAACCCTGAACTTGCAGAGCAGTATTCGACAAGAATAGTAAGACTTGTTGACGGTAAGATAACCTCCGACTCCAATCCCTATGACGGTGAAGCTCCTAAGGAGAAAAAGACTGCTGTATCCAAGGGCAAGAAAACATCAATGTCCTTTGCAACGGCTCTTTCTCTGTCGAGAAACAATCTTCTTACCAAGAAAGGACGTACTTTCCTTACATCTTTTGCAGGAAGTATCGGCATAATCGGTATCGCTCTTATCCTCTCTCTTTCCAATGGTGTAAAGGCATATATCGACAGCGTAGAGCATTCTACACTCGCCTCCTACCCCATATCGATCCAGCAGGAGACCATTGATTACGGAAGTCTTATGGGCTCTATGATGGGTATTGCCGAGGAAACAAAAGCAGAGCGTGACCCCGATCTCATCTATACAAACGACATCTCTACCGAGATGATGAAAACTATGCTCTCTGAGATGACGACGAATAATCTCGCTGAATTTAAGCAGTATATCGAGTCAAATCCCGATAATATCCTTGATTCTATCAGCGAAATAAAGTACAGCTACTCTCCTAATCTGTATATCTACGGTCACGACGTAAACGGAGATCTTCTCCAAATTAACCCGTCAACAGTAATGAATGCTATGATGGGCGACTCAATGGGCGGAAATATTTCCACAATGGCAAACACCTATTCCTCAATGATGGGCAGCTCTGGAAGTCCCTATGATGTATGGACAGAGCTGCTAAGCAAAGACAGCCTTGAAGAACAGTACGCTATTGTTGCCGGTAGACTTCCCGAAAGCTACAATGAGGTCGTGCTTATCGTAAACGAAAACAACGAGCTTTCCGATGTTACTCTGTATGCACTCGGTCTGCGTGATCAGGCAGAGCTTACCGATATGATGGATAAGATTATGGTGGGCGAAAGCATCGACATTGAAACAGGCGATCTGACCTTTACCCACGATGAGCTTATGGGACTTGAATTCCGTTTGCTTACAGCTCCCGACTTCTACGAAAAGAACGAGGACGGTATCTGGGTAGACAAGCGTGAAGACACCGAGTATATGGAAAAGAAGCTTGAAAATGCTCCTGAAATCAAAGTCGTTGGTATCATTAAGCCTGACGGTGACAGTCTTCTGAATTCTACCGGTCAATCGGGCGGCATCGGTTACACTCACGCACTCACCGAATTTATGATAGATAGAGTAAATTCCAGTGAGATAGTTATTGAACAAAAAGATAATAATAAAATAGATATCTTCACGGGCGTCGAATTCCCTGTTGATGACGATAAAAAATCCACTCTCGACAAGGTAACTGAATATATCGAAACTCTTTCTGATGAAGAAGCAATGGCTATGATGTCCCAGATGGCAAAGCCCGAAGATATGGCAGCTATATCAGAGCAAATAATGGCTACTCTCACCCCTGAACAGCTTATGCAGTTGCAGACAGTACCTCAGGAACAGCTGCAAAGTACACTTCTTTCAATGGCTGACTCCAAGATGTTAATGAATATGATGCTTTCAAACATTCCCGAAGATCAGCTCAAAATGATTGAAAAGTATCTCCCCAAGACAGAAGCAACCTATGAAGGCAACCTTGAAACACTTGGCGTTGCCGATTTGTCAAGCCCCAGCGAAATTAAGATCTACGCAAAAGATTTCGAGTCCAAGGAACTGATAACGGACTTTATCACAAAATACAACGATAACAAAAAAGCTGAGGATAAACAGGAAGATGTAATCAACTACACAGACTATGTTGGTCTGATGATATCCTCCGTAAGTGATATTATTGATTCTATATCCTATATCCTTATCGCTTTCGTAGCAATCTCTCTCGTCGTGTCCTCTATTATGATAGGTATCATCACCTACATTTCCGTACTGGAAAGAACAAAGGAGATAGGTATCCTCCGTGCAATGGGTGCTTCCAAGCGAGATATCTCCCGTGTATTCAACGCTGAAACACTTATTGTGGGCTTTGCAGCAGGTGTTATAGGTATTCTTGTAACCATAGTTCTTATCTTCCCGATAAATGCAATTATTGAAGCTATTACAGAAATTGCAAATATGGCTGTTCTTCCGTGGCAGGGAGGTATAATATTGGTACTTATCAGTATGTTGCTTACGCTTATTGCAGGTCTGTTCCCCGCAAGAGTTGCCGCAAAGAAAGATCCTGTTGTAGCTCTCAGAACAGAATAATATCCAATTACAACACAATGACCCGCCGTTCAAAACAGCGGGTCATTTTTATATTATGAACAATCCCAGGAAAACCACACTTTACTAAAATCTCGATCAATAAGATCACTTCGCTTGATATAAAATCTTCCTACTCCTGCATCTCCCCACATTACCTTATAATCGGAAGAGCTTTTGTAACAGCTGTCGAGCTGAAACAAGAGGATTGTTGCATCATCAGCTTTAATATCAACATTATCTATATATGTCTTATAGGGAGAATTAAATCTTTCAGCATACTCCTTAGGTCGATATGTATAATAGCTTGGCAGTTGAGCAGACCCTTCATAGCCGCCTATCTTTGTCCCTCCGCCATAAGAATCGTCACAATAACCCTCAAACACTTCGTAGACAACCTCACCGTATTCTCCATCTCCTGCATCTTCTGGGTCTTGAATATATTCTCCTGATATTTCTGTATAGCATTGGCAGAACAATGCTTTTAACCGTGGGTCATCACGGCTCATCGTTTCTTCGCCAACTGTAAACTCTATTCCGTACTCGCCTTTTACAGGGAAATTGCTTTCTTCTACTGTCAAAACAGTTTTATTACCCTTATAAATGTCCCCGTTTATCTTTTCAAAATACAAAACAGAAAAGTCGTCCAACCTTTCATCTGTTGTCATCCAAAACTGTAATATACCTTCGTGAGGGAAATCTTCAAGTGAAATTAGATCACAGCAGTTAAACTGTGCTAACAACCTCATTTGCCTACCATTTTTATCTGTTGGTATTGTGGTATTTGGAGAAATATATGAAACGCCCCCAACCTTGCTGGAATAGATGTCGGGCTTTATATCATTCAGTCTGCATTTTATTGATGATGTTAATGTAATCTTACAAAGCATTTCAATAGCCTCTTCTGCATATTGTTTTGCCTTTATCTTGTCCATAATTTCCTCCGTGTATTTTTTAGTCAATAAAAATAAAAACCGCCCAGACTATTGCCTGGACAGTAATAAGCTATGGCAGGGGCAGAAGGACTCGAACCCTCGACATACGGTTTTGGAGACCGTCGTTCTACCAACTGAACTATACCCCTATTGGTGGTGCGCCAACAGGGACTCGAACCCCGGACCGACCGGTTATGAGCCGGTTGCTCTAACCAACTGAGCTATTGGCGCGAGTATTTTGCGCACTTAGGGAAAATTTGGTGACTCGTGGGGGAATCGAACCCCCGTTACCGGCGTGAGAGGCCGGTGTCTTAACCGCTTGACCAACGAGCCATATATTAGATTAAGGAATAGTAAAACTATTCCTTAATCTCTTTTGGTACACCTTCAGGGACTCGAACCCAGGACCCACTGATTAAGAGTCAGTTGCTCTACCAACTGAGCTAAAGGTGCATAAGTGTCGGCACCTATCTATCTTCCCGGGCAGTTGCCCGCCAAGTATTGTCGACGCAAGTGAGCTTAACTACTGTGTTCGGAATGGGAACAGGTGGACCCTCACCGCCATCGGCACCGACTATGCGAGAGAAAACTCTCAAAA